>JBOHGE010000023.1:0-78407 GCA_050700055.1 Pseudonocardiaceae bacterium
GACGAGTGGTCGACGCGGCTGGCCGCCGGGCGCGGCGGGGTCGGCTTCACCACCGGTGAGCCGGCCGCGGGGCAACTGGGCCTGGTCGGCGACCAGCTGGTCGATCGAGCGTATTCGCCGGATGGCTAGGTGCGGGCGCACGTCGCGGACGTCCGGCCGGCCGGACGGCACAACCTGGCCAATGCGCTGGCTGCCGCGGCGCTGGCCCGCTCGGTCGGCGCCGGTGCGCCGGCTGTCGCGTCGGGGCTGCGCGCTTTCACCCCCGGCGGGCACCGTGGCGCACCCGCCGGCACCTACGCCGGGGTGTGCTACGTCGACGATTCCAAGGCCACCAACCCGCACGCGGCCCGGGCCGCGCTGGTGGCCCACCAGCGGGTGGTGTGGGTAGCCGGGGGGTTGCTCAAGGGCGTCGAGGTGGACTCCCTCGTCGTCGACACCCGGGATCGGCTGGTCGGCGCGGTGCTGCTCGGCGCGGACCGGATGGTGATCGCCGCGGCTCTGGCGCGACACGCCCCCGACCTCCCGGTGCGGGTGGTGGACTCGGGAGACGATGACGCCATGATGGAGGTGGTGGCCGCCGCTGCCGAGTTGGCCCGGCCCGGCGATGTCGTGCTGCTCGCTCCGGCGGCGGCGTCGATGGACATGTTCACCGACTACACCCAGCGTGGTCGGGCTTTCGCCGCTGCGGTCGCCGCCCACAGCGCCGGTGACGGTGTGCTCCGATGAGTAGCAGCGCGCCCGGGCGACACCCGCCGGCTGCGGTCCGGTGGGCCGGCACTCGCGACCTGCTCACCGCCTGGTTGGCCCGGCCGCTGACCTCACTGCACCTGGTGCTCGCCATCTTCGGCCTGCTGACCCTGTTCGGTCTGGTGATGGTGCTCTCGGCGTCGAACGTGGAGTCCTACACCCGAGCCGGGTCGTCTTACGCGGTGTTCGTCCGCCAGCTGGTGTATTGCGGCGTCGGCCTGGTGTTGTTCTGGATCGGGTTGCGGACCCCGGTGCGGCTGCTGCGCGGCACCAGCGGGCTGTTCCTGGTGGGGTGCGTGGTGCTGCTGGTCGTGGTGCTCACCCCGGCCGGCGCCGAGATCAACGGCGCGCAGAACTGGCTGCGGCTGGGCCCGCTGTCCCTGCAGCCCTCCGAGCCGGTCAAGCTGGCCCTGGCTCTGTGGGGGGCGCACGTGCTGATCACCAAGCGATCCCTGCTGCGCCAGTGGCGCCACCTGCTGGTCCCGGTGGTTCCGGTGGCAGTCGCGATCTTCGGGCTGGTGATGCTGGAACCTGATCTCGGTACCACGATCACCCTGGTCATCGTGCTGCTCGCGCTGTTGTGGTTCGGCGGTGCACCGGGGGTGCTGTTCGGTGGGATCGTGGTCGCCGCGATCGCCGGGGCGCTGGCCATGGCCGGCCTCGCCGGCTACCGATCGGCCAGGATCGGATCCTTCCTGAACCCGGGCGCCGACACCCAGGGCGCGGCTTACCAGGCTCGCCAAGCGATGTTCTCGCTGGCCGACGGTGGCTGGTGGGGGGTGGGGCTGGGCCAGGGCAGCGCCAAATGGGACTACCTGCCCAACGCGCACAACGACTTCATCTTCGCGATCATCGGGGAGGAGCTGGGCTTTGTGGGCTGCCTGGTGGTGTTGTTGCTGTTCGGCACGCTGGCCTACGCCGGCATCCGGATAGCGGCGCGCAACACCGACCCGTGGATCAAGCTGGTATCGGCCACCGTGACCACCTGGCTGGTCGGTCAGGCCGCGATCAACATCGGGTACGTGGTCGGCCTGCTGCCGGTCACCGGCATCCCGCTGCCGCTGATCTCGTCCGGAGGCACCTCCATCGCGCTGACGATGCTGGTGTTCGGGCTGCTGGCCAACTTCGCCCGGCACGAGCCGCAGGCGGTGGCCGTGCTGCGCGCGCAGACCATCCGGTCCGGACATTCGGGTGCGGTCTCCCGGTTGTTGCGGCTGCGCCCCCCGGTGCCGTACGCCGCCGCGCCGCGCCGACCCCAGCCGGCCCGGATCGGGGACCGGTGATGAACAGACCGGTGTCGGTGGTCATCGCCGGGGGTGGCACCGCGGGGCATGTCGAGCCGGCGCTGGCGCTGGCCGACGCGCTACGCCGGGCGTTGCCCCAGGCGCGGATCACTGCGCTGGGCACCGAGCGCGGCCTGGAGACCACCCTGGTGCCCGCGCGGGGATACCCGCTGGAGCTCATCCCCGCGGTGCCGTTGCCGCGCAAGCCCAGTGCGGACCTGCTCCGGCTGCCGGTCCGGGTCTGCGCGGCGGTGCGCCGGGCTCGGCAGATACTCGTCGACGTCGACGCCGACGTGGTGGTCGGTTTCGGGGGCTATGTCGCATTGCCGGCCTATCTTGCCGCCCGGGGTCGGGTGCCGATCGTGGTACACGAGGCCAATGCCCGCGCCGGGCTGGCCAACAAGATCGGTTCGCGGTTCGCGGTCCGGGTGCTCGCCGCGGTCGCCGGCAGCGGGCTGCCGGCCGCCGAGGTGATCGGGATCCCGCTGCGGCAGGCGATCTCGTCGCTGGACCGGGCCGCCCTGCGAGATCGGGCCCGGGCGCACTTCGGCCTGCACCCGCAGGCGCCGACACTGCTGGTGACCGGGGGCTCGCAGGGCGCCCGCACCCTCAACGCCGCGGTGTCCGGCGCTGCGGCCCAGCTCGGTGCGGCCGGGATCGGCGTGCTGCATGCCTACGGGCGACGCAACACCATCCAGGTGGCGACGGTGCCCGGCGCACCCCCGTACGTCGCGGTGCCCTACCTGGAACGGATGGATCTGGCGCTGGCCGCCGCCGACCTCGCGATCTGCCGGGCCGGCGCGATGACCGTCGCCGAGCTGTCCGCCGTCGGCCTGCCCGCGGTGTACGTCCCGCTGCCACACGGCAACGGCGAGCAGGGGCTCAACGCGCAGCCGCTGGTAGCGGCCGGCGGCGCGCTGCTGGTGCCCGACGCGGAGCTGACGCCGGCCAAGGTGATCGACGAGGTGGTGGGCGTGTTGACCGATCCCCACCGGCTCACCGGCATGAGTGTCGCCGCCCGGGTGGCCGGCCACTCCGACGCCGACGACGTGCTGGCCAAGATCGTCCTGGAGGTGGCCGGGTGACCGCCGGACCGCCGTTGTTGCCACGGCAGCTGGCCCGCACTCACCTGATCGGGATCGGGGGTGCCGGGATGAGCGGGGTGGCCCGGATCGTGCTGGCCCGCGGCGGTGCCGTGTCGGGCTCGGACGCCAAGGACTCCGGGGTGCTGCACACGTTGCGAGCCTTGGGCGCCGAGGTGGCCGTCGGGCATGCCGCGGCCAACCTCGACCAGCTCGGTGCCGACCCCACCGCGATCATCAGCACCAAGGCGGTGCACCAGACCGATCCGGACAACCCCGAGCTCGTCGAGGGCGCCCGGCGGGGCATCCCGGTGATCCACCGCTCCGCGGCGCTGGCGGCCCTGATGAGCGGTTACCGGGTCGCGTGCGTCACCGGGACCGCCGGCAAGACCTCCACCACCTCGATGCTCACCGTGGCGCTGCAGCACTGCGGCGCCGACCCGTCGTTCCTCATCGGTGGCGACCTCACCGGTTCCGGTTCCGGTGCTCACCATGGTGGCGGTGACGTATTCGTGGCCGAGGCCGACGAGAGCGACGGCTCCTTCCTGGCCTACTCGCCCGACCTCGCCGTGGTCACCAACGTCGAGTCCGATCACCTGGACCACCACGGCACCGTCGAGGCATACGTCGCCACCTTCGACGCCTTCGTCGCCCGGCTGCGCCCGGACGGGGTGTTGATCGCCAACTCGGACGACTCCGGCTCGGCGGCCCTGGCCGCCCGGGCTGCCGCATCCGGGGTGCGGGTACGGCACTACGGGCGCCACGCCGCCGCGGTCGGGGACGCCCGGCTGCTGGCGTACACCCCCGACGGCGGGCGAGGCATCGCCACCGTGGCGCTGACCGGCTCGGACGGGTTGGTACGCCGGGTGACGCTCGAGGTCGCGATGCCCGGTGAGCACATGGCAGCCAACGCCGTCGCGGCCCTGCTGGCCGGCCTGGAGCTGGGTGCGCCGCTACCCGGCCTGCTGGCGGGGTTGGCCGGGTTCGGTGGGGTTCGCCGCCGGTTCGAGCTCATCGGACGGGCCGGCGGGGTTCGGGTCTACGACGACTACGCCCACCATCCGACGAAGGTGGCCGCGGCGCTGCGCGGCGCCCGCCAGGTGGCGGGGCAGGGGCGGCTGGTGGTGGCGTTCCAGCCGCACCTGTACTCCCGTACCCGCGACTTCGCCGCCGGGTTCGGTACCGCGCTGGCGCTGGCCGACGTGGTGCTGCTGCTGGATGTGTACGGCGCCCGGGAGGACCCGTTACCCGGGGTCACCGGTGCGTTGATCGCCCAAGCGGTGCCGCTGCCGGCTGGGTGCGTGCACTACGAGCCGGGCTGGGCGCAGCTGCCCGTGCGGTTGGCTGAGCTGACCCGCCCCGGCGACCTGGTGATCACCATGGGCGCCGGTGACGTGACGCTGCTCGGCCCGAAGCTGATCGCCGAGCTGGCGCAGCACTGTTGCCCTGCGGCAGACTCTGTTGCCGGGCCTGCTCCAGCAGACCCCGTCGCTCGGGTAGTACAGCGGTGAACCCCGGTGGCCGCGCCGCTTCGAGTGCCCGGCGTCGCCCCCGGCGCGACACGCCCCGGCCCGTAGCGGTCGCGCGGCAGCGCCGCATCTCCGGTTCCGGTGTCTCCGGTCGCAGCGTCGGTGCCGGTCAGCCGGAGTCTCGCGGCCGGCCGGCCGCACAGCCCGCCGCGCAGCCCGGCCCGCTGCGCTCAGCCAGGTCCGCCCGACGTCGGTGGCGGGGGTCGGATTGCCGGCTCCGCCGGCGGTGGTCGAGTTGCCGGCGGTGGTTGCTCGGGGCGCTGGCTGTGCTGGCTCTGGGTGGGGCGCTGACCTGGGTGTTGCTGGGAAGCTCGCTGTTCGATGCCCGTTCGGTGCAGGTGATGGGCACCAGAGAGCTTGCCGCCGACGAGGTGCGGGCCGCCGCGGCAGTTGCGCTGGGCACACCGATGCTGCGGCTGGACACCGAGGGCATCCGGGCCAGGGTGGCCGCGGTGCCGCGGGTGGCCAGTGTGCAGGTTCACACCGCGTTGGACGGCACGGTGTGGATCGAGCTCACCGAGCGGACCCCGATCGCGGTCGTCCGTCAGGGCAACGGTGTGCACTTGGTGGATGCCACCGGCACCGACTACGCGGTGGTGCCAGTCGGGCTCGGGCCGCCGGGTCTGCCCGAGCTGCGGGTGACCCGGGTCGGGCCTCGGGACGCCGCCACGGTCGCCGCGCTGGCGGTGCTGACCGGGCTGCCGCAGCCGCTGCGCGCCCAGGTGCGTTCGGTTGCTGCGGATTCTGCGGCCGACGTCGTGCTGCGGCTGGACAACAGCCGGGAGGTGCGTTGGGGCGGTGTGGAGCAGGGTGGCCGCAAGGCCGCAGTGCTCGGCCCGCTGCTCACCCAACCCGGCAAGATCTACGACGTCTCCAGCCCCACCCTGCCCACTATCGCCTGACCCGCACGGTAGTTGTCCACACTGCTTCCGGGACCCTCTCCTTCATGTTAAGGTGGATCATAACTAAATTAGAACATGCAGAACAGAACGTTTATAGTGCTGGTATGGGTGAACAATTGGTGAAGCCGGTGCGGCTGCTGGACCGGGACCGGGAGTGGGGGCTGCTGCGGGAGTTCGTCCAGGACCCTGCGTCGCAGCTGCGGGTGGCGATCGTGTCGGGGCGGCGGCGCACTGGCAAGTCGTTCCTGCTGGAGGCGCTTGCGGAGGCGGTAGGAGGCCTGTATCTGGCTGCGGTCCAGGAAGAGGGGCGCGTCCTTGCGCTGGCGCGTGTCAGCGAGGCGGTGGCCGAGCACGCCGGGGTGCCTGCCGGGGCGTTGCGCTTGGGCGGGTGGGAGGAGGTGCTCTCCGCCGCCCTGGATGTGGTCAACCGTGCGCCCGGCGCGCCGCTGATCGTGATCGACGAGCTGCCGTACCTGCTCCAGCATTCCCCGGAGATCCCAGGGTTGCTGCAGTTGCTCTACGACCGTTCGCAGTCGGGAAAGGCACCCGGCGGGCGGATCGTCTTGTGTGGCTCGGCGATGAGCATCATGAGCGAACTGCTGTCGGGCACCAAGCCGTTGCGCGGCCGGGCCGTGCTGGACCTGCGTCTGCCCGCCTTCGACTACCGCACTGCCCGCACCCACTGGCAGATCACCGACCCCGAGACCGCGCTGCTGGTCGACACGTGTCTGGGCGGCGCCCCCGGGTATCGGCCGTTGGCGCCCGGCGTCAGCCCACAGGACACGGCGCAGTTCGACGACTGGGTCCCGCGAACCCTGATGGACCCCGGCCGCGCCCTGTACTCCCGGGTCGAGGCCGAGTTCCTGCTGCGCGAGGACCCGCGGATCACCCACCGCACCCTCTACTACGACCTGCTGTCCGCGGTCGCCCAGGGTGCCTCCACCCCGGCGCGGATCGGCGGCCTGCTTCAGCGTCAGCGCTCGGCTGTGGTCGCCCCGCTGGAAGTACTCGAATCCACCGGCTACCTGCGCAAGGAACAGGACCTGCTGAAAGCCCGCAACCCCGTGATCACAGTCGCCGACCCCGTTATCCGCTTCAACCAGTTGATCACTCTGCCACTGGTGGACATGGTCGAACACGGCCGCGCCCGCCTCGCCTGGCAGCAGTCCCGCCGCACCTTCCACGCCAAAATCCTCGGACCGCATTTCGAGGAACTCGCCCGTCAATGGACCCGCTCCTTCGCCCCCGATGAGACCGCATTGCGCGCCGGCGCGGTGGGATCCACCGAGGTACCCGATCCGGCGGCGAAGACCAAGCACGAGGTGGACGTGCTCGCGCTGGCCCCGGGCGAACGGCCGCAGTCGGCCCACGCCCGGATCGCCCTGATCGGCAAGGCCAAGGCCACCATCGCACCGCGCGGCCTGCGTGACGTCGAACGCCTCGAACACATCCGCACCCTGCTCGCGGACCTCGGCCACCACACCGCCGACGCCGCCTTGGCCCTGTACTCCCTGCACGGCTTTCATCCCGACGTGCAACAGGCCGCGTCTCACCGCCCCGACCTACTCCTGATCGATCTGGCCGCCCTGTATGGCGACGGACCTGTCCACGGCACCCGTTAACACCGCTGCACGCTCCCCTAGGCTCGCGTGCGCTCCCTTTCCTGGATGGGGTTTGCCGGGTGATCGAGCCAAATCCGTTGGTGATCAGCCGTGACGGTGACGCCGTAGCGGTCCCGGTGTGGTCGCCCGGATTTCAGCCACCAAGCGTAGCCGGTGAGAGCTTCCTCCCAGAGCCGGCGCGCTCCGGCTTGCCGAACCACGGTGTCGTGCACTGAGGCCCAGGCATCGGGCGCCAGCAGCCACAGGGTCTCCAGGTAGCCGTCGGGGCCTGTTTCCCAGGTCAACCGGCAGTCGGGGACATGCAGGCCGATGCCGAATCGGGCGTTGTCGCCGAGGAAGTCAGCAAGATCGAGGTCGGTTCGGGACCGCTCGGAGATGGTGTCGAAGTCATCAGGTTCGTCGGGGATCATCGGCCGTTGGGTGCGGAGCAGCATGAACGTCGCCCAGTCGACGATGCGGCCCATGGCTTGGTCGCCGTTGTCGTCGACGGTCAGACGCAGTAGGGCGCTGTTCTCGAAGGCGGTGCCCCAGGGGGTGACGATGACGCCGCCCGGTCGGGTCTGCGCCACCCAAGAATAGGGCACGGTCTGCACCGAGCAGGTGGCGATCACCCGGTGGTAGGGAGCGGCCGGGGAATAGCCGTCGGCACCCTCCCCAGTGATCACCAACGGTCCCCGGCCGGCGTCCGCGAGGTTGCGGCGTGCCGTGTCCGCCACCACGGGGTCTATCTCGATGCTGACCACCTGATCATCGCCGAGTCGATGCGACAGCAGGCTCGTACTCCACCCGGTGCCGGTGCCTATCTCTAGCACCCGGTGCCCTGGGTGCACGTCGAGGTGGCACAGCATGGTGAAGACGATGGTGGCCATTGAGCAGGAACTGCTGATCGGGTAGCCGTGCTCGGAGCTCTCCGCACCGTCATGCAGCTGGGTGATCACCGACTCATCGCTGTAGGCGTAGGCGAGCCAGCCGTCGGGGTCACTGGCGCGGTCGAGTGGCTGCCCAACCGCTCTCCAGATGCGGTCGGGCAGGAACAGGTGCCGGGGGTTGGCCGCGTATGCGGCCCGCCAGTGAGCAGGTAACCGGCCGCCCAGCCGAACAGCCAGGTCCCGCTGCGCTTCGATCACTTGTTGTCTTCGTCCTTACGCCCGCTGTCACCGCGACTGCTGCCACCGTTGTGCTTGCCGTCGTGCTCGTCCTTTGGCCGAACGATCTTCGACGGGTCCACCTGGTCCCGCGGCCTACCACCATCGCGAGTCTGGTCGTGCTTGGACATGTCCAATTCCTCCCCTTCGTAGTACGCGACTAGGCGCTCCTTGGTCCCCATGAGGGCTTGGGCCGAGTTTTGCAGACGTCTACCGCGATGGTTGCCTGTCTCGCATCTCCCAGACGCTGAGTGTGCCCGGCCGCTTCGGGTGAGCCGCCATTCGGAGCCGACTCCCTAGGCGCTGCGTGCTGCCCTGAGGAATGAATCTGGGCTGCTGCAGGTCATGATCACCTCTACCTCGCAGCGGCAGCTCTGCGTGCGCCGAGTGCGACACCAGAGCTGCCGGGGCGGCTGCCGACAGCCCTCATGTCGCACTCGGCGACACCAGAGCGGGAAGGGTGAGCCGCGCTCAGCGCGGGTGATCCTGCCGAAACGGCGATCATGGACGGCTTTCGCTGAGTGACGCGATTCTGGACAAGATCACGTGGACACCTGCGGCCCTGATCGACAGGTCATCGCTGCCTGTTGTGCCGAAGCACGGTCACCCCGCCGCCCGTGTCAGTTTTGCGCGGTCACAGCGGTGGGTCACGAAAGGTGCAACCGGCAGGGGCGATCGCTCTGGGACGGCTGCGCGCGCTGGCGACCCCGACGAGCGAGCGGCGAATTGAGCGACCTCCAGCACCGAGTAGCGCGGTCCTGATGCCTTCGCGAGTCGATGGTCGGCTGTCACCAAATTGGTCTCCAGTGACTCCGCAAGGGCGACATACCAGCCGTCGTACATGCTGAGGTTGTCGGGCAGCTTCCATACGCGGTCGACAAACGGCTCGATCGGATACTGCACGGTCCGCACTATTTTGATTTTCGTGACCGCCCCGCAGACCAGGCCGGAACTCACCTCTCCGCGCGCCAGCATCGAACGGATCGCCGAGGTCGCCTCGGCGACGAAGATCGACGGAACAGGTAACACAGAGCGGTCGCGCAGCACCTTGCGGGTCTCGTCTCCGTCCGGCCCGCCCACCACCAGCGCGTTGACCAGCACCGAGGCGTCGAAGACGGTCAATGCGTCGCCCGATCCGCGCGGAGCAGATCCGCCGAGGATCGGGTGGCAAACCCCGCGCTGCCCTCCGAGGCGAGTCGCTGCTCGGTCTCGGCTACCAGCTCAGCCGGGGTCCGGGTGTGTGCGTTGCGGGTCAGCTCGGCGCGTAAATACTCCTGCAAGCTCATTCCCGCCAGCACGGCCCGCTGCTGGTAGATGCGGTGCACGTCGTCTGGAACATCGCGAACCTAAATTGTCGCCATGCATCTACTCTAGCGCGTGTCGCGCGATATCGAATGCGCATCTGGCCTCCCATCCGGGGCTTCTCGCACGCGGCGCTGCGCTAGACGGGAAACTTGAGTCGAGTTTTCAGGCGGTCATGCGGGCTTCGCCCGCCACCCAGTTCGCTGATCCCTTCATCGCAATCTGGGGACAGAACGCAGTAATTCTGGCTCGTTTACTGCAATCTGGGGACAGATTGCAGTAAACGAACGGCAGGTGAGGCAGTTCGGGCCAGCTCGAAGGCCCTCGTGTGCGCTGCGATGTCCTCCGGGTCTGTGATCCGCGTTTCCCGCGTCAAGGTCTCACACCACAGCGTGTCGTCGTCGTGGATGCTGAACCCGCCGAGCGGCAGGATCGGTGACGGTGCCGCGGCGGGTAACACCCGCACATCAACCGAGCGGCACGCCGCGACGACACTCGCGTGGTCAGTCACCGGTTGTGCGCCCAGCCACGTCCCGTCCGGACGGTAGCTCAGCTGGAACAGGCGGCTGGAGTCGAACAGGGTGAAATCTGACTGCGGTACGTCGTCGGGCCAGGCGCCGTGCACGGCGATGATGCGGATGTCCTCTCCGGCTGCTACGTGCGGCCCGTACTGCCAGGTGAGCTCGTAGGCCAGGTAGTCGCTGATCGGCTCCGTCGCAACGTGCACCCGCTGCTGAAGACGTCCGGCATCCCGGTTCGCCCGCAGCAGCGCGGCCCACTCGTCCTCAGCAGGATCCGGTGGGGGATCGGGGTCACCACGGTGAAACGCGGTGATGCCTTCGTCCTCCCCGGACCCTGCGTAGACCTGGAGGCTCTCCAGGCGGAACACCGAGTAACGGAAGGTGCGGAACGCAGCCACCAGCTGGTCGACTCCGGGGAGCCGATGGCCGGTGGTCACATCTGATCGAGCGCGGCCAGCGCGGCCTTGACGATCTCCACGTTCGCGAGTAGTTGTCGTGATCGTGTGGTGTCGTGGGTGAAGACGACGCTGTGATGGGGGACGGTGGCCACGGCGTCGCGGGTGTGCGCCCAGATCTGGTGGCGGTATTCGGGGGTGATCCGGGTCAGGCGGAGGAAGTCGGGGTAGCGGTCGTCGTGGTCGGGGTCGAAGAAGTCACTGCTGGTGACGGTGCGCGGTGGGGTGTCGAGGCGGGGCTCGCCGTCGGGGTCGAGGCGGGGGAAGATCAATGCGCTGGCGGTGGCGGAGCGGGTGAGTTGCAGGCCGAGCCAGTCGGTGAGTTGGTGCGGGAAGAGTTGCGTTTTGAGTTCGCGACCGCGTGGGTCGTGCAGTGGGCTGGTGCAACCATTGAGGATGGCGGCGGTGACGGCGGGGTCGACGGTGGGGTGCAGGTGCTGCCCGGCGGCCAGCTGAGCGCGCACGCCGTCGAGGAGGCCGTGGGCATGCAGCAATCCGAGTCCGAGCGCTGCGGCGGCGGGCCAGGGCAGGAGTGCCCGGGTGGCGGGGTGCAGGAAGACCCGGTCGTTGGCCAGAAGCTGGTAACCCTGGGTGGTGAGGAGCAGTGCGGTGGTGGTCTTGCCAGCGCCTTTGGGGCCGAGGGCGAGGATGGCGTTGTCGTCGTGGACGGTAGCACTGGCGTGCATGATGGCCCATCCGTCAGCTTCGAGCTGGGCTCGGATGAGTTCGCGGGCGATGCGGGCGGTGGCCAGGCACAGCTCTAGCGAACCGGTAGCCGTGAGGGTGAGCCGGGTGCGGCCGGTGTCAGTGTGGTAGGCGACCTGCTCAGTCGAGTCCACCGCGGAGATGGCGTCGTCGGCGACGTGCATCGGGTTGCGGGCGAACTCGATGACCCGGTGCGCCCGGGTGCTGAGGCTGTCTTGGGCGGCGGCGAAATGGTCGGGATCGACTCGACAGTGCAGCACCGGGCCCCTGGTCTCTGCCGCTGAGCTAATGGGTTGCACAGTCCACCAGCAACCGAAGTATTGGGTGATCCAGTCGGTGACGGCGGTGTCCTCGCTGGTGACGAGGACGGTGGCGGGTCCGGCGCTGACTCGTACGGCGTGCGGCGGGGTTGAGGTAAGCACTACGCGTTCCTTCTCCGGTTCTCCAGGTGAGTTCTGATGTTGCCGTAGCGGATCTTGAGCTGGTGCGCGCTGGCGTCGAGAGCGGTGTGTTCAGCCGCTGAGTGTTCGGGCGGGTCGTTGCAGTACTGGCCTGCGACGAACCGCAGTCGCTGCCCGAGGTACACACCGCCGGGGCTGGGCGCGGAGAGTTCTTCGTGGCCGTCGGCAAGTCCAAGGAGCTTGCGAACGGTAGAGAGCACGGCGCCGGCGGGGCCGTGTTGGGTCCGGTCCATTCCGGCGGTGATACGCGGGGACCTCTCACGCAGCTGTCGCCGGATGAGGCCGAGCGGCAGGTGGACGGGCTGACGGTTTACCCGGGTGGCGTGTTCGCAGATGACTGCGGTCTCGCCGTGCTCGCCGAGCACCGAGCCGCCAACAGCTGTGAGAGACACCGCGAGGTGGTGCGCCACCAGCGTGCGGTAGCGCGCGGAGTCGAGGTTCGAGCCAATCCCCAGCACCGTGGTGTCACTGTGCTCGGCGAACAGCCGGCTCATCACGTCGACCGGGTTGCTCACCATCACCACCGGGCCAGGGAAGCCGTGGAGCTGGTGGGCGAGGTTGGCGACCAACGGTGCATTGGGTAGCAGGCCGCCCCGCCGGTCTTGGGCGTGGTTGCTGAATCTGGCCCGGACACAGACGATGAGCAGCGCCGCGTCGCGGAGGTCGCGGGGGTGCTCGACGGCGTCGATGGTGATCGGGACGTGTTGGGTGGCGGCCAAGTCTGTGGCGTCGGTAGCCAGGGCGGTGCTCTCCACCAGCCGGCGGCTGTGCACCAGGACGGTGGAGGCGAGACCGGTGGTGACTACCGCGGCGGTCACGGCGCGTCCGACCCTGCCAGCCCCGATGACCCCGAGGGTGGCCGGGTGTGGACGTGGGTTCACCGGCTCTGTCCGCAGGCGAGCTGATGGCAGCCGTGCAGGGCGACACACCAGGCGTGGGCGGGGTTGGTGACCAGCTGCGCGGCGATATCGGTGGCCAACAGCAGCAGCGCGCGGGACTGGGTGGTGGCGGCCAGCAGCATTGGTGGCAGCGGCAGGGGCACCTGCGGTGGCAGGGACAGCCCGGTGGCCAGGTAGTTCGACCAGTCGGCTAGCCACAGGGCGAGCAATCGTCGCAGCATGTGCATGTTGCCCCGTGACTCGCGGCTCAGAAACTCAGTAACCCGCTGGTCCAGGGCGTCGAGGATGGTGCTGGTCCGATCTGCTGGTGGCTGTGTCGTGACGAGCAGCAGCGCGGTGCGCGACACCAGCTTGGCGAGCTCGGCGGCCGGGTCAGCGCGTTGTAGCCCGGGGTCGACCCAGGTTTGCCACCCAGCTGTCTCAAGAAGAACGTGCTCGGGTTTGAGGTCGCCGTAGATCACCACTGGGGCAGCGGTAGGGCACAGGAGCGACGACGGCACGCTGCGCAATTCGTTCAGCGAGTTCTGGATCTCGCGACGTTCCGCAGGGCCTGCCCATCCGTCACCCAGCGCGGCCAGGTAATCGTGGGTACGGCGCGGGCTGAGAAACTTTCGTACATAGGTTCCCGCGATAGAACTGTGTGGGTTGCTCGACATGACGGCGCCGAGTGCTGGGTTCCCGGCATTGAATGCGCATTGCAGGCGCCTGGCGGTGTCGGCCACATGGGTGAGCAATCTTCCAGGGTGCTGGCTGCCGCGGAGCAGTTCGGTCGACAAGCTGGGTGCCGCAACCGCGACCGTGATGAGCACCCCGGCCTCGTAAGTGATGATCTGCGGGACCCGCAGCGGCAGTGCGCCGCGACGGGCGACAGTGGCCAGCGCTCTCAGCTGCGCGTGTTCCCGGGCCAGCAGCCCCTGAGGGTTGGCCACGTATGCCCGCTGGCTGGTCTTCACCTCCGGCCACGTTCCACGCAGGCCGCGCACCACCGACACCAGGGACGTCCCGAGCAGCGAGTACTTCGCCACGAAGGACCGTCCACCCACTCGCAGCACAGTGACATAGTTGGTCACCGACGGAAGCTGTGGGCCGACGCACACGCTCTCGCCCGCCCACAACCGCGTAGCCACCGACTCCACCGCGGTCCTCGAGTGTTCCAACACCCTCTCTGGCGCTACTGCGACGTCCATGACGGAGGCCGTGGTGATCGGCCGAATGGTCATCTCGATACCCCCGATCCCTCGTGCGGTTCTTAAGCGTGCGCGGACTCCTGTTCCCGGAGGGGTTGCTGGCTGGTCGCCGTTGCCATCGACAGTCAAGCGCAGGAGGGCGCTGTTTTCGAAGGTGATGCCACCTTTCGGTCGGGTGATCTTCGATGAGTCACCTGGTACCGCGACCTACCGCCCGTCGCGAGTCTGGTCGTGCTCGGCAATGTTCACGCCTCTCGTGGTGTTGGCGGCGCCCGGTCGCTGACCTGATGTGAGAAGGGCATGATCATCGGTGGCTGCCAGCCGGTATTGTGGCGGCGAGCCGGGCGGCCCGCGCTCCAGCCCGGATTGGCGACGGTGGCCGGATCGTCAATGGACGCTGTTCAGCGCGGGGGACGTGCAGGGACCGTGGCGCCGGGTAGGTGGTGGTGGGAGCTTCGGGGTGCGCCGGGTGGATTAGCTTCAGCATCGCCCCCAGCGCCAACTGCGGTGGGCCTTGATAGGCCCACACCACGATCTCGGGTGCGAAGACATCGACCTGTCCTTAAGGAGCCCCTCCACCAGCGTCGGAAGACCCAGGTTGCCGAAGCCGGAGACTGGACGTGTGGGCAGCCTCATGCACGAGCCATCGTCGTCAGCGCCATCCCTGACCTGCTCTGGTGCGCGGGTCCGCGTACCAGAGCAGGTCAGGGACGTGAGCCCAATGTCTGGGGTGACGCGCTGGTTCACGAACATTGCTCCTCGGTTCGACGGGTTCGGGCTGGTCGGCGGTGCCATGAGCTTGCGGCAGCGCCCGCCCGCGGGCCACCCCGACACTTGGCCGTGATCTTGGACAGTTGCTGCCCGCTGGTCATAATCTGGACACATGACCTTGGCTTCCGACGCTCCGGACCGCCTGCGCCTTGTGCGTCGGGAGCTGGTGCGGTTACGGCAAGGGCCGGGACTGGCACAGCCCATGGCCGTCTTGGGTCTGAGCACTCCGGTACGCCGGATGCTGGCCCCGCCTGCCGACCCAGCGAATGAGGCAGTGCAGCTCGTCGCGGCACTGACTTCGGTGATTGAGGACCTTGACCGGCATCACCGGCGACACGCGGCCGTCGATTTCAACCTCAGCGACGAGCATTCCTATCCGACGCTCACTGAGCGGCAGGAGTCCCTCGCCCAGCAGTTGGGATGCGCCGCGAAGACCGTGCGTCGCCACTCCGACCGCGCTCTGGAGATCCTTGCAGTACGCCTCATTACCGCAAGGGGAAACGCATCTGAACGCCAATTGATTGAAACCGCAACGGAGTTCTCTCGGCAGAAAGATGCACGGTCCTGGCAGCAGGTACTCGCGCGGTTCTGGCGGCTCTCATCCGGCTCTACGATTGATATCGTATGCTCGGAGATTCCCGAGGAGCAGCGCCTTGGATTCGCCTCACCACGCGACCGCAACTATCTTCGCTACGCCAAATTCGCCGATCTCGACAGTCTGATCTATGTCCGTACTCGTCTAGTGCAGGTGTTTCAGTCCGTAACCATCCGGGATTTCTGTCCATCGGAGTACTACGAGGCAACGGCTGACGCGCTCGCGGTGATCGGTGGGCCGGCCTGGAACTCCAAGTTTCGCGAATTTCAGCCCCAGCTTCCGTTTTACTTCGAGCCCCATCCCCTTGGTGAGGACGACCCCCTGGTGATACCTTTGCTCGGCGGTCGCAAAATCGGTCCCGCATGGACCCCTCAATCAGAGTTGCTGTCCGACGTCGCGGTCTTCGTCCGACTCACTCTCCGGCAGGGAACTACCGTGTTCCTGCTCGGGGGCTGCCTCACCCTTGGCGTGCTCGGCGCTGCCAAGTGCTTTTTACAGGATGAACGCGGCGCTGCTAATTCTCGCTACATCACCGACCTCGTCGATGATCGAGACTTCGTACTCGTCAGCGAAGCTGCACGGCTCGGCGGCATCACCGACGTCGCGGACCTGCCCCGATCAGCCCCGCTGCTTCTTCTCGCCCGTGCCGCAGACGACCAGTTCGAGGTACTGATCGACAACACCAAACGTCGCCCGTACCTGTGATCTGCCCGGGACTGGTCCTGCCCCCCTGCTACCTGGTCAACCTCCGGCGTCGACCCGACCGGCGGGATCGAATAGCCGAGATACTGCCGCCCCAGCTTCCGGCGATCTTCACTTCCGATTG
The DNA here is from genome assembly GCA_050700055.1 of Pseudonocardiaceae bacterium. Taxonomy (GTDB): domain Bacteria; phylum Actinomycetota; class Actinomycetes; order Mycobacteriales; family Pseudonocardiaceae. The sequence goes on from JBOHGE010000023.1 coordinate 16,033, forward strand.
GCGCGGGCCCTTCGACGGACGGGACCTCACACTGCCGCGGCTCGCTGACGAAGGATACCGGCTCTTTCCCTGGCGGATAGAGTCCGCCAACCCGTGGTGGTCGCGACCGCTGAAATACGGCGAGATCGGCTGCACGCTCAGCCACCTGCATTGTTGGAAGGACATCGCGCATCGCAAGGTGCCGATGGCCGCGATCCTTGAAGATGATGCGATCCTGGTAGACGGTTTCCTTCACCAGCTGATCGAAGGTCTCACCGCAGCCTCAGACCGGTTTGATCTGCTGTATCTCGGTCGACTCCCGCAGGAACCCGATCGGGGTCGTGATGGCGAATTCGCCGTACCCGGTTACAGTCATTGCACCTACGGCTACCTACTCACCTTGCGCGCTGCCCAGCTCCTTCTCGCTGCGGACCTCGAGAATGCGCTGATCCCTGTCGATGAATTCTTGCCCGCCATGTATCTTGACCACCCTCGGGCCGACTTGCGGACGCGGTTCCCGCCCCGACTCCGCGCCCTCGCGTTCGACCCGCCGCTGGTTCATCAACTCCCCAAGCACGTCGCGGGAAGCGATACCGAGGACAGCGACTTCGTACCCGAAGGCATCATCCCGACGAAAGGCGCTGCCAGTGCAACAGCAACTCCTGCAACCTCGCTCCCGGCCATTCCGACGCCGGTGTCAACTTGTTTGTCCTTGTCACCACATACCCCGGAGGCACGTCCCTTGTCACCACCGCACCCGCCGCGACGTAGCTGCGCGGACCAACGGACACATCGCCTACCACAGTCGCGTTGAAACCGACCACTACATCCTCGTGAATCACCGGGGACGACTCGTCCACCTCCCACCACCCCCGATGGGGACGGCTGTACTCGTGCACGAGTTGCCCCATCACCGTGGAACGGTCTCCGATACTTGTGCCGTCGCAGACGAAACCCGCCACCCGTGCCTGGTTACCGATGCTCACGCGGTCACAGATGAAGGCGCCGTAGACCAGGCGCGCCTCGTACCCGACGCAGGTGTTGTAGCCGATCCGCACGCGATCCTCGACCACGCAACCGTCGCCGAGCCGGCTCCCCTCGTAGATCACTACCTGGTTGAAGAGTAGGCAGCGTTCGCCGATCACTACCTCGGCCGCCTCGCGCGCGGACTCCTTTAGCTCGGCGCCGGCACCCTTCAGGCGAGCCTCTTTCAGACATCCCAGCACGCAGTACTCGCCGATCACCGCGCTCGGCGCGATCTGTACAGCCGCTCGCGGAATGGCTTGCACATCAGCTCCCGTGTTGGTGGATCAACCACGACATCGTGACCGCGATCGCCTCGTCCTCGCGTTCTCGGCTGTCGAACCCGTGATCTGAACCCGCTACGGTATGGAAGTCACATCCACGGGCGTGTGCCGCTGCGCAGGCGACATCGTAAGACACCGCCGAGTCACGGTCACCGTGCACCACCAACGCCGGAACCAGACTCCTGGTGAAATGATCCAGTGGATGGTAATGCCGCATCTCCTCGAACAACACACGTCCCACCGCGAAGGTCTCCTCGATCAGAAGGAACCCCTGCGACGACAGCAAAGCCTGCTGCGCCTGCCCGAAGTTCTCCACCCCCCACGGCAGACTGGGGTCGATGAACGTGCGCTGCAAATCCAGCACCGGGTTCCACAGCACCAAGGCGCGTAAGCTCCCCGCAAGATACGGAAGCGACATACAGGTCGACACCGCGCCAAAGCTGGCCGCCACGATCGACAACGGATCATCGAAACGCTCGGCTACATGCTCGATCACCGCTTGCAGGTCCAGCATCTCCCCGGCGATGGTCGCTCCCCGTTGTGTGCCTCCACTGCGCCCATGACCCCGGAACGAGAATCGCAGCGCCCCGAACCCCTCGTCTGCCATACCCTCGGCAAGGCGCCGGAACATGCCACCCTCATCCATATCCGCGCTGATCCCGTGCGCGAGCACGACCGCTCCCAGGACATGATCTCCCGGCGGGGAGTGCCACACCGCGTCCAGCCACACTCCATCCGCCGCTTGGATTCCCACATCAGCCGTCACCGCAACTCCCCAAAGATCCGCCGCCACTACTACATCGATCTGAAAGCGTCCACTTGCTACCGCCCGACCAGCCGCAGCGGCCCAGCCGTCGCCGAGCACCGCAGTACTGGACGATCCCACGGCGACGACGTCAACAGCAGCCCCTCCACGCCTGGCGTTGCCCAGGTCCTGCCGCGTGGCGATCACGGTGCGCAGCTCGTCGGTGGGGGTGCAGCTCCGCAGGGTTCCGCGGAATGTCTCGTCGGGAGGTCTCCCGTTCGTCGCGGCTCACTGCTTGGTACCGCGCACCGCCAGGGCGGTGGTCAGCTCGGTGTGATCATGTTGTTCTTATGGTGAGTGGGTCTGGCGGTAGTGTCCAGTGCGGACCGTTGTGCGGGTCGCCGTGCCAGATTCGGTGTTCGGTGGGGGTGGCGGTGAGTCCGAATTCGTGCCAGGCCGGTGCTCCGAGTCGGGTCCATTCGGCCCAGGCGGTCTCGACGGCCGCCCAGAGATGGGTGGGGCCTGCTTCGCGCACGGTGTGTCGGCCGGTGTGGCCGGGGTGGCGGTTGATCTCGCACCAGGACCCGTCCGGGGATGCCAGGTAGGTGACCGGTGTGTCGTCGTCGGTGAGGTAGATCGCGCGGTACATGCCCGGTGGCAGGTGCAGCTGGGCCAGGAAGGGGAACATCTGGTTGCCGTCGATCTGGGCGGGGTTGACCGTGGTGTCTCGGGTGGTGGCCGCGTCGGTGGTGCGGGTGGGTCGGGGTGATCCGGTGCTGGGGCCGGCCCTGGTTCGTCGGGCCATGAAGCAGCCCCACCAGGGCAGGAACCGTCCCTGCACCATGGGTTGGGTGGGGTCGCGGTGCAGGGCCAGTAGGTTGCCGGCGCCCAGGGGTCCTTCCAGGTGGACCAGTGCGGTGCCGCCGGGTCGCAGCTGGTGTATCCACTCGGTGGGGAAGGCGCGTAGTGCGCAGGTGGCGATGATCCGGTCGAAGGGGGCGTGCTCAGGCAGTCCTGCGGCTCCGTCGCGGGCTACCAGCGTGGGGTGGTAGCCCAGCTGGTCCAGCCGCTGCTGTGCGGCGGCGATGAGGGCTGGGTCGATGTCGACCGAGCACACGGCGTGGTCGCCGAGCCGGTGGGTCAACAGGGCGGCGTGGTAGCCGGTGCCGGTGCCGATCTCAAGTACCCTGTGATCGTTTTGGATGTCGAGAGCTTCGAGCATCCGGATCATCAGGTCGGGTTTGGTGGAGCTGCACACGGGCATCTGCACCCCGCGGTCGGCGTACTGGGCCAGCTCGGTGATCAGGGTGGTGGGCGAGTAGACCAGCTCCAGCCACTCTCGGGTGCTTTGCGCATCGCCGGGTTCATGGCGTACCCACCGTGCCGGTCGGGTACTAGTGTCCTGCAGATAGTAGTGCGGCACGAACAGGTGCCGGGGTATCGCGAGCAGCGCGTCGCGCCATCGCGGGGACCGCAGATCCCCTTGGGCGCTGATCTGGTCGACCAGTCGGACCAGGTGGGACTGCCAGGTCGGCTCGGCGACGGCGACGGTCATGAGATGCTTCCGCGCGCGAGTAAAGTCACAAGACTGTCGGTGATGCCCACCCCAGCCGTCGCTTCCAGGAATTGGTACTGGCCACCAGGATTGCATTCCAGGAACGACACGATCCGGTCCTCCCCGCTACTGGCTCCGATGATGAGGTCGAAAGCTCCGTAGATCAGGCCGAGTTCAGCCATGAATGTCCGTATGCCCTTGAGTACCTGCTTGGGGAGTTCCATCTGCTCATAGGTGGTGGACTCAAAGTCCGCACGGTAGTCCACGTAGGACTGTTCGGAGCCGGCGTGGATGGCCACACAGAAAATGTCCTCACCGACGACCACCGCCCGGCACTCGGTCACTTTCGGAGCCCATTGCTGCAGGTGGTGGGCAGTGGTATTCATGCCGCGCAAGTCGGTTAGGTCGGCATCGGTGACGAGGTGGGTGTAGCCCATCTTGTACCGGCCGTCTTCGAAGATCAGGCTGGTGCCCAACGGTTTCTGCACCATACCGGCCACCGACGTCGCGAACCGTTGTGCCGCCGGTGCGGAGTTGGTGACCAGGGTCGGCGGCACCGTGAGCCCGGCTCGGGCGGCGACGCTGTACTGCAGCGGTTTATAGACCGCCCGCGCGGCCAAGTCAGGTCTGTTCACCCACAGCACGCCGGGCAGTGCGAACAACACCCCGCCCAGACCCAGCTTGGCCTCGCGGCGGCTGTAGTCGGCCTCGACCGCGCTCAACCCATCAGGCAGCCGAAACGACGTCGGTGAGCGCACCCACACCGAGCGGATCGCGGCCAGGTCCACCTCGTGGTGCTCGGTCCGCAGGCTCCCTCGCCAGTGGCCGTCTCGGAACTCCGCATCCAGCGTCAACTGCTGCGGGAACCACGACAGGTCCATCCGGACCACCGGCTCACCACGCTCGACCAGGCCGAGTACCACGCCGTCGGCGGTGCGGTCCGATTCTTGCGCGAGGACGAGGATCATCGGCTCAGCCGGTGTAGTCCGGCTGGACTTCCCAGTCGTAGTCCTTGCTCGGGCCCTCGTCACCGTCCTTCTGGCTGACCGTGGTCCACGCCACCGTCGCGGCCGGGACGGCCAGCTGCCCGGTCACCACATCCACCGACACCTGCCTGACCGGGCAGTACCGATACGAGGTAGGTGTAGTGGGCATTCCCATGTCGGTCAGCCACCGCAACCCCCACGGGCGAATGCTCGGCGCCGAGGGAGAATCACTGTGTTCCGGGGCCGTGAAACCGGGCGTACCGAGCGGGAACTGCTCCGACACCGACGCCAACGGATCATTTACGAACCGAACGCCCGACATCACCCCACCACCTTACGCTTCCGCTACGGCTCACCAGCGCTGTCGAACGACGAACTCGTCCCGCTTGGAAACAGAGCGGGTCACCGCCCTGGGGCAGGCTGTCAGCGGCGGCGCTCATGCGGCAATCAGACCACGACCACCCCGGGCCGGGCCAGATGCGGATGGGTAGGCGGACTGGTGGGAGGTCCGCCTCGGCTCCGGCGGTTGCGGTCTCGGCAAGAGCCCACAAGGTGTGGTCGATCGACAAAGTGACCTTACGAGCTGCCGTCCAGTTGGCCCGTGGGGGAGTTGGTGATCGTCGCGCAGTCTGGGTTGTTGCACCCAACGCCGTGGCCGGCGCGCCACGGCGTATTTGCGTCGATCACCAGGCAGTCTTCCTGTGCCGGGCCGTTCTACCGCTCATCGTGCACCTCGACTCCCTCTCCACTCGTCATCGGCTCAGGTGCCCAGCACACCCGGTTGGCGGGTCTGCGGGAAGCTCCGCCGACCGTCAAGATCGTCAACTTGTGTCACCGGCTCGGTGTAGCAGTGCTGGACTAGTGGGGCAGCAGCGACAGAGGGGATGTGGACGTGGCGGATGGTCCCAACGAGGTGCTCGCCTCGTTACTTGCTGAGCTGGGTTGGTCGCCGCGGGCGCTGGCCCGGCGGATCAATCATGTCTTTGGGGTCGGCACCGTGGCTGACACTGCTGCGTACCACTGGCGTGACAGTGGCTGTGTCCCGCGACCGCCGCTTCCGGAGCTGGCAGCGTGGGTGCTCGCCCGTGAGCTCGGCCGCCCGGTGACGCCAGCCGAGCTGTGGCAGGGCCGGGCCAGCGGATCACCACTGGTGTTGCCCGCCGACATCGACATGAACGGCTCGTGGTCTCGGGCTGCCACCTTGGGTCTGCTCGATGATTGGGTGGCGGCCGGGCTGCTCGACCGTAGGCATTTTCTCGCCGTCTCCGGTACGACGATGCTCGATATCACCACCGGATACCCGATGGGTGATTCCGGCAGGCTCGCGGCGGCTTTGGAGCGAGGCTCGGTGGGTAATCCGCTGCTCGACCAAATCGAGCAGAGCATCCCGTTGCTGCAACGCCTTGATGACACCCATGGCGGCGGCGCTTACCTGCCCTACGTGGGGGCGCAGTTCCGGGCTGTTGCTCTGCTCTTGCGTCAGGGTGGACATGCCGCTGGGGTGGAGCGCCGGTTGTTCGCGGCTCTCGCTGAGATCGGTCTGCTCGCCGGACGGATGGCGTTGGACGCGGGCCGGCATGGGCTGGCCCAGCGGTACCTGTTCACCGCTCTACGCGCGGCGCGGGAGGCCGGCTACCACGAGATGGCCGCTCATGTACTGGCGGATCTGGCTTTTCAAGCCGCCACCCGGGAATATCCCCGTGACGCGATAGCTCTGGGGCAGGCAGCGGTCCGCGTTGCCACGGTGAGCCCAGCGGGGGTGCGCGCCCTCATGCAGAATCGGTTTGCCTACGGCCATGCGCTCGCCGGCCGGCTTGACGACTTCGAACGTGCCTACGCCACGAGTCTGGACATCCTCGCCGGCCGTGACCTGGCCCAGGAACCAACTGGGATGGACTACCTGACGTCCAATCACCTTGACACCAAAGCGGGCCAAGCCCTGGCCCATGCCGGCACTCTCGCTGTTGCCGCGGGTGACCGCCAGACCGGCATTGCGCTGCTGAGCCGCAGTGAGCGGCTGCTCCGTAACGGTGCACATGATCTGCCAGTGGATCATCCTGCCCAGCGTCGCGCGTTGTTCGAGGGTGCCTGGTTGGCCGTCGCCGCCGCTGGGCAGGGCGATCTGGAGCAGGCATGCACGATCGGCAGCCTCGCGGTCACCCGCCTGAACGCAGTCCAGTCCGCGCGCAGTGCCCAAGTTCTGCGCCTGCTGGCCAAACGGTTACGCCGCTGCAGCCGCAACGAGTACGTCCGTGATTTCTCACCCACTCTCGACGCCGCCGTAGCCCGGCAACCCGTGCCCGCCTGATGGCCATCCTCTCCCCGGTCCTGGTGATCGGCGCCGGTGTGATCGGCCTGAGCACCGCCGTCGCCCTCGCCGAGGCCGGTTATCCCGTCGTGGTCCGCACCGCCGAGCCGCCTGAGGCGACCACGTCCGCCGTGGCCGGTGCCCTGTGGGGGCCGTGGCTGGTCCAGCCGCGTAACCGGGTGCTGCGCTGGGCCGAGCACACCCTCACCACGCTGCGTAACTTCGCTGCGCACCCCAACACCGGTGTGCGTCTCGCCTCCGGCATCGACGTCTCCGCCGTGCGCCACGACCCGCCCGACTGGGCGTGCCTGCTTCCCGACCGCCGCCCCTGTACCCCCGAAGAGTTGCCAGCCGGCTACGCCTACGGCACCCGCTGCACGCTCCCGCTGGTGGACATGCCCACCTACTTTCAGCTACCTCAACCAGCGGCTCGCCGCCGCGGGCGCCAGGATTCAGATCGAGCCTGTCGCGTCCCTCAATGATGTCGCCGCGGCTCACCGCTGATCGTCAACTGTGCCGGGCTCGGTGCACGCGCCCTCGTCCCCGACAGCCAGGTTCACCCCGTCCGCGGTCACCACGTCATCGTCGTCACCAACCCCGGGCTGACCGACTTCGTCGAGGCTGATACCGGTGACTCTGCCGACCTCATCGCGATCTATCCCCACCCCGGTCGCGTGGTCCTCGGCGGTACCGCCGAGCCCGGCACGTGGGATCGCGATCCCGATCCCGCCACCGGCCGAGCGATCTTCGAGCGCTGCACCCGCCTCGAACCCCGCCTCGTCGACGCTCAGGTCGTCGACCAGCTCGTCGGACTGCGACCAACCCGTCCCTACGTCCGGGTCGACCTCCAACATCACCCGAGCGGAACGACCATCGCCCACAACTACGGCCACGGCGGAGCCGGCGTCAGCCTCTCCTGGGGCTGCGCCACCGATCTACTCAGCGCCGCGACATCCCCACCCTGATGATTTCGCCACCGTCTTCATTCTCACCGGGGAGTGCCGCACCGTCCAGCCACACTCCATCCGCCGCTTGGATCCCCACATCAGCCGGCACCGCAACTCCGCAGAGATCCCCGCCCGCTGCTAGCGCCCCTTGGACGCTAGCAGCGTGACACTTGAGCCCGAGTTCTGCAGACGTCTCCCGCAATGCTCGCCCATCTCACACCTCCCAGACGCTGTGTGACCGTGAGTCGCCATTCGGAGCCGAATAGCGGTTCACGGCCGCTGTCGAGCGCCATTCGGAGCCGAATGGCGGTTCACGTCGCGTTACCGATCAAGGTGACCTGCGCCTCGGCGGTCCGCGGCGCAGCCTCATTAGGTCTCCCGCCCGCTCGTCGCGGCTCACTGCTTGGCTCTGCGCGCCGCGGCACCGCTAGGGCGGTGGTCAGTGTATCGATCATGGGGCCGACCTCACGCATGCTGTGGATGGCAACCCCAAAGAAACTTTGGGGTTCTGTTTTTTCCTAGACTCGGTGGTGTGCGGTTGATCGATGAGGCGACTGTCGGCGAGCGGGTCGCGTTTTACCGCCGGCGCAGGGGTATCACCCAGGTGGTGTTGGCTGGATTGCTGGGGCGCAGTGTCGAGTGGCTTGCCCAGTTCGAGCGGGGTGCCCGAGAGCTGGACCGGCTGTCCACCATCGTCGCAATCGCTGATGCCCTAAGCATCGAGCCGGTGAAGCTGCTGCCTGCCGCGTTCACTGCCCGGCGCCGGGAGCTGCGCGATGCGGTGATCGGTACCGCGCCGGACTCCGTTGCCGCGATCAAGGCGGCGATGTTCCGGTACAACGGGTCGGCCCGGGTGCTCGGTGTGCCCGAGCGGCCACCCGCCGGGTATGCCGAGCTGGCGGTGCGGATCAACGAGGCGTTCGTCTGCCAGCAGACCGAGCGCTGGTCGCAGCTTGGTCCGCGGTTGCCCGATCTGATCGCTGACGCCTGGCAGGCCGCTCACACGAGCACCGGCGAACGGCAATGCCGTGCGTTCGGGCAGCTCTCCCTGGTCTGGCGACTCACCTCCGGGATGCTGGACCGGATCGGGGAGAAAGACCTGCCGTGGGTCGCGGTGGAACGCGCCATGGCTGCTGCCGAGCGTAGCGAGGACGATCTGCTGATCGCTGTGGCCTCTTGGCGGCTGTCGGGGGTGTTACGAAACAACGGGCTCCTTCAGGAAGCTATCGATGTTCCGGTTGCGACCGCCGGCGCGCTCCGCCCCCGGCTGGCTCAGTCCCCACAGCATGCGTCGATGTATGGCGCGTTGATGCTCAGGAGTGCGGTGAGCGCAGCAACTGTCGGGGACCACGTAGTGGTACGCGACTTCCTCCGGGAGTGTGACCGGGCCGCAGCGCTCACCGGTGACCGCAATGATCTCTGGACGGCGTTCGGGCCCACCAACGTGGCCATTCACCGGGTCTGGCTGGCCACCGAGATGGGTGACCCCCTCGACGCCCTCCGCCAAGCCGCCCAGGTGGACGTCGCCGCACTCCCTTCTGAGCTGGCCGAGCGCCGCGCCTCGCACCTGATCACTGTTGCCTGGTCGCACTATCTGCGCAGGCACGATGACGACGCATTCAGCGCGCTGACCGCCGCTCGGGCGACCGCCCCTGAGCAGCTGATGTTCACCCACCGCGTCCACGACATGCTGCGCCAGATGCTGCGCCGGGACCGTCGCGGCCGTCGCGGACTGCGTGAGCTGGCTGAGTTCGTCGGAGTGCAGTAGCAGGACCGAACACTATTCGGTGCGGCTACGTTGTGGTGGCGGTCCCGACGAGTCGATGGTTTATTCACTTCACGGAGCCGCCATCAGACCCGGGGTGGTTCAGGGCCAATGCCACTCAGCTAGTGAGGCTGCGCCTCCGACCGTCGAGACGCGGGTCACCTTGATCAGCAACGTGACGTGAACCGCCATTCGGAGCCGAATAGCGGTCGGCAGCGGCTGTGAACCGCGATTCGGCTCCGAATGGCGGTTCACGGTCACACTCAGCGTCTGGGAGGGGTGAGACGGGCGGCCATTGCGGGAGATGGCTGCAAAACTCGGCTCAAGTGTCAAGATTCTAGAGAGGCGAGCCTCGGACCGCCAAGTCTGTGGGCACGCCGAATGGTCCCTGCGGCTTCCTGAGCGCAAGCTCCCGCAGGGACTCCCGGTCTGGGGTGGCTGACCGTCGCCATTCGCTGCGCCGAGTCGGGCGGCCTAAGCTTTGAGTCACCGTCGTTGTGCCACCAATCGCGGCTGGTCAGGCGATTGAAACGGCGGTGTGGGAGCGGACGAGTAGAACGCTACGCCCGCTTGGGAACTTGGCTCAAGTGTCAAAGTTCTGGGGACCAAGGATTCTTAAGCGACGGCGGCGATGTCGTGGTACCGGATGGCCCGCGGGGCATCTGCGGTACGACAAGGTGATCTTGGTGGGTGGCGGTCCTCTGGGTGGTGATCGCTGTTTGGGTGCCGAGAACGACAAAACTTGTCGTTCTCGGCACCCAAACAGCGATCATGAGGGTCGTGGCAGCGGGGAACGCTGGGGATAGCTGCTCTTGATCGGTCTGGCAGCTGTGCTACCTGCCGTGTTTTCACAGCTCTGCCAGGAGATACTCCGCACTTCGCGGCATTGGTTCAGGGGCCGTCGTCGATCCTTCCCGGACTTGAGCCCCACCGCTGCTTTTCGGGAAAGTACCCCCGCTGAACAGCTGCTTTATGCGCATTACGACGGCGGCGCCAGCTCTACCCGCTGCCCGGCCGGGGTGATGATGAACCGCCACCGAGTGACCGAAGGCCGTCCGGCCTGGGCCCAGCATTGGTAGGCGGCGGTGACTTCGGTGAAGAGCCGGCGCGGTCCGTACTGGTGGACCGGCCAGCGCCGGGTGTCGGGCTGGTAGTCAAACCGCGCCCAGGACCGGGTGGTGGCGTCGAGAAACCACACGCACCAGCGATCGTCACGCAGTGCCCAAGTTCTGCGCCTGCTGGCCAGGCGGTTACGCCGCTGCAGCCGCAACGAGTACGTCCGCGATCTCTTACCTACTCTCGACGCCGCCGTAGCCCGGCAACCCGCTGCGCCGTGCTGACGGAAAGCTGGTCTGGGCGCCGTCCGCCGGAGCAGCCCTGCGGGCAATCGTCACCTTGGTCGGCAGCATCTAAGGAGCTTGACGCTCGCCCCGGACATCGGCGACCAGGCTCCCGATGACGGCGTCGAGCCGGTGGAGCTCATGCCGGATCTGCACGTCCTGCCCGGGATCTGGACCCCGATCAAGGGCTACACCCGACAAGCTGACAAAGCCTCGGCTACCACCCCGGCGCCAACCTGCTACCCGTGCCCTATGACTTAACCGGTACAACGGCCGCCGCCTCGCCGAAATCGTCGGGCCAGCCCTGCAACGCCGGCGGGACCAGTCCTCAGCCAACGCCGACGCGCAACTGGTGTTCGTCTGCCACTCCATGAGCGGCCTCGTCGCACGCTGGTACATCGAGAAGTGCGGCGCAGCGGACCTGGAGACCATCGCACGCACCATTGCTGCGCAGGTAGTGCCGGATGTTCAGCCCCTCGGGCACGCCCTCGACTGCGATGACTGAACCGCCCAGGCCACCCGGCGAGGCGGGATCAGCCGGTTACCCTGTTCAGATGGCGACATTGCTGATGACCGGAGCGGCGGGGTTCATCGGCTCGAACTTCACCCGCTACTGGCGATCGAGCCATCCCCGCGACGCGATCGTCGCGTTGGACGCGCTGACCTACGCCGGGGTGCGGGAGAGCCTGGCCGACCTCGCCGATCAGATCACCTTCATCCACGGCGACATCCGGGACCAGGCGTTGGTGGAAGATCTGCTGCGGGCCCACCGGGTCGACATCGTGGTCAACTTCGCCGCCGAGTCCCATAACAGCCTGGCGGTGCTGCGCCCCGGCGAGTTCTTCTCCACCAACATCATCGGCACCCAGACTCTCCTGGAGGCCGCCCGCCGGGTCGGGGTCGGCCGGTTTCACCAGATCTCGACCTGCGAGGTCTACGGCGACCTCGCCCTCGATGATCCGGGCTCGTTCACCGAGCACTCCCCGTACCTGCCGCGCACCCCGTACAACGCGGCCAAGGCCGGCGCTGATCACGCCGTGCGCGCCTACCACCTGACCTACGATCTGCCGGTCACGATCACCAACTGCTGCAACAACTATGGCCCTTACCAGTTCCCCGAGAAGGTCATCCCGCTGTTCACCACCCGGGCCCTGCGCGGCGAGCCGTTGCCGCTGTACGCCTCGACGCACAACCGCCGCGAATGGTTGCACGTCACCGACCACTGCCGGGCCATCGACGAGGTACTCCAGCGGGGGCGCATCGGGGAGACCTACCACGTCGGCAGCGGGGTGGAAGCCGACATCGCCACCATCGCCGACCTGGTCCTCGCCGAGCTGGAGCTGCCCGCCACGCTGAAGACGATCGTGCCGGATCGGCCCTCCCATGACCGGCGCTACCTGCTGGACTCCACCAAGCTCCGTACCGAGCTGGGGTGGAAACCACAGGTCGGCTTCGCTGACGGGGTACGTGCCACGGTCAGCTGGTACCGCCGGCACCCCGCATGGTGGCAACCGCTACTGGGCCGCTGCCCGGTGCAGGAGTCCGGATGGGCAGCGGGCGGCGGCTCCTCGCCGGGCCGGGCCGGGCCATGACCCTGTCGCTGCGGCAACCGGTCGCCGCATACACTCGCGTCGCCGGATCGTCGACCCGTCCGGCGTGCCTGCTGGATCCTGCCGGTGCCGGTGCCTACCGTCGTCCAGGAGACAGAGCTGACATAACTCTAATCCTTTAGGTGAGGTTGAGGGCTCTGCCACGCCGGAGGGAGCGGGAATGCCTGAACGTTGGCGCGGCGCTGGCAGCGACAAGGGAGGCCGCACTGTGCTGGATGATGACGGGCTAGGGCTGGATAGTGTCGGATCGGGCCATATCGGGCTGACTGAGTTGATGAGAGACGGCGCGACCGGATGACGCTGTCGCACAATTATCTCGCCGTGATCAAAGTCGCCGGCATCGGCGGGGGCGGCGTCAATGCCGTCAACCGCATGATCGAGGTTGGGCTCAAGGGCGTCGAGTTCATCGCGGTGAACACCGACGCCCAGGCATTGCTGATGTCCGACGCTGACGTCAAGCTCGACATCGGCCGCGAGCTGACCCGCGGGCTCGGTGCGGGGGCGGATCCCGACGTCGGCCGCAAGGCCGCCGAGGACCACCGGGAAGAGATCGAGGAAGTTCTCAAAGGCGCTGACATGGTGTTCGTCACCGCTGGCGAGGGCGGCGGGACCGGCACCGGTGGGGCTCCGGTGGTGGCGAACATCGCCCGTAGGCTGGGCGCGCTGACCATCGGTGTGGTCACCCGGCCGTTCACCTTCGAGGGCAAGCGGCGCGCCGGCCAGGCCGAGGACGGCATCACCGAGCTGCGCAACGAGTGCGACACCCTGATCGTGATCCCCAACGACCGGCTGCTGCAGCTCGGCGACGCCAACGTGAGCTTGATGGACGCATTCCGCTCCGCCGACGAGGTGCTGCTGTCGGGCGTCCAGGGAATCACCGACCTCATCACCACTCCCGGGCTGATCAACCTGGACTTCGCCGACGTGAAGAGCGTCATGTCCGGTGCGGGTAGTGCGCTGATGGGGATCGGGTCGTCCCGGGGAGAGGGCCGATCGGTGCAGGCCGCGGAGAAAGCCATCAACTCACCGCTGCTGGAAGCGTCGATGGAGGGCGCGCACGGGGTGCTGCTGTCCATCGCCGGTGGCTCGGACCTGGGTTTGTTCGAGATCAACGAGGCCGCCACCCTGGTGCAGGAGTCCGCGCATCCCGACGCCAACATCATCTTCGGCACGGTGATCGACGACTCGCTGGGCGACGAGGTCCGGGTCACGGTGATAGCCGCTGGTTTCGATGCCGGGGGACCTTCGCACAAAAGGATGAATCCGACCCCGGTCGCAGCGCGGACGGTAGCCAGCGGCCAGTCCGGGAAGGTCGGTCAGGCCGGTAAGCCGCCGCCGGAATCGAAGCCTGCGGTCACCGCGCCGCCGCGCCCGAATCCCGCTGCCTGGCAGCCTGCCACTGGCGGGCGCAGACCGCCTGGTGCAGTGCCGAGCCGCTCGGCGGAGGGCCTGCCGGGCCGAGCCGTGCCGGTGACCGGCGACTTCGACGACGATGACGAGGTGGATGTGCCACCGTTCATGCGGCGTTGAGCGCCGTGCGCATCCGCCGGGTGGTGACCACCCGGCAGGGTGGGGTCTCCGCGCCGCCGTATGCCTCGTTCAACTTGGGCGAGCACGTCGGTGACCAGGTCGAGGCCGTGGCGGCGAATCGGCAGCGGTTGGCCGCCGGCGTCGGGCTGGCGCTGCAGCGGCTGGTCTGGATGGATCAGGTGCACGGTCGCGCTGTCGCCACCGTCGACGGCCCGCTGACCGCGCCGGTACCGGCCACCGACGCGCTGGTCACCAGCGAACCGGGGCTCGGGTTGGCGGTGCTGGTCGCTGACTGCGTGCCGGTGCTGCTCGCTGACCCGGTCGCCGAGGTTGTCGGCGCCGTGCACGCCGGGCGGGCGGGAGCCGGGCTCGGGGTCGTGCCCGCGGCGCTGGCGGCCATGCAGCGGCTCGGTGCGCGGATGGATCAGGTGGAGGTGTTACTCGGACCCGCGGCCTGCGGGCAGTGCTACGAGGTGCCCGCGGCGATGCAGGCCGACGTGGAGGCTCGCCTGCCCGGCAGCGCCTGCCGTACCCGGCGCGGCACCGCGGGGCTGGATCTGCGGGCCGGGTTGTGGCGGCAGCTCACCGCCGCCGGTGTGGCCCGGGTCGGCGTGGACCCGCGGTGCACCGTCGAGGACTCCGCGCTCTACAGCTACCGTCGCGATGGCGTCACCGGCCGGCTTGCTGCGCTGACCTGGTTCGAGGGGAGAGGATCGGGTCCGTGAACCACCGCCGTGCCGAGCTGGCCGCGGCGGTGGCGCGGGTTCGGGCCCGCGTCGCCGCCGCGTGTGCCGCTGCCGGCCGCGATCCCGCTGCGGTCCGGTTGCTGGCGGTCACCAAAACGTACCCGGCTGCCGATGTGGCGCTGCTTGCCGATCTCGGCCTGCGTGACGTCGCCGAGGCTCGGGACCAGGAGGCCGCTCGCAAGGTGGCGCAGGTCGGCGCGTTGTCCCTGGCGGTCCCGGTGCGCTGGCACATGATCGGCCGGCTGCAACGCAACAAGTGCCGTTCGGTGGCCCGGTGGGCCCGGCAGGTGCAGTCGGTGGACTCGGTGCGGCTGGTCGTTGCGCTGGACCAGGCTGCCCGTGCCGCGCAGCAGGCCGGCGAGCGTGACGATGCGCTCGGCGTGCTCGTCCAAGCCGGCTTGGACGGCGATCCGGCCCGGGGCGGCTGCCCGCTGCCCGAGCTCGAAGCGCTGGCCGACCGGGTGGCGGTCGCCCCCGGGCTGCGGCTGGAGGGCGTGATGGGCGTCGCTCCCCTCGGCGTCGCTGCCGATGCGGCCTTCGCCGAGCTGGCCGCCGCCGCGCAGCGACTGCGCCGGGCACATCCTGGCGCAGTCGAGCTCTCCGCCGGGATGAGTGGGGATCTTGAGCAGGCGATCACACAGGGTTCGACCTGCGTGCGTGTCGGAACCGCGTTGCTGGGTGACCGGCCGTTAACCTCGCTCGAAGGCCGGGACGGGAAGGGGAGGCGATGAGCGCGCTGTACAGGCTCAAGGCGTACTTCGGCATGGTCCCCGCTGAGGAGTTCGA
The DNA here is from genome assembly GCA_050700055.1 of Pseudonocardiaceae bacterium. Taxonomy (GTDB): domain Bacteria; phylum Actinomycetota; class Actinomycetes; order Mycobacteriales; family Pseudonocardiaceae. The sequence continues at coordinate 31,637 of JBOHGE010000023.1, forward strand.
CGCTTACCACCCGGACTACCCCGACTACGACGAGCCCGGCTATCACCCGGCCAGGGAACGCGATCTCTCGGCGGAGCGACCTGCGATGAGTTCGGCCTACCGGGCCGGGTCCAGTGGTTACGACGAGGGCAGAGCAGTCCCGTCCGGCCACTCTGCGGTACCCAGGGTGCAGCCCAGCCGGCCTCCTTCCTGGGCTCTGGATTCCCCGTCTTGGGCTGCGGAGCCATCGGTGCGCGGCTCATTGGCCATCGACCCCACGTCGATGGCCCGCCAATCGGCGACCCCGCTGCTGCCCAGCGACCCGCTGGTCAACGACCCGTTCAGCAATGACGGTGCGCACCCGCTGTCGCGCATCGTCACCTTGCATCCGCACAACTACAACGAAGCTCGGCCCATCGGGGAACGCTACCGGGAGGGCAACCCGGTGATCATAAACCTCACCGAGATGGAAGATCGGGACGCCAAGCGTCTGGTGGACTTCGCCGCGGGGCTGGCCTTCGCCCTGCGTGGCTCGATCGACAAGGTCACCAACAAGGTGTTCCTGCTGTCGCCGCCCAACGTCGACGTCTCCGCCGAGGACCGGCGACGCATCGCCGAGGGCCGCTTCCTGGGCTGATACCGCGATCCAGGGCCCGGCTCACCCCCGGGTCATCCCCGCTTCGCCACCGATGGCAGAGTGTCGGCGTGGACGAGGTCCGGTTGGTGGCGTACTACCTACTCTTTTTCTTCTGGTTGCTGCTCACGGCACGTATCGTGGTGGAGCTTGTGCGCGCCTTCGCCCGCAGCTGGCAGCCAGTCGGAGGGGTGGCGATCGCGCTCGAGTCGGTCTATACCATGACCGATCCGCCGGTCCGCGCGCTCCGCCGGGTGGTCAAGCCCATCCGCATCGGAGGCGTGGGTCTGGACCTGTCCATTATGGTTCTGCTACTCGTGGTGTTCATACTGATGCGAGTGGTGGATCCAAGACCGTACTGATGCGAGTGGTAGGTCCAAGAACGTAACGGCCGCCGGGCTCGGGGCCGACACACCAGTGTGTGCATAGTCGAGGAGTACGTGAGGTGATCCCATGCCGTTGACCCCCGCCGACGTTCACAACGTCGCGTTCAGTAAGCCGCCGATCGGCAAGCGGGGCTACAACGAGGACGAGGTGGACGCCTTCCTCGACCTGGTTGAGGCCGAGCTGGCTCGCTTGATCGAGGAGAACAACGATCTCCGCAACCAGGTCGAAGAACTCGATCGGCAGCTCAGCGCTGCGCCGATCGACACCGGACGCAACCTTCGTCCGCTGGAGCCGCCGCGGCCGGTGATGGCCCCGGTGCCACCGCCGATGATCGAGCAGACCTCGCCGGGTGCCGACCATCACGTCCAAGCCGCCAAGGTGCTGGGCTTGGCTCAGGAGATGGCCGACCGGTTGACCGGCGAGGCCAAGGCTGAAGCGGACGGGATGCTGGGCGAGGCCCGCACCAAGTCTGAGCAGTTGCTCTCCGATGCCAGAGCGAAGGCCGATGGCATGGTCAATGAGGCTCGAACCCGAGCTGAGACCATGCTCAACGACGCCCGGACCAGGGCCGAGACGCTGGACCGGCAGTCCCGGGAGAAGGCTTCATCGCTGGAGCGCGATGCCGCGCGCAAGCACACCGAGATCATCGGTTCGATCAACCAGGAGAAGATCTCCCTGGAGAAGAAGATCGACGAGCTACGAACGTTCGAGCGCGAGTACCGCACCCGGCTGAAGACCTACCTGGAGTCGCAACTGCGGGAGTTAGACGGACGCGGATCTGCCGCACCGCCGGACACGGTGCGAAACCAGCCGGGCTTCGCCACTTCCGGGTTCGGCGCGCGTGCCGAAGCCGGAAGCTGACGCGTATCGGGCAGTGCCGGTTCCGTGGTCCGTCGTCGCACCCGGATCGGGTGGGTGAGTGGTGATGCTTCGCACCGGGTTTTTGCTTCTCGTCGCGGTCTGTCTGCTCGTTGCCTCGCTCGGCACTGACCAAGTGGCGCTGGCGTGGGGCTCGGTTGTGCTCAGTGCTCTGGTCGCTGTAATGATCATCATGCGATGGCGGCAACGCCGGAATTCGCTTGAGCCACCGGATACCCCGCATGCCCCTGGCCCGGTCGAGCAGCTGGCCGTGCCGGCGGGCACGGATCACGTTGCTGAGGACACTGGACTCGTTGACGTCGAGGGCGCCGAGCCAGGCGAGGAGGACACCGACGCCGCGGACCTGCTCGTGGTCTACGAGCTGGCCGACCAGGTACTGGTGGTCGATGAGCACCCGCGTTACCACCTCACCGGCTGCCCCTGGCCCGACCAAGCACAGGTCGAACGGTTGGCGGTGCGAGAGGCCAGGGAGCTGGGTTTCACCCCCTGTGACCGGTGCCGGCCGGATACTTCGTTAGCCCGCCGGCACCGGTCCACCAGCGCCAGCACGAGCGGGAGCTGAGCAGAATTGGCTGGCACCAGCCCGGTACGCTGGGCTGACAGGCAGTGATCCGGCTATCACCGGGGAGCCTCCGGAAGAACGGGGCAGCGTCGTGCCCTCAGTAGAACCGGGCGGGTGCGGCCCGTCACAGCCGCGGCAATGAGTGGCTGCCTGTAGCCTCTGCGGGCGGCAAGCGGGGTGGTACCGCGGTCCGTCGTGACAACGTCGGGTCGTCCCCGTGCAGCGAGCCGGACACCACTGCACAGGAAGCGCACACCGCCATGGTCTACCCGAAGATCCCCGTCAGCGGGGATATCGTCTGCGCTCAGCCGTCCTTTCCCGACCTGGAAGCCGCTGTGCTGCGGTACTGGGCCGCTGATGCCACTTTCCCCGCGTCGGTCGCCGCTCGCCCGGCCGGGGACGACGGATCCAATGAGTTCGTCTGCTACGACGGCCCGCCGTTCGCCAATGGTCTGCCGCACTACGGGCACCTGCTCACCGGCTACGTCAAGGACGTGGTGCCGCGCTACCAGACGATGCGCGGGCGCCGGGTGGAACGCCGGTTCGGCTGGGACTGCCACGGGTTGCCGGCGGAGGTGGAGGCCGAACGCCAACTCGGCATCACGCACAAGTCCGGGATCGAGCAGATGGGCGTGGCGGACTTCAACGCCGCCTGCCGGGCCTCGGTGCTGCGCTACACCCGGGAGTGGCGCGAGTACGTCGCCCGCCAAGCCCGCTGGGTGGACTTCGACCACGACTACAAGACCCTTGACCTGGACTACATGGAAAGCGTCCTGTGGGCGTTCAAGACGCTGTGGGACAAGGGGTTGATCTACCAGGGTTTCCGGGTGCTGTGGTACTGCTGGCGCTGCGAGACGCCGCTGTCCAACACCGAGACGAAGATGGACGACGTCTACCGCAACCGGCAGGATCCCGCGGTCACCGTCGGGCTGCGGCTCGATAGCGGAGAGCTGGCCCTGGTGTGGACGACCACGCCGTGGACGCTGCCGTCGAACCTGGCGGCGGCGGTGCATCCCGGTCTCACCTACGTCACCGTCGAGGTTGGCGGGCAGCGCTACCTGATCGCCGAGGACCGGTTACCTGCCTACGCCCGGGAGCTGGGTGAGGCGCCGCAGATCCTGGCCCGGTGTCAGGGCTCGGAGCTGCTGGGCCGCCGCTACACCCCGCCGTTCGACTTCTTCACCGGCCGGGCCAACGCCCACCAGCTGCTCGCCGCTGACTACGTGACCACCGACGAGGGCACCGGCCTGGTGCACATCGCCCCCGCCTTCGGTGAGGAGGACATGGCCGTCACCGACGCCGCCGGGATCGAGGCGGTGGTTCCGGTGGACTCGGCGGGGCGGTTCACCGCCGAGGTGGCGCCCTACGCCGGGATGCAGGTGTTCGACGCCAACCGGGCGATCATCCGGGACCTGCGCGACGGCGCGGCCTACGTCGGCGGTGTCCTGCTGCGCCACGAGACCTATGAGCACCCCTACCCGCACTGCTGGCGCTGTGACAACCCGCTGATCCAGCGCGCGGTGTCATCCTGGTTCGTCGCGGTGACCAGGTTCCGGGACCGGATGGTGGCGCTCAACCGGGAGATCACCTGGGTGCCGGACAACGTCGGAAGCGGGCAGTTCGGCGCCTGGCTGCAGGGCGCTCGGGACTGGAACATCTCCCGCAACCGGTACTGGGGCTCGCCGTTGCCGGTCTGGGTCTCCGACGACCCGGCCTACCCCCGGGTGGACGTCTACGGGTCGCTGGATGAGCTGGAACGCGACTTCGGGGTGCGCCCGACCGACCTGCACCGCCCGTTCGTCGACCAGCTGACCCGACCCAACCCGGACGACCCCACCGGGCGCGCCACCATGCGCCGGGTGCCCGAGGTGCTGGACTGCTGGTTCGAGTCCGGCTCGATGCCCTTCGCCCAGGTGCACTACCCGTTCGAGGGCGCTGCGGAAGGGTCGCTTGCGGACCCGACCCACCAGCACGACTGGTTCGAGCACCACTATCCGGGTGATTTCATCGTCGAGTACAACGGCCAGACCCGCGGATGGTTCTACTTGCTGCACGTGCTGGCCACCGCGCTGTTCGACCGACCGGCGTTTCGCACCTGCCTGGCGCACGGCATCGTGCTCGGCGACGACGGGCTCAAGATGTCCAAGTCCAAGGGCAACTACCCCGAGGTCACCGAGGTGTTCGACCGGGACGGCTCGGACGCGATGCGCTGGTTCCTGATGTCCTCCCCGATCCTGCGAGGTGGGAACCTGGTGGTCACCGAGCAGGGTGTCCGGGAGGCGGTGCGCCAAGCGCTGCTGCCGTTGTGGAACTCCTGGTACTTCCTGACGCTCTACGCCAACGCCGCGGACGTCGAAGGGACATGGCGGACCGGTAGCCGGCACGTGCTGGACCGGTACGTGCTGGCCAAGCTGCACGACCTGGTCGTCGACGTCACGGCGCGGATGGACCGCTACGACATCGCCGGCGCCTGCGACAGCGTGCGGGGATTCTGTGAGGTGCTCACCAACTGGTATGTACGCCGGTCCCGGGACCGCTTCTGGGCCGGCCAGGTGGACGCGATCGACACCTTGCACACCGTGCTCGAGGTCACCTGCCGGGTGGCCGCTCCGCTGCTGCCGTTGACCACCGAGGCAATCTGGCGCGGGCTGACCGGGCAGCGCTCGGTGCACCTGGTCGATTGGCCCGATCCGGCGGCTTTGCCGGTGGACCCGGAGCTGGTCACGGCGATGGACCGGGCCCGCCAGGTGGTGTCCGCCGCGCTGTCGCTGCGCAAGGCACGGGGTCTGCGAGTCCGCCAGCCACTGGCCACCCTGACCGTGGCCGCGCCCGACGCGGGAGCGCTGGAGCCACTGCGCGACCTGATCCGCGACGAGGTCAACGTCAAGACCGTCCAGCTCACCGGCGACGTCGCCGCGCACGGCCGCTTCGAGCTCACCGTCAACGCCCGGGCCTGCGGGCCCCGGCTGGGCGGCGACACCCAGAAGGTGATCCGCGCGGTCAAGGCGGGGGAGTGGGAACGGGACGCCGATGGGGCGGTGACAGCCGGCGGCATCCCGTTGCTGGTGGGGGAGTACACCGAGCGGCTGGTCGCCGCCGACGCCGGCCAGGCCGCCGCGTTGCCGGCCGGTTCGGGGTTGGTGGTGCTGGACACCGAGGTCAGCGCGGAGCTGGCGGCCGAGGGCATCGCCCGGGATCTGGTGCGCGTCGTGCAGCAGGCCCGCAAGCAGGCCGGTCTGGACGTCACCGACCGGATCGTGCTCACCGTCGACGCGCCGGAGCCGGTGCTCGCGGCAGCCCGGGAGCACGAGCAGCTCATCGCCGGCGAGGTACTCGCCCGCCGGGTCGACCACGAGTCTGTCCGGGGCGGCTTCCCCGGTTCTGTGGGCGACGGCGTCCCCGTGCGCGTCGCGGTCGTGAGTGCGTAACAGTGTTACCGCACCCAATGCCACTCACGATCCCCGCCACCGCCAGGTGGCGGGGCCTGCTGGCGGCTCGGGCGATTCCGGCCGAGATCCGGGCCGCTGCCCCGCAGGACCCGCACCGGCACGATCCCAGCCGGTTCCGGCCGCCTGCGGCACCGGCGGACACGCCCACCCGCCGCGCGGGTCTGGCGTTGCTCGGTGCCGGCGGTGGCACCGTGCTCGACGTCGGGTGCGGTGGTGGTGCTGCCGGGCTTGCCCTGGTCCCCAAGGTGACGCAGCTGACCGGGGTGGACCCCGCTGCCGGGATGCTGCGGGTCTTCGAGCAGGCCTGCACTGAGCGTGGTGTGCCGCACCGCGCGGTACTCGGCCCCTGGCCGGACACCGTGGCGCCGGCCGGCGTCGCGGACGTGGTGGTCTGCAACCACGTGGGGTACAACACCCCGGACCTCGCTCCGTTCGTCGCCGCATTGGGCGCTGCCGCCCGTCGCGGGGTCGTCGTCGAGCTGCACGCCGTGCACCCGGGGGCCTGGCTGGATCCGTTGTGGGCACAGTTCCACGGGTTGCTCCGGCCACCACCCGCGACCGCGGATGACGTGCTGGCCGTCTTCGCCGAGATCGGGATAAGCCCCGAGGTCCAGCGTTGGACCCGGCCCGGCCAGGATCGTCATCCCGAGGCGGAGGTCGACTTCTCGATGCGCCGGCTGTGCCTGCCGGAGCAGCGCCGCGACGAGGTCGCCGAGGCGGTGGCGAGGCTGGGCCCACGCCACCGTGATCTGGTGACGATCGTCTGGTCCGGCTGATCTGCCAGGCTGGGAGGACAATCCGGGCGTGAACGAGGTCGAGCTCGCACTCGGGGTGGGCGCGGCGGTGCTGCTACTCGCTGTGCTCGCCGTGCGGGTCTCCACCCGGCTCGGGTTGCCGTCGCTGCTGCTCTATCTCGCCATCGGCCTGCTGCTCGGTGAGTCCGGCCTGGGCATCGAGTTCTCCGACACGTCGCTCACCGCCACGCTGGGTGTCGCGGGTCTGGTCCTGATCCTGGCCGAGGGTGGCCTCACCACCCGGCTGTCGGTGATCCGGCCGGCGTTGCGGCCGGGTATTGCGCTGTCCACCGTGGCGGTCGTGTTGAGTATCGCCATCACCGGCTCGGCTGCGCATCTGTTGCTCGGTCTGGATTGGCGGACCGGGCTGCTGTGGGGCGCGGTGCTGTCCTCGACCGATGCGGCGGCGGTGTTCAGCGTGTTGCGGTCGCTGAAGGTGTCCCCGCGGCTGGCGGGCGCGCTCGAGCTGGAGTCGGGCATCAATGACGCGCCGGTCTACATCGCTGTGGTGCTGATCGCGTCAGGTGACCCACTTCGCTGGTGGACACCCCTGCTGGTCGGCTACGAATTGCTGGTCGGTGCCCTGGTGGGGGCCGCGCTGGGGTTGGCGGGAGCGTGGACGCTGCGCCGGGCGGCGCTGCCGGCAACCGGTCTCTACCCGCTGGCCACCATCGCGGTCTGCGTGCTGGCCTTCGCCGCCGGGCAGGGTCTGCATGCCTCGGGTTTTCTGGCGACCTACCTGGCCGGGTTGATCCTGGGCAATGCCAAGCTGCCGCACCGCGGTGACACCCGCTCATTCGCCGAGGGCCTCGGTTGGCTCGCCCAGATTGGTCTGTTCGTGTTGCTGGGCCTGTACGCCTCGCCGGTCCGCCTGCCCGGCGCGCTGATCCCGGCGCTGGTGGCCGGAGCGGTGCTGGTCGTGCTGGCACGCCCGTTGTCGGTGCTGCTGTCCCTGACACCATTGCGAGTGCCGTGGCGGGAGCAGGTGTTCCTGTCGTGGGCGGGGTTGCGCGGGGCGGTACCCATCGTGCTCGCGCTGATCGCGCTCACCATGGGGGTCCCGGGTGCCCAGCGGCTGGTCGACGTGGTCTTCGTGCTGGTCGTGCTGCTCACCGTGGTGCAGGGCGTCACGCTGCCCTCGGTCGTCCGGTGGCTGGGGCTGTCCCGCCCGGAGCAGGGCCGGGAGATCGTGGTCGACTACGCCCCGTTGGATGAGATGGACGCCGACCTGCTGCAGGTCCGGGTACCGCGACCCTCCCGGCTGCACGGCGTCTACCTGTCGGAGCTGAGGCTACCCGTCGGCGCCATGGTCAGCCTGGTGGTGCGCAACGGGCAGGGTTTCACCCCGCTGCCGACCACCCGGCTGCAGGAAGGTGACCAGCTGCTGGTCGTCACCACGGCCGGCAAGCGGGATCAAGCCGAGCGGCGGATCCGAGCCGTGCACCGGGCCGGACGGCTGGCCCAGTGGCGGGGAGAGACCGGCGCCTGATCGACTGCCGGCGGACCGGGCCACAATGGTGTGGTGAACCCATCGCAGCATGCCGAGGAAGCGGCCGACGACCAGGACATCCCCGAGCCGTCGGCAGGACACCGCCGGACCATCCTGCTGGCCGCCACCGCTACCGTCGCATTGCTGCTGGACGTGTCGAGCAAGATCGTTGTGGTGGCGATCCTGGAGAACCGCGCGCCGGTGGAGCTGCTGGGCGGCTGGGTCTACCTCGTCGTCTACCGCAACCCGGGTGCGGCGTTCTCGCTGGCCACCGGGCTGACCTGGTTGCTGTCGCTGATCGCCCTGGTGGTCGTGGTGGCGATCGTCCGCTTGGCGCCCCGGCTGCGTTCGACCAGCTGGGCCTTCGGGCTGGGACTGGTGCTGGGTGGAGCGCTGGGTAACCTGGTGGACCGGCTGCTGCGTGCTCCCGGCCCGCTGCGTGGGCATGTGGTGGACTTCCTGTCGTTGCTGGCGCCGGACGGCAGCGTGTGGCCGGTGTTCAACCTGGCCGACTCGGCGATCGTGGGTGGTGGTGTGGTGCTGGTCCTGCTGGCCGTCACCGGTCGCGAGCTCGACGGTAGCCGCAGCTCGCGACGGTCTGGTGGTCGGCGGATCCGGGGCCCGCAATGAGTGACGTCCGGGCGTTGCCGGTGCCCGATGGGCTCGACGGCATGCGGGTGGACACCGGGCTGGCGCGGCTGCTGGGACTGTCCCGCACAGCGGTGGCTGGGCTCACCGGGGCCGGTGCGGTGCTGGTCGACGGCAGCCCGGTCGGCAAATCCGACCGGCTGGCCACCGGTACGTGGCTGGAGGTGACCCTGCCCGAGCCGCAGCGGACCGCCGTCGCCGCGGCGGCCGAGCCGGTGCTCGGGCTGCGGGTGCTGCACGACGACGCCGACTTCGTCGTGGTGGACAAACCGGTCGGGGTGGCTGCGCACGCCAGCCCCGGCTGGGGGGGCCCCACCGTGCTCGGTGGTCTCACTGCGGCCGGGATCCAGCTGTCGACCTCGGGTCCGGCTGAACGCCAGGGTGTGGTGCACCGGCTGGACGTCGGCACCAGTGGTCTGATGGCGGTCGCCAAGTCCGAGCGTGGCTACTCCGCGTTGAAGCGGGCATTCCGGGATCGCACCGTCGCCAAGCACTACCGGGCGCTGGTGCAGGGCCACCCGGACCCCATCCGGGGCACCATCGACGCCCCGATCGACCGGCACCCCAAGCACGACTGGCGATTCGCGGTGGTAGCCGGGGGCAAGTCCTCGGTGACGCACTACGAGGTGATCGAGGCGTTCCGGGCCGCGTCGTTGTGCGACGTGACCCTGGAGACCGGCCGCACCCACCAGATCCGGGTGCATTTCGCCGCATTGCGGCACCCCTGCTGCGGGGACCTCACCTATGGCGCCGATCCCGCGCTGGCGCAGCGGCTCGGGCTGGACCGGCAGTGGCTGCACGCCGCGCGGCTGGGCTTCCCGCATCCCGCTGATGACCGCTGGGTGGAGTTCACCAGCCCGGACCCCGACGACCTGCGTGGCGCGTTGGACGTGCTGGCCGCTGAGAGCTGACCGATGACACCGCGGGCTCGCTGGGTCGCGTTGTTCGTGGCGCTGGGTGTCGCGGTCGTGGTGGCCGGGCAGCCGGGTGAACCGCCGCCGGTCGCCGGCGTCGCGCGCCTCGGGCCCGAGGCCGGCGAGCCGGTGGCGGGCTACCTGCGGCGGGCCGCTGCGTCGTTGCCGGCTACCGGATCGGAACCGGTCTGGGCGCTGGTGCAGCTGGACGACTACCTCGCGCCGGCGCCCGCCGCCGAACTGACGCAGGGTGTGCGGTTGTCGCGGGTGGTGCTTCGGGTTCCGCTGCCACGGGTGCAGACCGCATTGATCATCCGTGATCTGCCCGGGCAGCGACCGGCGCCGGAGCTCGCTGAGGTACTGCGATCCACCGCGCAGGACCGCGCCACCGTTGCGTCCCAGGCAGTGCCGGGTGGCCGGCCCGCCGCTGTCGCCGCCGCGGAGGCCGAGCAGCTGCGTGCCGGTTGTGCCTGCGTGCTGGCGATGCTGGTGCTCGGCGACGGAGCCGGGCTGCAGGCCGTGGTCGCTCGTCCGGGTGTCCGAGCGGTGCACGTCGCCGCCCCGCGTACACCTCTACCAGACGTCGCGATCTCCCCCCTGCTGCCTGAGCAGGTCGACATTGTGGGGCCAGTACCCGACGACGGGGTTGTACCACCGTGATCGCCTGAGTAGGGCCGAGGACTGGGTCGTCAGTCAGACCGCGAGGTGCGGGCACCCAGGTGGTGGTGACCGACCAGCCGGGGTCTATTGCACCTGCTTCGAAGTGCAGGTGACCGGGACCCGCTCTACTGTCGCCGAGCGCGCCATCAGGGCTGTCCGCCCGCGGCCCGGCAGCTCTGGTGTCGCGCTCGGCGACAGTTGCGCAGCGCCCCGGTGAGCGACCCAAGACCCTGCTCGGTCTCAACCACTGACGGACCCGGTATTCATTCATCGCGGCACCAGTGATTCCTTCACATCGAGGGCCTGACGAACACCACTTGTCGCAGGGGTGCTGGGGGGCGAGTATTTATGCATAGCGATGCCCGGTAGCCCAACAAAGGGGGATCAAGTGGACGACGGTTACGAGGTGTACTGCATCGCGGATCCGTTGTTTTACGATTCGATGATCGGGCCGAGCCGCTCGGAGTCCTTCGACGCTGCGCAACGTCCGGTCCCCGAGGGCTGGGAACGCCGGATCGTCAATAATTGGGTGGTCATGAATCCGGTGGGCGATTTGGTCCCTCAGCAGGGCTGGAAGATCCACGCGTCGGCATGTCTCGACAACGCTGAACGCATCCTGGAAACGGTGTGGGCTTACTGTGTTCCGCGCCGGATTCACTTCAAGTTCCTGGCTTCTCGAAACGTCGTCCACATGCGCAACGCGAAATACGCACCGCGGGGATCCAGTGGAAAATTCGTCACGATCTACCCGGCCGACATCGACGCGCTGGGCATGATTCTGCACGATCTGGGTGACCGGTTGGCCGGCGAGCCAGGCCCATACATTCTCAGCGATCTACGCTGGAACGACGGCCCGCTCTATGTCCGTTACGGCGGCTTCGCGCTGCGGCACTGCTTGTCGGCTCGGGGGGACCGGGTGCCCGCCATCGAGGACCCCACCGGTGCGCTGGTGCCGGACCGCCGGGAGGCGGTGTTCGCCACCCCGCCGTGGGTGACGTTGCCGGATCTGCTGGTTCCCCAACTCGCCGCACGCAACGCCACCACCGTCGCGAATCTGCCCTACCGCATCGAGCAGGTCCTGCACTTCTCCAACGGTGGGGGGCTCTACGACGCGCGAGACCAGCGGACCGGTGCCCGGGTGGTGCTCAAGGAAGCGCGGCCGCATGCCGGTCTCGCGGCAGATGGCGCTGACGCGGTTGCGCGGCTGCAGCGTGAACGCCGAACACTCGAACATCTTGCGGGTATCGACGGGGTGCCCGTGGTTCACGATCATTTCACCTTGGGTGAGCACCATTTCCTCGCTCTGGAGTTCGTCGAGGGAACGTCGCTGAACAAGGTCTTCACGCAGCGCTACCCGTTGAGCGGTCCCGCTGCCGGGCCAGCTGAGTTCGCGGCCCACACCGAATGGGCCTTGCGCGTGTGCACCCAGGTCGAGGACATCGTCACGGCCGTTCATGGCCGCCGGATCGTGCACGGTGATCTGCATCTGTTCAACGTGATCGTCCGTGCTGACGGCCGGATCGCGCTGATCGACTTCGAGGTCGCGACAAGCATTGATGAGGCCCGTCGGCCCACCCTGGGCAACCCTGGCTTCGCGTCCCCGCCGGATCGGACCGGATTCGACATAGACCGCTACTCCCTGGCCTGCCTGCGTCTAGCGCTGTTCCTCCCGTTGACCGCCATGATCCGGCTCGACGCGGGAAAGCCGCAGGACTTCGTGGAAGTCATCGCCGAGTGCTTTCCGGTACCACCACCTTTCCTGGCCGAGGCGGTACAGACGATTACCGGATCCGGCCGTACCGACCCACGCCCACCGCCCCGCTGCGCCAGACAGCTTGCCGCGTTACCGTCCGGAACAACCGGTTGGATACGTGCCCGTGACTCGATAGTGGCCGGGATCTTGGCCAGTGCCACACCGAAGCGTGCCGACCGGCTCTTCCCCGGCGACATCGCTCAGTTCAGTTCCGGAGGCATCAACATCGCCCACGGAGCGGCGGGCGTGCTCTATGCGCTGTCGGCTACCGGGGCCAACCGGTATCCCGCGGGGGAGCACTGGCTGCTGGAGCGCGCAGCCGCGGCGTCGCGTGGTGCGCGCTTGGGTCTTTATGACGGTCTGCACGGCGTGTCGTACGTACTTGCGGAGCTGGGGTATCGGCAAGCCGCCCTTGACCTGATTGATTTCTGCCTCAGTGAGCAGTGCGAACGGCTCGGCACGGATTTGTCGGGTGGCCTGGCCGGCATCGCGCTCAACCTGGCACATTTCGCGGGCTCGACCGGAGAATCCATCCTCTTCGAGCACGCATTGCGCGTCGCCGAGATGGTGGCTGACCGGCTCGGGGCTGCCGACAGCGTCGGCGCGATCAGCGGTGGGGACCATCCGTACGCCGGGCTGATGCAGGGTTCCGCCGGCCCGGCGCTGATGTTCCTGCGGCTCTACGAGCACACCGGTGATCGTGGATTCCTCCAGCTGGCCGGGACTGCACTGCGCCAGGATCTGCGTCGTTGCCTGACCCGCGACGACGGCTCGATGTTGGTCAACGAGGGTTGGCGGGCGATGCCCTACCTCGATCGTGGCAGCGCGGGCATCGGCATGGTCCTCGACGAATATCTCACGCACCGTTTCGATGAGGAGTTCGCCCGAGCCGCGGCAGCTATTCGCAACGTCGCACGGGTCCCGTTCTACATCCAGCCGGGTCTGTTCAGCGGCCGGTCCGGAATCATCCTGTACCTCAGCCGGGCATACCCGCCTGGGCATGCGATCTGGAATGCTGAGGTCGCCGCCCAGGTCCAGCGTCTGAGCTGGCACCGCGTCGACTACCGAGGCCATCTCGCCTTCCCCGGTGAGCAGTTGCTGCGACTGTCGATGGATCTAGCGAGTGGGGCCGCAGGCATCCTGCTGGCCCTGGGTGCAGCCGTCCATGAGCACCCCGTCGGTCTCCCGTTCCTCTTCGAACCCCGCCGGTCCGCGCCGCACGTTGCCCCCGTGCCAGCGGTACTGACGGGCAGGAACGGGCTTGTGTCCGCATCGACCTTCGAGGGGAGGTGACAACAATGGCACTTCTCGACCTGCAGGCCCTGGAGCTGTCCGCCGACGCTCCGCGCGGCGGCCACGACTGCTGCGACGACTGTGACAGCAGCAGCCTCAGCCTGCTGCTCTGCGGCAACTGATGTTCATCGCGGGTGGTCCGGGGCAGCCGGCGTTGCCCCGGACCACCCGATGATCCATTGGACCAGAAGAACTCGTCGTGACGATGCGGAGGCCGTGTGAACAGCAATCCGGCCGCGTGTTCGCACGATTCGGTGCGCGGAGACCCGCCGTGGAAGCAAGCAGACCGTTTGCTGGTGACGACGGGCCGGCGCGGCGGGCTGTGGACCTGGGTTCTGGCGCTGGCCACTCTGGTCTGTGCAGGCGCGGAGATCCTGCTCCCCGCCGCATTCGGCCGGGCCCTCGACGCGCTGCCCGGTGACGGCTCCATCACGTGGACCCTCTTCAGCTGCGCAGGGTTGATCGTCCTCATGGTGAGCGGCAAGGTGGTCGGAGACATCGCTACCGGAGCGAGCAACGCCCGGTGCACCGCCTGGCTACGCACGACGCTGATCCGGCATCTGGTCGCGATCGGCCCGGCAGCCACCCGCCGCTTCGAACCCGGCGACCTGGTGACCCGGGTCACCCGCAACGCCAGCGAAGCAGGGCAGGTCGGGGTGACCGCGGTCATGGTCGGGGCCGGTCTGATTCCCCCGGTCGGCAGCATCGTCGCCCTCGCTGTGATCGACCCGTGGGTGGGGCTCACCGCCTTGGTCGGAGTCGTCGCGATGGCCGGGCTGCTACGGGTCTTCGTCCGGGACAATTCCGAGACCATCAGGCACTACCTGCACAGCCAGGGACAGATCGCCGCACGGCTGATCGATGCGCTGTCCGGGGCCCGCACGATCGCCGCCGCCGGCAGTATCGAGCATGAACGAGGACGGATTCTGCAGCCACTGTCCGGGTTGCGCGCGCATGGCGCGCGGATGTGGCGCAACCAGGTGCGGGTGGCCAGCCAGTCCGCCGTGATCGGGCCCCTGCTGCAGCTGGTCGTCGTCGGTGTCGCCGGGCTCGGTGTGGTCGCCGGCCGGCTGACTGTCGGTGAGCTCTACGCCGCGAGCCGCTATGCGGTGCTGGCCGCCGGCCTCGGCTCGGCGGTGGGCTTCCTCAACAAACTCACTCGGGCTCGGGCCGGCAGCCGGCGCGCGGCCGAAGTGCTCACCGAACCGGTGACCCGATACGGTGCCGCCACTTTGCCCTACTGCTCCGGTAGAGGCAACCGAGGTGGCCGGCTCGAGTTCCGTGGAGTCCGGGTGTCGGCTGGTAATAATGCCGCCTCCGCGGGACCAAGCACGTCGGCTGGTAATAATGCCGCCTCCGCGGGACCAAGCACGTCGGCTGGTAATAATGCCGCCTCTGCGGGACCAAGCATGTCGGCGGTCATCGATGGGCTTGATCTGGTCATCCCGGCCGGTACGACGGTGGCCGTGGTTGGCCAGTCCGGGGCGGGTAAGTCTGTGCTCGCCGCGCTGGCCGGTCGGCTCGCCGATCCCGAGCTGGGGCAGGTGCTACTCGACGGCGTGGCGCTGCCCGATCTGTCCCGGGAGGAGCTACGCGGTGCGGTGGGCTTTGCCTTCGAGCGCCCAGCGTTGGTTGGGGACACGATCGAGGAAGTGATCAACTTTGGTTCGCGCGACCGCGCTCCGGAAAGGGTCCGCCAAGCCGCTACCACCGCCCGCGCGGATACCTTCGTCGAGAGGCTGCCGCAGGGGTACCAGACAGCGTTGGCTGCGGCCCCGCTGTCCGGAGGTGAGATGCAGCGGCTGGGTCTGGCCAGGGCGTTCGCCCACCCCTACCGGGTACTCATCCTCGACGACGCGACCTCCAGCCTGGACACCGTCACCGAGCGGCAGGTCGGCGCAGCGCTGACCACCGGAAACAGGGGACAGACCAGGCTGATCATCGCGCACCGGGCGGCCACGGCTGCCCGGACGGATCTGGTCGCCTGGCTTGACCGTGGCAAGCTGCGCAGCTTGCGTCCGCACACCGAGTTGTGGCGTGATCCGGACTACCGGGCACTTTTCGGCTCCGAGGCGGTACCAGCCGAAACCCAGGGGCAACCGGAAACGCACGCGAAGGTGGCGAGCTGATGACTCCCGAGATGACCCCAGCCGCCAGCACGGTGCCCCGAGTCCTCTTCGGCGCGCTGCGCCGCCATCCCCGCGCTCTCGCCCGGCTGGCTGCCTGGTCGGTGCTGCAGATGTTGCCGTTGCTGCTGTCGGGCTACGGGGTGGCCCGGGCGTTGGATGACGGATTCCTCGCCGGCCGTCCCGGGATTGGGCTGGCGTGGCTCGGTGTGCTGGCCGTGGCGGTGCTGGCGGGGGCGCTGGCCACCCGGTACATCTACCGGATCCTCGCCGAGATCGTCGAGCCGTTCCGCGACGACCTGGTGCAGCGCGTGGTCGGAGGCGCGCTGCAGCGATCCACGGTGCTCGGCGGGCGACCCGACTCGGGGGCGGTAGCCCGGCTCACCCACCAGGTTGAGGTGGTCCGGGACACCTTCGCCGGCTTGCTCCTGCTGACCAGGAGCTTCGTGGTCAGCGCGGTGGCCGCAGTGATCGGGATGGCAGCGC
The DNA here is from genome assembly GCA_050700055.1 of Pseudonocardiaceae bacterium. Taxonomy (GTDB): domain Bacteria; phylum Actinomycetota; class Actinomycetes; order Mycobacteriales; family Pseudonocardiaceae. The sequence continues at coordinate 47,690 of JBOHGE010000023.1, forward strand.
TGACCGGGATCATCGGGTTGCTGGTGCTGCCGCCGCTGCTGGCCGGCCTGGGACTGTTCGTGGCCTCCTTGCGGTCCATGATGACCCGCCAGCGTACCTACGTGCTCACTGACGAAGGAGTCGCCGAATCGGCCGGCACCGTTGCGCGCAGCCTGCGCGACGTGGTTGCGTGCGGCGCCGAGGACCCGGCATGCGCGCGGGTGCAGCAGCAGGTGGATGCGCACGCGGAGGCGGAGCGGACGCTGGCTCGGATGACCGCGATCCGCACGGTGTCCGTAGCCGTCGGTGCCTGGTTACCTGCCGTGGGCTTGCTCCTCGGAGCGCCCTGGCTGCTGGCGACCGGCGCGACGCTCGGCACGATCGCCGGCGGCCTGATCTACCTCACCCAGGGGCTGCTCCCGGCACTGAAGGCGCTGGTCGACGGGCTGGGCGTCGGTGGCTTGCGGCTGGTGGTCACCTTGGATCGGCTGGTGGAGGCGGGTGAGCAACCGCTGCCGGCCCGTGGCCCACACCAGCCTGCCCCCAGTGGTTATGACCTGGTGTTCAGCGGTGTGACCTTCTCTTACGGCAGTCACGCCGAACCGGTGGTGAATCGGCTGAATCTGGTGATCCCGCACGGCGAGCATCTGGTCATCGTCGGACCCAGCGGTGCGGGGAAGTCCACCCTGGCCGGGCTGGCAACCGCGACGCACATTCCCCAGCGCGGTGAGATCCGGCTGGGCGGTGTGCCGGTCGCCGACCTCGACCCGAGGACGCTCGCCGAGCATCGGGTGGTGATCCCGCAGGAGGCGTATGTCTTCGCTGGGACCCTCGGCGAGAACCTGCGCTACCTGCGTCCGGCAGCGACCCTGGCCGAGCTCGACGCCGCGGTGGACTCGCTGGGCTTGCGCGCGGTGGTGACCCGACTCGGGGGGTACGACTCCGCGATCGACTCCGGGATGCTCTCAGCCGGGGAACGGCAGCTTGTCGCGGTAACCAGAGCGCATCTGACCACAGCGCCGGTGCTGATCTTGGATGAGGCCACCTGTCATCTCGACCCGGTTGCTGAGGAGCGCGTCGAGCGGGTCCTCGCTCGACGCGGTGGCACCTTGGTCGTCGTCGCGCACCGGATCAGCTCGGCGTTGCGGGCTCATCGGATCCTGCTGATGGATGGTGCCGTAGTGGTGTCAGGTAGCCACCGCGAGCTGCTCAGAACTGCGCCGCTCTACCGTGACCTGGTCGGTCACTGGGACACTGGTCACGGAGACACCGGTCACGGAGACCCGGTACAACGGGATGACGGGCCGGAGCTAACCATCGTCTCCGGCCCGTCATCACGCGTGGCTGAGGTCAGGTCCAGCCGGTCAGATCCAGCCCGCCTCATGGGCGATGCGGATGGCGTCGATCCGGGTGCGAGCACCCAGTTTGGTGATGACCCGCGACAGGTAGTTGCATACCGTCCCGCGGCTGAGGAAGAGCCGTTGAGCTATCTCGGTCGGCGACGCCCCGCCTGAGGCGAGGTCGAGAACCGTGAGCTCCCGAGGGGTCAGTGGGCTGCCCGCCACGCCGATCGCGGCGACCGCCAACGCCGGGTCGATCGTCCTTTTTCCCTTGGCCACTTGGCGGATGGTGGTCAGTAGCCGCCGTGGTTGCGCTTCTTTGTCCACCGCACCGGCTACCGGCACGTCCAACGCTCGACGGACCAGACCGGGTCGTCGAGCGGTGGCCAGCACGACCACCCGGCACTCGGGTAGCCGCTCGTGCAGCGCCTGCGTGGTCGCGAGCACGTCGGCCCCACTCTGGTCGACGTCGACGACGACGATGTCGGGCCGGTGCCGGACCGCGGTGGGGATCACTCGATCGCCCAGTGCCATCCCGGCGACCACTTCGATGTCGTCTTCATTGGACAGTAGCGCGGCGAGCGCTCCGCGCAGCAGGCTCATGTCGATGACGAGAAACACCCGGATCGTGTCCTGAGCACAATGCCCGGCTACCGACGGCTGTTCCGGGATGCCAGGGTAGGCATCGCAGGTGGCAACGGTGCTGGTTCCGAGGCTGCGTGAAATCGGCGCGCCGGCCCGGTGTTGTGGGATCATGGGATGTGGATAAGGTCGGTGGTGCGGCGGAATGCGCATGATTGCCAGCGTGCTGTCATGTGGGTTTTCCTCTCCCCCGGTGCCCGGGAGGAACGCGGGGTCCGCATCCCTCCCAGACGGTTGACCACGCCCTGCTGCCCCCTACGGGTGGTCCCGAAGGATTCACCCGTGAGATCCCCGGAGGGACCTGTACAGCTTGTCATCGCTACCCCTGCCCAGAGTGTTACATCGAGTACTGTCTGTTACCACCTTCACTCTCCGTATATGGCTGATGGGATGGTCGGCGGCGGACCGTAGGCTTGCGCACTGTGCACTCGGTGCAGGATCTACTTGCGGCGGATCGCGCTCATGTGTGGCATCCCTACGAGCGCATGCCCGGCCGGGTCGATCCGCTCGTGGTCCGCTCGGCCGCCGGAGTTCGGCTGCGGCTGGCCGACGGAACCGAGTTGATCGACGGGATGTCGTCGTGGTGGGCGTCCATCCATGGTTATGCCCATCCGGTGCTCGACGCTGCCGTGCGCGATCAGCTCGGCCAGATGAGCCACGTGATGTTCGGCGGCCTCACCCACGAGCCCGCAATCCGGCTGGCGCGCCGTCTGGTGGAGATCACCCCGGAGCCGCTGCAGCACGTGTTCTTCACCGACTCGGGTTCGGTGTCGGTGGAAGTCGCGATCAAGATGTGCCTGCAGTACTGGCGAGCACTGCGGCGACCCGGCAAGTACCGGCTGCTCACCTGGCGGGGCGGATATCACGGCGACACCTTCGGCGCGATGAGCATCTGCGATCCCGACAACGGGATGCACTCGCTGTGGTCGGACGTGCTCGCCCGGCAGGTTTTCGTGCCATCACCACCGGCCCAGCGCGGAGCTGCTGATCAGACCCCGCGCGGAGCTGCTGATCAGACCCAGCGCGGAGCTGTTGGTCAGAGAGAGCTGGACTCCGGATACGTGCAGCTGCTGGCCGACACCGTGGCGCGCCATGCCGACGAGTTGGCCGCGGTGATCGTCGAACCGGTTGTCCAAGGCGCCGGGGGGATGCGCTTTCACGACCCGCGCTACCTGCGGGTACTGCGGGAGATCACGCTGGCTCATGACGTGCTGCTGGTCTTCGATGAGATCGCCACCGGGTTCGGCCGGACCGGAGCGCTGTTCGCCGCCGACCACGCCGGGATCAGCCCCGATGTGATGTGCGTGGGCAAAGCCCTCACCGGCGGCTATCTCACGATGGCGGCCACGTTGTGCACCCCGCGGGTGGCCGCGGGTATCTCAGGCGGTGAGGTTGCGGTGCTGGCCCACGGGCCGACGTTCATGGGTAACCCGTTGGCGGCGGCAGTGGCCTGCGCATCCATCGATCTGCTGCTCGGCCAGGACTGGTGTGCTGAGGTCCACCGGCTCGAGACCGGGTTGCGAACCGGGCTGGCTGCTGCGGCCGAGCTGCCCGGGGTGGTGGACGTCCGGGTGCTCGGCGCGATCGGCGTCGTGCAACTCGACCACGATGTCGATCTGCCGGCCGCCACCGCAGCGGCGGTGGCCCACGGTGTCTGGCTGCGTCCCTTTCGCGACCTCATCTACACCATGCCGCCCTACGTCACGAGCGACGAAGAGCTGGCGCGGATCACTATCGGAGTGTTTGCCGCGACCGCTGTGGGCTGACGTGGCACGCTGGGTGCCGTGAGTATGGCTCCGGAGTTCCCCGTGACCGCCACCGGCCACCAGGCGATGTTGTCGGCGGTGATCGAGCGCACGGTCGGTCCGCAGGCCACCGAGATCGATCGGACCGGGACGTATCCGCGCGATGGTGTCCGGGCACTGGGTGACGCCGGACTACTCGGTCTGCTCAGTGCCCCGGGAGTCGGGGGCAGCGGCGAATCACTCGCTGCGGCTGCGCACGTGGTCGAGGTGCTGGCCGGGAGATGCGGCTCGACGGCGATGGTGGTGTTGATGCACTATGCGGCCGTCGCCGCGATCGAGGCACACGGACCGCGAGACGTTCGTTGTGCGATCGCCCGCGGTGACCATGTGAGCAGCCTGGCCTTGTCGGAGACCGGTTCGGACAGCCACTGCTGGGTGCCGTTGGGCACGGCCACCGCGTGCGACGGCGATACCGTGCAACTCGATGCTCGCAAGAGCTGGGTGACCTCGGCCGGTCACGCCGACAGCTACGTATGGTCCAGCCGCCCGGTGAACCGCGATGGCGCCATGTCCCTGTGGCTGGTGCCCAGCGCCGCCGCTGGGTTGGGCGTAGGAAGGTACAACGGGCTGGGTCTGCGTGGCACTGCTTCCAGTCCGGTGTCCGGGGTGGGCGTGGTCGTCCCCGCCGGTGCCCGGCTCGGCGACGACGGCGCGGGGCTGGACATCGCGCTGCGCACCTCGCTGCAGTCGTTGCTGGTGTTGCACGCGGCGTTCTCGCTGGGCGTGATGGCGGCGCTGGTCGCTGATGCCGCTGCGCACCTCACCCGCACCCGGCTGCAGCATCTCGGCCAGACCTTGGCGCAGCAACCGGTCTCCCGGGCGACCTTCGCTCAGCTGTGTATCCGCACCGATGCCGTCCGGGCGTTTCTGCAGGACACGCTCGCCGCTGTGGGCACCGGGCGGGCGGATGCGATGCTTCGCGTGCTGGAGGTCAAGGCAATCGCCACGGAAGCCGCGGCCGAGGTCGCCGACGGTGTGCTGAAGCTGTGCGGCGGTGCCGCGTTGCGCAAGGAACTCGATGTGGAGCGACGGGTCCGCGATCTGCTCGCCGCTGGTGCGATGGCGCCTACCACCGACGCGTTGCACGATTTCGTCGGTCGCGCCTGCCTTGGGCTGCCGCTGTTCGAGGCCACGCGGCCGACGTCGAAAGAGTGAGATCGGGGATGGTTAAGGCTAGCTTTACCTGGACTTCAAGCTCGATCCGGAAGATCGGTGGTGACGGGGAGGGACTGGCTGCTAACGGTCGATCACCCCGGTCGGTCCGGTAGTTGGGGGTATCGCAGCGCGGCGATGCACCGCGCGTTCCGGGTCGTCTACTACCGGTACAACCAGCCGATCTGGAGGCCGTCGTTGCGACCCCCAGCTCTTTCCCGCGTGTCACTATCCGCTGCACGCCGCCGCACCTGGATGATGGTGCGTTACGACGTTCCGGCCTCGTTGGTGGTGTTCCTCGTCGCGGTGCCGCTTTCTCTCGGTATCGCCGTGGCGACCGGTGCTCCGGTGCTGGCGGGGCTGATCGCCGCTGTCGTCGGTGGGGTTGTGGCCGGCCTGCTCGGCGGGTCAGCGTTGCAGGTGAGTGGTCCCGCTGCCGGGCTTACCGTGGTGGTCGCGGATCTGATCGCCCGGTTCGGTTGGGGGGTCACCTGTGCTATCACGGCGGCTGCCGGTCTGCTGCAGGTGTTGTTCGGGGTCAGCCGGGTGGCCAGAGCCGCGTTGGCGATCTCCCCGGCGGTCGTGCACGCGATGCTGGCCGGCATCGGGATCACCATCGCGCTCGGTCAGCTGCACGTGCTGCTCGGTGGGGCGGCCCGAACCGACGCGATCACGAACATCATCGAGCTACCCGGCCAGCTCCTCAATCTGCACGATCACGCCGCAGTGGCGGGCCTCGCGGTGATCGCCGTGCTGCTGATCTGGCCGCGGTTGCCGCGTCCGTTGCCGCGGGTCCCGGCGCCGCTGGTGGCTATCGTCGGAGTGACGGCGCTGACCACCGTGTTCGCGTCCGACGCTGAACGGGTGGTGCTGCCCGGATCGTTACTGGACTCATTGCGCCTGCCGGAGGTGCCGGCCGGCATGTGGGGCGGGGTGCTCACCGGGGTGCTCATCGTCGCGGTGATCGCCAGCGTGGAGAGCCTGCTGTCCGCGGTGGCGGTGGACAAGATGGGCAAAGGTGCCAAGACCAACTTCGACCGGGAACTGGTCGGCCAGGGAGTGGCGAACACCGTGTCCGGAATGGTAGGCGGTCTGCCGATCACCGGTGTGATCGTCCGCAGCACCACCAACGTCGCCGCTGGGGCTCGAACCCGGGCGTCGGCGGTACTGCACGGTGGGTGGGTACTGCTGTTCTCCGTGTTGCTCGTCGGGTTGATCGAACTGATCCCGCTGGCCGCGCTCGCCGGTCTGCTGGTGGTGATCGGCCTGCGTCTGGTCAAGCTGGCGCACCTACGCTCGGCCCATCGCCAGGGTGAGCTGGTGATCTATCTGATCACCACCGCCGGCGTGGTGTTTCTCAACCTGCTCGAGGGTGTGCTCATCGGGCTGGGACTGTCATTGCTGCTGGTGTTGCGCCGGGTGGTCTGGTCGGTGGTGCACGCGCAGCCGATGCGGCCCGCGTCGGACGGGGGACCGGCCTGCTGGCGGGTGGTGGTCGAGGGCACCTTGAGCTTCCTGTCCGTTCCCCGGCTGTCCCGGGTGCTGGCGCAGGTGCCGGCCGGTAGCTATGTCGTCGTGGAGCTGGCGGTCGACTTCCTGGACCACGCCGCCTACGAGCACCTGGCCACCTGGCAGCGACTGCACGAGGCCAACGGAGGCACCGTCGTCGTGGACGAGGTGGGGCCGGCGCGACGCGACAGTGACGGCGGCAACGGCACCGCCCGGCGGGTCCGGATGCCCGCCCTGCCGCGTGCCTTCTCACCGTGGTGGGTATGGCAGGTCCAGCACGTCGACCACGACCACGGTGCGTTACAGCCGCTGCTCGCCGGGGTGCGGGAGTACCATCGCCGTTCGGTGCCTGAAGTGCTGCCGCACCTGGAACAGTTGGTGGACGAGCAATGCCCCCGAGCGATGTTCCTTACCTGTGCCGACTCTCGGGTCGTGCCCAACGTGCTGACCAGCAGTGGACCTGGTGACCTGTTCACGGTACGCAATCTCGGCAACCTGGTGCCGCCGCCCGGGCACGAGTCCGAGTCGTCGGTTGCCGCGTCGCTGGACTACGCGGTGAACCATCTCAAGGTGCCCTCGGTTCTGGTCTGCGGGCATTCCGGCTGCGCGGCGATGCACGGCCTGCTCGGTAACGCGATCGTCACCGGAGCCCTGGGGCGGTGGTTACGGTTGGGCCTGCCGAGCCTGGTGGCCATGCGCCGGGGGCACCCGGTCGGTGTTGCGGCGACCGCGGAGGGCCGGGACGAGGTGGACCGGCTTGCCATGGTCAACGTGGCCCGTCAGGTGGAGGCGCTGTGCATGCACCCGGTGCTGCGCGACGCCGTTGCCGCCGGCCGGGTGCAGGTCGCGGGCTTGTTCCTGGATATCCGCACTGCCCGGCTACTGCTGCTGGACCCCGAAGCCGGGCGCTTCGTACCGGTGCCCGACGAGCAGCTACCCGGTGGTCTGGCGTTTCCCAGCGTACCCACCCAGGCGCCGCCTCCGAAGCAGTGACGTCCGCCGGTGGTTGCCGGCCGGTGCGTCGTAGGCTCGCTGGTCGTGACCGGGTTCCTGGACTGGCTGGACGAGGTAGCCCGCACGCGTCGGGCCGCCGGGTTGAAACGCACAGTGCATCCCCGGTCTGCTACCGAGCGGATGATCGATCTTGCTTCCAACGACTATCTGGGCTTGGCCCGGGATCCGCGGGTGGTCGAGGGTGTGTTGGCTGCGGCGCGCACCTGGGGTGCCGGCTCCACCGGATCCCGGTTGGTCACCGGCTCCACCGAGCTGCACGCTGCGCTGGAGGACGAGCTCGCCGCGTTCTGTGGCGCGGCGGCGGCCCTGGTGTTCTCCTCGGGTTACACCGCCAACCTCGGCGCGGTGACGGCGCTGTCCGGGCCGGGTAGCGTGGTGGTGTCCGACGCCGGGAGCCACGCCTCGCTGGTGGATGCCTGCCGGTTGTCCCGGGCTCGAGTGGTGATCGCGGCGCGCGGTGACGTCGCGGCGGTCAACGTCGCGCTGGCCACCCGATCCGAGCCGCGCGCTGTGGTCGTCACCGATTCGGTGTGCAGCGTGACCGGTGACTTGGTCCCGCTAGCTCAGCTGCACCAAGTGTGCCGGGCTCATGGGGCGGTGCTGCTGGCCGATGAGGCGCACAGTCTCGGGGTATGCGGGCCTGGCGGGCGGGGACTGCTGGCCGGATGCGGCTTGGCCGGTGAGCCCGACGTGGTGGCGACGGTCTCGCTGTCCAAGTCACTGGGCGGCCAGGGCGGTGCCGTACTGGGCTCCCGGGCGGTGGTGGACCACTTGGTCGGCTCGGCGCGCAGCTTCATCTTCGATACCGGCCTGGCGCCACCGGCGGCCGGCGGGGCGCTGGCCGCGTTGCGGGTGCTGCAGGCCGAGCCTGCGCTGCCCGGCCGGGTACTCGACGCTGCCGCGGCCATCGCCACCGCAGCCGGCGTGGCTGCGCCGATGTCCGGGATCGTCCCGGTGATCCTCGGGGAGGCGGCCCGGGCGGTCGCTGCCGCGGCGCACTGCTTGCGCCACGGTCTGCGGGTGGGCTGCTTCCGGCCCCCTTCGGTGCCCGCCGGCACCAGTAGATTGCGGCTGACGGCCCATGCCGGGCTGACCGAGGCGGATCTGGAGCAGGTGTCCCGGGTCCTTGCCGAGGTTGTCCGGTGACCGTGCTGGTGGTGACCGGAACGGGAACCGGCGTCGGTAAGACCGTGGTCGCATCGGCGATCGCTGCGATCGCTGTCGCGGCGGGCCGCCGGGTGGCAGTGCTCAAGGCCGCGCAGACCGGCGTCGAGGTGGGGCAGCCAGGTGATGTCGACGAGGTGCGACGTCTCGTGGGCCCGTCGGTCACCTGCCGGGAGCTGGCCCGTTTCCCGGACCCGCTGGCACCGGCGACGGCGGCCCGCCGCGCCGGGTTTCCCCCGGTGACACCCATGGCGGTGGCTGCCGCCGCCCGCGAGTTGGCCGCCGACCATGACCTGGTGTTGGTGGAGGGCGCTGGGGGACTGCTGGTCCGTTTCGACGACACCGGCGGCACGATCGCGGACGCCGCGGCGGCTCTGGGTGCACCGCTGCTCGTGGTAGCCGTCGCGGGGCTGGGCACCCTCAATCACACCGCACTCACCACTGAGGTGATGCGCACCCGCGGCCTGTGCTGCATCGGGGTGGTGATCGGCGCGTGGCCGGTCGAGCCCGACCTCGCCGCCCGCTGCAACCTCGCTGATCTGCCTACGGTGACGGGTCTGCCGCTGCTCGGTGTTCTGCCTGCGGGCGCCGGGTGCCTCAGTGCGACGGAGTTCCTCTCGGTGGCTCGCCGTGGGCTCGTTGTGGGGAACTCGCTTGGGGACGGGTGGATCGTGCACCGGGAAGAGCTGCCAAAGAATCGCTAGCTCGGTGGACAACCTGGCTATATCTTACAGATATCCTCTTGAAGAGGATGATAGCCCCAGGAGCAATCGGTCGAGCTGGTACTCCAAGGCCAGACCGCCTTCGCTTATCTTTACAAGTCGTACCTCAACGACTCTGACTGGACTGACATCTCAACCGATGGGGGCAGAACCTGGAATGAACCGCTCGGCAAGGTGACGAACACTTGGGGAGGTGCAACGGGAATGACGTCAGAGAACGTCAACGTGCCGTCCGGGCAATCGGTTCGCGCCTGCGCCTGGTACGCAGGAGGATCCCACTGCACTGGTTGGCGCCAGGTTTAGTCGATATTATCGAGGGCTTTCGAGGGCTTCCAGGGTAATCCTATTCGGCCGATACCTCCATTATCCTCGGGATCAAATCGTTGATATGCACCGCGCCGATGAATACCACTGCCACTCTATGTCTGCGATCTAATATGAAAGTGGTAGGAACGGCGATATTGCGGTATTTTCCGAATTTTAACAGACTCCGAGCAGACGGGTCGCATATTGACGGATAACTCACCGAGCGGTCCTTGGTGAAATCCTCGGCATAACTGCGTACATGATCTCGGATGTTGATTCCCAGGAAGTCCACGGTGGTGCCTCTGGTTTGCTGGTACGCTTGCTCGATTTCTGGCGTCTCGGATCGGCATGGTCCGCACCAAGAGCCCCACACATTCACTACGATGACATCTCCCGCGTGGTCTCCCGTAGAACGCTTCGTATTCGGATTCAGCAGATCCTCTCCGGCGATTTGTTCGATGGCAATGCGCTCTGCCGTCGGGATAATCGACCCGTTAAGGATGCCCGGCGCGGTCCCGAAGAGAGAACATCCGGTAGTCGCAAACAGGAAGGCAAGAATCAAAATTATGCGCATGGTCTGCCCCCTTTTTTCGCCTCGGTCTTGCCCCTGGTATCTTCGGGCGGCAATTGTAACCGATCTCATGATGAGCGGCGGGGAACCGGGCTGCGCCGGCTGGACCGCGTTGCTTGACGCGGTGCTTCTGTGCCCGTACGACGCCTCGGCTGTGACGGCCGTCGGCCAGGTGGCAGCCCGCGGTCGGGGTTGGTGGCTGTTGAAGACCGGCGTGGCCGAGGTTGGTAGTCCTTGGAGTGCCCTCAACTTAACCGGTTGTCGCTTCGGCGGGTGTCAGGTGGACGCGCACCTGCTGGCCGTTGAGATCGAACTCGTGCTCGCCGGGGCCGAAGGACAGGCTGGCGGCCAGGATCTCGCTGGCGACCCAGTCCCAGTGCGGCCCGATCTCGGTCTTGAGTGGCTCGGGCATGTCGAGAAAGATGTCAATCTTGTCGGAGGTGCCGAAGCCCGCCAGCTTGCGCAAGTCGTTGAGGCTTCGAATCAGGTCTCGGGCGGTACCTTCAGCCAGGAGCTCGGGCGTGATGGCCAAGTCGAGTGCCGTTGCCCACTCCCCATCGCTGGCCAGCGCAATCCCGGCACGCCGCACCGGCCGGAACTCGACCTCTTGGGGTGTGAGCTGCTCGCCACTGACCTTGATGAAGCTGTCCCGGTCCATGTCTGCTTTGAGACGGGATCCATCGGATTCGGACAATTCTTTTCGCAGGCTCCCCATCTTGGCGCCAAGCCGGGGACCGAGTGCCCTGAAGTTGGGGACGCACTGCCAGTCCGTCACTTCGCCGGACAACTCGATTCGCTCGATCGCCTTGACGTTGAGTTCTGTCTTGAGTTCGTCAAGCAGCTCGACGTCGAAGCCAGCTCCCGGATGGATAAGCAAGGCCCGGGGCAGCGGTTGCCGCACCTTGTCACCCGCTTCCACCCGAGCCGCTCGACCGAGCGCCGCCAGCCGTCGTACTGACGCCATCGCGGCGGCGAGGGTTGGGTCGTGCCGGCCCCGATTCGCTGGCCAATCCGTGAGGTGTACAGACGCCGTTGAGGTGAGACCAACGTAAAGCTCGTCAGCAAGCATGGGACAGAACGGCGCCAGCAGCTGACTCACTGTGGTGAGGCACTCGTAAAGCGTGGCGTACGCCGTTGGATCGCCGCCCCGCCAGAACGTGCCTCGGGAGCGGCGGACGTACCAGTTCGACAGATCATCGACAAACCTTGCCAGCCGTCGGGCGGCATCGTGGGAGTCGAAAGCAAATAGTGACCGTGTCACAGACGAAACCGCGTCGTCAAGCTCGGAGAGGATCCACCTGTCAAGAATGTGCTCGTGGGTGGGCCGCTAGCTGTCAGTGGGCTCCCAGCGATCCAGGTTCGTATATCGGGAGACGTCCTCGTCATCGCCCAGATGAAGGTCACTGGTGAGGGTTTCCGGCACCACGATGTCCGGGTCCTCGGGGTCGGTTAAGTGGTAGAGTGAGAACGAGGTGTGCGGGACGTAGAACTCGGCGATCTGGGCGGTGAGCGGCAGCACCCGCAAAGTCACGGATGGCAGCGCGGACAGCTCCACCAACTGCGCGGGCAGCGCGGCCATCACCTCAGCCGGAGCGGCGCGGCGGCGCAACGCGGTCTCATTGATGACGGGGTGGTAATTGATGCCTCCTGGGTGGTCGAACGCCCGGCTGCTCGACGTGGTGTCCGCGAGTGCTCGACGTAGCGCGTGTGATCGTTCTGGCGGGTCGCCGCTGCCTGATCGGGGCCGGTGGCTAGTCTGACGCCGCACCCTCACCGAGGTGTACTGCTCCGGGGTATCGATGAGGGACTGATCTCGGTGAATGAAATGGTGAGTTCGTGAGAAATGACGAGATTGTCGGCGGCTCAGTGCATCTGGGAGATCGCCTAGCGCGGCTGCGAAGGCTTGCTACCCTGAGTCAGGAAATCTTGTCGGAACGCTCCGGGATTTCCGTCGATGTGATCCGGAAGCTGGAGCAGCACCGTAAGCATTCGGTGCGACTGCCCACCTTGCACAAACTCGCCAGCGGCCTCGGGGTTGAGGTCACAACACTGTTGGGTGACCCTCCGGCGCTGTCGGCTGAGCAGGGAGAATCCCCCGCGCTGGTGGCTGTACGCCGGGCGATCATGCCATCTCCGCTGGCGTCGACACCGGAGCCCGACAGCGCTGAGCCGCTCTCCCTCGACCTGCTGAGGGCGGAGATCGCTGACGGTTGGACGCTTTACCACGCGGCCGAGTTCGGGCAGTTGACGCGGTTGCTTCCGGAGATCATCGACGATGCCAGGATTGCTGTGGCGGTAGGGTCGGGAGAACAACGCGAAGCGGCACAGGTCGCTCTAGGCAAAGCTCTTCAGCTTGGCGGCCATCTGGCGATCAGGTTGGGCAAGACCGATCTAGCGTTGTCGAGTTTGGAAAGGGGACTGCGAGCGGCGGAGTCGGGAGACGATCCACTGCTGGCTCCGATGGTTTTTAATTCGATTGCCTGGGCGTATCAACGACAGAACCGCTTGGCTGACGCGCAGCGCCTCGCTGGTCATGTCGCGGATGGCGTCGAGCAAAATGGCCTTCGAACCGCGAATCAAATGCGGGTGTGGGGCGGCTTGTTGATTTCTGCGGCGACCAGTGCCGGACGAGAAGGCGATTACGAACAGGCCAGTGAAATACTCAAGGTTGCCGAAGCGGCAACATGCCGTCTTGCGACGCTTCCACCGCCGGTCAATAGTAGATTTGTTTCGGTATTCAGTCGTTCTGCGGTGAGGATTGAGCGTGTCCGACTAGCAGTGCAGCATGGACAGCCAGATACCGCACTCTTCCTGGCGCGGGGTATCCGACTGAGTTCGGACACCCCGCCATCGTGGCGGACCTGGCTCATGCTGGACGTTGCCCGGGCGCGCACGGATGTCGGCGACGTTGAGGGAGCGGTGAAGGCGCTCCAAACACTACAACGTCGTGCGCCGCAATGGATACGGCATCACACCCTGGCCGTAGCGATTGTGCGCGACCTGTGGGCAGGTCGGGCTCGGCCCCCGGGGCTGCGCAGGTTAGCGGAGATCCTTGGGGTCATTGACTAGCGCAATGTCACCAAACTAGGACATTCCGTCCCTGTGCTGCCCAGTCTTGTCATGCCAAGCTCAGCTCCGTCGATCACTGGTCGCTTTTTGGCTGGGGTCGGCGACCTGCCTGGTCGTGCCCTTGTCACGCGCCGGGTGGGTCCCGCAAACAATTTTGGCGTGGGAGGGCGGTTATCGGTGGATACGATGATGCGGCGGAAGAATGAGCGGAACCCCTCACGGGGCCGGTTGGCCGTGGAGGGGCGCCGTACTGATGATGCGCAGGTGTGCACGTTGGTGATGGTGCAGGAGCTGGGTGGGCTGTGGGCGCTGTATCCCCATGGTGCCGGACGGCGCGGTGTGCGCCTGGCGCAGGTGGTGCGGATGGCTAAGGCGATCCTGGCGGGTGTGCGATGAGTATCGAGCTGGAAAGCGTTGACGCCGAGCGGCAGGGCGGCGGGTTGGCGACCGCAGAGCCGGTGCCGGTGCGGTGTGGGCGGGCGCTGCCGCGGATGCACCTGACCGAGCTGGACGTGACGGTCTCCCAACGCGAGCATCACCGGCCGATCGTCACCGTGTGCGGTGCGACGAACGTCGCCGAACCCGATCCCGGGCTCTACGACTACGACGGCGATGAGGGCTGCGCTGGTTGTGCGGACTGCTTTCGCTATTGCTCCAAGTGTGTGGATGCCGCGGTGCGCTGGTTGGCCCGGACTGATCCGCGTGGCTGAGAGCCCCGACGTCCTGGCCGCGATGCGGCTGCTCGACGATTGTCTTGTTCTCGCGGCTCAGCGCGTTGATGACCGTCTGGTCGGAGGCGACGTAGGGGTAGGTGATGTCGTCCACCAGCACGGTGCCGGGTTCGAAGCCTTGTTCTAGTGAGGCTGCGCCTCCGATTGCCGAGACGCGGGTCACCTTGATCAGTAAAGCGACGTGAGTCGCCATTCGGCTCCGAATAGCGGTCGGTGGCGGCTGTGAACCGCTATTCGGCTCCGAATGGCGACTCACGGTCACACTCAGCGGCTGGGAGGTGTGAGATGGGCGGGCATCGCGGGAGACATCTGCAAAACTCGGCTCAAGTGTCACGCTTCTAGCGTCCAGGGGGCGCTAGGGCGTCCGGTCATCGGCGTCGTGCACCATCGCTGCGCTGGGTTGGCGGCTGTCAGAGACCGGCCCGACCAGGGTCGGTGGCTCTTGAAGAGCCACCGACTAGTCCAGGTAGTCGCGCAGGACCTGGGAGCGGGAGGGGTGGCGTAGCTTGGACATCGTCTTGGACTCGATCTGCCGGATCCGCTCCCGGGTCACCCCGTAGACTTGGCCGATCTCATCGAGCGTGCGGGGCTGACCGTCGGTGAGCCCGAACCGCAAGCGGACCACACCGGCTTCCCGCTCGGACAGGGTGGCCAGCACGGACTGGAGCTGGTCCTGCAGCAGGGTGAACGAGACCGCGTCCACCGCGACGATGGCCTCGGAATCCTCGATGAAGTCGCCGAGCTGGGAGTCACCCTCGTCGCCGATGGTCTGGTCCAGCGAGATGGGCTCCCGGGCGTACTGCTGGATCTCCAGCACCTTGTCCGGGGAGATGTCCATCTCCTTGGCAAGCTCCTCCGGGGTGGGCTCACGGCCCAGGTCCTGCAGCAGCTCGCGCTGGATCCGGCCCAGCTTGTTGATCACTTCGACCATGTGCACCGGGATCCGGATGGTGCGGGCCTGGTCGGCCATCGCGCGGGTGATGGCCTGGCGGATCCACCAGGTGGCATAGGTGGAGAACTTGTAGCCCTTGGTGTAGTCGAACTTCTCCACCGCGCGGATCAAACCCAGGTTGCCTTCCTGGATGAGGTCAAGGAAGGCCATGCCGCGGCCGGTGTAGCGCTTGGCCAGCGAGACGACCAACCGCAGGTTGGCTTCCAGCAGGTGGTTCTTGGCGCGCTCGCCGTCGCGGACGATCCAGCGTAAGTCCCGGCGCAGCTGCGGGGACAGCTTCTCGGTCGGTTTCTCGGTCGAGTCCTCACCCCGGCGGACCCGCTCGGCGGCGTAGAGCCCGGCCTCGATGCGCTTGGCGAGCTCCACCTCCTCCTCGGCGTTGAGCAGGGCGACCTTGCCGATCTGCTTGAGATACGCGCGAACCGAGTCGGCCGAGGCGGTGAGCTCGGCGTCCTTGCGGGCCTGGCGCAGTGCCTCGGACTCCTCCTCGTCCCAGACGAAGTCCTCCGAGCCCGGACCGCTGGGCGCCCCCGGCTCCTCGGGGTCCGGAGCGATCTCCTCGACCACGACATCCACATCGACTTCAACCTCGACGAGGTCCTCGACGCCCGGGCCGCTCTCGATATCGGGGGTCGCCACGTCGAGAACAGGCTCAGCCCCGTCGACGGGTTTGGGGACGGCCTTTGTGGCGCTGCTGTGGGCTTTGGAGCGGGCTCGGCCGGCACCACTTCTGCTGTTCTTCGGGCGACTCGTCGCGGCGGCTCCCTCCCGACCGGCGGAGCCGGACCCCACCGGGGTCAGGTCAGCGTCATGAGCTGTGCCGTTGGGGGGCGACGATGCAACGCCCCCGGACTGCGGGGTTGTGGGGCTCGGCGCGCTGACGCGACGGGATGCGGGCTCTGCGGCTGCCACGGACGGCCTTTCGAGACGGTCGGTGTTCGGGCGCTGGTTGGAGAATCGGGCTCCCGTCGGCGAGCCCGTCACTGGCGCGAGGGCCGGAGCCATTGAGGTCTGCCGGACTCCGGTGGTGCGATCAGCGTGCTCGGGGACGATGCCGTGTTCCATTGTAACGACTCTTCATTCTAACGACGCTGGTCGCCACCGGGAGTCCCGACATCGTGGATCCGTGCGCTCACCGCACGCGCCCTTCTGCGGCGGCTGCCGCGGCACCGACGATGCCGGCCTCGTTTCGCAATGCCGCCACCACCACTGGGGTTCGGCACTCCAGCAACGATAACCACTTGTCGGCCTTGCGGCTGATCCCGCCGCCCGTGATGATCAGATCCGGCCAGATCAGATCCTCCAGAGCCTGCAGGTAGCGGGATACTCGGGCCGCCCAATCCGGCCAGGACAGGGCTTCGTAGTCCCGGGTCGAGGCGGCCGCGCGGTCCTCGGCGTCGACGCCGTCGACCTGGAGGTGGCCCAGTTCGGTATTGGGCACCAGCTCCCCGTCGACGAACAGCGCGCTGCCGATGCCGGTCCCGAACGTCAGCAGCAAGACCACCCCGTTGTGATCGCGACCCGCGCCGAACCGCATCTCAGCCAGGCCGGCTGCATCGGCGTCGTTGAGCACGACCACCGGCGCCTGGCAGTGATCGGCGAACAGGCCGGCCGCATCAGTGCCCTTCCACGACTGGTCCACGTTGGCCGCGGTGAGTGCGATGCCGTTCTTGAGGACGCAGGGCAGGGTGACGCCCATCGGGCCGCGCCAGCCGAACTCGCTGGTGATGGTGGCGACCGCCTCGGCCACCGCCTTCGGGGTGGCGGGCTGGGGGGTGGGCAGGCGCATCCGCTCGTCGTCCAGTGACCCGGTGCGCAGATCCACGGTGCAGCCTTTGATGCCGGATCCACCGACGTCGACCCCGAAACCCGGCGTTGCAGCCATCGGTATCCCTTCCCGACCGTCCGCTGCCCCGATCACCCAGCGGACCGGATTGACCCTAACCCGGATCCATGATGTGGGGTGTGGTCGGATGGTTGCCGTGGGCGGCGACCGTGGGGACGATGTCGAGCAGCTGCGGGCCACAGCGGTGGCGGTGGTGCAGCAGGTCGGTGACCTCGTCACCCGGATGCGCGTCGCCGGTCTCGGGCCGGTGCAGACCAAGACCAGCGCTACCGACGTGGTCACCGCTGCCGATACCGCCGCGGAACGGTTGGCCCGGCGGTTGCTCGCCCAGTGGCGGCCCGGTGAGCCGGTACTGGGCGAGGAGGAAGGGGGCACCAGCCCCCCGGCTGCAGACCTCTGCTGGGTGGTGGATCCCATCGACGGCACGGTGAACTACCTCTACGGGCTGCCGTGGTACGCGGTGTCGGTGGCGGTGCAACGCGACGGGCGATCCCTCGCGGCCGCGGTGGGGCAGCCCGCCGACGGTCGGGTGTGGAGCGCAGCCCGAGGCTGTGGGGCGGACTGCAACGGAGTCACGTTGCGGGTCAGCGCAACCACGCAGCTGGAACTGTCGTTGATCGGCACCGGATTCTCCTACCTGTCCCGGCGCCGCGCCCGGCAGGCAGCCATGGTGGCCGGCATGCTGCCGAGAATCCGCGATGTGCGCCGCGCCGGGGCAGCCGCGTTGGATCTGTGCTCGGTGGCGTCAGGATGGCTGGATGGTTTCGTCGAGCACGGGTTGCGCCGCTGGGACTGGGCGGCTGGTGCGCTGATCGCGGCCGAGGCCGGCGCGGTGGTGCGGCTGCCCACCCGCGAGTCGGACGTGCTGCTGGCGGCCACACCCGGGATCGCCGCCGCGTTGACGGAGCTGGTGATCCAGTACGGGGCCGATGCGATGTGACGGTGTCAGCACGGCACCTGACGAGCCTGGCTCAGCAGGGTCGCGGTCACCGTCTGGGTCGGCTCCGGGGGACTGTACTGGGCGGCGAGACCGCCCTGAGAGGGTTCGACCGCTGGTGCCGGCTGGGCCAGGCTCTGCAGGGCCTGGCGGGCCGCGGCGTTGGGCCGCAGCGTGGTGAACCTGGTGCCCAGCGCCAGGTCGATCATCGAGCCGGGCCGGGCATCGTGGACGAGCTCGGCGCAGGGCACCGCCAGGCTCAACGTCCGCGCTGTGGCCAGCCCCGCAGCGCCGAAGCGGATCTCACCATGACAACGCAGGTCGAAGGTGGGATGCCAGGGATCGTTGGCCGCTGCGGCAGTGGACGCAAACCCCAGCTCGGACAGACCACCGCCGACGATGGCCGCCTCGCCGCGGGTGCCACCGGCGTTGAGCACCTGCACCTGCACCTGCTGGGGCGGCGCAGGTGCTATCCCGTCCAAACCGTCGGCCGGCAGCCGACGGCCGGGAGCCCGCGCGGCAGCGGATCCCGGTGTGGCGGGCTGGCAGCCGGCCACAGTCGGCTCCGGCCGCAGCACCCAGCTCCACGCCAGCCCGGCCAGCGTGCTCAGTGCCACCGCCAAGAGCACGGCGGGCATCGCTTTACGGGCCCGATACCTCCTCGGCCGCCGGGATCTCCTCGGCCGCCGGCGCGGGGATGACCTCGTCGCAACCATCGGCTCGCCTCCCAGCCCGACCCGGTCCCGACGACTACGAGGGTAGGCGATGTCGCCCGCTGCGCACCCGCAATCTCAGTACCTGCCGGTGCGCAACACGTGCTCACCCAGCAGCGCCAGCGGTGATACTCCGTGCTCCAGCCCGGCAGCGGTGTCCGCGGGCACCGCACCGGTCCGGGCTCGTGACAGGATGCCCACCAGGACAACGGCCATCTTGAAACTGCCGAAAGCGATGTACCACGGGAGATCCCGGATCGACCGGCCGGACCGCTGGGCGTAGCGGCCGGACAGCTCGGCGCGGGTCGGAAACCCGGGAAGTCTGGTCGGCGTCGGCAGCACTCTGGCGGCCAGCCAGCGCTCGTCGTCCTCCTCGGCATGCTGCCAGGTCACCATCATCAGACCGAGGTCGGCCAACGGGTCGCCCAGGGTGGCCATCTCCCAGTCCAGCACCGCGCGCACCCGGGCTGGATCGGCCCGGTCAAGGATCACGTTGTCGATCCGGTAGTCACCGTGCACGATCGCGGGTGGTCCAGGCGGTGGCAGCGGCTTGCTCAAGGCGGCGCCCAACGCGGTGAGCGCCGGCCAGTCCCGGCCGTCGCGCCAGGTCTGCAGCTGGCGTTGCCAGGTGCGCAGTTGCCGCGCCAAGAAACCCGCCGGGCGGCCGAAGTCGGCCAAGCCTACTTGCGCAGGGTCCACTGAGTGCAGCGTCACGAGCACGTCCACCAACTCGAAGGCGAGGCCGCGGCGTTGCTCGGGACGTTCGGCGAATCCAGCCAATAGCTCATCGACGGCGACCACACCGTCGATGAGCTCCATGACGTAGCACGGTGTGGCCAGCGGCCCGGACGCATCGCCCGCGGCCAGCACCGCGGGAACCGGCACCGCAGTGCCGTGCAACGCGCGCAGCACGCGTTGCTCGCGTCGCATGTCGTGTGCGCTGACCGTGACAGCGTGCAGCGGTGGCCTGCGTAGCACCACCGATCCGGCTGTGCTGTCGACCCGGAAGGTCAGATTGGAGCGACCGCATCCGATCCGCCGCACCTGACAGCTCGACCAAGCGGCATCGGCCAGCACCTCGGCCAGCCACGGCCCGACGATGGCCGGGTCGGCGGCGGCTCGCACGACGCCGTCCAGACCATGATCGTTTTCGGGGTGCGGCTCGGCTGCTCTCGGCTCGGCGGTCATGACGAGCACGCTACTGGCGGGACACGCCGGTGAGATCCGTGCGCTGCGCGGATCGTTGAGCTAGTCTCTCGCCGCTCTGGCGCCACTCAAGACCACGGTGTGGCGTCGTAAGGGCCGCATCCGGGGCGTGGAGTGTGAGCAACGTCTCGGGCACAAATCACGTGTCTTGTGCGTTGTGCTGCGGCACGACCCGTACGACTCAGGGGTGGGAAGATCATGGCGACCGACTACGACGCTCCACGACGGAGCGAGACCGATGAGCTTACCGAGGACTCGTTGGAGGAGCTGAAGGCAAGACGCAACGAGGCGCAATCCGGTGCGGTCGACGTCGACGAGTCGGAGTCCGCGGAGAACTTCGAGTTACCCGGCGCGGACCTGTCCGGCGAGGAGTTGACCGTTCGGGTATTGCCCAAGCAGGCCGATGAGTTCACCTGCGTGAGCTGCTTCCTCGTGCACCACCGCAGCAGGCTGGCCGACAACCGCAATGGGCGGATGGTCTGCCGGGATTGTGCGGCCTGACGGGCTGTTCAGTCGCCGGAGCAGCGTTGCGCTGGGTCGGTGACGATGTGGGCCCGCAGCAGCGCGGCGAGTTCCTCGGCCCGCCGGACACTGAAGATCCAGTAAGGTGTGGGGTCCTGCGGGTCGGTGAGATCGACCCGCAGGATCGGCCCGATCCAAGCGCTACACATCAGGAAAGCCGCTGGGTCCAGATCCGGGCCCAGCGCGCGGCGCTTGGCGTTGCGGGGGATCACCTGGATCCGCCCCAGATAGCGGACCGGCACATGCGCCGAATCCACTTGCAGCTCCCCGCCGCACAGCCGAACCCGCCGCCGCCCCATCCGGATCAGCACCGCGGCGGCCAACGGCATCGTCAGCAGGTACGGCAGCCAGGCGCGCACGCCCGGATACCCCAAGTGCACCTCGGCAGCCAGCAGAGCAGCCACCCCCAACCCCAGCGGCCACCACCACCACGGCACCGTCAGGCGCTCGTCGAAGACCGGTTGGGCGCCGGAGGGCCGCCAGGTCAGGGCACGACGGTCGGGCACCGGACCGAGGTTAGTCCCACCAAGGGTAGTCTCGTTGAGCGTGTGCTCGGCGCGGCTGGAGGTACTGCTGATCCGGATGGATCCGGAGGTGCCGTTACCTCGATACGGCCATCCCGACGACGCCGGAACCGATCTGGTCACCACGCGGGATCTGGTCCTGGCGCCGGGGGAGCGGGCGGTGGTGGGTACCGGTATCGCGATCGCGCTGCCCGCCGGGTACGCGGCGTTCGTGCACCCCCGTTCCGGGTTGGCGGCCCGGGCCGGGCTGGGCGTGGTCAACGCGCCTGGCACCATAGACGCTGGTTATCGCGGTGAGCTGCAGGTCTGCCTGGTCAACCACGACCTGCGCGAGCCGGTGGTGCTGCACCGGATGGATCGCATCGCGCAACTGGTGGTGCAACGAGTCGAGCATGCCGTGTTTCGTGAGGTGGCTGCGCTACCCGGGTCGCCTCGGGGCACCGGTGGCCATGGCTCCACTGGTGGCTCAACCAGAGCCGCCCACTCAGGAGAGGGCTGAGCAGTGTTCCGACGTCGCCGCAAGGCGCAGGCTCTCCCGGCTCAGCAGGAACGCCGCGGCGCCGATGGCGGGGTGCCCGACGATGACGTCGTTAATCCAACCTGGGACGGTCCGGGGACCAGGCTCGGGCCCTATGACGCTGCCGAGGTGCCCGACGACGGGCGGAGCAGGTTGGATCTCGGTTCACTACGGCTTCCGGTACCTCAGGGCGCCCAGCTGCAGGTCGAGGTCGACAGCTCTGGGCCGGTCCGGGCGGTGCACCTGATGACCGGGCTCGGGCAGGTCACGATCACTGCTTTTGCCGCGCCGCGCAGTGGGGGACTGTGGCGGGAGGTCTGCCGCGAGCTGGTGGCCCGGCTGCGGGCCGACGGTGCCCAGGTCAGCCGGGCGAACGGCGAGTGGGGCGAGGAGATCGAGGCGGTCACCGCGCAGGGGGTGTTGCGCTTCCTGGCCGTGGACGGGCCGCGGTGGATGCTGCGCGGTGTCTCAGTCGGGCTTGCCGAGCACGCCGGGGCCCGCGCCGCGCTACTGCGCGACGTCGTTCGGGAGACCGTGGTGGTCCGTGGTCCGGAACCGCTGCCGGTGCGCAGCCCGCTGCCGCTGCAGCTGCCCGGGCCGTTGGCCGAGCAGCTCAAGCAGGCCGCCGCGGCACAGCACGCTGCGGCCACGGGGGGTTGAGCACACGAGGGGCAGAGATTGTAGCGTGGCCGGACTATTCTGGGAGTGAAGCGGGTCCATGGATGCGCCCGCCGTCGCGGTCGGAGATCGACATGAGCGGTGCGGCTCCCGGCTACTGGCGGCGCTTAATCCGCCGGTTGACCAGTGATACCTCTGAGTTGGACGCGGATGACCTGTCCCGGCGGGTCGAGCAGACCGGCGCTCGGCGCGCCAGCGAATGCGGTTACGGTGAGGCCGTCACCGTCTTGGGCCGGCTGCGCAGTGTGGAGCACTGCCCCCGGGCGGCGGTGGCTACCCTGGAGGCGGAGTTGTTCGACGGCTCCGAGGGCATCACGTTGGTGTGGCTGGGGCGGCGCCGGATCCCCGGCATCGAACCCGGTCGTACCGTGCGGGCGTCTGGCCGCATCGCGGTGCGGGACGGCCGCAAGGTCCTGTACAACCCCTACTACGAGCTGCAGCGGAGTTCATGACCGAGGACGTTTCGCCGGATCACCCGACCGCCCCGACGCCCGCGCGGGCCCCCACCCTGCTGGAGCAGTTGGGCGGCGTCGGGGGACTGGTGTCTTCCGTGGTGCCGGTGGTGTTTTTTGTCGCGGTCAATCCATGGTTCGGGCTGCAACCGGCGGTCTGGACAGCGCTGGCTGCCGCGGTCGCGGTCGGGGTGTGGCAGCTGGCTCGCCGGGAGCCGATACAGCCTGCCGTGTCCGGGCTCCTCGGGGTGGCGGTCTGCGCTGTCATCGCCTACCGCACCGGGGAGGCCCGGGGGTTCTTCCTCTACGGCATCTGGTACAGCCTGGTCGCGGGCTTGGCGTTGACGTTGTCTGTGCTGGTGCGCCGCCCGTTGATCGGAGTGCTGTGGTCAGCGCTCAACGGTTCCGGGTCCGGCTGGCGCACCGACCGGCGTGTCCGGTTGGGCTTCGACGTGGCGACCGTGGTCTGGGCGGTGTTCCTGCTGGCCCGTTTCGGCGTGCAGCGCTGGCTGTATGACGCCCAGGAGGTCGGCTGGCTCGGCGTGGCTCGGCTGGCGATGGGCCTGCCACTGACCGCGGTGGCCGCCCTGGTCACCATCTGGGCGATCCGCCGAGCGGTGCGTGCCACGCCACCGGGACCGCTAGGACAGCCGGCGAACTAGCGCCGCGCGTACCTCGGGCTCGACGTCCGCGGCGGCGACGAAGAGCAGCTCGTCGCCACCTTCCAGCGGGTCGTCGTCCTGCGGGACGATCACCCGGCCACCGCGCAGGATGGTCACCAGGGCCGCATCGGTGGGCAGCTGAAGATGCCGTACCGGGTGCCCGGCCAGCGGGGTGTCGGCCGGCAGCGTGACCTCGACCAGGTTCGCCTGCCCTTGGCGCAGCGTCATCAGCCGGACCAGATCCCCCACGCTGACCGCTTCCTCGACCATCGCGGCCAGCATCCGCGGGGTCGACACCGCCACGTCCACCCCCCACGCCTCGGTGAACAGCCACTCGTTGCGCGGGTCGTTGACCCGGGCCACCACCCGGCGCACCGCGAACTCCGTCTTGGCCAGCAGCGAGACCACCAGGTTCACCTTGTCGTCGCCGGTCGCCGCGATCATCACGTCGGAATGCTCCAACCCGGCCTCCTCCAACGACGCCAGCTCGCAGGCGTCGGCGAGGATCCATTCGGCGTCGGCGACCTCGGATGGGTCGAGCTGGCTGAGATCGCGCTCGATGAGCATCACCTGATGGCCGAACTCGAGCAGCTCAGTGGCGATGGACCGGCCGACTGCACCGGCTCCCGCGATGGTCACGCGCATGACAGCTCCCCGTGCTAGTCGGTGGGGGGTGCGGTGGCCGCCGCGGTGGTGACCTCGGTGACGGTGCCGGAGACAGCGGCGGCATACACCTGGTCGTCGGCTTGCACCACGGTGTGGCGATGGGGCAGCACGCCGGTGCCGAAGCGGACGATGAAGGCGATCCGCGCGCCGGTGTGCTCCTCCAGGTCGCCCACGCTACGTCCGGCCCAGTCCTCGTGCAACGGCAGCTGCAGCACCGCTACCGTGCCCGAAGGGTCGCGCCAGGCAGCCGCCGTGCCGTCGGGCAGCAGCATTCGCAGGAAACGGTCGGTGGTCCACGGCACGGTGGCCACGGTGGGGATGCCCAGGCGTTCGTAGACCGCGGCCCGTTTGGGGTCATAGATCCGGGCGACGACGTGCGCCACCCCGAAGGTCTCCCGGGCCACCCGGGCGGAGATGATGTTGGAGTTGTCGCCGGAGGAGACCGCGGCGAACGCCCCGGCACGCTCGATCCCCGCCTCAATGAGTACCTGACGGTCGAATCCGTTGCCGCGGATCTGCTGGCCGTAGAAGTCGGCCCCGAGCCGGCGGAAAGCCTGCGGACTCAGGTCGACCACCGCCACATCATGGCCCAACCGTTCCAACGCCAGGGCCAGACCAGACCCCACCCGACCACAACCCATGATCACGACGTGCACGCGGCCACTCCAGGGTCGACGGTTGCCCAGGGAAACGGTATCGCCGATGGGATCGCCGTGCCGCCGGAGGTGCTGCGCGCCCGTACGCTTTCGGCGTGCCGAAGTTCGCTACCGCGGTCAAACGGGTCCTGGTCGGTAGGCCGTTTCGCAGCGAGCTGCTGAGCCACACACTGTTGCCCAAACGTGTCGCGCTACCGGTTTTCGCCTCGGATGCGCTGTCCTCGGTGGCCTACGCCCCGGAGGAGCTGTTCCTCGTGCTGTCCATCGCGGGGATCTCGGCGTATGCGTTCACCCCGTGGGTCGGGCTCGCGGTCGCGGTCGTGATGCTGGTCGTGGTCACCAGCTACCGGCAGAACGTGCGGGCCTACCCGTCGGGCGGGGGTGACTACGAGGTCGCGACGGTGAACCTGGGCCGTTGCGCGGGGCTCGTGGTGGCCAGTGCACTGCTGGTCGACTATGTCCTCACCGTCGCGGTGTCGATCTCCTCGGCGGCGTCGAATATCGGCTCCGCGGTGCCTTTCGTCGCCACCCACAAGGTGATCTTCGCGGTCGTCGCGATCATCGCCCTCACCGCGGCCAATCTCCGCGGGGTCCGGGAGTCCGGAACGGCGTTCGCCATTCCCACCTACGCATTCATGATCGGCATCCTGGTCATGCTGGCCTGGGGGTTTGTCCGGGTGCTGCTGTTCGGCGAGCGGCTGCGCGCCGAGTCAGCCGGGTTCGGGCTGCGCGCGGAGGGTGACCAGCTCGTCGGCCTCGCCCTGGTGTTCCTGATCCTGCGGGCGTTCTCCTCCGGCTGTGCCGCGCTCACCGGGGTGGAGGCGATCAGCAACGGCGTCCCGGCGTTCCAGAAACCGAAGTCCCGCAATGCCGCCACCACGCTGCTGCTGCTCGGCACTCTCTCGGTGGCCATGCTGATGGGCCTGATCCTGCTGGCCCAGCTCGCCGGCGTGCGGATGGCCGACGATCCGGCCGCTCAGCTGATCGGCGCGCCGGCCGGATACCAGCAGAAGACGATGGTGGCGCAGATCGCGCAGGCGGTGTTCGACGGCTTTCCAGTGGGGTTCTACTTCATCACCGTGGTCACCGCGCTGATCCTGGTGCTGGCCGCGAACACCGCGTTCAACGGCTTCCCGGTGCTGGCCTCGATTCTCGCCCAGGATCGCTACCTGCCCCGCCAGCTGCACACCCGCGGGGACCGGTTGGCCTTCTCCAACGGCATCGTCTTCCTGGCCGGCGCGGCAATCGTCCTGGTGCTCGCCTTCGATGCCGAGGTCACCCGGTTGATCCAGCTCTACATCGTCGGGGTGTTCGTCTCGTTCACACTGAGCCAGACCGGCATGGTGCGGCACTGGAACCGGCTGCTGACCACCGGACCCGAGCCGGCGCAGCGTCGCCGGATGCGGCGCTCGCAGGCGATCAACCTGCTCGGCCTGGTGATGACCGGCTCGGTGCTGGTGGTGGTACTGGTCACCAAGTTCACCGAGGGAGCCTGGATCGCGATCGTGGCCATGGTGCTGATCTTCGTGCTGATGCAGGCGATCCGGCGGCACTACGACCGGGTGGTCGCCGAGCTGGTTCCCCAGGAGGCCGACACCGTGCTGCCGTCGCGTAACCACGCGATCGTGCTGGTGTCCACCGTGCATCTGCCGACCCTGCGGGCGCTGGCCTACGCTCGGGCCACCCGTCCCGACGTGCTCGAGGCGGTCACCGTCAACGTCGATGAGGCGAGTACCCGTGGGCTGGTCGCGGAATGGGCGGCGCGGGAGTTCCCGGTTGCGCTCAAGGTGGTTGAGTCGCCCTACCGGGAGATCACCAAGCCGGTGGTCGACTACGTCAAGCGGGCCCGCTCGGACAACCCCCGTAGCGTGGTCACGGTGTTCATTCCGGAATACGTCGTGGGCCACTGGTGGGAGCAGATCCTGCACAACCAGAGTGCGCTGCGGATCAAGGGCCGGCTGCTGTTCGAGCCGAGGGTGATGGTGACCAGCGTGCCCTGGCAGCTGCGCTCCTCAGCCCGGGTGGTCCAGCGCGACCAGCCGGCACCGGGAGCGGTGCGTTGGGGCTTGCACGCCAGCCCCCTCGGCAGCCCGATGAGCACCACCACAGCCGACGGCGACACCCCGGTCGACGGTGTTGCGGCGCCACGAGATGACCAGCCGTGACCATCGGCTCGGAATGGGAGCTCACTGTGGGACCGGTGGGCCACGGCGGTTTCTGCGTGGCCCGGCACGAGGGCCGGGTGGTGTTCGTCCGGCACGCCCTACCGGGAGAGCGGGTCCGCGCGGTGGTCACCGAGGACCGTGGCGGGTCCTACTGCCGGGCCGACGCGGTGGCGGTGCTCGAGCCCGTGGTAGGCCGGGTGCCACCGCCCTGTCCGGTCTCGGGGCCCGGCGGTTGCGGCGGTTGTGACTTCCAGCATGCCGACCCCGCGACGCAGCGCCGGCTCAAGGCGCAGGTGGTGGCCGAGCAACTGCGCAGGATCGCCGGGCTGGACGTCGAGGTGACTGTGCAGGAGCTGCCCGGTGGCGCGCTGGGCTGGCGGACCCGGACCCGGCTGGCGGTGAACGAGACCGGGCGGGCCGGGTTCCGGGTGCACCGCAGTCACACGGTGCTACCAGTGGTCGCCTGCCCGCTGGCGGTGCCCGGCTCGCTGGATCCGGTGCTGTCGCGTCGCTGGCGACCAGGCGGCGAGCTGGAAGTGGCCGCCGACGACTCCGGTCGGTCGCATATCGCCGAGCAGCGGCCGGGCCGGCCACCCGTGCAGCGTCGCGGCACCGGGCGCGTCGTGCGGCACGCCGCCGGCCGGCGCTGGGAGCTGTCCGCGCCCGGCTTCTGGCAGGTGCACCCCGGCGCGGCCGATGCCTTGGCCACGCTGGTCGGGGACTGGGCAGCGGCGTCGCTCGGCGCCACAGCGTGGGACCTCTACGGTGGGGTGGGTCTGTTCGCCTCGGTGCTGGCCGGTCAGGTCGGGCCGTCCGGCTCGGTGACCGTCGTGGAGTCCTCCCGGCGCGCGGTGGCCGACGGTGCGGCGACCCTGGCCGACCTCCCGCAGGTGCGCTTCGTCACCGGCCGGGTGGAGCGGGCGCTGGACCAGTTACCGGGACACCCAGACGTGGTAGTACTCGACCCACCCCGGTCCGGGGCCGGCCGGGAAGTGGCCGCCGCGGTGGCCGACCGCGGACCCGCCCGCATCGTGCAGGTGGCCTGCGACCCGGCGGCGTTGGCACGAGATATCGCTGCCTACCTCGGCTGCGGCTACCGGTTGCAGGAGCTGCGCGCGCTGGACGCGTTCCCGATGACCCACCACGTCGAATGTGTCGCTGTCTTGGCCCGCTGATCCCCTTTGCTCCGTCGAGTACATGGCCCCGTCTTGAGGCTGTACCTGATGGCAGCCCGACGGCGCCCGGAAACGCGGACACTGTCGGTACCACCCAACCGGATGCGACCATGGGGGCTGGGCTGGATTGTGGCCGAAGTGTTCAGTGATAACGACCTGTCTGCCTACTCGGGTACGCTGCGCTCGCGGTACCGGGCGATGCTCGACGCGATCCGGGCCGGGCGGATCAACGCTGTGCTGGCCTGGCACACCGACCGGTTGCACCGTTCCCCGATCGAGCTGGAGGATTACATCAGCGCGTGCAACGACGGTCGGGACGTGCTGACGCACACCGCGACGGCTGGGCCGTTGGACCTGTCGAGTCCGTCTGGGCGGATGCTGGGCACGCTAGCCCGGTATGAGAGCGAGCACCGTGGGGAGTGGGTGGCGGCGGCCTTGCAGCGTGCGCGGGCGGGTCGCCGCTCGGGTGGTCCGCGACCGTTCGGTTACGAGGACGATGGGGTGACGGTGCGGGAGCCCGAGGCCGCTGCGGTGCGCGACGCTGTGGAGTCGGTGCTGGCGGGCGGTGGTGGCGATCTTGACCGACCCGTCCCGGCGCACCACCACCTCCGACGCTCGGGTGAAGTGGCTGGGTTCCGGGCTCTACCGGTGCGCGGGGTGTGAGCGACCGTCGCTGCGGGTGTCCACCGCCGGGCGGGGCACCTCGTGCTACCGCTGCCCCGGCCAGGGCGGCACCACCGGGCACGTTGTCCGCACGGCCGGGCCGCTGGACGCCTATATCGAGGCGGTCATCGTCGAGCGGCTGTCCCGCCCGGACGCTATCGAGTTGCTGCGCCCCGCCGCGCCGGAGGTGGATCTGTCCGCACTGCGCGCCACGGCCAACGCCACCCGCGCCCGGTTGACCGAGATTACCGAGATGCTCGGCGAGGGTGAGCTGACCCGGGTTGAGGCGCAGTCTGAATGCCTGCTGACCTGCGGGATGGCTCGTCGAAGCACGGGCGGGACGGTCGTCCGCACCGGGGGTGTTGTCGCTTGCCATGGGGAGTTGGACGTCAACGCGGGGGAGTGATCTCAGCCGGGTGGGTCGAAGGGGGACAGGCTCAACCGGCGGCCGGGTTCATGAAGCCGTCTTTTCTCCCTTGGTCGTGCCGGAATGGGGGCGGGCTCGGTGAGTGCGGCTGGGGTTGAGGTGTCCCAGCAGCTCTCCGCGGATCTGGTGCCAGACCACGCACGGGAACCGGCGTCGGCGCCACAGGCTCCGCCAGCCTTTGCGGCGGCAGGCGCGGCAGCACAGCGCACGGGTTGGCGCGTGATGCACCAGCACAAACCGCAGTCCGGCGATGAGACGCGGATGGTGACCGGCGGTTTCCAGCTCGGTGAGGGTGTCGCAGACCGACGTGACCACCGTCAGGGCGAGGGGATGCGGAGCCAGCCACGCTAGCGTCCGGGTCGAGAGGCACAGCGTGGCATCCACCTTGGGTTCCGGGATGGTGGTCGCGGGGTCGGGCTCGCGCGGGGTGGGCATTGTCGGGGGCATCAGTCATCACCCGGCGCTGCGTCGTCGAGCACGCGGAGCAGTTGTGGAAGTACCGTCAGCGGCACGATCACCTACTGTGGGTGGTCAGGGCGGCCACGAGCCGCTGGGCCCGTGCCCGGGTCCGGCTTGGCCCAGGGAGGCGGATCGTCATCGGGCGTTGCTGGGCGCGGGGGATGCGCAGGCCCGCGGGTGCGGGATAACCGCCGGTGGGGGCGTCGGGATGGGCGGGGTGCACCAGGTCGAGCAAGGCCCGTACCGCATGGTGGGGTGGCCCCTGATAGGCCCAGACCACGATCTGGGGGGCGAAGATGTCCAGTGTGTCGTATCTCGGCAGCCGGGCTGTGGTGACCCGATCGAAGCCGCCGATCGTGAGCAGGTCGACGTAGTGATCCCACTCGTAGGCCGCGACCAGCGCATGGGGCGCTGCCTGGGGACCGCAGCAGCACAGCGTGAACCCATCGGCGGCCACCTCGACGAGCAGCTCTTCGACCACCGTCGGTAGGCCGACCTGCCCTGCGTGGTCAGACAGCTGTCTCATGCGCTGTGCTGTCATCGCGGGCGGCGGAGCGGTCGGGCTCATGATGGGTTGCCTCGCAGCAGGGCGGTTGACCCGCAGTCCCCGTTAGGGTCGGTCTCGCTGGTCCGAGCAAGCCGATCAGTGTGTCGAGGTTGGCGCTGATGTCGTCGAGTTGGCTGAGCACCTTGCCCATGGTGGTGAAATGAGTGGATATCTGGTGGAGACGGTGGTCGATCGCGGCGAGTCTTCCGAGCACGTCGTCATCGGTACGGCGCATCGGCTCGTCGACGGGGTCGGTGCTCAGGGCGTGTTCGTCCCCGGTCCTGCCGGCTCGGGGGGACCGTATTCGGCCCGCGGGTGGGTCGTGTCGCGGCGATGCCTTCGTGTCGTGCTGGTCACGTCGGCAAGGCAACACCGGTTCGGACCCGTGGTGGTAGCCGCAGCGCAGTCGGTTTTGTGCTATTTCGGAATCGACTATTCGGTGGGTGACTAGTCGCTGTTCAAGGCGGCCCAGGCGTCGGTGATGATCTCGGGGAGGCTCGACTTGTCGGGTCGCCAGCCCAGTTCGGATCGGATGCGGGTGCTGTCGGCGAGCAGTGTCGCGGGCTCGTGCGCGATGGGGGCGTGGCGTCGTGGGACGGGTCGGCCGGTCACGGTCTCGGTGGTGGTGATGACGTCGTGCACGGTGCTGGGATGGCTGGTGCCGACGTTGTAGGCGCGCCAGCTGCCCGGCTCGCACGCGTGCAGGGCGAGGGCGAAGGCGCTGGCCATGTCGGCCACGTGCACGAAGTCGCGGACCGCGGTGCCGTCGCCGTTGACGACCAGCTCGGGTGCCCGGCCCTGTTGGACGGCCAGGAGTCGGGGGATGAGCCGGGTGGTGTCGCGGTCGGGGTGTCCGGGCAGGGCGCCGGCCACGTTGAAGGCGCGCAGGCTGATGGCGCCGATCGCGCCGGTGGCGGCGAGGTCGGCGGCGGCGTGGTCGGCGGCGA
>JBOHGE010000024.1:0-78317 GCA_050700055.1 Pseudonocardiaceae bacterium
CCAACCGATGGAAAGCCGCGCTCAACGCCTTCGAGATCACCTTCGACGGACGCCTGTCCGCCGCCCGCAAGTAGCACCCACCAAGATCAAGACAAAGATCCAGTTACACCGTTAGCTTGACAGACCCCTCGTAGCACGCGGCTTCCGCGCCCCACTACGAGTGGGGTACCAGTGCACCGCGTAGAGATTCGGGTACCTGCCGCGCGCGCCAACGGGAGAACCGGCGAAACACAGCCCGTGCCGTCGGCTGATTCGGACGGGCATGGGACGGATGGGGGACGTCAGCAACGTCATCGAACCGGCACACGGCAGAGGTGTTCCTGTCGTGCGGCCAGGGGCAAGGTCTAACTCGGCGTTGGGCGGGGTGGTGGTGATAGAGGCCCGCTCGACCCGGGTGCCCTCCAACAGCGGCCTGGCGCAGCGTCGGACGGGTGATCGCGGTGAGTCGGCCAGCCGGGTTACCGACCAAGTCTGTCGGATGTGAGAGGGAGCATCGTTGTGGACGGCACTGCGCAGGAGGACCGGCAGATCCCAGCTCAGTTATGTCGCGCTAGGGGCGCTGATCGTGCCGCTGGCCCAGCGTTGCCCGTTGTGGCAGACCGCAACCGGCGGCGTGTGGGTGTGCGTCGTGTCCGGTACCAGCTGACCGGCGCCGAGCTGATCAGGGCTGGTGTGAGCGCTGAGCTGCTGGCGTTGTTGGCGCTGCGGCGGGCCTCCAGCGGGAGGGTGGCCAAGTCGGGCGAGCATTACTACGACTACGGCCACCCGATGCCGAGTCACCTGACCCACATTCTTGATGAGCTCACCGAGGGCGGGTTTCTGACGCTGACCCGGCGGGACGTGTGGGGGATGCGGCGGCTCGGCCTCACCGACGTCGGGCGCGCTCGATACGCGCAGCTCAGCGAGCTAGGCATAGCGCCTGGATGCGAGCCTGATCGATCGGCGCGATGGTGAACCGGCTGGTCTGCACCAGCCTCCGGAGATCAGGTTCGTGTCGGGGTGCCGGCCTCGAGACAGCTGGCTGGCCGCCGGTTGAGAGCCCAGCGGCCCCTGACGCCCGGCTCCCGGCGGCCAGCCGGCCACCAAGACAACCCCCCACCAGGAGGTGCATCATGCCCGCTGAAGCACCGCAACCGGCTTCTGGCCGATGGTGTGATGTCGATGGCGTTCCTATTGCTTTGTTCAGCCAGGTGGAGCAGGTGTCAGACGGTGCCGAGCCCAGGGCGTTGTCCTCCCGGCTGCACCAGCAAGGCCAGGTCGTCGGCCGGGGCTGTGAGTCTCTTCTGGTGTGCTTCCCGGGCAGTCAGGTGATCAGCCTGCGGCCGGATCTGGTCCGTGTGCTCGACGCGGCGCCCGACGGTGACTGATGGCCACACTGCCCATTCAGCGTGGCCTGGAGGCCACCACGCCGATACCCAGGGTGGACGCCTCACTGCGGCTGTCGGCCCGGGCCCTGGCGTGGCTGGCCGAGCACCCGGTGGCCCGGGCGGTGGTCGATTCGGTGTGGGACACACTCGCCGAGCTGGAGAATGCGGGCCACCACGCGGGCGCCCTCGCCGCGTTGCGCTTCGTCCTGGTCCACCACGAGCCCAATGCCGCGGGCCGGTGTCGCGCTTGTCGCCGGGTGGGCTGGCGTGGGCTGTGGCGCCGGCACCGCTTTCCGTGCGTGGTGTGGCGGCAGATCCGGGGCGAGCTGCGGGGACACCTTGCTGTCGTCGGCTTCCACCGCCGAGCCGACGACAGCAGGACTGCCCGGCGACAAGCGCCTGGCTCTACCGCCCAGAGCTGAGTTGAGCGGGGGTGGCCAGCGGCCGGGCTGAGGACCAGACGCGCTCGAAACTGGCGACGTAGGTGCTGAACGCGTCGTCGTCGCGTTGGCGGCGTAGGTGCAGGACTGGCGCGTACGCTGCGGCGATGCCGTAGACGTGCTGGTTGATGAGCATCTCGTCATCGGCGCGGTAGATCGAGTTGTAGAGCACCGTCGGGTGCAGGCGGATCTGGACGCCGGACGTGACGAGCGGCCGGTAGAGCACGATGGCGTTACGGATCTTCGCGGCCATCGCGTCATGGATGCCTTCCTCGTCACCGCGTTGGCTGACGTTCGGGCTGTCCGGGTCACCGAGGATGAGGCGGACCGCGACTCCGGCTTTGGCTTGTGCGCCGAGTAGGCGGATCATCTCAACGTCTTCGGCGAGGAACAGTCCGCTGTAGACGAGGATGCCGATCTGGTGCTGCGCGCCGGCGTAGAGCTGGCGCCACACGTCGCGCGGGACCGAGCCCCGGTGCGGGTAGGTGGCATAGACCTCCGGCCCGATGGACGGCACCCCGGCAAGGTGGGGCCACAGGTCGTACTCGTGCAGGCTCAACAGGTCAGATAGTCCCCAGCGGTGGCGGGGTTGGGGAAGCCGACCACTGAGCCACCGCTGGACCGTCTTGGGATCGACACCCAGTGTCTTGGCGACGTCGATATCGCGGAGTCGGGCACCGGCCAGGGCGCGACGGAGTGGTTCACCGATCGAGCGACCCTCCGGCATCCTGACCTCCCGTGTCCCTGCGGCGCACGCTAGCACAAGACGTCCCTAGTCGTCCCAGGAGTGGTGACCCTGGTGGCGACGCTGCTGAGATCCTGTCCGGGTGGGCTCGACTCCCTGGGGGACGTACGCGCGAATCGCCAACACGCTGCGGGACCGGCTGGCCGACGTCGCGCCGGGCTCTGCCTTGCCGTCAGAGACCTCGCTCGCGGCTGAGTTCGGGGTGGCACGCAACACGGTGCGTCGGGCGTTGGCCGAGTTGGAACACGACGGGCTGATCGCGACGTTGCCCGGGCGCGGGCGGGTCATCAGTGATCCCACGGGCACCGCCGCCGCGGGCTACCGGCGGGTCGCCGATGACCTGCGGCGCCAGATCACCTCCGGTGAGCTGGCCACGGGTCAGCGCGTGCCGTCGGAGGCCGAGCTGATGCGCCGGTACGGAGTGTCGAGGGGCACAGCTCGGCAGGGCTTGGCGTTGTTGGAAGCCACTGGCCTGGTGACGGCAGTGCACGGAAAAGGACGTTTTGTGGACGTGGAAGGGACGCCCATCTATGGGCTAAGCCGTCCCCCACCGGCTACCCTCACCTGGTGACGATCGCCGCTGGGGCACGTGAACTGGCCCGATCGCTCCTCGAGCCCGAGCTGCCGGTGCGGTGGGCGCACACTCGGGGGGTCGCCGGTCAAGCCGTCACGCTTCGCCGGCTGCTGCCCCAGCACGCCGATTTACTCCAGGCCGCCGCATGGCTGCACGACATCGGCTACGCCAGCCCGATCGCCGTGACCAGGTTCCATCCGCTCGACGGTGCCCGGCGCCTGCGCGACACAAGGTTCGGTGACTCAACACTGTGGATCTTGGTCGCGCACCATACCTGCGCGGAGATCGAGGCGCACACGCGCGGGCTCGGCGACGTGCTAGCCGATGAGTTCCCCCTCGGCGACGTTGACCCGTTTCTGGTCGCGGCGCTGACGTACTGCGACATGACCACCGGCCCCGACGGGACACCGCTCGGGGTTGACGAGCGGATCACGGAGATCCTGAGCCGGTACGGCCCGGACGACATCGTGCACCGCGCCATCTCGCAAGCCTCCCCGATCCTGCGCCGACAGACAGCCGAGATCGCCGCCGCCCTCGATACGAGCTGACCCCCGGGAGCCTTGGGATACCACCGCCGCCGGGGTGGTCAGGGGCTGTCGAGCGGGGTGAGGAAGCCTTGCTCATCGCGGGTCCACTGGCGTCCGCTGCTGTCCAGGAACTCGATCTCGACCGGCTCGGGTGAGTAGTAGGTCTTGAGCCATTCCCGCGGCGCCGGGCGCTGCACGGTCTGCCCTGGCGGGACCAGGCCGATGAACTCGGCTTCGTGGGTGGCACCATCATCGGCATCGGCAGGGAGACCTCATAGATGGGCATCTCGCTCGCGTTGTGCACGTGAAACAGCAACTCTCGGCCGCCGTGCGCGGTGGCATACGCTTCCACCCACAATCCATTCTTTCGGCACGTCACGCTCAGCCGAGGTAGGGCGTGTGCTTGGCCTCGAGGAAGTGCTGGACCCGCAGCCTCATCGACCGATCCATCCGCAGCTCGCCGACCATCGACCGGGCGACCCACACGACGTCCCGGGTCTCGCTGCTCGGGGTCGGCCGCCCGCCGGTCGGCCGCGCGATGAACACGACCGAGAACTCTTGGCGCGCC
The DNA here is from genome assembly GCA_050700055.1 of Pseudonocardiaceae bacterium. Taxonomy (GTDB): domain Bacteria; phylum Actinomycetota; class Actinomycetes; order Mycobacteriales; family Pseudonocardiaceae. The sequence goes on from JBOHGE010000024.1 coordinate 4,222, forward strand.
TCACCGTCGCTGGTGTAGAGGATGACGTGCTTGGGGTCGGTGTAGATACCGACCAAACCCGTCACGCGGCAATCAATGCCGGTCTCTTCCTTCGTCTCCCGCACGGCCGTGTCGATCAACGACTCACCCAGGTCCATCGCCCCGCCCGGCAACGCCCAGTTGTCGTTATCAGTCCGGTGGATCATCAACAGCTCGTCGTCGTCGTTGACGACGACGACGTTCGCGGACGGGACGAGACTGTTCGCGCTCGGAGCATCCGGATCGTCGTAGTAGTCGATTCGCGCCACGCTCCGGTAACCCCTTTCCTTCGTCCTGCCGTGTTGTCCGGGCTAGGTGAGCGGAACCGCCTCAGACCAGACCCGGTCGAAGCTGTCCAGGTAGGTGCTGACCATAGTGCCGCCGGCCACCCGACGCAGATGCATGACGGGCGCCTGCGAGGCCGGGAAGCCGTACACGTGGGAGTTGACCAGCAGCTCCCCGTCCGCTCGGAAGATCGAGTTGTACAGCACGGTCGAGTGCAACCGGATCTGGACCCCGTCAACCCCGCGCAGCGGCCGGTACAGCACGATCGCATTGCGGATCTTCGATGCCAACGCCTCCCCGATCCCCTCCAGCGCACCGCGACAGGCCACCTCAGCCGCATCCGGGTCCCCGAGCAGGATGCGAACCTTCACCCCCTGCGCGGCCTTGACCCGGAACAACGCCAACAGTCCCGGGTCATCGACGATGAACATCCCGCTGTAGACCAGCACGCCGATCTCGTCCTCGGCCGAGTCGAACAACTGTCCCCAGACATCCCGGGGAACGGCCCAGCGGTGCGGATAGAAGAACCAGAACCTCGCTTACAGACGACGACCAACCTTCGCGCCTTACTGCGTGCGCAACTCACCGAACTCGACCGCCAGGAAGACCGCTTCCTCGACCTCATCGGCAACCCCGAATGGCCACAAGACAAAATCAAAACACGACTGCAGACAGTGAGAGAAAGCAAACAACGCATCACCCACCAACTCAAAGGAACCATCGACGACCTCGAGCCCGGCCGCGCCGTTCTCCTCGCCGCACTCGAACTCCTCGACCAGCCACGCGACCTCTACGACGCAGCCACCGACGAGACCCGCAAGATGCTCAACAAAGCGATCTTCACCCGGCTCTACCTCGACAGCACCGACCGCCGGCCAACCGCGACCACGCTCGCAGAGCCCTTCGCCAGCCTCATACACGCCACCAGAACCACGGCAGGCACCAAGACGCCACAGACCCTCTCAACCGCAAGTACGCCAGAGAAAGTCGCCACACAGCATCTCGGCAGCCTCCTCGCCACTGCCCTTGCGGGTCAGAGTGCGAGTAAGGCCGCCATGGTGGAGCTGACGGGATTCGAACCCGTGACCCCCGCACTGCCAGTGCGGTGCGCTACCAGCTGCGCTACAGCCCCAAAGGAATCACCGCAGCCCCGCCGCGGTGCGTAGGCAACCGTACACGAGGCCGCGGATGATCCCGGCACCAGGAGCACTCAGCGCCGAGCGCCAGCGAGCGCCTGGTCAAACCAGTTTTGGTCGCTGATGTCGACCAGCTTGCCGTTGATGACGACGCTCGGGGTGCCGAACCGGCCATCGGATCGCAACCCGCTGATGGAGCGCTTGGCGCTGTCGGTGGCGGTGGCGATCCGCTGGTCGGCACCGGCCTGCACACAGCTCGCGAAGCGGTCACCGGCGCCCAGGTCGCGACCAAGCTGCTGGAGCTGCCCGCTGTTCCACGCCGGACCACCCTCGGCCGGCTGGGTGGCGAACAGACTGTCGTGAAAGCGTGGGAAGACGCCGGCCTGGGCGGCGCACAATGCCGCGCCGGCGGCCAGGGTGGAGTACCCGACCGGGTCCGAACGTTTGTCCAGGATGGCGACCGGGTGGTAGACGACCCGGACTTTGTTGTCCGCGGCAGCTTGGGCGAGGCGCTGATGGTTGAGCTTCTCGAAGCCCCCGCAGCCCGGGCACAGGAAGTCCTCGTAGATGTCGATGGTCACCGGTGCCTCAGGGCTTCCGGTCACCACGGTGTCGCCTTGCACGGTGACCCGGTTCTCCGGTCCGGTGGCAGCGACGGGGATGGTGGCCGGGAGGTCCGCCGGCTTGTTGCGGTTCTGCAGGAACAGCCCGACCCCGACGACGGTGGCCAGGACGACGACGATGACGATTCCGGCCAGCACCCCGCGGTTGGTCCCGCCACCTCGGGCGACCGCCACTGCCTCGGCAGCCTGCCGTTTGCGCTTACCCTCGCCCCGCTCGGCCCCACCCACAACATGTCCTCCCCTGCTCACTTGGCCGGATACCCGGCTCTGTCCTGATCCCTGCGCAACCACCCGTCGACGCTGCACGCCGTCCGGGGCCGCACCACCAGCCACCACGCCAGCAGCAACAAACCAAAATCTCGTGCGAGCTCCTGCGGGTACTGGGTGGCGCCCGCGGCCACCGGCCCACCACCGCCGAAGCATCCGCAGTCGATGGACAGCCCGCGGGCCCAGGCCTGCGTCACCCCGGCCATCAGCACCACCAGCAGCACCGCTGAGCCGAGCGCGGTCCACCGGATGAACACACCCGCCACCAGCAGGGTTGCCAACACCAGCTCCGCCAGCGGCAAACCGACAGCCACCGGACCGATCAAACTCAGTGGTAGCACCTCGTAGGCCAACACCGCGACCCGGGTCTGGGCCGGATCGACGACCTTGAGCGCGCCGGAGACCAGAAACACCGCGGCCAACCCGAGCCGGGCCACGACAGCGAGCCCATCGACGACGGGACGGGAGAGCCGAGGCACCCGATCAGACTAGTCATCCACTCGACACGGGTGAACTGCCCATAACCAAAGCGGCGGATCTACCGCCGCCCCGGCCACCGCTGCCCGGTCGGCACCTCGGGACCCTCGTCGAGGCAGCCGCACTCGGCAGCGAGGTCGGTTGCGGTGCGGTCCGATGGCCGGGGCAGGGTCTCCGGTGCCCGTAGCCAGGCCACCGCGGCAAGCAGCGAGATGGCGCCGGTCAGGGCGAAGGCAGCGGAGTAGGACAGGTGGTCGGCGAGCAGCCCGGCAGCGATCGGGCCGAGGATCGCGCCGATATCGGCGGTCATCTGGTACGCGGCGAGCACCGGACCGCCCTTGGCCTGCGAGCCGACCACGTCGACCACCGTGGCCCCCTGCGCCGGCACGAGCAGCCCGGTGCCGGCCCCGGCGATCAGGGCCGCGGCCAGGAACTCCGGCACCCCGCCGGTGAAACCGAGCCAGATCGTCGCGCCGCCGGTGACGACCAGCCCGACCAACATCGGCCGGCGGCGCCCGAGGGAGTCGGCGAGCTTGCCAGAAAACAGCAGCGTAACCACGTTCCCGGCGGCGAAGACCGCCAGCGCCAACCCGGCCAGCGACGCCCCCCGGTGCAGCACCTCGACGACGAACAGGGGCACCAGCGAGACGCGCACCCCGAACAACGCCCAGCCATTGGCGAAGTTGGAGATCAGCGCGGCGCGGTACGCCGGGTGGCGCAGGGCTTGGCGCACCGTCAGCGCCGGGACGGTTGTGTCCGCCACAGGATCGGACAGTGCGGAGCGCCGCAGGGCCAGCCATGCCACGGCACCGGCGACGAACAGCGCCAGCGAGTAGAACACGAACGGGGCCCGCAACGAGATGGCGATCAGCCCGCCGCCGGCCAACGGGCCGGTGACGCCGCCGAGCAGGAAACTGCCCGACCACAGGCCGGTGGCCCGGCCGCGCATCGCCGGCGGAGTGAGCCGGACCAACAAGACGATCGCCGAGACGGTGAACATGGTGGACCCGATCCCACCCAGGGCCCGCAGGACCAGCAGTTGCCAGTAGCCCGCAGAGAACGCGCAGGCGCCGGTGGACAGGCCGACGATGAGGATGCCCCAGATGAAGACCGGTCGTTCACCGAACGCCGAGACCAGCTTGCCGCTGGCCGGCGCGAACGCCAATCGCATGAACGCGAACGCGCTCACCACGACCGATGCCGCGGTGACGCTGACATCGAAGCTGCGGGCGAAGGTCGGCAACGCGGGCGCGACGATGCCGTACCCGACCGCGATCACGAAGCTGACCGCCACCAGTACCCAGACCTCGCGGGGCAACCGCACAGCGGCCTGCCGCACTCCGGTGGACGACGGTCGCCGATCCGCGCCCACGACACCACCCCATGTCGATCTTCATAGCGCGCCTGCCCGCAGCGCTGTGCTCCACCGGTGCTGCCAGGCACAACCGAGGATGCAGGCCAACGCATTCCCCACCGCGAACTCATCCTTTTTGGTCGTTTTGAACCCACAAGGTGCCGTGGCCAACGCGACGCCATCTCCTGCCTGAGCCGACCGAAGGAAGCGATCATCCACCCGAGTCTAGGTATTTAGTCTTACCTAACCTAAGGTAAGCAAACCCATGTGGGTTACCCCGATCGAGGGTCAAGGAGGCAGTCGTGACGTCGATCGCAACCCGTCCGCCAGCACGTGGCCAACCGTCGGCGACCGTCTCAGCCGGTCAGGGCGCCCTGCGGCGACGCCGCGTGCTGGTCGTCGCCGTCCTGCTGGCCCTGCTGGCGGTAGTAGCACTGGCCAGCCTGGCGGTCGGGGCCAAGCCGATCCCGATCGGCCAGGTATGGGACGCCATCTGGGCACCGACCGGTAGCGATAACGACCTCGTGGTCCGTTCACTACGGGCGCCGCGGACCATCCTCGGGATCGGGGTGGGCATCGCGCTGGGGCTGGCCGGGGCTTTGATGCAGGGCCACACCCGCAACCCGCTGGCCGACCCCGGCCTGCTCGGGGTCGAGGCGGGCGCGGCCTTCTTCGTGGTGGTGGGTATCTACGCGCTGGGTGTGACGAGCCTGTTCAGCTACGTCTGGTTCGCCTTCGCCGGCGCGGGGGTGGCCAGCGTGATCGTGTTCGTGCTGGGGTCGCTGGGCCGGGGTGGACCGACCCCGGTGACATTGGCGTTGGCCGGGGTCGCGGTCAGCGCGCTGCTCGGTGCGCTCACCTCGGCGCTGCTGCTGGCCGACCTCGCGACACTCGACGCCTTCCGGTTCTGGGCGGTCGGCTCGCTGGCCGGCCGCGACGCCGCAATCGCTGTCCAGGTCGCACCGTTTCTGCTGGCCGGGTTGCTGCTGGCGGTGCTGAACGCGCCGGGGCTGAACCTGCTGGCACTGGGTGAGGACGTGGCCTACGCGCTGGGGCAGCGGGTCGCGGTGACCCGCTGGACCGGTCTGGTGGCGATCACGCTGCTGACCGGCTCGGCGGTGGCGGCATGCGGGCCGATCGGGTTCGTCGGCCTGGTGGTACCGCACGTGGCACGAGCCCTGACCGGGCCGGATCACCGCTGGCTGCTGCCCGCTGCGGGGCTGGCCGGCGCCGTGTTGCTGCTGAGCGCCGACGTACTCGGCCGGGTGGTGGTGCGGCCTGGTGAGCTGCAGGTGGGTATCGTGCTCGCGCTGGTGGGCGCACCGTTCTTCGTCGTCCTGGTACGCCGTCGCCGGCTGGTGTCACTGTAATGGCCACAGAACTGTGATGGCCACGGCACTGCGCGACGAGCTGGTGGCCGGCCGGCCACCGCTACGGATGGGTCGGTTCTCCGGTGTGTGGCGGCCACGGATGATCGTGGTGACGGTGCTCGGGCTGGCGCTGATCGTGCTGGCGGCAGCGGCGAACATCGGCCGCGGCCCCTTCCCGATCTCGGTCGGTGAGGTGCTCTCGGTGCTGCTCGGCGGCGGCGACCGCGCGCAACAGCTCGTCGTGCTGGAACTGCGGTTGCCGCGGACCCTGACCGGGGTGCTGGTCGGGGCGGCACTCGGGCTGTCCGGCGCGATCACCCAGGCGGTCGCCCGCAACCCCCTGGCCAGCCCGGACATCCTGGGGGTCACCGCAGGCGCCAGCACGGCCGCGGTCGCGGTGATCGTGCTCGGCGGCGGCACCGGAATCCTCGGTTCGACGTTCGCCGGGATCGCGCTGCCGATCGCCGCGCTGGTCGGCGGACTGGGCACCGCAGCGCTGGTGTACGCGCTGGCCTGGCGCCGCGGCATCGACGGCTACCGGTTGGTGCTGGTGGGCGTCGGGATCGGCGAGGTGGCCGAGGCGATCACCGCCTGGTTGCTGATCACCGCCCAGATCTCCGCCGCCGCCCAGGCCACGGGGTGGCTCGTCGGCAGCCTCAACGGCCGCGGCTGGGAGCACGTCAAACCGGTCGGGCTGGCGCTGGCCGTGCTGGTACCGATCGCGTTGCTGCTGGCCTTCGGGCTGGGCGCGCTGCAGTTCGGCGACGACACCGCCCGCGGGCTCGGGGTGCGGGTGGACCGGGCCCGCACAGCGTTGATCATCGTGGCGGTCGGGCTGGCCGCGGTCGCCGTCTCCAGCGCGGGGCCGATCGTGTTCGTCGCGCTGGTGGTGCCGCAGATCTGCCAACGGCTGGTCGGCGCGGCCCGCCCACCGCTGCTGGCCTCGGCGGTCTACGGGGCGCTGCTCACCGTGACCGCCGATCTCATCGCGCGCACCGTGCTCGGCGCCGAGCTGCCGGTCGGCGTCGTCACCGCGATCCTCGGCGCCCCCTACCTGCTGTACCTACTCGTCCGCCGCAACCGGAAGGTGTCCGACGCATGACTGACCGGATCCGCCTGCAGGCCCAGAACCTGCGGTTGGGCTACGGCGACAATGTCGTCGTCGACGGGTTGGACCTCGACGTGCTCGACGGCACCGTGACCGCCGTGATCGGCCCGAACGGCTGCGGCAAGTCGACCCTGCTACGCGCGCTGGCCCGGCTGCTGCCGACCAAGCGCGGCCACGTGCTGCTGGACGGCAAGCGGATCGACAAGCTGCCCACCCGGGAGGTCGCGAAAGTCCTGGGGGTGCTCCCGCAGGCCCCGATCGCACCGGAGGGCCTCGCCGTCGCCGACCTGATCGCCCGCGGCCGGCACCCGCACCAGACCTGGTACCGGCAATGGTCCTCCGACGACGAGGCCGCGGTCGCCGAGGCGCTGAGCTGGACCGGCATGACCGAGTTCGCCGAGCGGACCGTCGATGAGCTGTCCGGCGGCCAGCGGCAGCGGGTCTGGATCTCGATGGCGTTGGCCCAGGGCACCGACCTGGTGCTGCTCGACGAGCCCACCACGTTCCTCGACCTGGCGCACCAGGTCGACGTGCTCGACCTGGTGGAGCGGCTGCACACCGAGGCCGGGCGCACCGTGGTGATGGTGCTGCACGACCTCAACATGGCCGCCCGCTACGCGCAGCGGCTGGTCGCCCTGCGCGCCGGGCGGATCATCGCGCAGGGCGCACCGCACGAGGTGCTCACCGAGCCCCTGCTCCGCGAGATATTCGAGCTCGACGCCCAAGTCCTCACCGACCCGGTCGCCGGCACCCCCCTGATCGTGCCCGTCGGCCGCCGCAACCGCCAACCAGCCACCTGATCAAGTGGAACCTTTTAGTGCTTCGCGGAGCGCACTGTCACTGCGCAGGTGTTCCCGGGGATCAGCAGCTCTCGGTGTACGGGTCGCGCGCGGTGATGTCGGGGAAGCGCCGGAAGTCCTTGTCCGCCGTCCAGATGGTGCCGACCCCGTGCTGACGCATCAGCGCGGCGAGATGGGAGTCGGTCACCAGATTCCCGCGAACGACGTCGTCAGCCACGGTGTTCTCATAGATCCTCCAGAACCCGGTGTGCTCGCCTGGACTGCGGACGTGCGCGCGGTCGAGCAGGGCGCCGAGATTCGCCCGGGCCACCCGCGGGTCCAGCGGGCTGGCGAACACCCCGGGGTGCGTGGCGATGCGCAGGTAGGCCATCGCGACCGGCCAGAACACGTACACCAGCGCCGGCCCGCGGGCGAGGCGCTCCAGCAGCTCTCGGGCGATGGCATGCCGCGAACTGTGCTCGTCGGAGGCGTAGAGCAGGACATTGGCGTCGATGGCGACGCTCATCGGCCCGCGTCGAGCACCCGCTGCACCGCCTCGGCGTCCTCCAGATCGACGCGCGCAGCCATCGGCTGCGCGGTCCAGGCCAGCACGACGGGCTCGATCTCGTGCTCCGTCTCGGCCAGCGCCCGCGCGAGAAGTTCCGACGCCACCTGCCCGAGGGTCTTGTTCTCCCGGCGCTGGCGCTGCTTGAGCTGTTCCAGCACGGACCTATCCAGATCCAGCGTGGTTCGCATGTGCTTGATGCTACCCATCTGAGCATCAGATGCGCGCCGAGGCGCGACCGTCTAGCCGAGCACCTCTACCGGACAACCCGTGCCGCTCAGGCCGACCAGGGGCTAGGTGCTCCGCACAGCGGCCTGGTATGCCCGCCAAGGCTCGGCGCGCGCTCGGGATCGACGACGAAACCGAACCGGAGGTCGACTACGAGCACGACGCGCTCATCCTGCGACCGTCCACAGGACCTCCACTCACGACCCCCAGGCCGAGACGACATCGCTGGGTCCCCACACGAGGTCGACCAGGTCGGGGTCCAGGCCCGGAGTGACACCGGAAAGGCTTACCACGGCCAGTCCGGTGCTACCGGAGGCGAAGCCGGGTACCCGGGCGGCTGCTCGCGCGAGATCAGCAAGATCGTGACTGTCGAAGGGGCTGGCCAACCACTTGATTGACCCGGCGAAGAGAATCTGCTGCGCGACGGGTCGGCGATCGGCTCCGACCAAGTCGATCTCGGGGTCGAACTGCCGGTTCCACCAACCTCCGACGGCTTCGAGCTCGGGCCAAGGCAGCTCGCCGGCTGCCGCGGCGAGCTCGAGCGCCTGGCGGACCAGCGGTTCGACCGCTCGTCCGCGCCACGCGGCCCACCGTCGCCGCACCAGCCGGAAGGCCACCTCCGGTCGTCCACGGCGCGCCTGTTCCTGCGCGGACCGCAGGGCCGCCAGGTAAAGCCGAAGGTTGCTGTCGGCGACCCGGTAAAGGGCCGGCTTGCCGGGTCGGGTCGACAGCGGCTCTTCGACGGCGAGCACACGCTTGTCCTCGACCAGCCGGCGCAGCAGCGGTGACAGCGACCCCGACGGGATCGCCCCTTGCCGACCCCCCGCGGCTGCGGCGATGTTGGCGTGTGTCCGATCACCGCTACCCACTGCCTCCAGCACGCGCCGGGCCTGATCGGCGGCGGGGAACTCGGACATGAGAGTTGACTCAGGCACGCTGAACAGCGGGGCGGCGGGGTCGGCGCACTCGGCCTCGAGGAACGGCAGCGGAGGTGTGCCGTGCGGCCAGCTCCGCAGGATGCCGGGAAGCCCGCCCGAGACGAGGTGTGCGTCGATTGAATCGGCCGGACCCAAGCCGGTGGCCGTGCCGGTCTCGGCCACCGTGAGCGGACCGAGCACCAGGTTGTCGGCCCGCCCGAAGAACGGGCGGTCGTAGGCGGTGAGGCGGGCCATCATGTGGATGTCGCTGCCGAGCAGCAGCAGCAATACCGGGCGCCCGCTCAGCAGCCGGTCCCAGGCAGTCTGTAGCGCGCCATCAAAGAGATCGTCCTGCTCGGCCAGCCAGGGCAGCTCGTCCAGCACGACGACGCACGGCGTAGCCGGCAGCACCGCGGCCAGCACCCGGAAGGCGTCCGGCCAGCTACCCGACGTGTTCGCCGCAATGAGCTCTGGGTCGGTGGGCAACGACGAGTCCCGCAGATCGGCCAGGAAGGTAACCACCGACTCGACCGGCGAGGCCCCCTTGGTCGCCGTGAAGAAGAGATAGGGCACCCCGGACTGATCGCAGAACTCTTGCACGAGGCGGGATTTGCCGACCTGCCGCCGGCCACGGAGGGCGACCGCCGTCGCCGAGCCCGAAGCACTGACCCGATCCAAGCGCTTTCTCAGCAGGGCAAGCTCGCGGGCCCGTCCGGTAAAGGTAGCCAGCATCTACAAAGATTACCCCTACCTAGCCTCGGCCAGTAACCGGGCGTGAGCGAGCCCGATTGCACGTTCACCCGTGACCAAACAGTGCCTTGACAACAGAGGTTAGGCAAGGCAACCATAAGAGAATGTACGGAACATAAGGGACGTAAGCCATCCTGGCCCGCCAGCGTCCGACCACACGTCATCGACAGCCACACCTACCGAGGGTTCATCGACGGCACCGCGCTGGCCTCCCTCGGCGTGTGGCCGGTCCGTCTCTTCAGCGGCGGGCCGCAGGACAGAACCCGGTCCTGGAGAGCATCGCCGGACCGGGATCGAGTCTCGGGCAGATCGCGGCGTTGCGCAGTCCGGCTCCTGGACCTGAACGGAGATCGCCCCATAACGGCAAGTCCGTGCCCGCTCTCAGTCCATCCGGGCTGGTACCGACCAGGGCCAGCCCGCCCAGCAGAAAGCATACGATGACGACTCAGCTCGCCTCACCCCGTATCGATGACGACCTGACCCGGCGAGATCCCTTGATCGGCGGTGCGGCCAAGCGCACTCGGGTCCTCGGGGCGCTGGCCGGGGTGCTGTGCACGGTCCTCGCCGGTTGCGCTTCGTCGCCGACCACGGCGCCGAGTCCGGCTGCGGCGGCGCCGAGCGGCACGTCGGCCTTCCCGGTCACGATCACGCACAAGTTCGGCAATACCACCATCTCCGCACCGCCGCAGCGGGTGGTGACCGTCGGCGACGAGGACGTCGCATTCGCCCTCGGCATCACCCCGGTCGGCATCGTCCGGAACACCAGTACCGACAGCGGTATCTCGCCCTGGTTGGCGAGCCGGATCGACCGGACCAAGACGGCGCTCATCGACGTCCCACCCGGAGCGGAAGGGGAGGGCGCCGCCGGGGTGAACATCGAGCAAGTGGCGGCCCTCAAGCCGGACCTGATCCTGGCCGTCAACGACTCCGGACTCGAGATCGATTACCCCAATCTGGCCAAGCTCGCGCCCACCGTCGGCTACGCGACGGCGTGGGGCAAGCAGAGCTGGCAGGAGCAGACCATGGTCGGTGCCCGAGCGCTCGGCCTGGAGGAGCGCGGCCGGCAGGTCGTGGCCGAGACCGAGGCGGCCACCCGTGCGGTACGGGACACGAACCCCGGTCTGGTCGGCCGGACGGTCACGTACTCCTTCGCGTTCGGCCCCGGCCAGATCGTGACCCTCAAGTCAGCGCAGGACCCCAGCGTCAAGCTCCTGCAAGAGTTGGGGATGCAGATTCCGCCGTCAGTCCGCGATCTGCCGGATATCGCTCCCGACAACCCGGGCGGTGCGCTGAGCTTCGAGAACATCTCGCTGCTGGACGCCGACATCATCGTGATGGCGTATGTCACCAAAGAGCTGCAAAACCAGATCGAGAACCTCGAGCTGTTCAAGAAACTCCGCGCGGTGCGAGACGGACGGTACATCGTGCTCGATCTTCCCACCATATCCGCGTTGCGAGCCCCGACGGTGCTGAGCATCCGGTGGGGATTGGATCAGATCAAGCCCTCCCTGACCCGGGCGGCCGGGCAATGAGCACGGGTTTTTCTGGGTGGTCGGCAACCAGCACGCAATGCGATGGGAGGCGGCCCGATCCGCCTCCCATCGCATTGCGGATCAACCGGTGATGATACTCGCGCCGTATGCGTTCAGTGAGTTGATCACATCGACGTAGTAGATGCGCCAGGCACACGTCCGCCCGCCACCGGCCGGCACGCCCGTGCAGGGCACCGCGGTTGAGGGGTCGAGCGCGGTGATCGTGCCTTTCGCGTACACCTTGGTGGTGTCGGCGGCCACTTGCTCGACTGGGCCTCCGCTGTCACCGTTGCCGACGGCGTTGGTGCGATCGAGCTGCTCGGCCCGTACCGTCTGGTAGATGAGGTAGCCGACGTTGATGGTCTGGTTGATCGCCTTGACCTGGATATTGCATCGTGTGCCGGAGAACGAGCCGGAGGTGCACACGTAATCGCCGACGCGGCTGCTGAGGGCACCGATGACCGGGTTGGAGAATTCACCGTTGGGGGCGCCGGTGCTGGTGACGCCACCGTTGTAGACTCGGCCGGCCGAGGTGGTGTTGATGTAGAGCCGGTCATAGGCGTTGTTGTCGCCGGAGACGGTGCCCATCACTTGACCGCCGCCATCACGGGCGGTGTTGCCGTTGGCGGCACAGTGCCCGGCTGACAGCATCTTGCTGACCCCGCCGATGCGGATGGCGAACCCCGTGGAGCATCTGCCGCCAGCGCTCCAGAGGGCCCCACCCCAGTACGGCGGTGAGTCGTCGGCCCGTGATGCCAGCGCCGGCGCGGCGACATCGGTCTGGGTGATCGGGACGTTCGAGGTGATATCCGGGTGCGTGCCCGGGGCGACGGAGACGCTGAGCCCGGTGCCGTCGGCGTTGGGTGACACCGCGGTCACCCCGGTGATCCGCACGACCCGGTCGGCCTCGGTACGCAGCTCGGCTTGGGAGTACCGGGCGGCGAGCACCTGGACCGCGACGCCCGCCCGGGCTTCGCTGACGGCCCGCGCTGCCGCCGGCGGCAGCGCGCCGTCTTTCCAGTAGACGCTGAGCTTGCGCTGGTCGGCCGACACGACGACGCCGGTGAAGGCGTTGTCCCGGCGGGCCTCGATGCGATCGGCTGCTGCGTCGAGCCGTTGCTGCACCGCCATCACTTCTTCCCACGACCGGAAACCCGGCGGCGGTGTGGTCTGTCCGGCGAGTTCATACACCGACCGTGCCGGCAACGGCGGCTTGTCCGGTGGCTGGGCCACTGCGGAGGTCTGCGCCGCTACTGTCGCCACAATGGCGGCAGTGACAGCCAGGGTCCACCGATGATATCTACGCATTCCTACTCCTGTCGTCGCACTTCACGCACGCGGACCTGGATCGTCGTCTCGATATTGACGACCTCGGGATCTTCGTTCTCACGCGGCGATGTGACGCTAGGTCCCAGGAAAACCGTCTGACAAATTCATTTCACTTCATTTAACTATGTTCATCCCCTGTTTTCCACGTGCCTTGTCATACCCGCACAGGGACCCAGCGCACCAGTCCGCGATCCCGGATACAAAGAGTGCAACACCGGTAACATTTCAGGATTGACTAACGGAGGGGCGGGCCCAACAGATCTCGTTGCAGATAGGGCCGACGAAGTCGGTGTGATCGAGTCAAGTCCAGTAGCCGGCCGGCCACCTCGGCCACCTCGAGGAACGCAGCGACGTCCACCTCGGTGCTGCCGCGCTCAGTAAAAAGAGTCCTATAACTGCAATCTGTCCCCAGATTGCAGTCGGGTGGCGGGCACCCGGGTGGCTAGGGCGGCGATGGTGGGGTGGGTGAACAGGTCGGCTATGGGTAGGTGGTGGGACAGTTGGTCGTTGATCTTGGCGCGCAGGGTGACCAGGAGCATGGAGTTGGCGCCTGACTCGAAGAAGTCGTCGTCGATGCCGATCTGGGGCAGGCCCAGCACGTCGGCGACGATCCGGCACAGCGCGGCCTCCAGCTCGGTGCGCGGCGCCCGCCCGCTGGGCGTTAGCGCGCCGGACGGTTCGGGTAGCGCGCGACGGTCGAGTTTCCCGTTGGGTAGCAACGGGAAACTCGACAGTGCAACCACGGCTGCGGGGACGAGGTGGTCGGGCAGGATGGCCGCGGCGTGCCGGCGCACCGCGGCCGGGTCGACGCCCCCCGGCACTGCGACCACGTAACCGACCAGCCGGGTGACCCCGGGCTGGTCCTCCCGGACCACGACGGCGGCGTCGGCGACATCCGGGTGGCGGCGCAGTGCCACGGCCACCTCGCCCGGCTCGACCCGGAACCCGCGAATCTTCACCTGATCATCGGCCCGGCCGAGGAACTCCAGCTGCCCGGCGGCCGTCCAGCGGGCCAGATCACCGGTGCGGTACAGCCGCTGCCCGGCCGAGAACGGGTCGGCCACGAACCGCTGCGCGGTCAGCGCCGGCTGGCCGAGGTAGCCCCGGGCCAGGCCCGCGCCACCCAGGTACAGCTCCCCCACCGCCCCAGCCGGCAACGGCGCAAGTGCCCCGTCGACGACGTAGGCGCGGCCACCGTGCACAGCCCGGCCCACGGCCGGGGCAGCGACGTCGCCTACCCGTGCCACCAGTGCGTCCACTGTGCACTCCGTCGGGCCGTACAGGTTGAAGCACTCCACGCCGTCCAGGCCGGTCAACTGGTTCCACAGCTCGGCAGTCACCGCCTCGCCACCGAAGCCGATGGTCAGCAGCGGGCTGCGGCCACCCTCGAGTAGGCCCGCGTCGATGACCTGGCTGAGGTTGGCCGGGGTGAGCTCGATGAAGTCCAGGCCGCGGTCGCGGATCGCCTCAACCAGCAGCACCGGATCCCGCCGGACCTCATCGGAGATCACGTGCACCTGGTGGCCGTGGTACATCCACAACTGCGGCTGCCAGGCGGCGTCGAACGCGAACGACCAGGCATGCCCCACCTGCAGGGTCCGGCCGCCGGCCCGGCGCACCGTGGGCTCGTACAGCGTGCGCCGGTGGCTGGCGAACAGGTTCGTGATGCTGCGATGGCTGACCACCACACCCTTGGGCCGCCCGGTCGAGCCCGAGGTGTAGATGACGTAGGCCGGGTGCTCCGGGCACAGGGCCGCACGCCGGTCGCGGTCGGTCGGGGCGCGGCCCCGCAGGTCGGCGCGCCGGTCAAGACCATTCGGGGCAGGCGGGGCCGAACGTGCCTGGGCCAGCTCGGGACTGCCCGGGGTCAGCACCAGCACCGGCCGGGCATCGGCGAGCATCGCGGCGATGTGCTGCCCGGGATAGCCCGGGTCGATCGGCAGGAACGCCCCGCCCGCCTTGTGCACCGCCACCATCGCCACCATCATCTCGACCGTCCGGGGCAAGGCCAGCGCCACCACCGCCTCGGGTCCGACCCCGGCGCCGATCAGGACGTGGGCCAGCCGGTTCGCCCGGTCGTCGAGCTCGGCGAAGGTCAGGCCGGTGTGCTCGTCGGACAGCGCGGTCGCGTCCGGTGTGCGGCGGACCTGCGCGTCGAACAGGTCGAGCAGGGTCGTGGGTTCGATAACGGCCGGGGAGCTGTTCCAGTCGACCAGGATGCGGTGGCGTTCGTCGGTGCCGAGGATGTCGAGCTGTGACAGCGGCCGGTCGGGCTCGGCCACCGCCGCGGCCAGCAACCGGATGAGCCGCTGGGCGATCGTCTGCACGGTGTCGTGGTCGAACAGGTCGGTGGCGTACTCGAGGGAGCCTTCCAGGCCGTCGGTTCCGGTCTGCTCGAAGAAGGTGACGTCGAGATCGAACTTCGCGGTCGGGGTGTCCGCTTCGACGGGGTGCACCACGAATCCGGCGAAGTCGTCCGGCGCCGGCGGGAGGTTCTCGTAGTTCACCATCACCTGGAACAGCGGGTGGCGGGCCAGCGAGCGCGGCGGGTTGAGCAGCTCGACCAGCCGCTCGAACGGCAGGTCCTGGTGGGCGAACGCGGCCAGCGCGGTGGCCCGGCAGCGGTGCAGCAGGTCGCGGAAACTCGGATCGCCGCTGACGTCGGTGCGCAGCACCAGGGTGTTGACGAAGAAGCCGACCAGACCGTCCAGCGCGTGGTCCAGCCGCCCGGCCACCGGGACGCCCAGCGGGATGTCGGTGCCCGCGCCGAGCCTGCGCAGCAGCGCCGCGACCCCCGCCTGGGCGACCATGAACAGGCTGGCGCTGCTCTGTCGGGCCAGTGCGCGAAGCTCCCGGTGCAGCTGCGGGCTCAGCTCGAAGACCACCTCGCCACCGCCCGAGGTGGCGCGGACCGGCCGCGGGCGGTCGGTGGGCAACGCGAGCTCGGCCGGTGCACCGTCGAGCGTGGACCGCCAGAACTGGAGCTGCTGCGCACCGCGGCCGGCCGGGTCGTCCTCGGCCCCGAGCAGGTCTCGTTGCCAGCAGGTGTAGTCGACGTAGTCCACCCCCAGCTCGGCCCAGCCCGGTGCCTGACCCGCCGCCCGGGCCAGGTAGGCAGCGCAGAGATCGTCGTGTAGCGGGTCCACCGACCAGCCGTCCCCGGCGATGTGGTGCAGCACGAACAGCACCACGTGGTCGTTGAGACCCAGCCGGTAGAGGTGGATCCGCAGCGGTGGCTCGTCGGCCAGCGCGAACCCGGGCAGCACCGCCGCGGCCACCGTGGCGGCGAGCTGTTCCGGATCGAGATCGGTGATCTCGATCGGCACCGAGCCGGCCGGGCGGATCTGCTGGCGCGGCACGCCGTCGGTGTCGGGGAAGACCGTGCGCAGGGTGGGATGGCGCTCGACGACGTCGACGAACGCGGCGCGCAGCGCCGGCTCGTCGAGCCCGCCGCGCAGCCGCATGGCCACCGGGACCAGGTTGTAAGTGGCCGACCGGCCGTTGAGCTGGTGCAGGAACCACAACCGGTTCTGGGCGTAGGACAACGGGAACGGCTCTCGACGGTCCGCAGCGGGGCGCAGCGGTGGTCGGGGCGGCGTGTCGTCCAGCCGGGTCGCCAACTCCGCGGGCGTGGGGTGGTCGAAGATCGTGCGGATCGCGACCTCGGCGCCCAGCCGGCTGCGGATGCCCGAGACCAGCCGGGTGACCAGCAGCGAGTGCCCACCGAGGTCGAAGAAGTGCTCGTCCGGGCCGACCGCGGGCCGGCCGAGGACGTCGGCGAACAGCGCGCACAGCACGTCCTCGGCCGGGTTCCGGGCGGCCCGGCCGGGGCCCGGCACCGGCGGGTCGGGATCGGGCAGCGCGGCACGGTCTATCTTCCCGGCCGCCGTCAGCGGCATCGCGTCCAGCACGACGATCGCCGCCGGGACCATGACGTCGGTGAGTGCCCCGGCCACCCGGCGGCGCAACGCCGGCGGGTCGACGGTCACCCCGCCGGCGGCGACCACGTAGCCGAGCAACCGGCCCGCCCGGGCGATGACCACCGACCGGGCCACCGCGGGGTCGGCGTCGAGGACGGCCTCGACCTCCGCGGGCTCGATCCGGAAACCGCGGATCTTGATCTGCTGGTCGGTCCGGCCCAGGTACTCCAGGTCGAGATCACGGTCGAACCGCACCAGGTCCCCGGTGCGGTACATCCGGGACCCGGCCGGGCCGAACGGGCACGGCACGAACCGCTCCGCGGTCAGCGCGGACCGGCCGAGGTAGCCGCGGGCCAGCCCCCGCCCGGCGAGGTACAGCTCCCCCACTACCCCAGGCGGGACGGGGTTGAGCCACTGGTCGAGCAGGTAGACCGCCACGTCGGGGTCGGGCCGCCCGATCGGCACCGGGCCGTGGTGGCCCGGCGGGCATGACCAGAGGGTGGCGTTGACGGTGGTCTCGGTCGGGCCGTAGGCGTTGAACATCCGCCGCCCGGGCGACCACCGGCGGACGATCTCCCCCGGCACCGCCTCGGTACCGCAGAGCAGCCCGACCCCGGCCGGCAGCTCGGCCTCGGCCGGCAACGCGGCCAGCACCGAAGGTGGCAACGCCAGCTGGGTCACCCCGTGAGCCGCGATGTAGTCGCACAGCGCCGGCTCCGCGGCCCGCAGTTCTGCGGGTACCAGCACCAGCCGGCCACCGGAGCACAACGCCTGGCACAGCTCCCAGAACGCCAGATCGAAGCTGAACGAGCCGAACCCGAGGACCACGCTGTGCGGCCCGACCCCGAGCCGCGCCACCTGCGTCGCGACCAGCTTGCCCACGCCCTCATGGGTGACCAGCACGCCTTTCGGGCGCCCGGTGGATCCGGAGGTGAACACCACATACGCGGCGTCGCCCGCTGCCAGCGGTCGGCGCGGATCGCTGTCCGGGAACCGGCCCAGGTCGTCGATGATCAGCCGGGGCAGCCCGTCCAGCGCGATGCTGCCGGTACCCGGCTCGACGATCACCGCCGACGGCGCCGCGTCGTGCACCATCTGGGCCAGCCGCGGCGCCGGGTGGTCGAGGTCCAGGCCCAGGTAGGCCGCGCCGGCCTGCAGCACCCCCACCAGCGCCGCGATCAGCGCCACCGTGCGGGGCAGCGCCACCGCCACCACGTCGCCCCGGCCGACGCCGAGCCGGATCAGGCCGTGCGCCACCCGGTTGGCGGCGGCAGCCAGCTCGGCGTAGGTCAGCGAGTCGGCCTCGCACACCACCGCCACCGCCCCGGGCCGGGCCCGGACCTGCCGGGCGAAGAACTCCGGGAAGGTCTGCGCCGGCACACCGGATGCGGTGTCGTTGCGCTCCACGAGCACGGCGTGGCGCTCAGCGGTGCCCAGCACGTCGATGGTGCCCAGCCGGCGTTCCGGGTCGGCGACCAGACCCGCCAGCACGTGCTGCAACCGCTCGACGAGGGACTCGGCGCCGGGCCGGTCGAACAGGTCCGTCGCGTACTGCAGCACACCCTCGATCGCCGACTCGGACTCGAAGAAGTCGAACGCGAGGTCGAACTTCGCGCTGGTGTCGGTGATCTCGCACTCGGTCACCTCGACACCGTCGAGGTCCAGCGCCACGTCGTCGCGGTGCTGGTAGGAGACCATCACCTGGAACAGCGGGTGCCGGCCGGGGTGGCGCGGCGGGTTGAGCGCCTCGACCAGCTGCTCGAACGGGATGTCCTGGTGGGCGAAGGCATCCAGGGCGCAGCTGCGGACCCGGGCCAGCAGCTCGGTCACCGTGGGGTTGCCCGAGACGTCGGTGCGCAGCACCAGGGTGTTGACGAAGAACCCGACCAGGCCGTCGAGCGACTCGTCGGCCCGGCCGGCGACGGGCACACCGAGCGGGATGTCCTCGCCCGCGCCGAGTTTGGCCGCCAGCACCGCGACGGCGGCCTGTAGCACCATGAACGGGGTGGTGCCGCTGCGGCGGGCCAGGTCACCAACCCCGTCAAACAGCTTCGGGGGCAGGCTGAACAGGACTGTGGTGCCCCGGTGGCTCGGCGCTGCCGGCCGTGATCTGCTGTGTGGCCACGACAATTCGACCGGTGCACCGTCCAGTGTGGACCGCCAGTAGACCAGCTGGGCGCCGGCCACGCTCGACGGGTCGTCGCTGCTGCCGAGCAGCTGCTGCTGCCAGCGGGTGTAGTCGGCATAGCTGACCGGCAACGGCTCCCAGCGCGGTGCCTGCCCGGCCGCCCGGGCCCGGTAGGCGACGGCGAGATCGCCGAGCAACGGGCCGTCGGACCACTCGTCGGTGGCGATGTGGTGGGTGAGCAGCAGCAGCACGTGGTCACCCGGGCCCAACCGGAACAGGCTGGGGCGCAACGGGATCTCGGTGGTGATGTCGATGCCGTACTCCGACGCGCGGTGCAGCTGGGCGTCCAGGTCGGCCGCGGTGCACTCGGTCACCACCAGGGTGGGCGCGGTGTCCAGGACGACCTGGCGGGGCCGGCCGTCGGTGTCGGGAAACACCGTCCGCAACGTGGCGTGCCGGCCGACCAGGTCGGTCAGCGCCGCGTCGAGCGCACCGGCGTCCAGCCGGCCGCGCAGCCGCAACGCGAGCACCACGTTGTAGGTCGGTGACGGGCCTTCCAGCTGGTGCAGGAACCACAATCTGGCCTGCGCGTGGGACAGTGCTTGCCTGTCGGATAGGGCTTGCGCAGCATCCGGGTCGGAGAATGGCCGCAGCGGCGGGCGGGTCGGGGCGCGGTCCAGGCACCGGGCCAGCGCCGCCGGGGTGGGATGGTCGAACACCGACCGGAAGCTCACCTCGGCACCCAGCACGCTGCGGATCCGCGACACCAGCCGGGCCACCAGCAGCGAATGGCCGCCCAGGTCGAAGAATCGCTCATCGCGCCCGACCGGGGCACCGCCGAGCACCTCCCCCATCAGTGCGCCGAGGATCTCCTCGGCCGGGGTGCGCGGTGCCACTGCGGACCGGGGGGTGGCCGGACCGGGATCGGGTAGCGCGGCCCGGTCGAGCTTGCCCGCCGACCCCCGCGGCAACTCGTCCAGCACCACCACGGCGTCGGGAACCATATGGCCGGCGAGCTGCTCGGCCAGGTGCCGGCGCAGCGCGACGCCGTCCGGCGGCGCACCGGCGGCCACCACGTAGGCGACCAGCCGACCGTCACGCAGAGTCACCGCGGCCTGGCTGACCGCTTCATACGAGACCAGGCACGCCTCGATCTCACCGGGCTCGACCCGGAAACCCCGGACCTTGACCTGGTCGTCGGCCCGCCCGAGGAACTCCAGGCCGGCCGGGCCGACCCGCACCAGATCCCCGGTGCGGTACATCCGGGACCCGGCGGGGCCGAACCGGCCGGCGACGAACCGCTCCCCGGTCATCGCCGGGCGGCCCAGGTAACCGCGGGCCAGCCCGGCGCCGGCCAGGTACAGCTCTCCCACCACGCCGCCCGGCACCGGGTTGAGCCAGGTGTCCAGCACGTGCACGACGGTGTTCGCCAGCGGAGCGGCCCAGGCCCGGTCGGCGACCACGTGCCGGGCGTAGGAGTCCACAGTGGCCTCGGTCGGGCCGTAGAGGTCGTGCAGCTCCAGACCGGGTACCGCGCGCAGCTCGTCCCACACCGCGGCGGGGGTGGCCTCACCGCCGAGCAGCAGCGTGCGCAGCCCGTGACCGGGCGCGAGCAATCCCTCCTCGCGCAGCACGGCGAGGTAGCTGGGAGTGAGCTCGACGCAGTCGATGCGCTGCTCGCGCAGGTACCGGAGCACCTCGTGGGCGTCGCGATAGTCGTCGACGACGTGGCACTCGTTGCCGTCGAGCATCCACAGCAGCGGATCCAGCGAGGCGTCGAAGGTGAACGACGCGAGATGCGCGAACCGGACCGGGCGGCCCAGGCCCCCGGCGGTGGGACCGCTGAGCTCACGGCGGTGCGAGGCGAACAGGTTCGCCAGGCCACCGTGGGTGCCGACGACGCCCTTGGGTCGCCCGGTGGACCCGGAGGTGTAGATCACCGATGCCGCCGACCCGGGGGCTGGGACGGGCGTCGGAACCTGGCCGGTGCCAGCGCCGGCCAGGCCGTCCAGCACCAGATCGTCGAGAACCAGGCGTCCGGTGCCGGGCGGCAGCCGGTCGGCCAGCTCGGCGGTGCAGACCACCAGCGCCGCCGCGGCGTCGTCGAGCTGCCACGCGATCCGGGCCGCCGGGAGGTCGGCACCCAGCGGCAGGTAGGCGCCGCCCGCCCTGAGCACCGCGAACAGTGCCGGCACCAACCGGGCGCGCGGCAGCAGCAACCCGACCACCGAGCCGGGCCCGATCCCCCGGGCCGCCAGCACTCCCGCCAGGAGGTCGGCGACCGCGTCGAGCTGGGCAAAACTCAGCGCGCCCGCAGCGGTGACCAGCGCCGTCGCCTCAGGTGACGTCGCGGCCCGGGCGGCGAGCGCGTGCACGACCGACGGGTACTCCAGGGCGAGTGTCGCGCCGGCCGGCGGGTGCTGGGCGTCGCCCAGCGAGATCGAAGCCAAGGCCCGGTTCGGTTGGGTCGACACCGCGTCGAGCACCGCGACGAACCGGGCGGCCAGGGCCGCTGCGGCCGCGGCGTCGAACAGGTCGCTGCGGTACTCCAGGGTCAGCGCAAGGCGGGGTCCAGCGGCCACCGACAAGGTGAGCGGGTAGTGCGTGGGGTCGGCCGCCGACGCCACCTCGACGGTGAGCCCGCCGCCGCCGAGATCGGGCGCGTCGGGGTAGTTCTCGATCACGACGAGGGTGTCGAACAGCTCGCCGTGCGGGGTCAGCCGCTGGATCTCGGCCAAGCCGAGGTGCTGGTGCTCCAGCAGCCGGGAGGTCTGCTGCTGGAGGCGTTGCGCGGCCTGTGGCAGCGTCTCGGCGGGCGCAAGCCGCAGCCGGACCGGCACGGTGTTGATCAGCATTCCGATCATGTCCGCGGCGCCGGGGAGCTCCGCCGGCCGCCCGGACACCGTCGTCCCGAACACCACGTCGGGGCGCCCGGTGTGCCGGGCCAGCACCAGCGCCCAGGCGACCTGCAGCACGGAGCTGAGGGTGAGCCGCTGGTCCCGGGCCAGCGCGGCCAGCACACCTGCGGTGCCTGCGGGCACGTCGAGGTCGAGGCTCACCGGCGCGGCCTGCGCCGGTGGTGCTGCGGGGGCGATCAGGGTGGGACCGTCGAGGTCGGCCAGCAGCTCGCGCCAGGCGTGCGCCGCCGCCGCCCGGTCACGCCCGGCCAGCCAGTCCAGATAGGACCGCAGTGATCTGGCCGGGGGCAGCTCGCGGCCGTGATAGAGCGCTACCAGCTCGTTGATCAGGATCGGCGAGGACCAGCCGTCGGAGGTCAGATGGTGTTCGGTGAGCACCAGCCGGTGGTGGCGGGTACCGAGCCGGGCCAGGATCAGCCGCAGCAGCGGTGGCGCGGACAGGTCGAACCGCCGGGTGCGCTCGTCACGCTCGATCCGGTCGAGCGCCACGGTGGGGTCGTCGTGGGCGGTCAGATCGACGGATCGCCACCGCAGCGACGCCCGCCCCGCCACCACCGCGACCGCGTCGCCGGTGGCGACCCGGTGGAAGGCGACCCGCAGGCTCGAATGCCGGCCCAGCAGCGCCTCGGCCGCCGAGCGCAACCGCCCCGCGTCGAGCTCCCCACGCAGCTCGAGGCCCACCTGCGCGGTGTAGACCCCGGCGGCCTCGCCGAGCCCCTCGTGGAACAGCAGCCCCTGCTGCAGCGGCGTCAACGGCCAGACGTCCTGCACCGACGGGTGCGCCGCCTCGATCGCCTCGACGTCGTGCTGGGTGAGCCCGACCAGCCCGAAGTCGGCCGGGGTGTGCCCACCCGCCCCGGTGTGGGCGGCGTGGGCGGCGAGCGCACCGAGGGCTGCGGTGAAGCCGTCCCGCAACGCCTCGGAGTCGTCGAGCAGCGCGGCGAGCGCGCTCCAGCTCACCTGCAGCCGGGGCCCGCCGGGGCCGTCCAGGATCTCGGCGTTGATGTCAAGCACGTGCGGCGCCGGCATCGCCGCCTCCGAACCGGCGGGCAGCGCATCGAGCTCGTCACTCACCAAACCCCAGGGCTCTTCGGCGTGGTCGATCACGCTGCGGCCGTAGTAGTTCAGGCTCACCAGCGGCCCGGGGTGCTCCGCCAGCCTGCGCTGCGGGTCGAGGTAGCGCAGCAGGCCGTAGGACTCGCGGTGCGCCGCCGAGGCCGCCATCTGCTCCTTGACCCGTTTGACGGCGGTGCCGGCGGCGCGGCCCCCGGCGAACGCCTCGGCCAGGTCGAGGGCGCCCAAGTCCAGCCGCACCGGGCGGATGGCGGTGAACCAGCCCACGGTCCGGGTGAGATCGGCCCCGGCATCGTCGCGGCCGTGGTCCTCGACGTCGATCACCAGACCGCCCGGCACCGGCCGTACCCGGGCCACCGCAAGCGCCAGCGCGGTGGCGAGCACGTCGTCGAGCCGGGCGTGGAACGCCGCCGCGGCCGCCTGCACGGCGCGGGTCAGGTCCGGATCGAACGTCGTGGTCACGTCCCGGGTGCCGGCGACGGTGTGTGCTGCGGGCTCGGGTCGGTCCACAATGGATGCACCGTCGCCGAGCACGGTCTGCCAGAAACCGCGCTGGGACTCGGTGTCCGGATGGGTGGCTGCGGCGGCCAGCCGGTCGGCGTGGGACCGGTACGACGTCGGCACCGGTGCCAGTGCCGGCCCCGTCCGGTCGGCCGCGGCGAGGTCGGGCAGCAGGATCCGCCAGGACACCCCGTCGACCACCAGGTGGTGGACGGCGAGGAACAACCGCCCCGGTAGCGCACCGCGGTCGAACAGCACCGCCTGCATCATCACCCCCGCCTCGGGGTCGAGCCGGCCCACCGCGGCGCCGGTCTCGGCCGCCACGACAGACCGTTCCCAGCCGTCGACCATCCGGACACAGCGCGCCGCGTCGACCGAGCCCGGCGGCGGGACGTCGAAACCCCAGGAACCGTCCTGGGTGACCAGCCGGGCGCGCAGCATGTCGTGGCAGTCGAGCACCGCCTGCAGCACGCCGACGGCGTCGGTCCCCGGTGGGGTGGCGACCAGCGCCGACTGGTGGTAGCGGGCGATCGGCCCGCCGAGCTCGCGCAGCCACTCCACGATCGGGGTACTGCGGACCCGTCCCACCCCTGGGGCCGCGGCCTGCTGGTCGTGAAGCGCCTCGGCCACCGCGGCCAGGCCGGCCGGCGTCGGGTTCTCGAACACCTGCCGCGGGGTGATCGCCAGACCTGCCTGCCGGGCCCGGCTGACCAGCTGGATGGACCCGATGCTGTCGCCGCCGAGCGCGAAGAAGTCGTCATCAATGCCCAGTGGCGTCGCGGCGGCGAGCAGGTCCGTGAACAGGCCGCAGAGCAGCTCCTCGCGGGCGTTGCGGGGGGGCCGGGTGGCGGTGCGCTCGGGATCGGGCAGTGCTGCCCGGTCGACCTTTCCCGAGGTGGTCAGCGGTAGCGCGGCCAGCGTGACGATGGTGGCGGGCACCAGATACTCGGGCAGCTCGGCGGCCAAGTGGGCGCGCAGCTGCTGCGGCCCGGTGCCGTCGGCGACGACGTAACCGAGCAGCCGCCCGTGCCGGGCGATCACTGCCGCCTGGGTCACCGCCGGGTGGGCCAGCAACGCGGCCTCGACCTCCCCCGGCTCGACCCGGACCCCACGGATCTTGATCTGGTCGTCGGCCCGCCCGGTGATGACCAGGGTGCCCTGGTCGGTGACCTGCGCGAGGTCCCCGGTCCGGTACATCCGGGTCCCCGGCGGGCCGAACGGGCCGGGCACGAACCGCTGCGCGGTCTGGGCCGGGTCACGCAGGTAGCCGCGGGCCAGGCCGGCACCGGCGAGGTAGAGCTCGCCGATGACCCCGGGCGGGGTCGGTTGCAGCCACCCGTCGAGCACGTGGACCGTGCTGCCTGCGGTCGGTGCCGCCCAGCTGCCCGACCCGCCGGTGTGCCGCCCGTAGGCGTCCACGGTGGCCTCGGTCGGACCGTAGAGGTCGTGGGCGGCCACACCCGTGCGGCGGCCCAACTCGGCCCACTGTGCGGCCGGGATGGCCTCCCCGCCGATGACGATCTCCGCGGGGTGCGCCGGATCGTCGAACAGGCCGTGGCTGGTCAGCAGCTGTAGGAAGGACGGGGTGGTGTCGAGCACATCGAGCCCGCTGACCGCCGCGACGACCGCGGCCGGGTCCCGGTAGTCGTCGATCACGTGGCACTGCTGGCCGGCGAGCATCCACAGCAGCGGGTCCAGCGCGGCGTCGAAGGAGAACGACGTGGTGTGGGCGATCCGCGCCCGGCGCCCGAGCCGCCGCGTCGCCGGGCCGATGAGCTGCTCGCGATGGGAGGCGAGCAGGGTGGCCAGGCTGCGGTGGCTGACCAGCACGCCCTTGGGCCGGCCGGTGGAGCCCGACGTGTAGAGCAGGTAGGCCGCCTGCTCGGGATACCGCCGCACCCGCAACGCACTACCGTCCCGGGCCGCGATCCGCCGAACCGCTTCCGGGTCGTCAAGGACAATATGCTCCATTGTGGACGGCACTGGAGCTTTGAATTCCATGGTAGTGAGCACTAGCATTGCCGATGCAGTGTCGAGAATGGACTGCATCCGGTTGGCCGGCAGCTCGGGATCCAGGGGCAGGTACGCTGCTCCGGATTTGAGGACGGCCAGGATCGCCGGGACCATCGCGGCCCGCGGCAGCAGCAGGCCGACCACGCACTCGGGCCCCGCGCCGGCGGCGGCGAGGTCGCGGGCGATCCGGTTGGTCCCGGTGTCCAGTGCCGCGAAGCTCCAGGTCGCCGCGGAGGTCACCAGGGCCGTCGCCGCGGGGTCGGCCGCCGCCTGTGCCTCGAACACGTCGACCACGCTGGTCACCACGGTCTGGCGCCCGGTGAGGTTGACCGCGGCGAGGATCCGGTGCTCGCCGGCGTCCAAGAGGTTGACCGCGGCAAGGATCCGGTGCTCGCCGGCGTCCAGCAGGTCGATCGCCGCGCACGGCCGGGTGGGGTCGGCGGCGACGCCGGTGAGGATGCGCGCCAGCCGGTCGGCCAGCGCCCCGGCCAGCCGGTCGGTGATCCGGTCGGGGCGGTGCTCGAGGGTCAGGGTGAGCCGCCGGCCGGGGGCCACCGCGAGCGTCAGCGGGTAGTGCGTCGGATCGGACCCGCCGACCTCGGTGACGGTGAGCCCGGTGACCGGTTGCGGTGGCTCGGGGTAGTTCTCGATCACGACGAGGGTGTCGAACAGCTCGCCGTGCGGGGTGAGCCGCTGGATATCGACCAGCCCGAGATGCTGGTGGGCCAGCAGCTCGGCCGTGGCGCGCTGCACCCGCTGCGCGGTGTCGAGGACGGGCTCGGTCGGGTCGAGCCGGACCCGCACCGGGACGGTGTTGATGAACAGGCCGATCATGTCCTCAGCGCCGGGCAGGTCGGCGGGGCGACCGGACACGGTAGCGCCGAACACCACGTCGGTCTGCCCGGTGTGCCGGGCGAGCAGCAGCGCCCAGGCCGCCTGCACCAGCGAGCTCAGCGTCACCTGCCGTCGCCGGGCCAGGCTGTCCAGCGCAGCGGTGATCTCGGCCGGCAGCTCGACCGTCAGCTGCTGGGGTGCTGCGGTGTCGGCGGTCGACGACGCAGCGATCCGGGTCGGACCGGGCAGCCCGGCCAGTGCCGTTGACCAGGCAGCCCGGGCAGCGGCACCGTCCTGGTGGGCCAGCCAGCGCAGATAGTCGACGAACGGTGGCGGGGCGGCCGGTGGGTGGCCGGCGTAGTGGGCGAGCAGCTCGCCCAGCACGATCGGGGCCGACCAGCCGTCGGTGAGCAGGTGATGCTCGGTGATCACCAGCCGGTGGTGCTCCGGGCCCAGCCGGACCAGCAGCATCCGCATCAACGGCGGCTCAGCGACATCGAACCGCCGCTCACGCTCCCCCCGCACAAGATCATCCAGACTCGTGAGTGGCAAACAGTGCCATAACACTGTTTGCCACTCACGAGTCCGCCAGGGCATCGTGGCGGTGCCGGGCACCACGGCGAACGCCTCCCCCGCTGCGGTGTGCCGGAAACCGGCCCGCAGGTTGGGGTGGCGGGCCAGCAGTGCGTCGGCCGCGGCCCGCAGCCGACCCGGGTCCAGCGCGCCACGCAGGTCCACGATGGACTGGACGTGGTAGGTGCCGGCGGTCTCGCCGAACTGCTCATGGAACAGCAGGCCCGCCTGCAGCGGCGTGAGCGGCCACAGGTCGACGAAACCCGGCTCGATGGCGTCGATGTCCTGCTGGCACAACGGGATCAGCGGGAAGTCCGACGGAGTGGGCCCGCCCGCGCCGGGCTTGACGCCCTCGACGGCGATCGCTTCCAGGTTCCGGACGAAACCCGTGACCAGCACGTCGATGTCGCCGCGGTCGAACAGGTCCGCGATCCAGGTGAAGCCGGCGCGCAGCTGCGGCCCGTCGGGGCTGTCGAGGGTCTCGGCATTGAGCTCCAGGGCGTAGGTCACCGGCATCTGCGGGTCCGCGCCGGGAAGTGCCGGGGCGTCGGCGAGGGGTTCCCAGTACCGCTGATCGGATCCGACCTCGAACCGGCCGAGATAGTTGACGTTGATCAGCGGGGCCGGGCGGCGGCGCAACCGCTCCCGGGTCTCGGGGTTGCCGAATCTCAGCGGCCCGTAGCTGTGCGCCCGGGACGCGACATGGGCCACCTGCTCTTTGACCTGCTTGAGCGCCGGGCCCGGACCGAGGCCGGCGACGTCGAGCCGGACCGGGTGCTCGGTGGTGAACCAGCCGACGGTGCGCGACAGATCCAGATCGTCGAGGTCACGGCCGTGCCGCTCGATGTTGACCACTAGGCCGTTGGAACGACCGCGCCACTGCTCGACGGCCAGCGCCAGCGCGGTGAGCAGGATCTGCTCGGTCCCGGTTCGAAACGCCGCCGGGACCGCCACCAGCAACGGATGCGTGACCTCGGGTCCGAGGGTGACGGTGCGCTCCCGGGTCCCGGCGACCCGATCGGCCGGTCCCGGGACGCGACGACCCAACGGGGTGTGGTCGGTGCCGAGGATCTCCTCCCAGAACGGCACCTCCGTACCGGCCGGACGGTCCAGCTCAGCGGCGTAGCGCCGGAACGAGGTAGCGACCGGCTCGAGCTGCGGCGCCGTCCCAGCCTGTATCGCGGCGTGCGCCGCTGCGAGGTCGGGCAGCAGGATCCGCCACGACACCCCGTCGACGACGAGGTGGTGAATCGCCAGGAACAGCCGTCCCGGCTGATCCCCGCGGTCCCAGAACACCGCCGCCGTCATCACCCCCGCGTCCGGATCGAGCCGCCCCACCGCCGCCGCACCCCCTCCCAGTCCGGTACCGCGATATGGATGCTTGTCGCGATCCAGGACCCCCCTCAGAGCGCGATATGCATCCATGTCGCGATCCAGCGCCGCACTCAGGGCGCGATATGGATGCTTGTCGCGATCCAGCGGGGGGATGTGTAGGGACCATCGGTCGGGTTGGCGGATCAGTCGGGCCCGGAGCATGTCGTGGTGGTTCCAAACGGCATCCAATGCGGTCGCCAGCTCCGCTAGGGTGGTCCCGGGTGGGGTGGCCACCCAGACCGACTGGTGGAACCGCTCGATCGGACCGCCGACCTCGCGCAGCCACTCCATCGCCGGGGTCGCCACCACCACCCCGTGACCGACGTCTGCCGCCGGGTCCGGCCGCACCGCCGACGCGGCGACCAGGGCCAGCCCGGCCGGGGTGGGGTGCTCGAAGACCTGCCGCGGCGTCACCACCAGCTTCGCACCCCGCGCCGCCGACACCAACCGGATCGACAGGATGCTGTCCCCACCCAGGGCGAAGAACCCGTCCTCGGGTCCGACCCGATCAACTTTGAGCAGCTCGGCGAACAGCCTGCACAGCACCGCCTCGCGCTCGGTGCGCGCCGCGGTGGCCGTCGGGGCGAACACCGGCGCAGGCAGTGCGGCCCGGTCCAGCTTCCCGGTCGCGGTCAACGGCATCGCGTCGAGCACCACGATCGCCGCGGGCACCAGATGGTCCGTCAACCGCCGCACCAGGTCCGCCCGCACCGCCGCCCCGTCGATCCGGTCGACCCCAGCCCGGGCACCAACGACATAGCCGACCAGGCGGCCGCCGACCACGGTCACCGCGGCGCGATCGACCCCGGGCACCGCCCGCAGGGCCGCCTCGACCTCCGCCGGCTCCACCCGGAACCCGCGGACCTTCAGCTGATCGTCGGCCCGGCCCGCCAGCATTAGCCGCAGATCCTGGTCCCAGCGCCCCAGGTCCCCGGTCCGGTACAGCCGCGCACCCGCCGGGCCGAACGGGCCGGCCACGAACCGCTGCGCGGTCAGACCCGGCTGGCCCAGGTAGCCCCGGGCCAGCCCGGCACCGGCCAGGTACACCTCCCCCAGCACGCCCGGTGGCACCGGCGCCAACCCCGCGTCCAGCACGAGCACGGCGCTACCCACCACCGGAGCGGTCCAGGAGTCGTGCCACCCGTAGGCGTCGACCGTCGCCTCGGTCGGCCCGTACAGGTCATGGCAGGCCAGACCGGGGATCCGCCGGACGCGATCCCACAGCTGCGCCGGGGTCGCCTCGCCACCTAGGACCAGCTCCGACAGCTCGACCCGGTCGGCCAACCCGGCGGCCAGCAGCGCCGCCACATAGGACGGTGTGCCGTCGAGGACATCCAGCTTGCGCAGCGCAGCCAGCGCGACCACCGCGTCGGGATCGCGGTACTCGTCGATCACGTGCACCTCGTGCCCGTCGAGCATCCACAGCAACGGGTCCCACGAGGCGTCGAAGGAGAACGACGTGGTGTGCGCCACCCGCAACGGCCGGCGCAACCGGGCCTGCGCGGGGCCGAACAGCTGCCGGCGGTGCGATGCCAGCAACGACCCCAGCGCCGAGTGCGGTACCACCACCCCCTTGGGCCGGCCGGTGGACCCGGAGGTGTAGCTGACATAAGCGGCCGACCCGGGGCGGACGGGCGCTGATCTGCGCACGGACGCTACGGCGGGGCCGCCGGTCAGTGCGACGACCCTGCCGGGCAGCGCGACGACCCCCCCGGGCAGCGCGACGACCCCGCCGGGCACCCGGTCGGCCAGCTCCGCCGTGGTCAGCACGGTGCTGACGCCGGCGTCGGCGCACAGCGCCGCGATGCGCTCGGTGGGCAGGTCCGGGTCCAGCGCCAGGTAGGCCGCACCGGCCTTGAGCACCCCGAAGAGGGCCGGCACCAGCTCCGCGCGCGGTAGCAGCAAGCCGATCACCGCACCTGCGCCGGGCACCCCAGCGGCGATCCGGTCGGCGGTCGCGTTCACCGCGCCGAGCGTCCACGACCCCGCCGAGGTCACCAGGGCCGCAACATCCGGAGTGGCGGCGGCGCGCGCCGCCAGCACCTCGACCACCGACGGTTGCGCCGGCGCCGGCTCGCCGAGGGACACCAGCGCGGCGCGCTCGCCGGGCTTGAGGACATCGATCCGGGAGATCGGCGCACCGGGCTCAGCCACCAGGGCGTGCAGGACCAGCAGCAGCCGATCAGCCAGCAGCCGCGCGGTGCGCCGGTCGAACAGATCGGTCCGGTACTCCAGGGCGCCGTCCAGACCGGCGCCGGCCGGGCGCTCGGCCAGGTCGAAGGTCAGGTCGAACATGGCCGAGGCGCTGCCCACCGGGTGGATCTCGGCGGTGAGGTCGGGCCAGCGCACCGGCTCGGTGGCGTGCTGGTAGTTGACCATCACCTGGAACAGCGGGTGCTGCCCCGGGTCCCGGGCCGGGTTGAGCGCCTCGACCAACTGCTCGAAGGGCAGGTCCTGGTGGGTGTAGGCGTCCAGGGCCGCCTCCCGGATCCGGTGCAGCAACGGGGTCACCGCCGGGTCACCGGACAGGTCCACCCGCAGCACCAGGGTGTTGACGAAGAACCCGACCAGCCCGTCGAGGGCGTCGTCGGTCCGGCCGGCCACCGGCACGCCGATCGGGATGTCGGCACCGGCGCCCAACCTCGACAGCAGCACCGCCACCGCGGTGTGGGCCAGCATCGGCATGGTCGTCGCGGTGTCGCGGGCCAGCTCCCGCAGCTGGGCCGCCAGCGTGGCGTCGATAACGAACTCGACGGTGTCACCGGCGGATCCGGCGACCGGTGGGCGGGTCCGGTCGGTGGGCAGCTGCAAGACTTCCGGTGCCCCGGCGAGTCGTTGCCGCCAGTAAGCGCGCTGGGTCGCGCCGGGACCGGCCGGGTCGTCCAGGAGCCGCCGCTGCCAGGCCGCGTAGTCCTGATAGGACACCGGCAGGGCCGGGAAGTCGGGTGGCCGGCCGGTACGGCGCCGGGCGTAGGCGTAGCTGAGATCGCGCAGCAGCGGGCCCATCGACCACTCGTCCAGGGCGATGTGGTGGGCCAGCAGCAGCAGCACATGATCATCGGCACCCACCGCGAACAGGGTCACCCGCAGCGGCACCTCGGTAGCGAGATCGAAGCAGTACCCCGCGGCGGCCGTCAGGTCGGCGACGATCTCCGTGGGGTCGCTGCGGTACAGGCTGGGTGGCTCGTCGCGGACCAGCAGCCGGGGGGTCCCGGCCGTCTCGGGGTACACCGTGCGCAGCGTCGGATGCCGAGCTGCGACGTCGGCCAGGGCGAGCTGCAGTGCGTCGACGTCCAGCGGTCCGGCCAGCCGCAGCGCCACCGACACGTTGTAGGTCGGTGCCGGCCCCGAAAGCCGGTACAGGAACCACAGCCGCTGCTGCGCGGAGGACAGCTCCCCCGCTTGCCCGGTCGCGGTGAGCGCAGGCCGGGTCGGACCCGCCTCGAGCTCGGGGGCCAGCCCGGCCGGCGCCGGATGGTCGAAGATCGTCCGGATGCCGACCTCGACGCCCAGCATCGTCCGGATCCTCGACACCAGCCGGGCCACCAGCAGGGAGTGCCCGCCGAGGTCGAGGAACCGGTCGTGCACCCCGACCGTGCCCGCCGGCAGGCCGAGCACCTCGTCGAACAGCGAGCAGAGGATCTCCTCCACGGGGCCGCGGGGGCCCCGGCCGGTGCCGGTGCCGACCGGGCCCGGATCGGGCAGCGCGGCGCGGTCGAGCTTGCCCGAGGGGGTCAGCGGCAGCGCGTCGATCGTGACGATCACGGCCGGCACCAGATGCTCCGGCAGCTGGTCGCGCGCGGCGCGGCGCAGCGCCACCTCGTCGACGGTGCCCCCGGCCACCGCGACCACATAACCGATCAGCCGGCCGACCCGGGCGACGACGACCGACCGGGCCACGGTGTGCTGGCGGTCCAGGACGGCCTCGACCTCGCCGGGCTCCACCCGGAACCCACGGAGTTTGATCTGGTCGTCGGCCCGGCCGAGGAACTCCAGGTCGCCGTTACCGTCGAGGCGGACCAGGTCGCCGGTCCGGTACAGCCGCGCCCCGGGCGCACCGAACGGGTCCGCCACGAACCGCTGCGCGGTCATCGCCGGCTGGCCGAGGTAACCGCGGGCCAGGCCCCGACCGGCCAGGTACAGCTCACCGGCGACACCCGGTGGCACGGCGTCGAGCCAGGGTCCCAGGACGGAGGCGGTGACCCCGGGGTCGGGCCGCCCGATCGGGACCGGACCGTCGTGACCGGGTGGGCATTGCCACAGCGTCGCGTTGACGGTGGCCTCGGTCGGCCCGTAGGCGTTGAACATCCGCCGCCCGACCGACCACCGGCGGGCGACCTCACCGGGCACCGCCTCGGTGCCGCAGAGCAGGGACACCCCCAGCGGCAGCTCGGCGCCGGGCGGCAGCGCGGCGAGCACCGACGGTGGCAGCGCCAGCTGGGTCACCCCGTTGGCCGCGATGTAGTCGCACAGTGCCGGTTCGGCTGCCCGCAGGGCGGCCGGGACCAGCACCAGGCGACCGCCGGAGCACAGCGCCTGGCACAGCTCCCAGAACGCGAGATCGAAGCTGAACGAGGCGAAGCCCAGCACCGCGCTGTCCGGGCCGACCCCGAGGCACTGCTCCTGGGTGGCGACGAGCTTGCCGACGCCCTCGTGGCTGACCAGCACGCCCTTGGGCCGGCCGGTGGACCCGGAGGTGTAGACGACATAGGCGATGTCGTGCACCGACAGTGCCCGGGTGCGATCGGAGTCGGTCGGGTCGGTGTGCGGTGCGTCGGGAAACGCCGCCAGGTCCGCCATCACCAGCGCCGGCACCCCGGCGATCGCGCCCCCGGTCCCGGTCAGTACCGCGGCCGGCGATGC
Source organism: Pseudonocardiaceae bacterium (assembly GCA_050700055.1). Lineage (GTDB taxonomy): Bacteria > Actinomycetota > Actinomycetes > Mycobacteriales > Pseudonocardiaceae. The sequence goes on from JBOHGE010000024.1 coordinate 37,158, forward strand.
ATCGTCGACCATCAGGGCCAGCCGGGCGGGTGGGTAGTCGAGGTCCAGGCACAGGTACGCCGCACCCGCCTTCAGCACCCCGACCAGCGCGGCGACCAGCTCGACCGATCTCGGTAGGGCCACCGCGACCACCGCGCCGGGCCTGATACCGCGACCGATCAGCGTGTGCGCCACCCGGTTGGCCACCGCGTTGAGCTGCGCATAACTCAGCCGCTCGTCCCCACACACCACCGCAATAGCCCCAGCCCGCCCCCGCACCCTTTCCGCAAAAAACCCCACAAACGTCCAGTCCCCGCGTTCTGGGGACAGATTGCGGTAATCAGGGCCCGATAACTGCAATCTGTCCCCAGAACGCAGTGTTGACGCGGTGAGGATGCGGGTGAGGTGGTGGGCTAGATGCTCGGCGGGGTACGGGATGCGGCGGTGGGTGAGGGTGAGGGTGAGCTGCGGGCCCGGGGTCACGCCCAGCACCAAGGGGTAGTGCGTCGGGTCGGTCGCCGAGACGACGGTGATCGCCAGGTCGGTGCCGGGGTGATCCGGTACCGGGTAGTTCTCGAAGACGACCAGGGTGTCGAACAGCTCGCCGTGCGGAGTGAGCCGTTGGATGTCCGCCAGCCCCAGGTGGTGGTGGTCGAGCAACGCCGTGGTGGCGTCCTGCACCCGGCGGGCGTTGTCGACCAGCGAGGCTGCCGGGTCGAGCCGGACCCGGACCGGGACGGTGTTGACGAACAGGCCGATCATGTTCTCGGCGCCGGGCAGGTCGGCGGGGCGGCCGGACACGGTCGCCCCGAACACCACGTCGGTCTGCCCGGTGTACCGGGCCAGCAGCACCGCCCAGGCGGTCTGGACGAGCGCGCTGAGGGTGACGCCGTGCTCGCGGGCCACCCCGACCAGGGTGGCGGTGGGCTCAGCGGGCAGCTCGACGGTCAACCGCTGCGGCAGCGCCGGCTCGGCAGCGTCCCGCCCGCCCGGCGCGAGCAGGGTGGGCGCCTCGAGGCCGGCCAGCGCCGCCGCCCAGGCTTGCCGCGCCGCGGGCCGGTCCCGGCCGGCCAGCCAGTGCAGGTATCGCCGGAACGGCGGCGCCGCAGGCAGCTCCACACCCTGGTAGAGCGCCATCAGCTCGGCGATCAGGATGGGCGAGGACCAACCGTCGGTGAGCAGATGATGCTCAGTGATCATCAACTGGTGCTGCTGCGGGGCCAACCGCACCAGGGCCATCCGCATCAGGGGCGGCTCGGCGAGGTCGAACCGGCGGGTGTGCTCGGCGGCGGCGAGCTGGGCCAGCGCCGGTCCGGGAGCCGGCACGCCGGCGAGGTCCGCGTCATGCCAGCGCATCCGGACCGCCGCGGGGATCACCGCGAACGGATCGCCGGACACCGCGCGCCGGAAGCCGGATCGCAGGCTGGGGTGGCGGGCCAGCAGCTGATCAGCCGCCGACCGGAGCCGCTGCGAGTCCAACGGCCCGCGCAGCTCGAGGACGAGCTGCGCGGCGTAGGTGCCGGCGGTCTCACCCAGGCTGTCGTGATAAAGCAGCCCCGCCTGCAGCGGGGTCAGCGGCCAGACGTCCTCGACCTCGCCGACATTGTCCACATCGGACTGGGTGAGCGCGACGAGGGGGAAGTCCGACGGGCTGTGCCCACCAGCTCCCGGGCGGCAGCCTTCGTCAGCCAGCGCTCGCAGCGCTCGGGTGAAGGATGCCGCCAGCACGTCGATCTCGCCGTCGCCGAACAGGTCCTCGATCCAGGTGAAGGTCGCGTGCAGCCGCGGGCCGTCGGGACCGTCGTGGACCTGGGCATTGAGCTCGAGGGCGTAGGGGGCCGGCATCTGCGGGTCGGCGACCGCCGGGACCGGCTCGTCGGACAGCACCTCCCAGGCAGTGCCGCCGGCCACGGTGACCCGGCCGTAGTAGTTGACGTTGACCAGCGGCGCGGGCCGGGCTGTCAGCCGGGCCCGGCTGTCCGGGTCCAGGTAGCGCAACAGCCCGTAGTCGGCACGCCGCCCGGCCGCGGCCACCTGTTCCTTGACCACGGTCAGCGCCGGGCCTACCGCGGTGCGGTCGATCCCGCGCAGGTCGAGCCGAACGGGGTGCTCGGTGGTGAACCAGCCGATGGTGCGGGACAGGTCCAGGGTGTCGATGTCGCGGCCGTGACCCTCTACGTTGATCACGAGGGGGCGGGCGGTGCCGCGGTGCTGGGCCAGCGCCAGCGCCAGCGCGGTGAGCAGGACCTGCTGCACTCCGGTGTGAAACGCCGCCGGGACCTGGGTGAGCAGCGGACGGGTCACGCCGGGTCCCAGCGTGACGATGCGGTCCCGGGTGCCGGCGACCACGTCGGCCGGTCCCGGCGCCCGGGCACCCAGCGGGGTGTGGTCATCGCCGAGGATCCGCTCCCAGAACTCGACCCCAGCGCGATCCTCCCCGGCCCGCCCGATCTGGTTGGCATAGCGCAGAAACGATGTCGGGACCGGCGCTAACCCGGGTGCCCGACCGCGCCGGACGGCGTCGTGGGCCGCGGCCAGATCCGGGAGCAGGATCCGCCACGACACCCCGTCGACGACCAGGTGATGGATCGCCAGGAACAACCGCCCCGGCGCCGGCCCGCGGTCGAGCAAGACCGCCGCCACCATCACCCCGGCGTCGGGATCGAGCCGGCCGACCGCGGCGTCGAGCTCGACGTCGAGCGCGGCCCCGCCTGCCACGTCCCGGTCCGCCACCACCCGCAGCAGCCGCGAGACCGCTAGCGCGCCCGGCGGCGGGACGTGTAACGACCACCCATCGCCGGCGCGGACCAGCCGGGCCCGCAGCATGTCGTGGTGGTCGAGCAGCGCCCCCAACGCGACCACCAGCTGCGCCCGGGTCACCCCCGGCGGGGTCGCCACCCACACCGACTGGTGGAACCGCCCGATCGGTCCGCCCAGCTCGCGCAACCATTCCAGCGCAGACGTGGTGGGCACGGCGCCCTGCCCGGAGTCCGCTGGTGCCGGCTCCCCCGGTGAATCAGCGATCAAGGCCAAGCCGGCCGGTGTCGGGTGCTCGAAGACCTGCCGGGGGGTGAGCACCAACCCCGCAGCCCGGGCCGCGGACACCAACCGGATCAGCAGGATGCTGTCCCCACCCAAGGCGAAGAACCCGTCCTCGGGTCCCACCCGATCCACCCCGAGCAGCTGCCCGAACACCCCGCACAGCAGCGCCTCGCGTCCGGTGCGCGCAGTGCGGCCCGTCGCGGTGCGCACCGGCGCCGGCAGGGCCGCCCGGTCCAGCTTCCCGGTCGCCGTCAACGGCAGGGCGTCGAGGCTGATCAGCGCGGCCGGCACCAGGTGGTCCGGCAACCGCCGGGTCAGCTCCACCCGGATCCCGGCGAGATCCATCCCCTCGCCCACGAGGTAGCCGACCAGCCGGTCCCCGGCGACGACGACCGCCGCCTGCGCCACCCCGGCAACCTCACCCAGCACGGCCTCGATCTCCCCGGGCTCCACCCGCACCCCCCGGACCTTCAGCTGGTCATCGGCCCGGCCGGCCAGCACCAGCCGAAGGTCCTGGTCGAGCCGGCCCAGATCCCCGGTCCGGTACATCCGCGCCCCCGCCGGCCCGAACGGGCCCGCCACGAACCGGTCCGCAGTCAACCCCGGCTGGCCGGCATACCCTCGCGCCAGGCCGGCACCGGCCAGGTACACCTCGCCGAGGACCCCCGGCGGCACCGGATCCAACCGCTCGTCCAGCACGAACACCGCGGTGCCCGCCACCGGACCAGCCCAGGAGCCCCCGGCACCCTCGTGCCAGCCGTAGGCGTCGACGGTCGCCTCGGTCGGCCCGTAGAGGTCATGGCGCTGCGCGACGGCGGACAGCTCGGTCCACAACCCCGGTGGGCACGGCTCACCACCCACCACCACCACCGCCAGGCTCGCCAGGTCCAGCCCCGCGGACCGCAGCACCTGCAGGTACGACGGCGTGGCGTCGAGCACGTCGATGCCCTGCTGCGACACGTATCGCAGCACTGCGGCGGTGTCCCGGGGCTCGTCGAGGACGTGCAGCTGGTGGCCGTCCAGCAACCACAGCACCGGATCCCACGACGCGTCGAAGGACAATGACGTGGTGTGCGCCACCCGCAACGGCCGGCGCAGCCGGGCCTGCGCGGGGCCGAACAGCTGGCGGCGGTGCGACACCAGCAAGGAGCCCAGCGCCGAGTGCGCCACCACCACGCCCTTGGGTCGCCCCGCGGACCCTGACGTGTACACCACATACGCCGCCGCCCGGGGCCGGACCACCACCGATGCCGGTGGTGCGGGTGCTGCCGCATCATGCACCAGCACGGCGATGCCGGCAGGCACCCGCCCGGCCCACTGCGCGGTCGTCATGACAGCCGTGACCCCGGCGTCCGAGCACAGCAGCTGGATGCGCGGCGCCGGCAGCTCCGGATCCAGCACCAGGCATGCCGCACCCGCCTTCCACACCCCGAACACGGCGGCGACCAGCAACGCCCGCGGCAGCAACAACCCCACCACCGCACCGGCATCGCAGACCCCAGCCGCCACCCGGTCCGCGGCCACGCTCAGCTCCCGCACCGTCCACGATCCCGCCGAGGTCACCAGAGCCACCGCGTCGGGCTCCTGCGCTACCCGAGCCGCCAGCGCGTCGACCACGGTGGTCTCGGGCAGCTGTTGCGGGCCGGCCGTCAGCTGTGCGCGTTGCGCAGCGCTGAGCACAGCGATCTGGGACAGCCGCTGGTGCGGGTCGGCCAGGACCGACTCCAGCACCCGGAGCAGGCGCTGGGCCAAGACCTGCGCGCTGCGCCGGTCGAACAGTGCGGTGGCGTACTCCAGCACCCCGTGCAGGCCCGCGCTGCTCTCGACGAAGTCGACGGACAAATCGAACTTGGCGGTCGGCATCGGCACGCTGAGCTCGTCTGCCCGCAGATCGGGCAGGTCGAGCCGGAGCGGCTCGCGGTGCTCGTAGGCGACCATCACCTGGAACAGCGGGTGGCGTCCGGGATGGCGGGACGGCGCCACCGCCTCGACGACCTGCTCGAAAGGCAGATCCTGGTGGGCGTAGGCGCCCAGCGCCGTCTCCCGGACCCGGCCGAGCAGCTCGGTGACGCTCGGGTCACCGGACAGGTCCACCCGCAGCACCAGCGTGTTGACGAACAACCCGACCAGCCCGTCGAGCGCACCGTCGACCCGCCCGGCCACCGGTACCCCGATCGGGATGTCGGTACCCGCGCCCAGCCGCGAGAGCAGCACCGCCACCACGGTCTGCGCCACCATCGACGGCGTGCTGGCGGTCTCGCGGGCCAGTGCCCGCAGCCGCCGGCTGAGTTGCGCGCCGATGGTGAGCTCGACGGTGTCCCCGCGGTGCCCGGTGTGGTGCGGGCGGGGCCGGTCAGCCGGCAGCGCCAACTCCTCGGGTGCACCGGCCAAGGTGGCTTTCCAGTAAGCCAGCTGGGTTGCGGCCAGGCTGGCCGGATCGTCCGCGGCCGACAGCAGCCGGCGCTGCCACAGCGTGTAGTCGGCGTAGCGGACCGGCAAGGGCACCCACTGCGGCGCCGCACCTGCCAGCCGGGCGCGGTAGGCCATGGCAAGATCGTCGAACAGCGGCCCCACCGAGGCGCCGTCACCCGCGATGTGATGCACCGTGAGCAGCAGGACATGGTGGTGGCGCCCCAACCGGAAAAGGTCAGTCCGCACCGGGGGTTGCTGTTCCAGGGCGAATCCACCCGCCGCCGCGGTCTGCAGTTGCCCGTCGAGCTGGTTTGCGTCGATCTCGTGGGGAGTAAAGGGAATCGCCACGCCGGGATCGAGCACCCACTGATGTGCGGTGCCGTCGCGTTCCGGGTAGACCGTCCGCAACGGCTCGTGGCGGGCCACCACGTCGCTGATCGCGGCCCGCAAGGCCACCGGGTCCAGCTTGCCGGTCAGCCGCAGCGCCAGCGGGAGGTGGTAGGTCGGCGAGGGCCCCTCCAGCCGGTGCAGGAACCACAACCGGGTCTGGGCGAACGACAACGGAAACGGGCCTTCGTGGGCCATCGGCGCCAGCACCGGGCGCTGCGAGCCGGCGCCGGAACCCAACCGGGTCACCAGAGCGGCCGGGGTGGGATGGTCGAACACCTCCCGGAACCCCACCTCGGTGCCGAGGACGTCCCGGATCCGGGTCTGCAACCGCACCACCAGCAGGGAATGCCCGCCCAGCTCGAAGAAGTGCTCGTGCCCGCCGACCTCGGGCAGCCCCAGCAGCTCGGCGAACAGCCCGCAGAGCAGCTGCTCCTGGACCGACGCCCCCACCACGGATGTCCCGGCCTGGCCGGGTTCAGGTAGCGCAGCGACATCCAGTTTCCCGTTTCCGGTCAACGGGAAACCACTGATCGTCACCAGCGCCGCGGGCACCAGGTAGTCGGGCAGCACCTCGGTCAGGTCCGCACGCAGCCGCGCCGCGAGGGTCGCGTCGGCGCGGGTGGTTGCTGGACTATTGGTGTATCGCGCCGGCGGTGCGCCGAGCGCAGCCGGAAGGTAGACGTCGCTGACCGCCGGCAGCTGCCCGGCCACCAGCACCGCGTCGAAGGTGCCGCCCGGCGAGCAGGTGGGATACAGCCGGTACCCGAGCTCGGTGGCCAGGGTGTGCAGGTCCTCAGGATCGACCACACCCGGGACCGCGGAGTGCAGCACGCGCACGGCGTCAGCACCCAGACCCGCGTCCAGAGCCCGGGCGGCCGCGACCTCGCCGGCCGCCCGGGCGTCCGGGATCCGGCGCACCCGCAACCGGTCGGGGCGGCCGGCCAGGCGGGCCCGCAGGTCGGCGAGGCCGGTCCAGGGCACGGCCGGCGCGTCGGCGAGCGAGACCGTCGGGCCGGTGTGCAGCACGACGTCGTAGCGGTGCCGGGTCAGCTCGTTGTGGTGGCGCCCGCGTTTGGTCCGCAGGCACACCCCGATCCCGCCGCGGTCAGCGGCCAGCGCGGCGAAGTAGTCGGGGTCGACCAGCAGCTCCCGCTCCCCCGACATCCCGCGCTCGACGGCCGCACGGATCCGGTCCGGGTCGGTATCACCCGCATGCAACGCGATCGCGGTCTGCAAGCGCCGGGACTGGCGCAGGTTACGGACGTCGCCGACGAACACCGCCCCGCCGGGCACCAGCAGCCCGACAGCATTCGTGAGCACCTCGGTGAGGTAGCCCGCGCTGGGGAAGTACTGGATCATCGAGTTGACGATGACGGTGTCGAAGAACTCCTGCGGCAAGCCGGTCAGCACCGCTGCCGGTTGGCACCGCAGCTGCACCCGGCCGCGCAACACCGGGTCAGCCAGCACTGCGGCCCGCAGCTTGCCGATCACCGGCGCCGAGAGGTCGGTGCCCCAGTAGGCGTCGCAGTGCGGGGCGAGCTCGGCCAGCAGGATCCCGCTGCCCACCCCGATCTCCAGGATCCGCGCCGGGCGCAGCTCCCGGATCCGGTCCACAGTGGCCGTTCGCCATTCGTCGAGCTGCGCCAAGGGGATCGGCCGGCCGTCATAGCTGGAGTCCCATCCGGCAAAGCTGCCGACGAACGAGTCGGTGGGGATCCGGGCGTAGGCAACGTCGCGCAGCTGCTGCCACTGCTCGAGGTGCTCGCGCTCGGCCGCTGCCAGCGCCGGGCCGGTGAGCTCGGCGGGCACCACGTAGCCGACCAACCGCCGGCTCGACTCGGCCCCCCGGGCGATCACGGCCGCCTGCGAGACCTGCGGATGGGCTCGCAGAACCGCTTCGATCTCGCCCGGCTCGACCCGGACTCCGCGGATCTTGACCTGGTCGTCGGCCCGGCCCAGCAGCACCAGCCGGCCGTCCCCGGCCACCCGGGCGAGGTCGCCGCTGCGGTACATCCGCGATCCGGGTGGCCCGAACGGGCAGGCGACGAACCGTTGCGCGGTCACCGCCGGACGGCCGTGGTATCCCCGGGCGATCCCCGGGCCGGCCAGGTAGAGTTCCCCGGGCTCGGTGGTGGGCCGCAGCGCAGTATCGACGACGGCGACCGCGGTATCGCGCACCGGCGCGGCCCAGGTCCGTCCGGCGTGGGTGTGCCACCCGTAGGCGTCGACGCCGGCTTCGGTGGGTCCGTAGAGGTCGTGCACCGCGATGTCGCGCGCCGACAGGTCGGCCCACAACGCTGCGGGCATCGGCTCTCCACCGACCACCACCACGCTGGGCGAGTCCGGCTCGTCGAACAGCCCGGCGGCGTGCAACGCGGCCACATAAGACGGTGTGCCGTCCACCACGTCGACGCCGTGGGCCAGCAGCTCGGCGGTGGTGGCCCGGGGGTCGCGGTAGTCGTCGACCACGTGGCAGGTGGCCCCACCGAGCATCCACAGCACCGGATCCCAGGCGGCGTCGAAGGAGAACGACGTGGTGTGCGCCACCCGCGCCGGGCGTCCCAGCCGCTGGTGGGTGGGGCCGATCAGCTGGTCGCGGTGCGACCGGAGCAGGTTGACCAGCGTCCGGTGCTCGACCACCACCCCCCTGGGGTGGCCAGTGGTACCGGAGGTATAGATTAGATACGCCGCACGGTCCCCCGATATCAGCCCGTGCGGCACCGAAGACACCTGATCCGCGACCCGGCGGCAGACCTCGGGATCATCGAGCAGGATTCGCGGTAGCCCCGCCGGGACGGCGTCAACGAGTTCATGCGCGGTCAGCACCAGTGCGGCTTCGGCGTCGTGAACCAGGAAGTCCAGCCGTCGCCGGGGCAGGCCGGGATCCAGCGGCAGGCATACGCCGCCTGCCCCGAGCACCGCGAGCATGGCCGGCACCATCAAGTGCCGCGGGAGCATCAGGCCGACCACGGTCTCCGGTCGGACGCTGCTGGTGACCAGGTACCGAGCGAGCCGGCCGATCTGCGCGGTCAGCTCTCCGGCGGTGAGCGGACCCGCTCCGGCCGTCAGCGCGGTCGCGTCGGCGTGCTCGTCAGCGCTGGCCACCAACAGATCGAGCACGCCCTGCGACCAACCTTGCTGCGACACTTTCTCTCCCAAGATGCCTGTTTCACGGCAGGGGCTGGACAGACCGTTGGGCTGCCTGGTCCGGCCAGCGGGCAGGCAGCCCAACGGTCTGCGATGCGGAGCTGTAGGTCTGTGGACCTAGGGGACGTTGACCGCCAGCTCGCAGGCGACTGCGGTGTCGGTGCCGGGGCCGCCGTCGCACAGGTCGTTGCCGGCGCCGCCGTCGATCCCGTCGTTTCCAGGGCCGGCGTCGACGTAGTCATTGCCGGGTCCGGCCAGGATCTGGACCTCGTCGCCGTCACCGGTGCGGATGAAGTCGTTGCCACCACCGAGTGGAGCGGTCGCCGAGAGGTTGACGTTGTCACCGGCGACGACATTGCGTGGGAAGTTCCCCGGTGGCGTGGCGCCCTGGCCATCTGGGCCGTCGCCGAGGGTGATCTTGTCGTTGCCGCTGTTACCGGAGTTCGACGAATCGTTGCTCAAGTGGTCGCCGACCACGGTCAGCGTGCCCTGGTCCGGGCCGGTGATCAGGTCGTTGCCGCCCCTACCGTTGGCCTGCCTGCCGGTGAAGTGGTCACCGACGATGCGGTTGGCCTGGCCGACGGGCTTTCTGATCACATCGTTGCCACCGTCACCGGTCACGATGCCACCGATGGTTCCCCCGCTCACCGCGGCTGAGCGGTGGTCGCCGTAGATGTTGTCTCGTTCACCACTGGCGTCGGTGATCCGGTCACTGCCGGCATTTCCCGTGATGTTGCCACCCTCGGTGGTGTAGCTGTCACCGACCGCGAGGTCCCCGTCGCCGCCGCTGTCGACTATCGTGTCATTGCCGCCGCTGCCGATGACGTCGCCGAGCTCGCCGGCGTAGTTGTCGCCGATGAGGACGTCACCGGTCAGGACTTGGCCGCCCGGGGGCGTGCCGACGAAGCTGGAGACGTCGGTGATGATGTCGTTGCCGCCGTTAGCCCGGATCGAGCCGTTGTCGACGTCGTGATCACCTACCACCAGGTCGTCGCCCGGGCCGCCTTCGAGGATGTCGTTGCCCGCCGGCTGATTGATGATGTCGGTCGGAGTTCCGGTGTCCTCCAAGGCGATGTCACCGGCGATCAGGTCGCCGCCTGGCCCCCCATCGATGCGGTCGTTGCCCAACCCACCGCGCAGGTCATCGAGGCCGTCGAGGCCGCAGATGCGGTCGTTGCCTCCCAGCCCCTCGATGGTGTCGTCCCCATCGGTACCGATGATCACGTCGTCGCCCGGGGTGCCGGTGAAGAAGTTGATACCGTCCTCGGTCACGAAATCCGTGATCGTCGCCTGCTGGCCGTAGCACAGCGGCGCCTGCTCCGCACTCGCCGACGTCGCGCTGGCGACACCAGCGGCGAGCACCGCCGCGGCCACCACCGCAGCACGAACCTGAGTTCGCCTGGATATGAGTGACATTGCTGAAGGGCCCTTTCGCTGGGACCAAGCGATCCGGTGCAGACCTCAGCGCGTCGCTGCGGAGTGTCACGGCCGCCTGGCGGTGATGTTCGGTGACCCCGACCCAGGAGAGGCTAACCTAAATATGTCCGATTTAACCTATAAGTTGCAATATTCCCAAATGATAAGATATCCACCGTCGGTCACTAACCGACACTTTCGGGCCCTCAACCACCGGAGCCGAGGCGTAAGCGGGAGCGGGCCCGGCGCAGCGATACCGCCAGCGCCAGCCACACCAGCGCGAGCAACACCCAGCCCACCGCGTCGCCGGAGCCGAGTAACGCCGGGACCGCCAGCAGCCCGGCCACGCCGACGGCGAGCAGGATGCCGACGGCGACCGCACCGTCATCAACCAGCAGGCCGTACGCCTCGCGCCCCGCGGTCGAGACCGCCTTGAGCACCGCGCTCATCGCGACACCGCCAGATCAGCGGGGCGGCGCAGCCACCACACCCCGAGCCAGGACAGCACCAGCGTGACGGCGAGCAGATAACCCAGCGCGGCTGGACCGCCGGTCCACTCCACGCCGAGCCCCTCAGCGGTCCAGAACACCCCGAAGGTGACCAGCATCGCGCCGACGGCGTACTTGAGGGTGTTCTCCGGGATCCGGGTCAGCGGCCGGCGCAGCACCGCACCGGCCGCGACGACCAGCAGCAGGGCCGCCCCGGCCCCGGCGGTGGGCGCGGCGTAGCCGGCACCGGTCGCACCGAGGGTGAGCACGATGAACGCCACCTCGACGCCTTCGAGGAACACCCCCTTGCCGCTGACGGCGAACCCGGCCCAGTCGAACCCGCGGACCCGGCGGGTGCGGCCGAGCGCGTCGACCTCCTCGGTGAACGCCGCCGACTCGTCGTGCTTGGCGATCAGCCCGGCCGACCGCAACATGGCCTTGCGCAGCCACCGACCACCGAACAGCAACAGCAGGATCCCGATGACCAGCAGCAGCACCCGCTCGTCGACCCGCTCGAGCAGCCCCGGCCCGAACGCGATCAGCAGCGCGGCCAGCGCGATGGTCGCGGTCGCCGCGCCGGCCAGCGCGGCCCGCCAGCTGCGACTGGTGCCTACCGCGAGCACGATCGTGAACGCCTCGACGAACTCCACCAGCGAGGCCAGAAAGGCCGGCAGCGCCGCCGTCAACAGATCCAGATTCACTAGATCGAGTGTCATCAGATCGAGCACAGCCAAAGGGTAGCTTTCACTACGTCGGAACTCCAGAGGGGTAGTAAATGATTCATCACGTCGCCGACCGGATCTCCGCAGGGTGGGGTGACCTCGCTCCGGCGCAGCGCAAGGTCGCCCGTTTCTTCTCCGAGCATGCCGCTCAGCTGGGATTCTTCTCGGCCGCAGAGATCGCGGCCCGGTTGGGTACCAGCGACGCCACCGTCGTGCGCACCGCCCAGACCCTGGGCTACCGCGGACTGGCCGATCTCAAGCGAGCACTGCTCGATCACGCACCGCTATCAGAACCCACTCCGAATGCCCGATTGGGCGCAACTCTGCAGCGCGCCAGTACACCGGCTGAAGTGCTCGGCCACCTGCTGGATGTGCACCAGGCGGCGCTGCACGCCGCTCGGACGGACCTTGCGGAGCGTTTCCCGGCCGCGGTCGCACTGCTGGCGGCGGCACAGCGAATCGTGCTCAGTGGCACCGGACCCTCGGCTGCCATCGCGCACTATGCCGCGGTGCTGCTCGGCCGGGTGGGGCGCCCAGCAGCAACGATCACCGCTACCGGGGTGTCGATGGCCGATCAGGTCCTGGACCTGCGTCGTGGCGACGCGCTGCTGCTACTGGCCTACACCCGCTTGCACAGCCACGCCGCCGTCCTGATCGACCTGGCCCGGCGCCGACGGATCCCGGTCCTGCTGGTCACCGACGTGTTGGCCGGCGTCGATGACGTGGACTTGGTGCTCACCTGCCCGCGCGGTCTGCCTGGCGAGCAGTCCAGCCATGCCGTCACCGTCGTGCTGCTGGAAGCCATCACAGTCGCGCTGGCCGCCGCCGAGCCCTCCCTCGCCGGCGCGGCCCTGCGCGAGCTCAATCGGGTGCGCGGCGAGCTGCTCGGCGCCGTCGCCGACGTCGACACACCCGACCAGCCGCGCTCATGATCACCGAGACACCCAAATAGGTGGTCAAGTCAAGGTCTCAATAGGATTACTTTGGTCGCTAATATTGACTCAAAGTGATCGTAGAGGGATAGTTTCACTCTGTCTTGCATCGATTAGGTTAGGCAAGCCTGGTTACGAGGTCGCGTCGGAGTGGGGAGAGCTGGCCGTCTCACTAGCTGATCACCAAGGAGACCGCATGCCACCGCGCGACGCCACCCGCAACGACCTCACCCGCCGCCGGCTCCTGCTCGCCGGCGCAGCCGCAGGTCTGCTCACCGCCTGCGGCGCCGGTCCGGCCGGCTCAGCCGGCTCGCCGAGCCCGAGTGCCGACCGAAGGCGGTCCAGGTGGAGCTTCACCGACGATCGAGGTGTCGCGGTGACGCTGCCCAGCCCCCCGGAACGGATCGTCTCCTACATCGGCACGGCAGCCGTCCTCTGGGACTTCGGGGTACGCCCGGTCGGCGTGTTCGGCCCGCAGCGCCAGGAGGACGGGACACCGGAGCCGGGAACAGGAAGGGTAGACCTCAACACGGTCCAGTCCGTCGGTGACAACTTCGAGGAAGTCGAGCTCGAGCGCCTCGCCGCCGTTGAGCCAGACCTGATCGTGACCGGCCTGGTAGCCGAAGACACCCTGCAGGTGATCGCCGAGGCACAGGCCGCGGCAATCGCTCGCATCGCCCCGCTGGTAGCCGTCCAGGGGTTCGGCAAATCCGCCACCGAGATCCTGGCCGGCTACGAGCGGCTCGCCGGCGCGCTCGGGGCCGACCTCCAGTCGGTGGAGCTGACGCGGGCTCGCGACCAGCTGACCGCGGCGTCCGCGGAGCTGCGAGCGGCCATCCTCGCCAAGCCGGGACTCCTGACGATCTTCACCTATGCCGCGACCGAGGGGTTGTCCGTCGCCAAGGTCGAGGACTTCCCCGATCTCGTGGAATACCAGCGGCTCGGTCTCGATATCGTCAAGGCGGGTGGCGACGACGATTTCTACGAGCTGCTCAGCTGGGAGAATGCGAACCAGTATCCGGCTGACCTGATCCTGCACGACGAGCGGACGTTCAGCCTGCAGCCCGACGACCTCGCAGAGTACCCGACCTGGGGAGAACTGCCTGCGGTGAAAGCCGGTCAGGTCCGCCGCTGGAACGCCGAGACCATACTCAGTTACCAAGGCTTCGCAGCTGCGGCCTCCCGGCTTGCCGGCGATGTCCGGGAGGCCCGAGCAGACGTCGTGTGACGCTGAGTCATGACAATTGACGTCATGACAGTCACCGTTGGAGACGCTGTAGCTACTTTGGCGAACTCCATCAATCTGGATGAACCGTTGATCGCGGCGTGCCCACCGAGCGCGGCGGGCACCACCCGCAGGGTGAGGTAGGGGCGGGTCGCCTTGTGCAGCAGGTGCTCCAGCTGCTCGGCCATCACCGCCGGGCCGCCCATCGGCAGCCGCAGCGCGAACTCGTGGATGAAGAAGATGAACCGGGCCGGGCACTCCCGGCCGAACAGGCTCTGCCTGCTCGACCCGCCGGGTGGGCGTTAGTGTCACGGGCATGGAGTTCCGCGAGCTGGCTAAGGGTCGCTCGATCCAGTGTCCGTCGATAGATCATGACGAGTTGAGCGTGACATCCGCCGGCTTCAAGGGCGAGTTTGATCTTAAGTACGCCTTCGTTGATACGGGCGAGCAAGCGGGAGTGACGGGTGAGGGGTACGTGACGCACTCCGTGGTGCGGCGCGTGGATCTGTCCGGGTCATGCCTTGGCCCGGTGACGCTGACCGACACGACACTTGAGGACGTGGACCTGTCGAACGCGTCGGTAGGGCTAGTGATCGCCCGTCGAGTCGAAATGCTGCGGTGCCGGGCGATTGGACTTCGGCTCTCGATCGAGCTGGCGAACGACCTGTACGTGGAGGGGTGTCAGTTGGACTTCGCCTCGATCAACATCGAGAAGGTCAAGGGGATTGCGGCGTTCAATGGGTGTTCATTCCGTGAGACGGCGATCAGCGGGTGTCTGTCGGACGTGGTGTTCCGGGATTGCGACTTCGCCGACACGGAGTTCGAGGCCGCCAATGCGAAGGGATGCGATCTGCAGACGTCCCGACTGGCGGGTGTCCGAGGCTTGCTCAGCTTGCGGGGCGCGTTGATCACCGCTGAGCAAGCGGTCTCGGTTGCCCCCCGCTTGGCGGCCGAGGTCGGCCTGGTAGTACTTAAGGGCTAGCGCTTGAGCCCATGTCTACTTTCCCCGTTTATCCCAATTATCCCAAGTCGGTCGGTTATCGAAAGGTTTTTCGCTTGTCTCGCCTGGCCAGACGTATCGCTCCGTCATGAGCGCGATCTTGCTGTTGCGACAGTAGTCGGTTTCGGTGCCGTCCATCCCGGCCGTGCTCGAAGTAGCGGTTCAAGGGATGACCTCCGCCACAGAACGCGAAATAAAGGCAACTGAGACGACACTGGGCAATGCCGCACTGATACTCACGGACCCACTCCGCCCGCATCCCAGTTCGGATGAGCTGGTCCAGCGGAGTCCGGAGCACATTGCCGTAGGAGAAATCGCCGTGGCGCTCCGAGTGAAACCCGGCCAGTTCCGGTGAGACCAATGTGACTGCGCCATCCCACGCGATCGTCGGCAGCGGATCCACCCGGGCTTCCCTGAGCCGGACGATCGGATCGGCCTGCCACGCCTCGATCAGGGCCGTCCAGAAGTCCGTGACCTGGTTCTTGGGCGGTGCGCTCCGCCGGTGATTGCTGCCGTCGGCGTTCCTTGATGTTGACACCCAACCACGCCACACCCAGCTCAGCCACGAAAGCGTAAAGCGTCCGTGCCCGCTCAGGTGTGGGGTCAGACACCACCGCAATCCTCCAGGTGCAGGGCGCCTTCGTTGCTGGCGGCGTGCACCACCTCGGTTCCCAGCACGCCGACCACGCAGGGTCGGCGCCGAGGTAACGATCTCCTCAGCACGGTGCAGCCACTCATGCAGCTCCGGGCCGTAGTGCCTGGGGGCGAGCCGACGCATTGCCCCGTTGTTCTCCCTAATGTCAGGACTGTCGCTGGGCATCTCATGGTGCTCGGCCGACTCTGGCTGGCCCGCAGACATCACCGGAAATTCCGCTCAGGCCACTCGGCTGCCCGGTTTTCCCGCTCCGCGCGGCTGCCCTTCGTGACCGTCACCGACGCTCAGGATCGTCACGTCCCGGCGGGTGAACTCGATGATTTCCGATAGTCAAGACGTACTGATACCCAGCGGAAACGCCGTAGGAGCCGATGATCAATCATACAAGCCGCTAACCTGGGGACCGCAGTCAGCCGGGAGTTTCTCGGGTGATCGCACGTCGTTGTAGCGGCCACGGCAAGGAGCGGCATGGGAGCGCAGCGCGAGGAGGTGGCGAGGTCTCACTCAGCGTCTGCGGACACCCACGGCCGCACGGAGTGCAGTCCGCCGGCGGACGATCTCGCTGTGGTGGGTGGCAAGCTGGTGACTGAGGCGGTTGAGATCAATTCCGCGTGGCACTGCAACATAAACTGTGCTTGGTGTTCGCACGGCTCGCCCGCGCTCCCACGCGCCTTCGCCGACGAGCCGGTGGTGGGTCGCGACCTGCGCACGCTCGCGACATGGATGACGGTCGACCACGTTCGCGTCCTCGGCGGCGAGCCGTTGCTGCACCCACGGCTTCCTCGCCTGCTCCAGGAGATCAGGTCTGCGCAGCTGAGCGATCGGATCCGGATTGTGACAAACGGGCTCATGTTGGCACAGGCCGACGCTGCTGTCTGGGATCTGGTCGACGAGATCCACATCTCCGTTTACCCGAATACTCGGAGAACTATCGAGGCCGGGCTGCGTTCACTGAAGGACGGGGCTGCAGCAACCAACACCACCTTGGTGCTGCGGCACGCCAGCTGTTGTCCGCGCAACTGGTGCTCTGACCTTACAACGCCACCGGTTGCCTGCACTGCACTTGGTGCCCGACATTGACTCACCGGTCACCGCACGGACGGTTCACGAAGTGGCCCGGCGACGGGTCGGGCTGCCTGACCGCAGGCGGGTAGCGCGCACGTACTCGTACGCTTATCATGCACGACGGGTCCGATCAGCGGTTGATGCCCTGCTTGAGCATGGTCGTCGATGAGCGCTCTTGCGCAAGGCTGCGAGCAAGCGCTGGGCTGGCAGCGCGCTACCAGCGTCACCCATGCGGACCGGTTCGATATAGTCCACATGGGAAAACCGTGGGATCACCACTGCGACCAGTTATCCTCACGCCGCCTCTCGGCTTCTGTAATCATCCCAACGTGGAACTCCGCGGCCAGCCTGGGGCAGTGCCTGCGCTCCCTCGAACTGTCCTCGCTTAACCGTTTCGCACCCGAACGGCTTGAAGTCATCGTGTGCGACGACGGTTCGTCGGACTCGACCTGGCAGCTCCTGACATCCGACCAGTTCGGGCTTCGGCTGAGCGCGATGCAGCTGAGGCACGGCGGCCAGTCCGCGGCCGCGAACTACGGCCTCGATCGGGCAACGGGTGATGTGGTGGTTTTCTGTGACTCGGATATGGTGCTGGGCTGCGGAGCTCTCGATGAGATGCTGGTCAGGCACGAGATATGGCCCAACGCAGTCTGTTTCGGATTCCGCTCAAACGGCGAGGCACCCGGCCAGAATCTGTGGGCGGTGATGCACAGCGAGGCGTTCTCCCGAGACAACCGGATCATCTTCGACGTACCGACGGTGCTGACGAACATGATGGTAGCGAGCGGCTGGCTGGAGGCATTGGCCGGCAACCGTGCCATCATGGACAGTCAGGGCTCGACGTGGCGCCGTCACCGGTTCGTCTACGGGTGTTTGTTTAGCGCTGATCGCCGTCGGGTGCTGGCTTGTGAGGGTTTCCCAGACGCCCTTCGTGGCTGGGGGTACAACGACACCCTGCTCGCGGCTCGCCTCGAAGCAACGGGGGCATTCTTAATGCCCGTCCTCAGCGCTTGGGGGTGGCACATTAAGCACGAGCTGCGCGATCCCGACCAGTGGTTCCAGTACGCGCGGAACCGGCTCGCCTACGAGCAACTGTTGCACTGTCCTGCCGACCGGAGAACCTGGCGACGGCAGGAGCCCAGCCGCCCCCTCGCCGAGCACATCACGACCTCAAGACCGCCGCACACTCACCCCGGGCCTTGCCCCCCTCAAGCGATCTCGTCCAGCTCTACTGCCCTCCACGCTCTTGGCCTCTGGAGTGATTTCCTCGACACATACGACCACAGCGCAACGGTCGCGATGCTGTCGGAATCCCTGTTCTGGCTCGAGCGCTACGACGAGGTGGTGGCGCGTGCTCCGAATGCCTCGCTATGGGGCGCACTGAGCCTGCACCGGCTAGGTCGCACCGCAGGTGCTTACCAGGTTCTCAACGCCGCCCATATCCACGATGCCACTGCGGCCTACGCTTGCCAGGCATCCTGGCCCGAGCTGGAGTACTTGAGAGACCACCACCTCGCCGCCGGCCTCACTGAGGCCGCCCAGTTGTACCAAGACGTCCTGGAGATCAATGGTTGGCGCCGTCCCCTTAGCCACGCAACGACTCCGGGTCTCACCAGAGCGGTGTCATGAGTACGCCGGTGAGCGTCGTCATCCCCACCACCTTGCAGAACCCGAGAATCCAGGATGCGGTCACGGCCGTGATACGTGCTGTTCACCTGGTACCGGGCAGCGAAGTCCTGATCGTCATCAACGGTATGACAGATCCAAGCCGGTCGGTGCAGCGAGACCCGCACCTGCGCCTTATTCCTTCGTCGCCCCCAGGGGCAGCCGCGGCGCGCAACACCGGCATGCGATTGGCCCAGCACGACGCCGTTCTGTTCACCGATGACGACTGCCTCGTCCCGCCAACCTGGTGCAGAGATCTTGGCGAGGCCCTGAGCACCCCTGTGTCAGCCGCATCGGCCACCATTGCCGCCCCCGTCACGGTCCATGTCACCGGACCGATCACCGCGTTCCTGGACTACCGGCGCATTTTTCACGCACCACCGATGGATGCGGCCCACGTCCGCTACCCCATCACCGCGAACTGCGGTCTACGGCGGGACCTGCTCCCGGGTGACCTTCGCTTCGACCAGGAGACCTTCGCCGCCATGGCCGGCGGTGAGGACGCCGAGTTCGGCTACGCACTGCGAGCGCACGGGCAGGCGATCCGCTGGCTTGCGCAAGCCCCGCCCGTGGTTCACGCGCTGCCCGAACGGATCGAAGAGGTCACCGCGCGCTTGCGTCGCTACGGCCTGGCCGGCGCGCGGCTGTATCACCGGTGCGGGCGATGGGAGGAGTCGGTGCCCGGTGCCGTGGACTGGTACCGGGACATCATCAACAACTTCTCCACCGACTTCCGCCGATTCCGTGAAATCACCGATCCACACTTGCGGTTGGCCTTCTCCACCTACGAATGCCTGCTCGTCGCGTCGTGGCTCATTGGTTATCTTGAAGAGCTGGGAAGACTTCTCCATCACGATTTCATCCGCGTCGACCACAACGGGATCACAGCAAGCTGGCGAGATGTAGCCGAGCTCGCCAGCCGCACACTCGCAGTTCCAGATAACCTGCCGGCCAGCCCTCACGGGTGGCTGCTCCATGAGCTGGCGGATACACCGCATCTCATTCCGACGGACCGTATCTCCGCGGCGCTCCGGCGGTACGCACCACTCATCGACAGGCCAGTCCCGGCACATATCTTGACGCACGTCCGGCGGTGGGAGCACGAGTTTGCTGAGATGGCGCACGAAGATCGGCGGAGTGTCAAGAGGATATGGACGACCCTGACAACGATGGAATCACCCAGCCTGGGAGCGGTCGAGACTCTCGCCCGAGCTGCCGGCCTCCCCTTCGGGGAGGCGTGTCACGGTTTGGAAAAGTTACTGTACAATGTTTTGGATGTGGCGACGGGAGAGTAACGAGCTGGGACGGCGACCAATGAGATCACTAAAATTGCGCCACGATGAAATTTGCAGTTTCGTGCTCTATTTCACGAAGGGCTTGGGGGACATCGTTGCAGCGGAGGTCAAGGAAATCACTCCCACTGCGACGGTTGTCAAAGAAGGCGAACGATTCCTCATCGTCGCGCTGTCCACCGCCGACGCCGAGCGGCTCGGCACCACCGCCCGAACCATTGATGATCTCCGGCTGCTCGTCGCCGGCCCCGCCCGCGTCAGAACCGAACAGGATTTCTCCGCATTGTGCGCGGCAGCGGCTGCCGCCGCCGAAACCGCCGTGGTACTCGAAGCCACATCGCCAGGGCCTAGCGGTGGCGACGCGTCGCACCAGCCGTGGTCGGTCACAATGTCGGCGCGCCGTCCTTCATGGCGATCCACACCGACCTGGGACCCCACCCCCGCCATCGCTAAGCGTCTGCACGGGGCGGACGTCACGACGACGACCCGGCGAGCCGTCGATCTCCGTATCCAAGTCGATGAGGACATCGCCCACGTTGCCGTGAACCTCTGGGAGCAGCCTATCGGCAAGCGGTCCGACGAGCAGACCACAGCGCGGCCCGGCGCTCTGCGGCCTACCGTGGCGGTCGCACTAGTCCGCTTGGCGCTGTCCGACGTCGATCTCGCCGTCGCGCGCAGCGGCGTATACGACCCCTTCTGCGGCAGCGGAACCATCGCGGCCGAGGCCGTCCGTTCCGGGTTGCGGGTCTACGCCTCGGACATCGACGAAACGGCAGTCGAGGTAACCCGTGAGCGGCTCAGGCCGCTGATGCCCGCTTCCCAGCAAGAGGTTGCCGATCTGCGCCACCAGGTGTTCACGCACGATGTCCGGCGTGGACCGGACCCGCGGGTGCCTGCACGTGTTCTGGTGGGGAATATGCCTTGGGGCAAGCAGGTCAAGGTCGACGGGCACCTTGCTCTGTTCGACGCCACTGCACTTCTCGTGGCGCACACGGTGCGCCACGGAGGTACAGCCGTGCTCCTGACCACTCATGAGGAGCAATTCCTGCCGCGACTGCGACGGCAGCGACTGCGCGCCTCAGCTCGCCGGATAGGCCTGCTCGGGCAGACACCCGCGATTGTCATCGCCGGCCCGGCGTGAGACAGTGACGAAAAGAGGGGCGGTGGCGCATGGAACAGATGACCATGCACCCCGGCATCTCGGTGCTCACTGTTACCCGGCGCTGCCACGCCCTGGAGCGGTGTGTGGAGTCTGTGGCCCGCCAGGACTATGCCGGCGCCGTTGAGCACGTCATCGTGACCGACGACCAGCCCTGGGTCCACCCCCCACTGGGCCAACTCACTTCCTGTGCCACAAGAACCATCATCAGCGTCCCCCGTGAGCCAGGCGAGGTGGACGGTCCAGCGCGCCTGGCGACGTTGCGGAACAGATCTGTCACTTTCGCCGGGCGCGAACTCGTCGTCTTCCTGGATGACGACAACACCTGGGACCCATCCCACCTCAGCAGCCTGCAGAGCCTGATGGTCACCACGCGAGCAGACCTGGTTCACAGTGAGCGCCTGCTGCTCACCAGCGACGGGCAGGCGTATCTGTGTCCCGAGTACCCGTGGGCGCGGGACCCGGAGGAACGCAGGAAGATCTACGAAGAATACGTCCGGGTCGGCGTCATGGCTCGCGGCTCACACCGCCTCCGGGATCGCATGGACATGGCCCACTCCTGCGTCGACCTCGGCGAGTGGTTATTCCCCCGCCCGTTCCTTATGGCACACCCCTTCGAGTCCGCCTATTCCGTCAGGGACTGGGAGCAGATCATCGTCGAGGATGCAAAGCTCTCCCGAAACATCGCTACCTCCGGCGCAAGAATCTTCTCCACCGGCCGCCCCACGCTGAACTACTTCCTTGGCGGTTACTCGAACAACTTCTCCGAAAACGCCAGCATCTACTGGCACCGCGGCAGCGCAGCCAGCCATGACTGATCCGATCGAGTCGAACCCCGCTTTCTGTGTCCTTCCGTGGATCCATTTATCCTCCACCGTGGATGGCGTGTGGGGGCGCTGCTGCTTCGACGCCACGAACGATTACGAGCACTACTACCAGCAGGCCGAAGAACCACTCTTCCTCCTGCACGAGGACGCCCTGGGCACGACGCCCCACTCCCGCTACGCCAAGGACAACCCGGACCGGGTGTTCGACCTCCTCGAGGCGTTCAACAGCCCCAACATGCGACGGACCCGCTTGACCATGCTAGCCGGCCGACGACCACGGGCCTGCGAGTTCTGCTACCGCCGCGACGACGACGGCGGCCAGTCCCATCGCCAGGTCATGAACCGGGAATACCGCTCCCAGGTCGACGTCACGCGGCTGATCACTGCTACGGCAGCGGACGGCGCACTTGATCAATCCCCGATTTTCCTCGATCTCCGGCTCGGCAACACCTGCAGTCTTGCCTGCATCATGTGCGCCTTCCCGGTCAGCTCACGCTGGGGAGCAGGCCGCCGTCCCACCTGGACCAGCGCCAACATCGACCCCTACCGCGACGACCAGGGATTCTGGCAGACGCTCGAAACGGTCGCGCCCAACCTCCGTTACCTGTATCTGGCAGGTGGTGAACCCTTCCAACAACCCGACCACACCACGTTGCTCGACCTCTTGATACGTGCCGACGTGACCGACCAGATCTCCATCCGCTACAACTCCAACCTGATGACCCTGCCACCCGGAGTGTTCGACAAACTCGCCCGCTTCAAGCACGTCGTCATTGCCGCCTCCTGCGACGGCACCGGAGAAGTCTTCGAACGCATTCGCGTCGGCGGCAGCTGGGACACCTTCGTGCGCAACCTCCGGCACACCGCACAGCACGTTGAGGTGCTGCTTGACGTGTCACCGCAGCGCGACAACATCGGCAACCTGCGCGAACTGATCGACTTTGCCGAGACGGAGGCAATCCCGATCCGCCTCGACAACTACATCCACTTTCCCCAGGAGCTTTCGTTGCGAAACCTCCCCTCCGACGCCAAGGTGCGACAGGGACGGGAGATCCAGAACCTGATCCAGGATTGTCGTCAACGTTCATCCGACAGTCTGACGCAGCAGCTCGATAGGCTGCTCGCCTTCATGAACCTGCCCAGCGACAGCTGATCGACTACATTAACGCCTGACCTCGCAGTGAGGATCCCGTGCGCATCTTAAGCTTCAAACCGGGGCACGATGGTTGCGCCGCGTTCATCGACGACGGTCGCCTGGTGTACTCCATCGAAGCCGAGAAAGACTCCTTCGAACGCTACGGCGAGATCTCCGCATCGCTGATGGCTCAGGCGGCGGCCATGGCCCCCGGGCTGCCGGACGTCGTTGCCATCGGAGGTTGGCACAAGTTCCTCCCAGGACACCACTCACGAGTCGGCGCCGGCTACAACGGCCCGGATCGCGTCAGCATCGCGGACAGCCACTTCTTCGGCACCCCCGTGAAGCTCTTCTCTTCTTCCCATGAACGTTCCCACCTGTACGCGGCCGCCGCCTTGGCTCCAGCCGCACCACTCAAGGAGTGCGTGATTCTCGTCTGGGAAGGAGTGACCGGGGCGTTCTACCATTGGCAGGAATATGGTGAAAAGATCACGAGAACCCGCGTGATGAGCCAGCCAGGTGCTCGCTACGCCGCGTTGTTCGCCCTAGCCGATCCGACCTTCCCTGACACCGGATCGGATCCCCGGATGGAGGACGCGGGCAAGCTCATGGCACTGGCAGCCTACCGTGACACCGCTGCACTCACCTCCGCCGAACGAGCCACGGTTGACGGGCTGCTGCTGGCTCAGGAGCCCATGTATCCTTTCTTCAAGAGTTCGTATCGTCATTCGCCGCTGTACAACTGCGAAGTCACCAGCCCGCAGTGTCAACGGGCCGCCTGGTACATCACGGACCGTATCTACGAGATCTTCTACGAGGCAGCAAAGGCTCAATGCTCACCGAATCTTCCGCTGCTGATCTCCGGCGGATGCGGGTTGAACTGCGAATGGAACCGCCGCTGGCGCGACTGCGGCCACTTTACCGATATCTTTGTGCCACCCTGCCCCAACGACTCCGGCTCGGCTATCGGCACAGCCGCCGATGCGGCAAGCTATTTTGGCGGGCAATGCAAGCTGACCTGGAGCGTCTACGCCGGCGCCCCATTCCAGCACGACGTGGCCCCCGACTCAGGCATATGGTCGACACAACCGCTGCATCTTGATCAGCTGGCCCGCCGCATGGCCGACGGCAGAGTCGTGGCCTGGGTTCAGGGACGCTACGAACTCGGTCCCCGAGCGCTTGGACACCGATCACTACTCGCCTCTCCGCTCTCACCTGCCAGCAAGATTCTCCTCAACACCATCAAGGGCCGCGACGATTACCGGCCGATCGCCCCCTGCTGCCTCCATGAGGAACTCGATCGATGGTTCGACCCACCGATCGACGACCCCTACATGCTCTACTTCAGCAGGGTTCGCACCGATGCGCTGCCGGCCATCACCCACGTCGACGGCACCGCCCGCGTACAATCTGTGCGCGACCACGAGGTTCCCGTCCTCAGCCGCCTGCTACGGGCCTTCGCAGCTCTCACCGGTTACGGCGTTCTGTGCAACACATCGCTGAACTATCGAGGACGAGGTTTCATCAACACGATGTCTGAGCTTCTCGCTTACTGCGAGCTGACCGGCATCCACGAGCTAGTCGTGGATGATGTCTGGCACCGCAGGCTATGGCCGTAAGAGCCGCATCGCCGACAGCGAATGGCGTCTTCGGTGACGAAGTAGCCCAGCCATGAGCCGTCTTCGAGCCGTTGTTACCGGCGGCGCCGGGTTTCTCGGCTCGCACCTGTGCGAACGGCTCCTCGCTGAGGGCTACGAGGTCGTCTGCCTCGACAATTTCTGACGGGAACACCCGGGAACGTCGCCCACCTCCTCAGCACCGACCGCCCCTTCCAGCTCGTGCACGCAGACGTCACGGAGCATGTGCCCGTCAGCGGTCGAGTCGATGCTGTACTCCATTTCGCCTCACCTGCGTCACCCGTCGACTATCTCCAGCTGCCCATCGAGACGCTTAAGGTCGGCTCGATCGGGACGATGTGCGCCCTCAGCATGGCCCGTGAAAAAGGCGCCCGCTTCGTTCTGGCCTCGACGTCTGAGGTTTACGGTGACCCTCAGGTCCACCCCCAACCGGAGACGTACTGGGGTCATGTCAATCCGGTTGGTCCGCGAGGAGTGTACGACGAGGCCAAGCGCTTCGCCGAGGCTCTCACAGTCGCCTATCGAGGTAGCCACGGCGTCAACACCTCCATCGCCCGCATCTTCAACACTCACGGACCACGCATGCGTCCGCATGACGGACGCGCCATCCCGACGTTCATCCGCCAAGCGCTGCTCGGCGAACCGATCACCGTGACCGGTGACGGCACGCAGACCCGCTCGATCCAGTACGTGGACGACCTGGTGGAGGGCATCTGGCAGCTGCTCAACTCCGACCACCCAGGCCCGGTCAACATCGGCAATCCGCATGAGGTCTCCATCCGTGACCTCGCCGGGCTGATCCGGGATCTCGCGGGCTCGGATAGCCCCATCACACTTGTCCCGCGCCCACCGGATGACCCCGCCGTCCGCCGCCCCGACATCAGTCTCGCCCGGCACGTCCTCGGCTGGAAACCGCAGGTCACACTCGTCGATGGTCTCAAGCTGACCATCGAATACCTTCGCGGGCTCACCACTACCTCGCCGCAGAGGGGGCCTTCCCCAGCGGCGTGGAGGCAGTAATGGCGGTCCATGGCCTGGCCGCCGGGCACGTTGGCCGTGGGGCGGTCATCAGGGGGTGAGGGTGCGCAGGAGGGCACCCCAGGCACGGGTGGGGACGGCCAGGGCGGGGCCTTCGGGATTCTTGGAGTCGCGCACCAGCACCCCTTCCGGCGCGGGCGCGACCTGCACGCAGTCACCGTTGAAGGCGCAGTAGCTGCTGGTGCGCCAGCCAACCTCGACGCAACCACCGTTGGAACAGCTGTAGCTGCTTTTCTGCCAGACGATCCCGTCCGGCTCAGGGGCAGTCATCATAGTCCTCTCGACCCGAGTAGAGCCCGGTTGCCAGGGTGGCAATCAGCTCCGCCGATTCTCCCTTGCTCAGCGCGGTCTTCGCCAGCAATCCCAGGATGCGCCGGTAGGCGGCGATCTCCTCAGGTTTCTCCAAAAACAGGCTGGCGGTCTCGCTCTCCAGGTAGGCCACCGGCCGGAACTCGGCGAACTCCATCAGCGTGAACGATCCCGTCGCCGCGGCGTACCCGCCCAGCCCGGCCGGCACCACCCGCAAGGTGAGGTAGGGGCGGGTCGCCTTGCGCAGCAGGTGTTCCAGCTGCTCGGCCATCACCGCCGGTCCACCCACCGGTAACCGCAGCACGAACTCGTGGATGAAGAAGGTGAACCGCGCCGGGCGCTCCCGGCCGAACAGGCTCTGCCGGCCCAACCGGGCGGCCACCCGGTCCTCAATCTCGTCGGCCGGAATCATGCGCATCTCCCGGATCAGCGCGCGGGCGTAGTCGGTGGTCTGCAACAAACCGGGCACGCCCGTCGGCTCGAAGGCGTCGATGGTCAGCGCCTTGTTCTCGTGGTCGATCAATGTGCGCAGCTGCTGAGGCAATCGCTCACCGTGCTGCTGCAACCAACCCGGGATGTTCTGCTCCCGGCAGATCCCCAGCAGCCGGTCCCGCTCATCGCCGGTGACCTGGACGATCGCCAGGAACGCCGAGACGTCCACCTCGCTGCCGCCGCGCTTGCCCGACAGCAACCGCGACACCCGGCTCTGCGACCAGCCCAGCAGCCGAGCGGCGCCTTTCTGGTCCAGCTTCGCCTGCCGCATCGCCCGGTGCAGCCCCTCGCCCAGCTCGCGGCTGCGGATCGTCGGTGCCCGATCATCCATGGTGACCTCCCGGGGGCACCTTAAGGCCCCGATCGAGAGGTCGGCAACTTGTCCGGATACGACTTGTATGTCCCTAGGACATCCGGGTTGGCTGGGCCGTCGGCGGGGCAACCGCCCCACCGGACCCGGACTCGGGGAGGTCTCCGATGGACCCGCTCACCCCAGCAGTCGCCGATGCCTTCGGCCTGCTGCAGATGGACCTGTACCACCACCTGGACGAGGCGGAGTTCCTGGCGCAGAAGTGCCAGGAATGGACCGAGCAGGACAGTGACACCGCCCGCAACCTGATCCCCGACCTGGTGATCGTCATCCGCGGAATCCTGCTAGACCACCAGATGCAGCCCGCCGGTGACTGCCGAACCTGCACGTCCCCCTGGCCCTGCCCAGTAGTAACCGTGATCCACGGCCTCGTCAAAGACCCGCAACGCCACTACGTCGCGCTCGTCCGCCAGGCACTCGATCAGACGCTGCAGTCTAGGTCCTAGCACCGGGGGGTAGTGCGTCGGGTCGGTTGCCGATACCACGGTGATCGTCAGATCGACCCGCGGACCTCATCCTGCACGGCACTGTCATGATAATCAGAGGTGCCGGCGGGTGTCCGACCAGGCTTCCCACAATGCGGCGTACCGGCCGCCGGCAGCGACGAGCTCGGCGTGGGTGCCGGTCTCCACCACCCGCCCGGCTTCCAGCACGACGATGCGGTCCGCGGTAACGGCCTGGGTGAGGCGGTGCGCGACGACGAGCCCGGTCCGACCCTGCAACGCCCGCGCGGCCGCAGCCTCCAGGACCCGGGCACCGGCACTGCCCGCCTCCGCGGTGGCCTCGTCCAGGATGGCGACCGACGGGTCGGCGAGGACCAGCCGGGCCAGCGCCAGCTGCTGAGCCTGGGTGACGGTGAGCCGGTGGCCGCCCTCGCCGACCACGGTGGCCAGCCCGCCGGGCAGCGCCTGCGCCCAGTGCAGCGCGCCGACCTGGTCCAGCGCGGCGCGTAGCTGCGCATCGGTGGCCGCCGGCGCAGCCAGCCGCAGATCGTCGGTGAGCGGACCGGCGAAGACGTGCACCTCCTGGGTGATCAGGGCCACAGCCCGCCGGGTCCCGGCCGGGCCGAGCTCGGCCAAGGCGACCCCACCGAGGATGATCGAGCCGTCGATGGGTCGGTGAATGCCGGCGATCAGCTTGGCCAGGGTGGTCTTGCCCGCGCCACTGGCACCGACCAGCGCGATCCGCTCGGTGGGGCCGATGTCCACGTCGACGCCGCGGAGCACCGGGTGGCCGGCCAGGTAGGCGTAGTCGACCTGGGCCACCTTGACCGAGCCGTCCAACGGCGCCTCGGGGTGCCGCGGTGCATCCTCGACCGGGAGGTCCGCGACGCCGACCAACCTGCTCAGACTGGCCGCGGCGGCCTGAGCGTCGTCGAGCAGGGCGAGTGCGCCGTTGATCGGATCGAACAGACCGTGGAAGTACAGTGCGGCCGCCGTCACGGTACCGATCGTGACGGCACCGTCGCGGGCCAGCAGGAATCCGGCGACCAGAACCGCGGACAGGCCGATGAACTCGGCCAGGTTGAGCCGGGCGTAGAACCTGGTCACCAACCGTATGCCGCGCAGCACCAGATCGACCGCGGCCAGCGAGCGCCGGGTCACCAGGCCGACGTGGTCATCCGCGATGCGATAGGTCCGCACGGTCCGGGCTCCGCCGATGGTGTCCAGCAGCTGCTGCTGCTGGGCGCCCACCGCGATCCGCTGGCCGGCGTACAACGGGATGGCATGCCGGACGTACCACCGCGCCGTATGCAGCTCCAGCGGCACCACCAGCACCGCCACCAGCAGAAACCGCCAGTCCAGCAGCGCCATCGCGCCCAGGGTCAACACGATGGCCAGCACCGAGCGGACCAGCTCCGGCAACGCGTCGCGCACCCCGTCGGCGATCACCCGCACGTCGCCGGTCACCCGCGAGGTGAGGTCACCCGAGCCGGCTCGCTCCACCTGCTCCAGGGGTAGCGCCAGGGCCCGTTGCACGAACCGCTCCCGCAGCTGCGCGAGCGCACCCTCACCGAGCCGCGCGACCAGCGACGCCCCGACCGCGGTCAGCACCGCGGCGACGACCGCCACCACCGCGAGCGCCACCGCCGGTGCGGTGATCGCATCGGCGGGCCGGCCCTGCACGACGAGATCGACGATGTAGCCGAGCAGCGGCGCGGTGCACAGACCGGTCACCGTCGCGCTGACCGCCACGGTGACCGCACCGGCGGCCAACCATCGTTGGGGGCGCAGCAGCTCACGCACCACTGCCCAGGTCCGGGCCCCGGTCGCGATGGGCAGCAGTTGCCGCGGCGCCGCAGGCGTCATCTCCGGTGCGGTCATCTCAGCACCGTCGCTCGGTAGCTGTCGTTGTCGTGGACGAGGTCGGCGTGCTTGCCCTCGGCGGTCACGGTTGCGCCGTCGAGCACCACCACCCGGTCGGTCACCGCCAGCAGCGCCGGGCTGGTGGTCACCAGGATCGTGGTACGCCCGTGCCGAAGCTGCCTGATCTGGGCGGCGATCCTGGCCTCGGTCACCGCGTCGACGGCCGTGGTCGGGTCGTGTACCAGGAGTACCGGTGGGTCGGTGGCCAGCGCCCGAGCCAACGCGACCCGTTGGCGTTGCCCACCGGACAGCGACTGGCCGCGCTCGGAGATGACGGTGTCGAGGCCGTGCGGCAGGCTGCGCGCCACCTCATCGACCGCGGCGGCCGACAGCGCCCGCTGGACCACGCTGTCACCGGAGTTCTTGACTGCAGCCGTGACGTTGTCGATCACACTGCCCTCGAACAGCTCGGCGTCATGATCCGCGACCAGGATCGCGGCGCGGACGTCACCGGGATCGAGCTCTGACAGTGCCACGCCGTCCAGTTCCACCGAACCCGTGCTGGGGTCGGCGTCGCGGCCGAGACATTCCAGCAGCGCGATCGCCACGGCCGGGTCCGCTGCCACCACGCCGACCAGCTCTCCGGCGGCGATGTCGATGGTCGTCTGGCGCAGCGCGGCATGCGAGACACCGGACAACCGGATCCGGCCCCGAACCGGGTCCGGCAGCCGCGCAGTGCCCGAGGTCACCGCTGCAGGTGTGGCCAGCACGGCCGCCACTCGGGTCGCCGACGCACGCGCCTGGGCGAGCTCACCGTTGATCCAGGCGAACATCGACAACGGGCCGGGCAGGAACTGAGCCAGACCCACCGCGGTGATCAGGCCGCCGATGCTGATCTCGCCCTGCGCGGCGAGCCGGCCCCCGACCAGCGCGACCACGGCGATGAAGATTCCGCTGAGCCCGAGCAGGGTGCCGTCGTGCCAGGCGCGCGCGCGAGCCGCGCGCAGGGTGGCCTGCAGCGAGTCCTGGCTGGTGCGGCGGTAGCGGGCCACCGCGGCGGCTTCGGCGCCGATGCCTTTGAGCACCCGCAGCCCGGTGACCAGGTCGGTGGCGGTACCGGAAGCGTGCCCGGCGCGGTCCTGCTCGAGCTCGGTGCGCCGTTGCAGCGGCTTGCCCAGCAGGTGGGCCAGCCCCAGCAGGGGCGGAGTGCCCAGCAGCACGAGCAGGCCGAGCGGGACCGATACGGTCAGCAGGACCACCGCGCTGACCAGCAGCGCGGCCACCGCCGCGAACGCCATCGGCAACGCGAGGTTCACCGCACCCACCCGCTTGGCATCCTCGGTGGCGATGTTCACCAGCTCACCGGATAACCGCCCGCTCTCCGCGCCGCCGCGGTGGTCGAGCACCCGGCTGGTCAACTGGATCCGGATCTGGTGCGCGGCCTGCTCGGCGGCCCGTTCCGCGGCCCGTGCGGCGAAGCGGAAGCTGTAGGACAGCACGCCGAACACCACCGCCAGCACCGCGATCCACCCGATCAACGCACCGACGGCACTGGTGGCGACAGCCCGGTCGATGATCACACCGATGAGGACCGGCACCATCGCCTCGCCCGCCTGATGGCTGATCCCCAGGATCGAGCCGACAGCGACACTGCGTCGCTGGCTCAGCACTGCTTGGCGCAGCACCGCAGCACCGGTCCGCGTGCTGGTGATCAGGTCGGGACCAGCGGCGGTGTCATTGGTGACCAATACACCGCTACCCTTCGAGATCGGTTCAGCACAACCCCGACTCGGACCACCCGGTCAGCGGGCAGAAACACCACATCTTACCGGTCAGTTGGCGGCTTTCGTATCTCGCTCCATCTGCTCGATCAAGCTCTTGGGCCGCATGTCGGTCCAATGCTCTTCGACGTAGTCCAGGCAGGATTGTCGAGTCTCGGGGCCGTGCACGATCGTCCAGCCGGCCGGAACGTCGACGAAGGTGGGCCACAATGAATGCTGGCCTTCCTCATTGATCAAGGCGTAGAAAGTTCCCTCGTCGTCGTCGAAGGGGTTCGTCGACATGCACTTCACTCTCCTCGCCTCAGCTAATCTGAGGTGGCGATGATCAGAACTCCAGTAGCGTAGCCTACGCTAAACTTTCCGACAATACGTCCGATCTAGCGATAATCGTACTTTTCACTCCTGGTTGGGGACCGTGCTCGACGTCCGGTTGGTGAACGCCAACATCATCACGATGGATCCCGGTCATTCGCACGCCCACGAACTGGGATTATGGCGCGGTCACATCGTCGCCCTGGACGGTGCCGCAGCGTCGCTGCCGGCCGAGCGGGTCGTGGATCTGCAGGCGGCGACGGTGCTTCCCGGGTTCATCGACGCACACGTCCACCTCGCCTGGACCGGGCTGCGCACCCGGAGCGTCACCGTCGCGCCGTGCCGGCGGGTCGGCGACGTGCTGGCCGTCATCGACCAGGCCGGCCGGGGCGGGCGACCCGGTGAATGGCTCGACATCGTCGGCTACGACCAGCGCCCGCTGGGCCGGCACCTGACCGCCGCCGAGCTGGACCAGGTCAGCGGCGGTCGCAAGCTGTTCGTGATCCACGACTCCGGTCACGCCTGCGTGGTCAACAGTGCGGTGCTGGATCTGCTCCCCGCGGGCGTGCCGCACGACAACGGCGTGCTCACCGAGCAGCACATGGCCGCGGTGCGGGCCCTGCGGGCGCCCTACGCCGTCGACGATCTCGTCGACGCGATCGGGACCGCGACCCGCACCTGCGTGACCGAGGGAGTCACCGCCTGCGCCGAAGCCGGCATCGGCGCCGGTCTGATCAGCCACAGTCCCGTCGAGCTGGTCGCCTACCAGCAAGCGCTGGAGCAAGGCCGGTTGGCGATCCGGGTGCAGCTCATGGTCTCCGGGGACCTGCTGCGCTCCGTCGGCGCACACCCCAGCGATGACACTGCGCGCGGGCTGGACCTGGGGTTGCGCACCGGGTTCGGGTCCGATCGGCTGTCGATCGGGGCGCTCAAAGTCTTCGTCGACGGCGGGATGATGGCCCGAACCGCCGCGCTGACCAGCCCGTATCGCGGGCTGGGGCACTGCGGGGCGCTGTCGTGCGAGCCCGAGCCGCTGGCGCGCCTGGTCGCCGACGCCCATCGCGCCGGATGGCAGCTGGCGATCCATGCCATCGGTGACCGGGCCGTCGATGTCGCGTTGGACGCGCTGGAGCACGCCCAACGGAGCCGGCCACGCCCGCAGGCCCGGCATCGCATCGAGCATGCCGGGCTGGTCCGCCCGGATCAGCTCCCCCGGTTCGCCCAGGTCGGGGCGATGGCGGTGGTCCAGCCGAGCTTCCTGTGGTACCTGGGTGACGACTACGCCGCGATCATGGGAGCGGACCGCGCACCGTGGCTGTACCGGGGCCGAGGGTTTCTCGACCACGGGATCACGCTGGTGGGCAGCTCGGACCGGCCGGTCACCCCGGGCCCGCCATTGCGGGCGATCCAGGTGATGGTGCAGCGGGCCACCGAGTCCGGCCTGATCATCGGCCCCGACGAGGGCATCGGCGTCGACGACGCGTTGCGGTGCTTCACCGTCAACGCCGCCTTCGCCTGCCACCAGGAGGACGCCCTGGGCAGCATCACCCCGGGCAAGCGTGCCGACCTGGTGGTGCTGTCCGACGATCCACGGCGGGTCAACATCTCCAGGATCGGCGACATCGGCGTCGTCGCCACTGTCGTCGCCGGCCAAGTAACGCACGGGGCCGATATCTTTCCGGACATGGTGCGGAGTTAGGCGACCCTTGCTCTACCCTCGATGATTGTCGACGCTTGGGAGAAGATCATGCGGGTCGTCACGTTCGGCTACCAGACCTGGGGGCACCGTACCCTGCGTGCCTTGTTGGACTCCGACCACGACGTGGCATTGGCCGTCACCCACCCCCGCAGCGACCATGCCTACGAGAAGATCTGGTCCGACTCGGTGGCCGACCTCGCCGAGCAGCACGGCGTCGCGGTACTGGTCCGCAACCGGCCCGACGACGAGGAATTGATGTCCCGGCTCAAAGCTGCCGATCCCGACATCATCGTGGCGAACAACTGGCGCACCTGGCTGCCGTCGGAGATCTTCGCCCTGCCCCGGCACGGCACGCTCAACGTGCACGACTCGTTACTGCCCGCCTATGCCGGCTTCTCGCCGCTGATCTGGGCGCTGATCAATGGCGAACAGGAAGTCGGGGTGACCGCCCACCTGATGAACTCCGAGCTTGACGCCGGTGACATCGTGCTGCAACGGTCCGTACCGGTCGGGCCCACCGACACCAGCACCGATCTCTTTCACAAGACCGTCGATCTGATCGGTCCCCTCACCATCGACGCATTGGCGCTCATCGCCTCCGGACGAGCCGACTGGACGAGACAAGATCGATCGAAGGCCAGTTTCTTCCACAAACGGTCCATCGAGGACAGTCGTATCGACTGGACGTGGCCGGCCGAGGACATCGACCGGTTGGTCCGCGCCCAGTCCGACCCTTACCCCAACGCGTTCACCTTCCACCGTGGCGAGCGCATCCGGATCCTGCGAGCATCGGTGTCCGAATCCCGTTATGGCGGCACCCCTGGCCGCATCTTCATCCGGGAAGGCGACGGGGTGGTCATCGTCGCCGGGGCCGATGCGCGTCGCGGGCGTAACCGTGGCCTGGTGATCGGGCGGGTGCGAACCGACGACGGTGACGAGCACGCCGCCACCGAGTATTTCCGCACCATGGGTGGCTACCTCACCAGCCATCCCTGAGGCCACGCCGGTAGGCGCCACCCCGAGGTGTGCGTCGCTGCCGGTCGTGATCACCCATCCTCGAAGCGACAGCCCCTCGTGCGCCGAGTGCGACGCCGGCGCTGCCCGAGCCGCTGTGGACAGCCCTCATGTCGCGCTCGGCGACAACAGAGCGGTCGTGTCACCGGAAATGTCGCTGACGTCGGGTTCACTGGCCAACGGCTCGCAAAAATTTATACATACGTTTGTTTATCTGGATGGTATCGTGGGCGGCGAGGGGTTGGCAGTGGAGGTCGCCATGGCGGTACGACGCGGGATCCGGTGGTTCGTGCGGCACGGGCTGGTCAGGCGGACGATGCAGCGCCAGATGCGCACCGGCGACCTGGGAGCCCGGCTGATGATGGACCCGGCAATCCGCGAGGACCCCTTCCCGTACTACGAGGAGCTGCGCGAGCAGGGCCGACTCGTCACCACCGGCCTCGCGTTGATGTCCGCGCACCACGACGTCTGCCAGGCCGTGCTGCGCAGCCCGGACTTCGGCCAGCTGCGCTTGGACATGCTCCCCGGGATCCTGCGGCTGGGCATGAAGATCGGCGGCCGCCCGGTGCTGGGCCCGATCGAGCCACCATCCATGCTGGTGGCCGACCCACCGGAGCACACCCGCTACCGCAAGCTGGTCACCCGGGCGTTCAGCGCACGGGCCATCGCCGCTATGCGCCCCCGGGTCGAGCAGATCGCCGAGGAGCTGCTCGACGAGATCGCCCGGTCGGCGAGTGCCGGCCCGACCGTGGATCTGGTGGCGCGCTACGCCAGCCTGCTGCCGGCCACCGTGATCGCCGAGATGCTGGGCGCACCGGTCACCATGCGCCGGCAGTTCCTCGACTGGGGGGCCGGCGCGGCGCTGTCCCTGGACGTCGGACTCAGCTACCGCGACTTCCGCCGCTCCGAACGCGACATAGCCGCCCTGCACCGGTGGATGCTCGGCCACTTCGACGAGCTGCGCCGCGCTCCCCGAGACGGGGTGCTCAGCGCCCTGGTGACCGCGCACGACCAGGGCGATCAGCTGACCCTCGACGAGCTGAGCAGCATCGCCATGCTGGTGCTCGGCGCCGGCTTCGAGACCACCGTCAACCTGCTGGGCAACGGCGCGGTGCTGCTGATGCAGCACCGCGATCAGCTCGACCTGCTGCGGACCCAACCACACCGCTGGCCTGGTGCGGTGGATGAGATCCTGCGCTACGACTCACCCGTGCAGCGCACCGGACGCGTCGCGCTGCGCGACACCGAGGTGGTCGGGCACCGGGTGCGGGCGGGCTCGTTGATCATCGCGCTGCTCGGGGGCGCCAACCGCGATCCCGCGGTCTTCGCCGACCCGCACCGGTTCGACATCCAACGACCTCAGGCAGACCGCAGCCTGGCGTTCTCCAGCGGCATCCACTACTGCATCGGCGCCGCGCTGGCCCGGATGGAAGGCGAGGTCGGGCTGCAGGCACTGTTCCGGCGGTTCCCTGATCTCACCCTCGCCGGCGTACCACATCGGCGTCCCACCCGCGTGCTCCGCGGCTACGACGCGATCCCGGTCCGGCCGGTTATCGGGTCACCTGCTCGGTGCCCCGCCAGATGAGGTCGCCGGAACCGCGAGCGCCTTGATCAAGGCAGCCATCCGGGCCGCGTCGGCTGTCGTGTACGTCCTGGGCAGTCGCAAGATCGCCGTGACATTGGAGCCCACCAGAGCCACCGGGTAGTCGAACAGCTCGGGCCGGCCGTTCGCGTCAGCGACGCGCGTCGCGGCCGGGTTCGGCTCCTGATCGGCCGGCTCCGTGGTCGGCGGAGTGTTCTTGACGATGTGGCGACCCGAGACCGCGTTCTTAGTGGTCTTCGCGGTCCCGGCACCCGGCCGTACCTTGCCGGCCCAGTGCGGATCATGATCAAGCCATCGGAAGTACATGCCAAGGCCCCGGCGGAAGCGACTCTCGTACGCCGCAAAACTGATGTCTGTCAGCCTCGCACGATTCTTGATACGGAAGCGATAGATGAGACCCTCGATATCCAAGGTCGCGAGGTCGACGCTGTCCGGATCATCCTCGACCTCCAGGATCCGCTTGGACGCCGAGCGTAGCGGGCCGACCACACCCTCCGGCAACTCGTGCTTCCTGAGCTTGAGCTCGTAGAACTTCATCAACCCGGCGCCCGTCCGACCGTTGATGATCTCTGAGTCGTCCGACACCCCGACCACCACAGCTCTCCTCGCCATCAGTCAGTATCAATCACAGGGCTCCCGCTCGCGCGGTCAGTCTTCACATGTCAGATCCTTTTGTCAAATCAGATACTTCAATCAATGTCACGACAGCCTCCCTGACAGTCACAACTCGTCGCATGACAGATCAAGGTTTCCGGTGCCGTCATCGACTAGCGCGTCCCGCTGAGATTGACCGGCCCGGAGCGACCCGAGCACCGGCCAGGCGACCGACCTCACCTGGCGTTCTTCCACACCGACCATGGCCGCCGGGGACCGGAAGCGACCTATCCCATTCCGCAGTACCGCCGCACCACACCGCGCTGTCGACGGCGGGGCGTCCGGGCCGTTAGGCTAGGATCGATACATGAATAAGCTGGCCAGCCACAACGAAGCTCGCCTTCGAGAGGTGACAAGACTTCGCGATATCATCCGGAAGCGGCGCGCGGAATCGCCAATTCCAAACTTTGGCGATTATCCGCTGGCCCGGCTACAGGAACAAATCACCCAGGCCCTGCGTGAGCGTGCCGGACAAATAGACGTGACCTGGGAGATCGATTTTCTCGATCGCTCTAAGTTCGGCGCCGACTTCGCCGTTCGACTAACTGGGCTGCTGAAAGAGTACGGCGCCAAGGAGTACATCCAATCTCATGTTCCGTGGATCGCCGAGACCCTCGCGGGCGCGGATTTCGCCGATGTGGTCGCCGCAGTCACCTGCAAGGGTATATACATCAACGTACGATTAGTCGATGATTGGTTCCTTGCGGCTGTGCAGTCAGTCATCGATCTGGCCGAGCGATTCGGGCAGAACGACACCCGCTCCGGTCGGACGCAGATCGTGGACTACTCCTCGCCCAACGTGGCCAAGATCCTGCACGCGGGTCATTTTCGCTCGACAATGATCGGTCACGTCCTCAGCAACCTCTACGAGGCGTGCGGAGCCGTCGTCTACCGGGTCAATCATGTCAACGATTTCGGCGGCTTCGGTTTCATGCTGGAAGGTTTCCGACGGTTTGGGTCATGTTTCCCCACGTCGTTGCGGGACAACGACCGACTCCTGGAGATCTACGCCATTCGGCGAACTCTGGAACGGGCCGTAGCGGCGAGCGAAAGCCTGGCCACCGTCAGCGAGAGGGAGCGCGAGATCCTCACGCGCTACCTCCCGGAGGCGAGCACGGCAAACGAGTTGCGGGCAGCTTATAGTGAATTTGTCGCCGCCGCCGACAAGCGTTTCCATAAATTGGAGGAGGGCGATGCCGACGAGGTCGCTCTGTGGCGACGCATGGTGGAGTGGAGTCTAGCAGACTTTCAGTCATTCTACACCGCACTTGACATCGATATCGATTTCATTATCGGAGAGAGCTTCTACGTCAACGCGGGAAACTTCGTAGTGGACAAGGCGATCGACAACGGTACGGCCTTCGAACTGACTAAGCAGCGAGTCTACGACGAGGTCGCGGAGCTCGACCGTGCTGTGTCCGCCGAGACGATCACCGCGCAGGTGCGGGACAAGGCCGTCGCTCTGCTAGAGAAAGACATCGGGGCAATCGTGGTCGCTCTGCCCGGCGGTGAACGGCTCGTGGTCCGCCGGTCCGACGGCCGCAGCATCTACGCCACACGCGACATCGGGGCGATCAAGCTCCGTCAGGAGATCTTCGATCCGACCGATATCAGCTACGTGGTGGGGCAGGAACAGCGCGTCCACTTCGCCCGCCTGTTCCAGGCCGCCCAGGTGCTCGGTCTCGCCACCGCCACCAAGCCCCATTTCACGCACACCTACTTCGGTTTCTACGTCGACGCCGCCACCGGCAAGAAGCTCTCCAGCCGGGAAAGCGTGGCCGGCGTCACCGAGCTGCTGACGGCCGCGGTCACCCACTTCCGGGCGCGATCCGCCGAGGATGGCACCATGACCGAGGATGAGCTCGACGAGGCCGCCCAACAACTGGCGGTCGGCTCGGTCGTTTTCAACGATCTCAAACGCGACATGAAGGGATCGGTCAGCATCGCCCGGGGCGACGTGGCACCCATTATCGCCGATTTCGAGAAGTCGGGTGGCCCGTATGTCGTCTACTCCGCCTGCCGAGCCCGGGCGATCCTGCGCAAGTAC
Organism: Pseudonocardiaceae bacterium; assembly: GCA_050700055.1. Taxonomy (GTDB): domain Bacteria; phylum Actinomycetota; class Actinomycetes; order Mycobacteriales; family Pseudonocardiaceae. Next base: position 74,971 of record JBOHGE010000024.1, read on the forward strand.
GACAAGCCTGTGCCGCATCTGTCCGAGATCGACACCTTTGAACTCAGCGGCCAAGAGGCACTGCTGATCTCCAAGATCCTCGAATTCCCGGACAAGGTGATCAAGGCTGCGGACGAGGACAACCCCTCGATCCTGGTCCGCCATCTGCTCGACATCGCCGGTATCTACAACTCCTACTATGCGAGCGCCCCGGTATTGGAGGGAAATAAGGCGAACAAGTTCCGACTGATGATCACTCGGGCCGCCCAGTTGGTGCTGACTAATGGGCTGAAACTCTGCCATGTGAAGTGCCCGCCGAAGATCTGACCGCGGGTCGGACTCCCCGTGCGGGCAGTGCGACCTGCACCTCGTCTGGGTCAGGCCGAGCGCGGCAGCATCCAGTAGCTGGACAGGAGCAGGCGGGAATTCCTCCGCAATAACGACGCGCGGTGTAGGCCGAGGTTGTCGAACAGCATCAGAGTACCTGCTCGGCCGGTGCAGGTGACCGGCTCGTAGCCGTAGCGCTCCCGCAACCTGCGGACCTTCGGGGGCAGATAGCACCCGCAGTACGGGTTTTCCTTGTTTGCGTACTTGCCTGCAGTACGCCACCGGGAGCCACCGCTCGACGCCGGCCAGGGATACGGCAGTGCACTGATGTCTGCCGTGTAGCGCAGTGGCACGTGAGATGGTATCGCTCGCCGTCGATGACGAATGTCACGCACGGATTGTCGATCAAGGGGGCATGCACCTTGTGCGGAACGAGCGAGGAAGGATTGGTATCCATATGCGGCGGCACCTGGGCAGGTGCCCGCAGACTCGAGAGCATGATCTTAGACCTGAACGCATGTGACAGTCTGTGAACGCCGTCAGAGACGAAGCGGGTTGATCCAGCGCAGCTCGGTGAACCGTGCGAAGTCGGTGTCAGCCGAGCAGATCGCGACCCCGTACTCGATGGCCAGCGCGGCGAGGTGGGCGTCCGGGACCGCGTTGGCGCACAGGTGGTACCGCCGGACCAATGACCCGAGTACAGCAGCGTGCCGGTCGGTAGGCACCGGGACCCACGCGGCCGGCGCGGCGAGCCAGTCCTCGACCCGGCTCCAGGCCTGCTCGCCGGTCAAGGGCTCCGCGTAGGCGCGCGGATGGGTTCTGATCCGCACGAAGGCGAGAAGCGACGGCCATGGCAGTCCGACCCGGACGTCACCGTTGAGCGCGGCCGTGACCCAGGCACAGGCCCGATCGTGGAACGGACTCGACTCGTCCTCGGCGAACAGCAGCAGGTTGGCGTCGAGCAGCATCAGCTCGCCGCAGACCCGTCGAGAATCTCGAGTGCCTCGCAGACGTCGGTCACGTCGATCTTGGCGTGCCCGACGGACGTCCGCTGAACGAACGGGCGAGCCCGCTCCTGCCGGGTGACTGCTCGCCGGACGAGCTCGTTGACCGCCGCGCTGATCCCGACGCCCCGTTCCCGGCGCAGCTGCTCGACAGCCGCGGCGGTGTCCTCATCGAGCGTTACCGTCGTACGCATGCGGCCAGGATAGCATCATGATGCGAGCGTCTTTCCAGCCTCGCACCACCGGTTGCCACACTCTGGGAGCCCATCACGGCAGCCGGAGCGCCGCGCAAACGGCCGCTACCACCCACCGGACAAGGTGCTCACGTTCATCACGGTATGAAAGAGCGAGCTTGATCGTCACCAGCAACAAGGTCTTCGGCCGCTGGGGAGAGGTCTTCGGCGACGACGTCGCCGCCGCCGCAATGATCGACCGACTCATCCACCACGCCGAGGTCCTCGCCCTCAAAGGCGACAGCTACCGGCTCAAGGACCGAGACCTCGGCCGCGTCCCACCGGCAACCAGCACCGACGAGTAAAGATCAAATCACGGGCAGGGGGTCAACTTTCAGATGCCACCAAGAGGTCAGTTTTCGAGTGCCGTGGACAGGACGCATCAGCTCAGCGTGCCCGAGGCGGGCACACACCAACGCAACAACCTGCCTGCCGGAGTCCGCGCCTCGCCCCGTCCCGAGCTGCTACGCAAACCACTCGGCACACGATGCAATGCGTTGTGTTAGACTAACTAGGTGCGGGAGATCCGATGGACCGAGAGGAGCGAGGATCACGTGTAGCGACACCGAATCACTCCCGCCAAGGTCGAAGAGGTCGTCAACACCCGCCCACGTTACATCCGAGTCAACGGCGACATCACCTACATCTTCGGCCAGACCGACGCCGGCCGCGCCCTGATCGTCGTACTCGCAGACGCGATCAGCGGCCGAGACTTCGTCGTGACGGCTCGTGACATGACCGACGCCAAGCGACATCTCTACGAGCGGCGCGGTCGCTGACAATTGAAACCTGAAACGTGAAACCACCAACCCCGGAGAGGAGCCACCACCATGACTGACAACCACATCGCAGAACTAGCCGAGTACGCCGACACCCACGACCTGAGCACCGAGCTCGAACAGGCACACCGCGAGGACACCACAAACCCCGACCCCATGGTCACCACCTCGCTGCGACTGCCGAAATCACTGCTCGACTGGGTCCGACATCAAGCCGCCGATGAGGGACTGCGACCGACCGCACTCATTCGGCACTGGATCGAGCAGCGCCGTGACGGCACCGAGGGCCTGGCCGAGCGCGTGCGCCGGCTTGAAGAAATAGTGCTGCCCGCACAACATTCCTGACCCACAAGCGCCCTGTTGCCGATGGACGCATTCCAGTGCACCGCGATCTCGGCAGCCGGGCGCAACGACAGAACCAACTCGTCCTACCCGGAATCGCCGGTCACCAACAAACTGAGGGCATGCGCTTTTACCCAGGCACTGACCTTAATCGCCTGCAGGCGGCGTTCGTCCTCCGCGCGGACCTCTTCGCGCCGATGTTCCTTACCCAGCAGCATGAACCCGATCGCGAACGCGCCGACGGTGCCGGCCGCCGACAGCACGTTCACTGTGACGACAATCCATTCTTTCGGCACGTCACGCTCAACCGAGGTAGGGCGTGTGCTTGGCCTCGAGGAAGTGCTGGACCCGCAGCCTCAGACCTCCGGAAGTTGGGGCAAGATCACAGTTTAGGTTGATCACAGTTTAGGTCGCTCGGGGGGCTGGCTCGGGCCGGCTCGCACGATCAGTGACACCAGCCGAGAAGGCCCAGCCGGGCGCTGTCGGGGCGGGTTCGGTCTGTGCTGGGCAGCGCCGGTGAGCAGATCACCCGGACAGCGCCCTCCTGCGTGCCGTGACACGCCTGACATCCCGGGACGTCACTGACTCGATGTCACTGTCAGTGAGGTCCGCGGAAGGACTATCGCTGTGTGCGGGTGTGCCACTGGTGGCAACTTCGGGCCAAAAGTTGCCACCAGTGGCAC
>JBOHGE010000025.1:0-78001 GCA_050700055.1 Pseudonocardiaceae bacterium
CTCCACCTCATCAAACACAACCACGCAGCCTCCTCACTTCGAGCTGCGTGAGTCATACCGATCAGAGGGAACCGTTGTCCCAGAACACACCGGCGTGTCGCCCCGTAGTCCGGTCAACATGCTGGAACAGGTGGGCGGTGAGCTTGATCTCACCGTCGTGCAACGGGTTACCGTCCACTTGCGTGGCGTATATGAGCCGCAGCCCGTCGTCGGTGCGAACACTGGGCGCCGACAGCGGCTTGTATATCATCGGCCCGGATAGTTGTTCGGCGAACTCCCGGACGTGCGCTGCGTCGTTGGTGATCAACGTGCGAGGTATTCGCAACCCACATTCCGCCGCGAGCTGGAGCTGTAGTGGTTTGAACTCGGCGTCCGCAACCCGCGACGGGTGCGACACCCACCGCACCGGCAGCGTGAGAAGCAAGCCGCCCAGCCCCCGCCGCGCCTCCGCTTTCGCGAACCGCTGATGCTCCGGTGACAAGTGATCAGGAAGGCGGAATCCAGTCGGACGCCGGTAGTAGATGGCTCGGATCTCATCCAGCCGCACATGCTTCCCCGACAGGCTCAGCGAGCCGCGCCACTCGGGGTGACCCGCCATAGATGCCACCAACGTGACATCCAACGGGAAGTCGCCGACATCGGCCCGGACGACAGCGACCCCGCGACGCTCCAACTCGGCCACCACGCCACCGGCGGTTCCGTCGTTGGGGCGGGTCAACACGAGAATCGTCATGACAGGTCAGTCGGCTTCCACTTCGCGCTCCACGGTGTCTGGAATTGTATAGACCTTGCCATCGTCGGAGCGCTCGGTATCTTCAGTCACAATCATCGTGGTATAAGTCTTGCCATGCTTGCCCGCGCGAACCGGGCGTATGGCAAATCGGAAACCAAGAGGAATCGGCGATACTGGAAGCAGCACCGGTTCCACCGTTACCGAAGATCCGGGGACAGGCGACAACGGGAACTTGTCCGCCACGTCAACCAGCGGATCGGAGTGCCCAATCGAGTGACTTAGCATCATCTTCCTTCTCGCGATCAACGTACCTGACTGGGTCGTGACGATATCGTGTCGGACCTTCGATGGCGAGACCCCGCGGCCTGCCTCGCCCGGGTGCGGCAGGTCAGCGACCGTTCATCCGGGTGTGCATGGCTGCGATCAACAATGATCGATGAAATGGGGGTGACCCACCGGGCAGGTTCCAGAGTAGTGGTCGAAGCCCCAGTCGAAGGTCGCCGTCAGGTTCCAGTGCGCACCGCAGAACGAGCGGTCGCACTGGTGGCAGTAGAACGGGACCCAGATCCGGTTCACCGCGTGCAGCGCGGCTGGGTCGACACCCCGGACCGCGACGGCGGTTGCGGCGAAGTTGCTCACCTGAGCGGAGAAACCGGTGTAGGGCAGGAAACCGTTGACCCTGATCGTGCCCTGCGCCTCGGGGAAGATCCGGTAGATGATGTCCTGCTCCTCGTCGATGTACAGCTGCCCGCGCCGGGTCACCTCAACGGTCGCCGCCGCCCGCTGGCACCCCTCGTACTGGCACGGAAAGGCGACTCGCAGCCGCGCCGGATCCTCCACCCGACCAGTGTCGCTCTTAGAAGGCGGCGTCGGGGATGGGCGGGCCGAAGTGGGCTCCCCACGCGGTGTCGGCTCCGGCGTCGCGCCACCACTGGGCCTGATCCGGGGTATCCACCCCAGGAACGATCACTGTGGCACCGGTGCTGTGCACCAACGGGATGGCACTGCGGACCGCACGGCCGAGCACCGAGTCATTTCCGGGCCGCCGGGCGATCCGGGCGACGACCTCCGGAGCGATCTCCACTGCTCCGATCGGGAAGTCCTCGAGATACGTCATGTATCCCGGACCAGTCGCAACGCCCAGCAGCACCACTTCCATGCCCAAGTCGGCGAGCACGCCCACGTTGTCCACCACGTCGCCGCGACCGCGGGCCAGGGCGGCCAGCGGCACCCCTACCCGGAGTTGCCCGGCCTGCAGTTCGGTGGCCGTCAAGGCGCCGCGCACCACCCCGACGAGATCGGGATCCTGGCTCAACTGCGCGGTGAGATCGACCCGCATCAGCGGTGCACGGTCGGCGCGGCTGTGTAACACCCGGATCTGCGCGCGGCAGGACTTGTCCACGATCCAGCGTCCGAGCGAGAGCACCAGCCCGGTCCGCTCGGCCAGCTCGAGGCACCTGGCGTGGCCCAACACCATCCCGTCGGCCCGTTCCCAGCGCAGCAACGCCTGCAGCGCGACGATCTGCCCGCCGTCGAGCCGGCACACCGGCTGGTACACCAAATCGATCTCCCCGAACTCCCACGCACCGGGGATCTCCGCAGCGAGCTGGGCACGCTCGCGCTGCCGGGCGTCGTATCCCGGATCGTAGACATCCCACTGCCCGCGGCCGGTGTGCTTGGCCCGGCGCAAGGTGACATCGGCGGCCCGGATCAGCTCATCTGCCGAGATCCCACCGGCGAACCGGCTCACCAGCCCGACCCCGGCCGACACCGAGATCCCCCGGTTGTCGAGGTGGACCGGTTCGGCCAGCCGGACGTTGATGGTGGCGGCGAACAGGCTGAGGTCGCGGCTGTCCATGCCGCCCAGGATCAGGATCGCGAAGTCGTCTGCGCCCATCCGGGCCACCATCGCCCGCTCCCCGGTGACGAGATCCTGCAGCCGCCCCGCGAGCGCGCACAGCAGCGATTCACCGGTCGTCCGACCGATCCCGTCGTTGATCACCGAGAAGGCGTCCAGGTTCACCCGGCACAAGGTGACCTGAACCGACGAGTCGGCGGCCTCGAGCACGTCCCGCAGGTAGGACATGAAGTAGTGCTCGTTGGGCAGCCCGGTCAACCGGTCGTGCAGCGCCTGCTCGGACAGCTCCTGCTGCAGCAGCTGCACCTCGCTGAGGTCGTCGGCGATGATGAGGTGGTGCGTCGGCGCCCCTTCGGAGTCACGCAGCAACGAGCCCGCGAGCAGGGTCCAGGCGACGTCCCCACCGGCGGCGGTCAGGTGGCCGCGGCGCCGGAAGTGGGACAACTCACCGCCGGCCAGCTCCTGGTAGGCCGTGCCCAGCGTCGGATCATCCGCCGTACGCAACAATTCCGGCAGCGCGGCGCCGACGAGATCCTGCTGTGCCCGGCCGACCATCCCGGCGAACACCCGGTTGGCGGCGACCAGCGTGCCGTCGAGATCGCTGATCACGATTCCCACCTCGGCCTCGGAGAAGATCTGCCGGAACCGTGCCTCGCTGACCTGTAGCTCACGCTCGGCCCCCAGCTTCGCCTGCAGTACCGCGCGGGTGACCTGGTCCTGCTCGTCGAGGGTGCGCCGGCGAAGCGCATCGGCGTACCCGCCGGCCAGCACGCCCAGTACCTGCAAGACCGTTTCCTCGCACCGCTCGACGTGCCGCAGCTCCGTCAACCGCGGCAGGCCGGTACCGAGGACCTCGATGCTGCGGCTGATGCTGGTTGTGCCGGTGAGATCGTGTGCGACCAGCTCGGCGCCCACGTCGAGCACCGCCTGCGCATCAAACGGCGCGACGGCTACCACCGTGACCAACCGGCCCAGCAGTCCAGCCAGCAGCTGCTCGATCTCCGGCGCGGACATCGGCAGGTAGGTGGTCCGGCTGGCCACCACAGCCCAGTCCGACGCGAGTTCAGCTACGGTCAGGCCAGGCTCCGCGGGACCCGCGGAGCCTGTCACCGCGTGGCATCCAGGTGACGTACGCCCCAGCTCAACGGCTCACCCTCTCGATGCTTGACCAAGTACGACAACGATACGGAGTAGGTCATCGAACGTGGTTCCGGCATCGGTGTGGGACATTTGATTACTTTAAGTCACCAAAACGGCTACGGAAGGTCAGAGTGGACCCTGCACTGGAAGATCTTGCCGCTGCCTACGGCGTCGCGACCTGGTACCGGGATGCCCAGCGCCGGCGGGTCGAGGTGGAGCCCGACGTGGTGCGCCGGGTGCTGGCGTTGCTCGGCGTCAGTGCCGCCACCCCGGCGCAGGCCCGGGACGCACTAGCGGCGGCTGGTGCGACTCAGACCGTGGTGCTGCGTCCGGGGCAGCCCTGTCGCGCCGGGGTGCTGACCGACGAGCACGGCACGGCCGTCCCGGTCGACGGGGTGTTGCCGGCCGATCTGGCCCCCGGCTGTTACACGCTGACCAGCGCGGATCGGTGCCCGGTCACCGTGCTGGTGGCCCCACCACCGCAGCCCGAGCCGCCGCGCACCTGGGGCTGGATGCTGCAGCTCTACGCCCTGCACTCGGCCCGGTCCTGGGGTCTCGGGGACCTCGCCGACCTGCGCGAGCTGATCACCTGGACGGCCGCGCAGGGCGGTGGCGCGGTGGCCGTCAACCCGCTGCACGCGGTGACCCCGATCACCCCGATTCAGCCTTCGCCCTACTACCCGTCCAGCCGCCGCTTCGTCAACCCGCTGTACCTGAGTATCACCGACATCGGCGCCTACCGCCGCGGTGACCCAGCGTTACGGGCGGAGGTGGACGCCCTGCGGATCGGATCCGGTGGTGAGCGGATCGACCGCGACGCCGTCTGGCACGCCAAACGGGCGGCGCTGGAGCTGCTCTGGCGGTCCGCCGGCGCTCCGTGCCCGGTGCTGGCGGAGGGATTGCGCGACTTCGCGACGTTCTGCGCACTCGCCGAGCACCACGGCCCGCGCTGGTCGCGCTGGCCGGCTGGGTTGCGGCACCCGACGACCGCGACCGCCGACCCGGCGCGGGTGGCGTTTCACGCCTGGGTGCAGCAGCAGTGCGACGAGCAGCTCGCCGCCGCCCGGCAGGCCGCCCGGGGGATGGCCATCGGTTTGGTGCACGACCTGGCGGTCGGGGTGGATCCCGAGGGCGCCGACGCCTGGGCGTTGCAGGACGTGCTCGCCCTCGGGGCGACGGTCGGGGCCCCGCCGGATACCTTCAACCAGCAGGGTCAGGACTGGGGGCTGCCGCCGTGGCGCCCGGACCGGTTGGCCGCCACCGGCTACGCCGCCTACCGTGACCTGCTGCGCGCTGTGCTCGCGCATGCCGACGGGCTGCGCATCGACCATGTGGCAGGTTTGTGGCGGTTGTGGTGGGTGCCGCCGGGGGCGTCTGCCGACCAGGGCACCTACGTGCGTTATGACGCCGCGGCGATGCTGGCGGTGCTGGCGCTGGAGGCACACCGAGCCGGCGCCGTGGTGGTGGGTGAGGACCTCGGCACCGTGGAACCCGAGGTCACCGAGGCACTGGCCGCCCAACGGATGCTGGGTTGCGCCGTGCTGTGGTTCGCTCGCGATGAGCAGGCGCCCGGCCGGCCGCTGCTGGCCCCGCAGCGCTGGCCGCGGCACGCCGCGGCCAGCATCTCCACCCACGACCTGCCCACCGCGGTCGGCTTTCTCCGTGGAGAGCACGTACGGGTGCGCGCCAGGCTGGGGCTGCTGAACGACACCGCCGCGGAGTGGGCCCGCGCGGGCGCCGAACGCGCCGAGCTCGTCGACCTGCTGCGTGCCGAGGGCCTGCTTGCCGAAGACCCGCTCACCGAGGGTCTGCTCACCGAGGACGACATCGTGGTGGCGATGCACGCGTTGCTGGCCCGCACCCCCTGCCGGCTGCTGCTGGCGTCGCCTTACGACGTGCTGGGCGAGCCGCGCCAACCCAACCTGCCCGGCACCACCACCGAGTACCCCAACTGGCAGCTCCCCCTCCCGGTGCCCCTGGACCACTTCACCCACCACCCCCGCACCCACCGCATCGCCACCCTCCTCACCTCCGCGGCGCATTCAGCGGGCTCAGCGGGGTTATCGAGGTCCGAATAACCCCGCTGAGCCCGCTGAATGCGGGCGTACTGGGTCGCCAACTCACCAGCGGGCCAGGACGCGGCAGGGGCCGCCTGAGCCCTTCTCCCAGGGCACGATGCCCACCACGGCCTCCGCCCCGCGGGGCGGGACCTGCCTCAGGTTGGCCAGGTTCTCCAGGCCGTACCGGTCGGCCCCGAGGAGTCGCTTGTGCACGGGGAACGTGGTCGATGCGCCGACGTCCAGGCTCAGCGTGTCGACGCCGAGCGCGAGGATGCGGCGGTTCTCCAGTAACCACTCGACGGCCTCGAGACCGAACCCCGGGAAGTGCAGCGTGCCGTCCGGACTCGGATTGCGGTACGCCGCCGGATCGTGCACCCGACGCTCCCATCCCGAGTACATGCAGACGGCGGCACGGTCGGGGATGCGACCGTGCCGGCGCTCGTAGTCGCGCAGATCCCGGACCTGCACCAGGGCGTCGGCGTCGCGCTCGGCCCGGCCGGAGATGTCGACGACCGCGAGCGGGGCGAACATCTCCTCGGGGTCGAGGTCGGGGACCAGCCGCCCACCGGGTATGACGTGTCCGGGGGCGTCCAGATGGGTGCCCATGTGCTCGGCGAACGACCAGGACTGGATGTAGAAGCCGGTGTCCTCGATCGTGGTGGCCGTCCGCCGCTCGGGCTGGACACCGTTGTAGGTGGGGAAGTCGACCCGAAAGACGTGAGTCAAGTCCCGCACGACCCCGTGCCGGCGGGGGGCGGCGTGGGCGGGAGCAGCCGGCACGGCTGCCGCAGCCACCGCGACGGCGGCGCCAATGAGGGCACCGCGCCGGGGCACCCGCCCCGCACGACCGGCGGGTGGGGGATCGGCTTCGTGGTGTACGTGGAAGGTCCCTGACAGGCACATAGCTGGATCCTTACCACAGGGAAGCGCCTTCTCACTGAACACTCGACTCGCCCAGAAGACGTCAAGCCCCCACGCCGCGACAAGCAGCCATATCGCGAGCTGCGTGGTTGGACTTCACGCCCACCTGTAGCAATCACTCACACGGCCGCGATATGACCCATGATGACACTTTCCGTAGCGACCGCTCCCCGGCACTACTCGAAAGGCTGACACTCCACCGGATGGGACATGGGCATGACCATCACGATCGGCTGTTCCGGTCAGGCACACGATCCGCGGGCGCTGGACCGCGCCTTCTTCGCCGCCTAGCCCGCACTCGACGTCGAAAGGAAGACGCTGGTCATGGACCTCGCTGCCGACGGCTGGACCTCCCTCACCGACCACTGGGCCGCTATCGCCGGCAGCTGGGCATTCATCCCCGACAGCTGGGCATTCATCCCCGACAGCTGGGCATTCCTCACCGAGAACTGGCGGCTACTACTGCCGATCGGCCTGGTCGGGTTGGTGTCCTGGTCGGTGTGGGCGGTGCGAAAACTGCTCTCCACGTGGTACCGGCCCACCGTCAACGAGTTCCGCACCACCACCTCGGTGATCGTCCCGTCCTACCACGAGGACCCCGATGTCCTGGATGCCTGCCTGGACACCTGGCTGGCCGAGGATCCCGACCAGGTGGTGATCGTCCTCGATGCCGCCGACGCCGAGGCGCAGCACCGGCTGACCGCTCGCAACGACCGCCGCCTACACGTGATCATGTTTGCCCACCAGGGTAAACGCTCCGCGCTGGGCGTCGGCATCCGGGCCGCCACCGGTGCGGTGGTCGTGCTCACCGACTCCGACACCCGCTGGCTTCCCGGGCTGCTGGCAGCGGTTCAGATGCCCTTCGTCGACCCCACGGTCGGCGCGGTGGGCACCCGGCAGAACGTCTTCGAGCCCAACACCAGCGTGTGGCGCCGCGTCGCGGATTGGATCATCGATAACCGCTACCTGGACTACGTGCCGGCCACCGGTCGCGCCGGGGCGGTGGTCTGCCTGTCCGGCCGCACCGCCGCGTACCGCCGCTCGGTGCTGCTGCAGGTGCTGCCGCACCTCGAGCACGAGTTCTTCCTCGGCCGGCGCTGTATCGCCGGTGACGACGGTCGCCTGACCTGGCTGGTCCTGGCCAGCGGATTTCAGACGGTGCATCAGTCCACCGCGCACGCGTTGTCGATGTTCCCGGCCACCTTCCGTGCCTTTTGCAAGCAACGCCTGCGCTGGGCTCGCAACTCCTACCGGTGCTACCTCACCGCGCTGTGGAAGGGCTGGCTGTGGAGAGTGCCCGTGATCTCCCAGCTCACCGTGTTCCAGATCTTGCTCACCCCCCTCACCATGGGTGCCACCCTCTACTACCTCGCCGTCGCGGTGCTCCATCCCCAGGTCAGCGTCGCCCTGCCGCTGGCCCTGATCTGGATATTCCTGAGCCGAGCGCTGCGTAGCGTCTCGCACCTGCGACGCCGGCCAGCCGATCTGTGGCTGCTCCCGCTGGTCGCCACCGTGATCATACTCGTGGCACTGCCGATCAAGACCTACGCGTTCGTGACCATGAACAAGCAGGGCTGGCTGACCCGGCGAACCGATCTCGTCGGCGGCGAGGGGCAAAACGCGGCGAGCCTGACGACCAGCCGCACGCTCAACAGCAGCGCGGCGAAAGTCTGACCATGAGCGCCACGGCAACCGGGCGCGGACCATGGCTGGCAATCGCGCTCAGCCTGCTCGCCTTCGCCGCCGTCCTCGCCGCAGCCGTCTACGTCCCCGGCTGGCTGGTCCGCAACGCACCGGCCCGATCCGCCCTGCCGGGGATGATCGACCTGGGACAGGCTCAGCTCGAGCAGGCCCGCTCGCAGGCGACCCTGGTCGCCGCCGAGGACACCCGGCTGCTCAGCCAGCTACGTGACATTCCCTGGACCAGCCCGGCATACCGCGACGAGACACACGGCGCACCCGCAGTGATCCTCACCGCCCGCAGCGCTTCCTACACCCTGGAGTCGCTGCTGCAGCTGGGAGCCGCCCGGCGGGTCGACGCCAGCACCATCGACGTGATCACCCCGGTAGTGGTCGGACCAGGTGCCCGGCTGAGCCTGAACGCTGCCGGCACCACGCTGCGGTTAACCAGCACCCCCACCGGCTTCACCTCCCTGGTGGGATGGAAAGGCTCCCTCGAGCTCACCGGCGCCCCGGGTAGCCCACTGACGGTGATCAGCTGGGACCCCGCTACCAGCGGGCCCGACCAGCAGGTCACCGATGGCCGAGCCTATCTCCGGGTCGCCGGCTCGGACCTGCAAAGCCATTTTGTCACGTTCTCTCACCTGGGCTTCTGGAGCGGTCGCACCGGCGGTCTGGCGATCACCGGAAACGAGTCCGCCGCCGGCACCGGATCGATCACCGACACCACCGTGCACGCCGGCCACTACGGGTTGTTCAGCTCGGACACCCGCGGGCTCACCATCGCCGACAGCACCTTCGCCGGTGCCGCCGCCGACGGCATCCTGCTGCACCAGGGCTCCACCGGGGCCACGATCCGCACCAGCGTCATCCGCGGCAACGCCGGCAGCGGAGTCGTCGTCGACGACGGTTCCGCGGCGGTGACCATGCGCCATCTGACCGCTGAGCACAACCGCGGCGACGGCATCCGGCTCGACGGGCGGCCCCTGGCTGAGCGGCCAGGCGCGGCCGGGGCTTCCCTGGACGGCCAACGCGGCTTCCGGGTCGAGGACTCCACCGTCCGCTCCAACGCAGGTAACGGTGTGCTGGTGTGGGACGCCGACGAGACCGTGGTGACGAACACCGGGCTGGTCCACAACACCGAGGGCATCGTCGTCCGCGGGGCGGTGCACCGCGCCCAGATCAGCGCCAATACCGTCACCTTTTCCGATGGCGCCGCGATCGCGGTTCGAGACGGTGCCACCGGCGTCACGGTGGATCACAACACCGTCGCCGGCGCCGACACCGGCGTCCAGGTTCGCACCGCCACCGCGGACGTCCATGCCAACACCGTTCTCGCCGCCCGGCGCCACGGCGTGTCCTTCCAGGGTGGCGCCCAAGGCTCGGCGGCGCACGACAATACGCTGGCCGGCAACGGCCCCAGCGGTCTGGACCTGGCCCGGCTCGACCTCGGCGCCGCGGTCAGCGTCTCGAACAACTCCGCGGATCAGTGGCAGGTCACCATGAGCGTGAGCGACCGGTTGCGCAAGCTGTTCCTGGACCGACCGCTGCTGTCGGTCTGGGCATTACTGCTGCTGGTGCCGATCGTCGCGTCGTTTCTCGGTCGCAACCGCCGACGCCGGCCGGCCCACCCCTACCCCGATCACCCGGTCTCCGCACTGCTGCCCGAGACCGGCGAGCCCCAACCGACCATGATGCGTCTCGACCCCTCCGTGTCCCCACCGGTCACCCGGTGAGCGTGCGGGGGCTGGCCACGATGTCAGCATTCGTCGCGGCGCTGGTGGCCGGTTGCGCCGGCCCGGCAACACCGGAGCCGGCCATCCCCGGTGATAGTCGCCCCGCCCCAGCACCGGCCACGGCGGCCTGCGGCGGCCCCGCCGGCCAGGACGTCTCCACCGCCGACCAGCTGCGCGCCGCGCTCGCCCGGGCTGCGCCCGGTGCGGTGATCCAGCTGCGCGACGGCGTCTACCCCGGCCGGTTCGAGATCACCACCGCCGCCCCCGCAGACCAGCCGATCACCCTGTGCGGCAGCCGAGCCGCCATCCTCGACGGCGGTCCGGCCGATGCCGGCTACACCCTGCACCTGCGCGCCGCCGACCACTGGCGGTTGTCCGGCTTCACCATCCACGGCGGGCAGAAAGGCCTCATGATCGACAGCACCCAGGGCGCACTGATCGACGGTCTGCTCATCCACGAGGTCGGTGACGAGGCACTGCACCTGCGTGCGGCCAGCTCGAACAACACCGTGCAGGCCACCACCATCCGGCGCACCGGGCTGCGCACACGCAAGTTCGGCGAGGGGATCTACATCGGCAGCGCGCGGAGTAACTGGTGCGCGCACAGTGGCTGCGGGCCCGATCGCAGCGATCGCAACGTCATCCAGGGCAACGACATCGCCGAGACCACCGCCGAGGCCGTCGACATCAAGGAGGGCACCAGCCACGGGACCCTGCGCGCCAACACCTTCTCCGGCGCCGCCATGACCGCCGCGGACTCCTGGGTCGACGTCAAGGGCAACGACTGGATCATCGCCGACAACATCGGCGTGAACGCCCCCCAGGACGGCTTCCAAAGCCACCGAGTCCTCGGCGGCTGGGGGGAACGCAACCTGTTCCAGGGCAACACCGCGACCGTCAACGCCTCGGGCTATGCCATCAATATCACCAAGAAGAACCTGGGCAACGCCGTCAGCTGCACCAACCGGGCCACCAACGCCGACGCCGGACTCTCCAACATCTCCTGCCAGTGACCTCGCCGCAACACGAGGAGTACACGTCGACGAAGTACAGTCCTCCATCTATGGTCATTGAGGCTGTCTGGTGGTGCGGCCGTTCGACTACCCGCTGGCCGCCCGGTACTGGGAGGTGGCGGACACCAGGTTGGCCGTCCGGTTGCACGCCGTCGTCGGCCGTCGGGCGGCGGATATCGGTCACCATCTCAACGTGTGAGAGGACTGCGGGCTGCTGCGCCGGGAACCCGATGTATTTCGGTCCGGCCGATCCCGCTACCGGGTCGCCGAGCCGCCGAGCCGCTGATCACCTTCTACCAGGTGGTGATGCGTCCACAATGGGGGCTGCTGGAAAGCGGCCGGGCGGGCCCGGTCTGGCAGGATGCCGCCGCCCGGTTCTCGGCCCAGGTACTCGGGCCGCACTTCGAGCAGCTGTGCCGGGAGTTCGCCCTGACCGCCCCGGCCGGGCTGTTCGGGGCACTGCCCGGCGAGGTCGGCGCCGGTGTCGTGGCCGACCCGGCCCGGCGCAGCCAGATCGAGGTCGACGTCGTGGTGTTCGCGCCCACGGTTCCCGGCGAGCCACGCCGGATCCTGTCACTCGGTGCAGCGAAGTGGGGTGACGTCCTCGGCGCCCGCCATGTCGACCGTCTCCGCCGAGCCCGAGACCTGCTGGCCGGTCGCGGGTACGACACCCGCGACACCGTGCTCGCCTGCTACGACGCAGCCGGCTTCGATCCCGACCTCAGTGTTGCCGGCGACCACGTGCTGGCCGTCGGCCTAGACGACCTGTACGCGGATACCGGGCCAGGGTGAGCGTCTCGCTTGCCGTGCGTACTGTCGGCCGGCGTATCCCGGTACTGCCGACAGTGGCCGCGATTGACAGACGATGCCGCTAAACTGACAGACATGAGCCACGAGCACCTCGACCTCGGTGATCGGATCCCCACTGCGCGACGACCGCAGCGTGAGGTTGGCATCCGGGAACTGCGCAACGCCGGAAAAATCGTCGCAGATCTGGCCGGGGCGGGCGCAGTCGGCCGAGTCACCAGCGGCGGTCGGCTCGTCGGCTGGCTGGTTCCGGCCACCCCAGCCGAGCAGCGGGCCGACGAGCTCGAATCGCAGGGCAGGCTCCGACCCGGCCGGTCCGGTGGTCTCGCCGGCCGGCGTCCACTGCCGCGCCGGGCCGACACATCCCCGTTGAGCGCCACACTGGAACAACTACGGCGCGAGGAAGGTCGATGATTTACCTCGACTCCTGCGCGCTGGTGAAGCTCGTTCGAACCGAGGACGGGTCGAGCGCGCTTCAAGAGTGGCTCGACGACCGGCGCGACGAGCTGGCGGTGACCTCGGCGCTGTCCCGCGCCGAGGTGTTGCGGACCATCCGTCGCAACAACCACCGGGACACCGGTGAGCTGATCGATCCGGCCGCTCTCGCCGGCGAGCTGGCCGAGGCGGCCGAGGTACTCGCCGCGGTGGCACAGGTCTGCGTTGACGCAGACATCCTCGAGCGCGCAGGCGCGCTTCCCGCACCGATGATCAGGACGTTGGACGCTATTCACCTCGTGTCCGCCGCCGAGTGGGATCCATCAGACGTGGAACTCGTGACGTACGACCGTCGATTGGCCGCCGCAGCAGCCGGCGCCGGCATGACCGTGGTCACGCCGGCCGATCCTCCCGGGGCTGGTGCGACGTGCTGACGGCTACCTGCCGTTCAGGTCCTGGGAACCAAACCGGCGTCCTGGGCCAGGATCGCGGCTTGGACGCGGGAGCGTAGGTCCAGCTTGGCCAGCACCCGGGACACGTGGGTCTTGACGGTGGCCTCGGAGATGAACAGCCGCCGGGCGATCTGGGCGTTGGACAAGCCGCCGCCCAGGCAGCTGAGCACGTCGCGCTCCCGGTCGGTGAGTTGATCCAGGATCTCAGCGCGGCGGGCCGGCGGCGCGGCGGCGGCGAAGGCGCGTAACAGGCGTCGGGTCACCTGCGGTTCGAGTACCCCGTCGCCGGCGGCGACCAACCGGACCGAGTCGATCAACCGGGGGGCCTCGACGGACTTGAGCAGGAACCCGGCCGCCCCCGCACGCAGCGCCTCGTGCACGTACTCGTCCAGGTCGAACGTGGTGAGCACGAGCACCTCGCAGACCCCGCCGGCGACCAGCTCGCGGGTGGCCGCGATGCCGTCGGTGCCCGGCATCCGGATGTCCATGAGCACCACGTCGGGCCGCAGCGCGCGGGCCATCCGGACCGCCGCAGCGCCATCGGCGGCCTCGCCGACCACCTCGATACCGTCGGCCCCGGACAGGATCATCACCAGCCCGAGCCGGATCGCCGCGTGATCGTCGGCAACCAGCACTGTGATCGTCATCGCCGGCTCACTCCGGTCGGCAGCACCGCACGGACTCGCCAACCCCCGGTAGCCGGCCCGGCGGTCAACGTGCCACCCAGCGCCGCCGCCCGTTCTCGCATGCTCACCAAGCCGGTGCCCTCCGCCCTGGCAGCGACGAGGGCGGTGAGGTCGTTGGTCACCTCAACGACCACCACGTCACCGTCGCGGCGGACCGTGACCTGCGCAGACGAACCCGCGGCGTGCTTGGCGGCGTTGGTGAGCGCCTCCTGCACGATGCGGTAGGCGGTGAGATCGACGGCCGCGGGGAGCTCCCCGGCCGGCTCGGCCTGCACCGTCACCTCCAGACCGGCAGCGCGGGCGGAGTCCAGCAGCGGCTCCAGATCAGCCAGTGTCGCGCTGGGTGAGGCGGTGTCCTCGGCGCGCAGCAGATCGATCATCGCCTTCATCTCGACCAGCGACTGCACACTGTTGTGCCGCACCGAGGTCAGCACGGTGCGGGCGGTGGCCGGGTCGTCGCCGGCCATCGAGAGCACCGCCTCGGACTGCAACGCGATCGCCGACAGGTGCCCCGCGATGACGTCGTGCAGGTCCCGGGCCAAGCGGGCCCGCTCGGCGCTGAGCGCGGCGCGGCGGTCCAGCTCGGCGATCCGGGCGTTGAGTCGCTCGGCCTCGGCGCGGTCCCGGTGCCGGCGCACCTCCATGGCCCACCACACCGGCAGCAGCAGGACCGTCCCGGCCTGCACCGCCGCCACGGCGCCCAGCCGCCAGTTCCCCGCTGCCACACCCACGCCCACCGTGATCGCCACGGTGATCACCGCCGCCCCGGCGAGCACCGCCCGGCCGACCCGTGGCGAACCGCGCAGCGTCGCGCTGTGCAGCGCTTCGGTCAGCACCAGCACCACGGGCAGACTGAAGCCGAGCATTCCGTCGATGATCACGGTCAGCACGGCGAGGCCGAGGCAGGGCAGCGGCGCACGGCGGCGCACCGCCACCGCAGCGCAACCCGCAGCGAGCAACGTCAACCGCTGCCACAGCGCAACCGCCGGCGCGTCGCCGGAGAACAACTCCTGCAGGCCGGTGACGTAGAACAACGCCCCCAGCACGAACCAGCTCGCCGCGAGCAGCAGATCGCCCCGCGACGGCAGTAACGAGACGCTGGGCACGGTGCCCATTCGAGCACACCTGCCGCGCCGCGGCGTCCCCCTTCAGTGCCCCGCGAGGTCCGTCGAAATGATGACCCGCGACGCGGCTGGTGGCCGACGCGGCGCACCGGCGCAGCGGCGAGCCTGGTACCCATGGATCTGAACGTCAGCCGGCCGTTGTGGGCGCCGCCGCCGGCCACTGCTCGTCGTGGCAGGCCCCGATGAGCCGGCGGATCGAGGTCCTCGACGTGCTGCGCGGGGTGGCCATCCTGGGCACGCTGGGCACCAATATCTGGATCTTCACTGATCCGCTGGGTCCGGCGGGTGCCTTCAGCGGGTTCACCCTGCTCGACCCGGTCGGGCAGACCCTGCGCTTCCTCGCCAACGGGAAGTTCCTCGCCCTGCTGTCGGTGATGTTCGGGATCGGGCTGGAGCTGCAGTACCAGTCGGCGCGACGGCGCGGCACGCCCTGGCCGGGCTGGTACCTGTGGCGGGCGGCGCTGCTGTTCGTCGAAGGTCTGCTGCACTACCTGCTCATCTTCGAGTTCGACGTGCTGATGAGTTACGCGGTGACCGCGATGGTCGTCGCGTGGCTGATCGGGCGCAGTGACCACGCGGTGCGGGCCTGGATGGTCACCGCCGGTGCGCTGCACGTGCTGGTCGTCGGCCTGCTGACGGTGGCGGGCGTTGGTGATGCACCGTCATCGGCCGTGGTGTTCCCTGCTAGCTGGACCGGTCAGGTGCTGGACCGGATCGTGCTGGCACCGGTGTACCGGATCGAGACGGTGCTCATCCTGCCGCTGGGGATCGTGCTGTTCCTGGGCGGCTCGCGGTTGCTGCGCGCGGGTGCGCTGGCTGATGACGCGGCGGGCCGGCGGATCCGGGCTCGGCTGATGGCCGCCGGGCTGGGGGTGGGGGCACCGCTGAACCTGCTCACCACCTTCGCCGGACCGCAGTGGTTCCTGGTGGACCGCTACCTGCTGGCACCGTTGGTCGCGCTCGGGCTGCTCGGGCTGATCACCACGGTGGCGTACCGGCTCACCGCCGTACCCGGCTTGCTGCGCACCGGGCTGACCGCGGTGGGGCGCACCTCGCTGTCCTGCTACGTGTTCCAGAACCTGGTGGCCGCGGTGCTCTGCTACGACTGGGGCTTCGGGCTGGCGGTGCGCTTCGCCGATGCCCGACCCTGGTGGGTGATCATCGCGTGGTCGCTGATCTGCGCCCTGTTCCTGACCCTGTCCACATACTGGCTACGCCATTTCGACCGCGGCCCGCTGGAACTGCTCCTGCACCGCGCCTACCACCGCCCGAAGCTTTCGCATTCAGCGGGCTGAGCGGGGCTATGGCGGGTCGAATAACCCCGCTCAGCCCGCTGAATGCGCGTTCATCGGTGGGTGAGTCTTCGTGCTCAGGATCACCTGGGGGAGTGGATGTCCCGCGACGCACGGGTGGGACGCGGACGGCAAAGCGTATAAAGATCAACGGATGCGGGTCGATCAAGATCGAATCAGACTGGGATATCGTTTTGATGCGATGACACCTCACTTTCAGACCATGAAGGCAGCAAACCCTGCAATCGTGGGGACATTATCGAGTCGACGCGGCGGGACGAGACCTACGGCGGGGTGTGACCTCTTGGGAGCGCTCGTCGCAATCTCAACGATGCTCGCGGCCTGCGGGACGGTTGAGCCGCCGACCGCTCCCGCCGCCTCGCCGTCGGTACTTTCACCGAGTCCGACACCAGCGATCACAGAATTCGATCCCGCACTGTCCACGACGCCGACAGGGATCACGGTGGTGCTCGACCCGGGACATAACGGCGCCAACGCCGCGCACCCGGCGGAGATCAATCGCCCGGTCCCCAACGGTCGGGGCGGCACCAAAGCGTGCAACACCACCGGTACTTCCACCAACGGCGGTTACCCTGAGCACGCCTTCAGCTGGGACGTCGCGCTCCGGGTCCGCGAGGCGCTGACCTCGCGCGGGGTGCAGGTGGTGTTGACCCGACCGGATGACGCCGGGGTCGGCCCGTGCGTGCACGACCGGGCCGCGATCGCCAACCGGGCCGGTGCCGACGCGATGGTCTCCATCCACGCCGACGGGGCAGCGCCGTCTGCACGAGGTTTTCACGTTCTCTACTCCGACCCGCCCCTGACCGCCAGCCAGGGCCCACCGTCGGTCACCTTGGCTGAGGCGCTGGCCAGGGCGTTGCGCGGGGGTGGCTTCCCCGCCGCGAACTACACCGGAGCCGGCGGGCTGCAACCCCGCTCAGACGTCGCCGGGCTGAACCTCGCCGAGATCCCGGCCGTCCTGGTCGAATGCGCCAACATGCGCAACCCCGAGGAAGCCGCCCAACTCACCACCCCCGAGGCCCGCACCCGCTACGCCACCGCCCTCACCAACGGCATCATGGCCTGGCTCACCTCCCGCTAACCCCCGCATTCAGCGGGCTGAGCGGGGTTATTCGGGTTCGTTTCACCCCGCTGAGCCCGCTCAACGCGGAGTAACGAACGGGGCGGCACCAGCGATCACCCCTAGTGGTGCACCCGTCACAGCCGGGCACGGGCACATCGTCGTTCACTTGGGTCCGGCGTGGTACCGCAGAAAGGAACAGCTCATGATGGTGAGACGTGTCGGAGCGTGCCTCGCGTTGCTCTCGTCGATCCTGCTCGTCGCGGCGCTGCCGAGCACCGCGTCGGCGCAGGACGGGCGGGCGTATCGGCACGGTGAGTTCAACGTCCGGTTGGACCCCTGGGAGGTCCCCGACGGGGGAGACCGTGGTGGGCGCGGCTTCGCCCGGCTGGTCTTCGACGAGGACCGGGAGCGGGCCTGTTACTTCATCGGGTGGCGAGGGCTGGAAGGCGATGTCACCGCCGCTCATCTGCACTTCGCACCTCGGGACGAGACCGGCCCACATGCGGTTGACTTCTTCAACGGCGAGCGTTTCGACGGAGATCGGGACGGGACCTACGGCTGCGTCCGGGTGCGAGACGATCGCGATCCGCGCGGCATGACCGCCCGGGAGAAGATCCGGGACATCATCGACAACCCCGAGGACTTCTACGTCAACGTCCACACCACCAGCTACCCGGATGGGGCGCTGCGTGGGCAGCTGGACTAGCGGCGTGGGCAGCGACTAGCCGGGGTTGAAGATCCATTCGCGGTCGGGCTGGGGAAAGCCGGGTGTCGATCACCGTAAGCGAGGTGACCCAGCCCGTACCGCGAGCGGTACGGGCTGGGTCACCTCGCGCGGCCCAGGGTCAGGACTGGTTCAACGGGATCGCCACATCGACCACCTTACGGTCGAAGGACCCCACCAACTCGGCCTTGCCGGAGAACAGGGTGATCTTGTAGAGCCCGTACCGGCCACCGACCGGCAGCGTGGCGAAGGCCAGCTGGCCGGTGATCGTGCCGCCGCCGGGCACGCTGTAGATATCGAATCCAGCGTCGGCGCCGGCATCGACGGTGAGCTTGCCGGTGGGGGCGAGCAGCCCGGAGTTGGCCGGTGACTGGATGACGATCTGGTCCAACGTGGCGTCCAGGTCATACAGCGTGGTGGCGGTGTTCGGGTCGGCATCGTTGTTCGTGTACGCCGCACCGATGATGCCGGCCGCCGGCGGTGCCGGTGCGGTAGCCGGAGGAACCGGCGGGTAGCTCAGCTTGGCGTCGGCGGCGGTCACGGCCAGCGGGGTGTTGGCCAATGACTGCCGCAGGTTCTGGCCGGTGTCGCTGACCACCCGTAGCGCGTTGGCAGCCGGGTTGAAGTCGACCCCGAAGCTCGTGCCTTCCAGGGCGATCGTCAACCGGCCCACGCTGGTGGCTTGGCCGTTGATCTCCAGGGTGTAGAGGCCACCCTTGTCGCCAACACCGTAGAGCTTGCCGTCCTGTACCCGATAATCAATGCCGACCAGCTTGGTGTCACCTGCGCTGAGGCCACGGATCGTGCCGGTCTCGCGGATGGTGGAGTTGTCCGACGAGAACGCCACAAGCTTGTTGTCATCGGTCAGGCCGACGATGTCGAGGGCGGGTTGACCACGATCGCCGGCCGGGGCGGGGGCACCCTGATCACCAGCGGGGGCGCTCGAGCCACAGGCCACCGACAGGGGTAACAGGAGTGCGGTACCGGCAAGAAGTGTGATCAACGACTTACGCATTGATTTCCCCCTTGAATCAGACGAACGAGACGCGGATCCGGCCTCGCAGCTTGTTCGCCCCAGTCTGCTAGCGAGTTCACCGCAAAGAGGTCACAGCTTGATCACAAGCACCCGGCGCTGCCGGTGGCCAGCCGCCGTGAACTCGACATGAGCGACATCCTCCGCATCACAGACGTCGCTCAGGTCGAGTTCACGGCGGCGGCGTCCCCAGGGAGATCGACATCGAGTTTTGCGGCAACGTTGTCGGGGTTACGTCGTTGTCTTGACACAGCGTTGACTTGAACACAGTGTCGCGAGACGCACGATGCCTGATCTTGCCGAACCGATCGACCTCAAGACCGCGGGGTTTGAGATCAACAAAGGGGACCCGATGAATGGATCTTCCACCGGCCTGCTCCGGTACAACGTAGAGGGTCAGGGAGAATTCGATCTTGAGAAGTTCTTCCGGGAAGGGCTCTCGCAGGCATTGCGCGGCAAGACTCGGCTCAACATCATGCTCGCCGGCCGGGTCGGTGTCGGGAAGAGCACACTGGTCAACGCCATATTCGGCGAGCCGATCGCCCCGACCGGCGTTGGCCGTTCAATCACCCAGAGCATTCAGCGTTATACCCGACCGAGTCTCCCGATCTCGGTGTACGACACTCCGGGCATCGAGCTCGGCGTGCCATCAGAACTGATAGCGAGAAATTACCTTACCGAGATCGAAAGGCAGATGGGAGACGACGATACCCGAGTTCACTTCTGCCTCTACTGCGTCCGTACCCGGGATGAACGTTTCGAGACGATCGAGTCGGACATCGTGCGGGCACTGGCGAAGGACGTTCTGGTAGCCCTCGTGCTCACTCAGTGCCCCACGCCCGACGATACCCGTGCCAACAATTTTGCCCGATACCTCACCTCGCTGGATCTTCCCGTCCTCGATGGACAGTGCTTCCCGACACTGGCAGAAGCAGACAACGTCGCCGGCGTCAAGCTCCCCCCGTTCGGCCTTCCCGATCTCGTGAGTTCCATCTATCATCAGTTGCCCGAGGCGGAACGGCATACATTGGCGAGCTGCCAGCGGGTATCGCTAGACCTCAAGATCGCCGAAGCGAGACGCTCGGTGAACTTCACTACGGGCACGGCGGCATTGATCGCGGCCAGCCCGATCCCGCTTGTCGACGCCATTCCCTTGAGTGCGCTGCAGATCAGCATGCTGGGCCAGATCAGCACCATCATGGGATTCAAGGTCGACCCGAAAGCCGTCGCTACCGCCTTCGCGACCGTCCTCGGCGTGTCCTCAGCGGCCCGAACGACAGCTAGCTTCTTCAAGATCTTCCCCGGCACCGGCACCACGATCAACACGACGATCGCATCTACCACGACGAAGATCCTGGGTGAGATCTTCATCAACGCATGCACAAACGTGCTGATGCGTCAGATGGCAGGTGAGCGCATACACCAGGACAACATCGTGGGTGAGCTGGTCAAGGAACTTCCCTTCCTGCTCAGTGGGAGTCTGGGTCGTTCGGCATAGGGTCGTTCGGCATAGGGTCGTTCGGCATAGGATCGTTCGGTACAGGGTCGCGAACAACCTCCCATTTCAGGTCGAACCCCATCAGAGACTTGTACCGCTCGAGAAGCTGCTCGTCGCTCAGCTCGGCGGCAGGGGTCCGCGGCCCTTTGGGCTCAGCACCGTAGACCTCTGCCGCCACCTCCAGCTCCTGCTCGAGCGCCCAGCCTGCCGGGGCTTGACGGAACTCCTCGAGTGCGTCGTCGTGCATGGCACCTCCTCTACAGCCAGCACTCCGACGCTACAGAGCTACTGCGAGCCGGGCGAGCGTTGCGAGCCAGTTCGGGATCACGTCGATGGCATCGTGCCCACGACGAAGAAGCTGGCCCCGTACGGGTCGGTGATTCCCGCCATCCGTCCGTGCGGGGTGTCGAACGGCTCGGCGAGGATGCTGCCGCCGGCCGCGCCGGCAGCAGCTACCGCGGCATCGGCGTCGGCGACCAGGAAATAGGACAGCCAGTGCGCCGGGGTGCCCTGCGGGGCACCCGTCATCTCACTGATGCCCCCGACCGGCTCGCCGTCCCGGGCCGCGTCGAAGTGGATGGTCATGTAGTCCGGTGGGCCGCCCTCCAGCGGCTGGTAGCGGTAGCCGAAGACGGAGGTGTAGAACGTGCGCCCGGCATCGGGGTCGGGCAGCCGGATGTCGGTCCAGATCAGCGAGCCCGGCTCGCCGTACACCTGCACACCGTGCGTCCCGGCGCTCTGCCATACGCCGAAAACCGCACCCAACGGGTCCAGGGCGATACACATCCGCCCGTTACCGGGGATGTCCATCGGCTCGACCAGCACAGTCCCGCCGTTGTCGCTGATCAGCTTCGCGGTGCCGTCAGCGTCCTCGCTGGCCAGGTAGACGGTCCACACCGGGGGCTGGTCCGGCTGCGGCAACGGACCGATGGCAGCTGCGGCGCGGCCGTCGACCTGGCAGATCTGGTAGTGGCCGAACTCCGCTCCGCTGTCAACGAACGACCAGCCGAAGACCGCGCCGTAGAACTCCTTGGCACCGGCGAGATCGGGTACTGACAGGTCGACCCAGCAGGGCGTGCCAGCGGGCCACGGGTCATGTCGAGTGGGCATGGAAACCTCCAACGTCGGGGATCGGTCGGTGCTCAGCTAAGCACCGACCCCTGACAGTTTCCGGAGGTGCCGGCAAGCAAGGGGTCAACTGGACCGGCTGATACCGGACACGGCGCAGATGCCAGGGCAGCCGGCGCAGGGGCTGCCGCAGGAACCTGTCGCGCCGGGAGGGTCACCCGGTACGCCCCGCTTCTCGTCCTCGGTCAGCTCGGCGAAATCCTGGGCGATCCGGGCGAAGACCACGTCACTGAACGCCGCCGTGCCCGACGCCTCGAAGAGGCTGCACCGGCCGGCCAGTACCTCGCCGACCAGGGTACGGAAGTCGTCGTTGTCGCTGCGGTCACGCAGCAGCGCGAGGGCGTCCCGAAGTTCCTCAGACAACTCCGGCTCACCGCACGCGACGTCTTTCATGGGTTCGTGGTCGGCCATCGCTCCTCATCAGTGGTGGTAGGCGCGCCATCCGGAACAACGCGCAACGACGCCATTGTGCACCTCGCCCCCGGACAACCGCAGCTACCGCATGCGGGACCGCAGCCAGCGGCAGACGTCTTGCGCGGTGGTCTCGACGCTGCGATCGGTGGTGTCCAGCAACGCCACCGGCGGGCGCAGCGTCACGGCGCTGGCGGCCAGCCACGAGGCGTAGTCCAGCATCTCGGCGATCCTGGGCTCGTCCCATTCCCGCCAGGCGGGCCGGGCGCGCAACCGTTGCGTCAACACGTCGGGCCGGCAGGTCAGCGCCAGGTAGTGCACGGCGGTGAACAGCTCACGCTCGGGCAACGGCTCCAGCTCAGGGGGGACCACGGTGCCGCACAGCAGCACCGGTCGCCCGCTTTGGCCGATCATCGCGGCCATCCGCAGCCATGTCGAGCGGAACAACCGGTGCTCGCCGGCGGGATCGCTCAGCTCCGGCAGCCACAACACGTCCTGCTCGACGACCACCACGCGATCGGACAGCCGGGGCAGCAGCAGGCGAGCCACAGTGGACTTGCCGGTGCCGCTGGGGCCGGTGAGGCAGAACAGCGGCTGGCGGACGAATGCCTGCTGCCGGCCGCACTCGTCGCAGACCAGCGGCCGTTGCAACAGGTAGCCGCAGCGGTCACAGATCTGCGGGTTCATCCGGTCGACCTGGCCAGCCGGCGACGGCTAGCCGAACAGATCACCGAGGAAGCTGCCGTGGCTGCGCCGGTGTCCGTAGGGCCGCGGTGAGTCGGAATGGTGCCCGCCCCGGTAGGGCTTGGGCGAGTCCCGGTAAGGCCGGGGCGAGTCGCGGTACGGCCGGGGGGAGTCGCGGTACGGCCGGGGGGAGTCCGAGTGACCGCTGACGTGCCCGGCATAGGGCGGCACCCCGCCGCCGTAGTAGCGCTGCTCGGCCTGCAGGATCTGCTCCAGCTCGCCGTGATCGAGGAAGATGCCCCGGCAGTTGTCGCACTGATCCAGGTGTACCCCTTGCTTGTCGACGGTGTGCATCGACGCATGGCACTTCGGACATATCACGGCATCAGCATACGATCTGCCGGATGCCGGCCGCAGACCGAGCCGGCGGGCCGCCTCAGCATCGCTCCTGAGCAGCGAGTATCCGGTATCTGTCGGAAATTGGAAATTAACCCGCATCAGCCATTTGATCATTTTGTCACTCAACCGTCGGGTACCGTGACCCTGTGAATGAGGGCAGCCTTACCAAATGGGCCCGGGCGTGCAGGTGGCCGACCCGAGCTGGAGCTGACCAGCGGCACGGAATGGCACGTCGATGCGGAGGGAGCCCGTTTCATGGCCAGGAAGGCAGACCAGCGATCGATCGCCTCGACCGCGAACAGCAGGGGACCTGCCGGTATGCCGGGAGCGCCGGCCGGCTTGCAGCCCGGCCAGGATGCCTTCGATGTGGTCGGGATCGGCTTCGGACCTTCCAACCTTGCGCTCGCGATCGCGATCGCCGAGCACAATGCGAACGCCGTGGCCGGCGAGCGGATCTCGGCCCGGTTCGTCGAGCGCCAGAACAGCTTCGGCTGGCACCGGGGCATGCTCATCGCCGATGCCAGAATGCGGGTCTCTTTCCTCAAGGACCTCGTGACGCTGCGCAACCCGACCAGCCCGTTCAGCTTCCTGTGCTACCTGCACGACCGCGGGCGGCTGGTCGACTTCATCAACTACGGCAGCTCCTTCCCGACCAGGATCGAGTTCCACGACTACCTCGAGTGGGCGGCGGCCCGGTTCAGCAACCAGGTCGACTACGGCGCTGAGGTGGTCGAGATCGTGGCCGGGGAATCCGCCGACCGCCTCGAGGTGATCACCCGCCGGGCCGGCGGGGAGACGATGCGGCTACCCGCCCGCAACGTGGTGCTGGCGACCGGGCTGACGCCGAACCTGCCACAGGGCACCAGGCTCGGCCCGCGGGTCTGGCACAACCGGGATCTGCTCACCCGCGCGCCGGAGATCGCCGGCAGCGCACCGGAGCGGCTGGTCGTCGTCGGGGCCGGGCAGAGCGCCGCGGAGGTCGTCGACTACCTGCACCGCACCTTCCCGGACGCCGAGGTGTGTGCGATCTTCGCGCGCTACGGCTACAGCCCGGCCGACGACAGCTCGTTCGCCAACCGGATCTTCGATCCGTCCGCGGTCGACGACTTCTTCACCGCACCCGAATCGGTCAAGCAGCTCATTCACGGATACCACGCCAACACGAACTACTCCGTGGTCGCCCCGGACCTGATCGACGAGCTCTACCGCCGGCACTACCACGAGAAGGTCGCCGGTATCGAGCGGCTGCGGTTGCGCAACGTCTCCCGGATCGCTGACGTGGTCGCCTTCGACGACCGGGTGGAGCTCGCCGTGGAGTCACTGATCGACGGCGCCCGGGAGGTGCTGACCGCCGACCTGGTCGTCTACGCAACCGGTTACCGTGCCACCGACCCCCTGCGGCTGCTGGCCCCGGACCTGGCCGGCGCCTGCGTCCGCGACCCGGCCGGCCGGCTGGAGATCCGCCGTGACTACCGGCTCAGCACCGGCCCGCCGGCCGACGGCGCTGCGCTGCGGGCCGGTCTTTACGTCCAGGGCGCCACCGAGCACACCCACGGCATCTCGTCGACGCTGCTGTCCAACATCGCGGTGCGGTGCGGAGAGATCGTGGCATCGATCGCGGCCGGGGGCGACCCACCCGGCGCGCCGGTCGCGGCGCCGGCCGGTCGCGGCGCCGGCTACTGAACCGGGCTACCAAAGATTATCGTTACCGGTCAGAATCACTCTCGAAATATAGGTAGCCTTACCTTATGACCGGGAGGCGTGGATGGCGACGACGCGCACGGCCGGGCAACCTGGCAACGGACTGGCTCCTGCGTACCGGATGTACTTCGTCGAGGTCTCCCACACGCAACGACTGAGCCCCAGCTTCGTGCGAATCACGTTCACCGGCAGTTGCCTGCGCGCTTTCGGCGCTAGCGGCACCGACCAGCGGATCAAGCTGCTGCTGCCGCAACCGGGCCGGCCGGTGACCGACATTCCCAGCGGGCACAGGTGGCACGCGGCGTGGCAGGCGATGGCGTCTCGGATACGTCCCATCATGCGCAGCTACACCGTGCGGGCGCACCGACCCGACACCGGCGAGCTGGACATCGACTTCGTGCTGCACGGCGCGGACGGCCGCGGGGGGCCGGTCTCGGCGTGGGCGTTGACGACCCGGCCCGGTGACCGGGTCGCGTTGGCCGGCCCTGACCCGGCCGGCGCCGGCCGGCGCTGGGGATGCGCCTGGTCGCCACCGTCAACGGCGCGGCTCCTGGTGATCGCGGGTGATGAGACCGCCGTCCCGGCGGTGGCGTCGATCGTCGAGGCGCTGCCGGCGGATGCCCGCGGCGTCGTCTGTGTCGAGGTGCCGGCGCCCGACGACCGCCAGTGCTGGACGGCGCCCGACGGCGTCGAGGTGCGTTGGCTGGTCCGCCGGTGTGCGGCCGGGTCGGCCCCGCACGGCTCGTTGCTCGAGCCGACCGTGGCACAGGTCCTGGCCGAGCTGGGCACACCGGCGGCCGGGACCGACCTGGCGGAGATGGACGTGGACACGTCGATCCTGTGGGACGTGCCCGACGTCTCGACCGGGCAGGGCGAGTTCTACGCCTGGCTGGCCGGGGAAGCCGGAGTGATCAAGAGGCTGCGCCGGCTGATGGTCAACGACCACGGTGTCCCGCGCACCTCGGTCGCCTTCATGGGCTACTGGCGGCAGGGGCACAGCGGCTGAGCTCGGGTCAGGGGGTGAGGGTGGTGACGAAGGCGTGCCAGGCGGGGGTGGGGACGGCCAGGGCGGGGCCGGCGGGGTCCTTGGAGTCGCGGACCAGCACCCGGCCGGGCGCGGGCGCGACCTGGACGCAGTCACCGTTGCCGCAGCTGTAGCTGCTGGTGCGCCAGCCGACCTGCACGCAGTTACCGTTGCCGTAGCTGTAGCTGCTGGTGTGCCAGATGATGCGACCTGGCTCAGACGCGGTCATCATGATCCTCTCCATTCGCGCGGAACCCGGTTGCCAGGGCGGCAATCAGCTCTCTCGATTGTCCCTCGCTCAGTGCAGTGTCCGCCAGTGCCGCCAGGATGCGCCGGTAGGCGCCAATTTCCTCCGGCTTCTCCAAGAACAGGCTGGAGGTCTCACTTTCCAGGTAGGCCACCGGTTTGAACTCGGCGAACTCCATCAACCGGAACGCCCCGGTCATCGCCGCGTGCGCGCCCAGCGCGACGGGCAGCACCCGCAGACTCAGGTAGCCGCGTGCCGACATCCGGTGCAGGTGGCGCAGCTGCTCGGCCAGCACCGCGGCCCCGCCCACCGGCAAGCGCAGTACCGACTCGTGCAGGTAGAAGGTAAGGCGCGGCGGGTGGTGCCGGCTGAACAGGCTCTGCCGGGCCAGCCGGGCGGCCACCCGGTCCTCCACCTCCCCGGGCGGCACGTTGACAATCCGGCTGATCACCGCGCGGGCGTACTCCCCGGTCTGCAGCAGCCCAGGCACGACCGTCGCCTCGAAGACACTGATCGTCAGCGCCTTGTTCTCGTGGTCGATCAGCGTGACGAGCTGCTTGGGCAGCGCGCAGCCGTGCTGCTGCAGCCAGCCCGGGGTGTCCTGCTCCCGGCACAGCGCCAGCAGCCGGTCCCGCTCGGCACCGTTGACCCGGCACACCCCGAGGAACGCCGCGATGTCCACCTCGCTGGTCTGGCGCTTCCCGGTCAGCAGCATCGACAGGAAGCTCGGTGACCAGTCGAGCATCCGGGCGGCCTGCTTCCCGGTCAGCCCGGCGGCCTCCATGGCCTGGCGCAGCCCGTCACCCAACTCCCGGCTGCGGATCGTCGGCTCACGATGTGACATGGTGACACCTCCCGGCCACAGATCATAGCGTCCAACATCACCAAGTTCCCCGAGGCTTACTGGATTTACCCTTGGTGAATACGTTGCTTTACCCTTGGTGAATCAGTTGTATGATGCTGAGCGGGGTGCGGACCCCGCCCGACCCGGGGAGACACCTGATGGACATATCCGTACCCCTACTGGCCGACGCGCTCAGCGTGCTGCAGGAAGACCTCGTCGTGCACCTCTGCGAGGCGGAGTCACTGTCCACCCAGGTCCGCGAGTGGTCCGACGAGGAGCAGGACTCGGCGCGCAAGGTGATCGGCGATCTGGCGCTGCTGATCCGCGGGCTGATGATGGAACACGAACGGCAGAGCGGCGGGGACTGCCGGATCTGCTCCTCGGCCTGGCCCTGCCCGGTGATGACGACCATCCACGCAGTCCTGAAAGACCCGGACCGCGAGTTCGTCACCCTCGTCCACCGAGTCCGGGACCATACACCGTGAACTCGCGTCGGGCACGTTCGGCCATCGCCTGAGCGACCCACGCACTCACCGGCATGGCCGAGATGCAGCGACTGTGTCCGGATACGAGGGACTGGCGGGGCTGTACGTCATCGAGAGTGTGTACCGGCAGCAGCCAGTGGTTGAGCTCGGGCAGCCAGGTGCACCACCAGGTTGCCGGCGCCGTCCACCACGGCGACCTCGTCAGCGGCCAGCAACGTGGTGGTGTCCGGCTGCTCGATCAACGCCGGGCCGGTGACCTCGTCGCCACAGACCAACCCTGCCCGCGACACCACCCGAACCGGACCCGTACCGCCGATCTCCCGACACCCCTGCGGCGCAGCCTCGCCCTGATCCCAGTCACTCGGCGGCTCCGACAGGATCGGCGCACCCTGCGCCACCACCCGCAGGGTGACGATCAGCACCTGCTCGTCGGGCATGGCGTACCCGTAGGCATCCCGGTGCGCGGTGTGCAGCAGCTGCGCCGGATCCGCGCCGCCGGCCACCGTGATCCGCAGCTCGTGCGACTGGCCGGCGTAGCGGGCATCAGCGAACCGGGACACCGTGATCTCGCCCGTCACCCCTTGGCGCCGCAGCTCCTGGCGGGCCTGGGTCTGCAGCGCCTGCCAAGCACTCGTGAGGTCGTCGCCGGCCGGCGCCAGCACCGTCCGGGACGCCTCGTAACGGGCCGGTGCCAGCAGCAACCCCAGGGCACTGAACACTCCCGGGGCCGGCGGCACCACCACCGCGCGGCAGCCCAGCTCGCGGGCCAGCGCGGTGGCGTGCAGCGGGCCGGCGCCACCGTAGGCGACCAGCGCCAACCCAGCCGGGTCGACGCCACACTCGGTGCTCACCTTGCGCAGCGCCCGCGCCATCATCGCCCGCACCACCGCGAGAATTCCCAACGCCCCACTGGCAGGATCCGGCAGCGTGCCGACGGCGCGCGCGGCTGCGCCGGCGTCGAGCCGCAGGCCGCCACCGAGCTCGGTGTCCGGGTCCAGGTGGCCGAGCACGCAGTGCGCATCGGTCACCGTCGGCTCGGTGCCACCCAGCCCGTAGCAGGCCGGGCCGGGATCCGCGCCGGCCGACCGGGGGCCGACCCGCAAGGCACCTCCGGTGTCGATCCAGGCGATCGACCCGCCGCCGGCACCCACGGTGTGGATACCGACCGCCGGCGTGCGAAACGGCAACCCACCGATCCGCGCCGACGTCGACACCTCCGGTTGACCATTCCTGATCAGGCACACGTCGGTGGACGTGCCGCCCATGTCGAAGGCGATCGCGTCCGGGAACCCGGCGCCGGCCGCCACGGCACCCGCCGCGACCACCCCGGCCGCGGGTCCGGACAGCAGGGTGTGCACCGGGGCGGACGCCACGAAGTCCACGCCGGCGGTGCCGCCACCCGAGGTCATCACGGTGATGGTCGGGCCGGGCAGCCGGGCCGTCACAGCAGCCAGGTAACGGCGCATCACCGGCGCGACGGCGGCGTTGAGCACGCACGTCGACGCCCGCTCGTACTCCCGGAACTCCGGCAGCAGCGCGCTGGACCGGGTGATCGGCACGTTCAGCCGGCTCAGTGCTTCGCACAGCCGCCGCTCGTGGCCGTCGCCGGCGTAGGAGAACAGCAGGCACACCGCGACCGACTCCGGCTCCAGACGCTCGACCTCGCGCACCACCCGGTCGATCTCCGCGCCGGTCAGCGCGATGATCACCGCGCCGTCCGGGCCGGTCCGCTCGGCGACGGTCACCACCCGGTCGCGCGGCACCAGCGGCTCGGGTCGGGTCACCGTCAGGTCATAGAGCGCGGGCCGGTCCTGGCGGGCGATCTGCAGCACGTCAGCGAACCCGTCGGTGGTCACCAGAACCGTCCGGGCGATCGTGCGTTCCAGCACGGCGTTGGTGGCCGTGGTGGTGCCGTGTGGCAGCAGCCGCAGCGCCGCGCCGGGCCACGCCCGCTCGACCCCCCGGTGCACGCCCACAGCCTGGTTGTCCGCGGTGGTCGGCACCTTCACCGCCCGGGGCCGGTGACCCGCGGCGTGCACCACGACATCGGTGAACGTGCCGCCGACATCGACCCCGGCACACGCCCAGACGGGTTGCTCCATCGCCGTGCTCCTCCTCGCCGCTCGGTATCATCCTGCCCGGCCCGGGACTCGACGCGCCTCTACGCTCAGTGACAATCTCTGGCACCGAGGGTTACCCTCCCCCCGATGAACATTCCCGTTGTGCGCCCGGTCTCGCTGTGCTGCATCGGGCTGCTCGGGTTGGTGTGGCCGGTCGCCGGTCTCGCCTTTGCCGGCCAGGACGACCCGCAGACCGGTTGCACCTACACGATCACCGGAGTCGACGAGGTGCGTGCGGCGCTCAACGCCGCTGTGCCGGGAGACACGTTGTGCTTCACCGGCGGCGACCTCGCCGACGTGAACCTGACGATGACCAGATCGGGTACCGCCGACGCGCCGATCCGGCTGGTCGGCGACAGCGAC
Source organism: Pseudonocardiaceae bacterium (assembly GCA_050700055.1). Classification (GTDB taxonomy): domain Bacteria; phylum Actinomycetota; class Actinomycetes; order Mycobacteriales; family Pseudonocardiaceae. Next base: position 29,683 of record JBOHGE010000025.1, read on the forward strand.
ACCCTCGTCCACGAAATGCACATCATCGCCGACCACGTCCTCATTCAGGGCTTCACGATCGCCGGCGGTGGCGAGCTGCTGCTGGCCGGAACCGGAATCATCGCGCAGAAGAACACGATTCGCGACACCCTCCGGGGTGGGATCGTCTGCGCGTCCTGCATCGACTCCGTCCTGGATTCCAACGCCGTGACGCATACCACCGCCACCGGCATCTCCATCACCGGGCAACGGATCACGGTGCGCCGTAACGTCGTGACCGGGACAGTCGCCGGTGATGACGGCGACGCTGATGGTGTGCGCTTTTTCGGCAACGGCCACCAGATCGTCAGCAACACGATCGAGGACATCTCCGCCGGCGGCTACCCGACCCCCCCACATCCGGCCTGCTTCCACACTTTCGACGCCGGCCGGCCGGCCACGTTCGACATCGAGATCGTCGGCAACGCCTGCCACGACGTCGACGAGCACTGCCTGCTCGCCACCGGTGACGAGCGGGGAGACTCAGCCGTCCCGGCCGGCTCCCGGTCGATCAAGTTCACCGGTAACACCTGCGCCGTCAACGGTGAGCAGGCGGTGAGCCTGCGCCGCTGGCCCAGCGTCGACCTGCACAAGAACAAGCTCTCCGGCCCGAACTTGAAGCGCGGGATACTGATCAGTCAAGGCTCGACCGGCTGCACCGTGCGGCACAACACCACACCTGACGACGTCGCACCGGTAGAAATCGACGACACCTCCCGGCCGGGCTTCCAGGATCAGAGCAGAAGTCCTTTCTGAGCGTTTTTTCACCGGCCTGGGGTAAAAAAGGTCGAGTACTATCGGAAAAGTGTCGAGCACCCCGCCGGGGAACCGGCTGGACCTGGTGCACCGTATCGGAGCGGCGGTGCTCGGTACCGGTTTGTGCATTTTCGGGGTACTCGGCGTCGCCAACCGGCTGGAATTCCTTGCGGTGCAGGGTGAAATCGTTCTGGGCCTGGCCTCCAACGGTCTGCTGTCCACGATCTCGCTCATCGTCGGCGGAGTTCTGATCGGCGCTGCGTGGCGCGGCGGCCGGAGCTCCTCGACGGTCACCGTGGTTGTCGGGGTGCTTTTCCTGCTCTCCGGCCTGATCAATCTCGCCGTGCTGGACACCGATCTCAACCTGCTGGCGTTCCGGATGTCGAATGTGATCTTCAGCTTCATCTCCGGGATGCTGCTGCTGTTCCTGGGCTCCTACGGTCGTTTCAGCGGCGGCTTGCCGGTCGACAACCCGTACTACCAGCGCCGGCATCGTAACGACCCCATCGTGGTCGCTCGAGAAACCGCCGGCTCGGACGACGGCGGAGCCGAGGCGGAGGCGGCCGGATCAGCCACCGCCGAGCTGGCGGCTGCCGAGCTGGCGGTCGCCGAAGGTCATCCCACCCCGGAACAGGAAAGGCTGGTGCGTGCGGACGCGCTGCGCCGGACCAGCCGGGCGTACCGCCACGCGTGGGAGTCCTACCAGCGTCAACTGGCGCACAACCCGGACTCCGCCGTCCCTGAGCACTGGCGGGGAGCGTCTTACCGGCCCTGGTCCAGAGCCCCCGTTCAGGACGATTCCCACCATCAAGACGGATCCGGCCGGCAGTAACACCGCCACCCCCGATTACGACACATCAGGCAGAGAGCCCCGCGCAGTCCCGCCCCCCGACCTGCAGCGGGGCTCTCGGCTATCACTATGGTGCGCGGCCCTGGACGCCGCTCAGTAACCCGGCTTGCGCATGTTACCAGCCGGTAATATGCTGTGTTACTGACGAGTAGGCGCGATGACGGCATCCGGGGCGAGGACATGGGTCACTACAAGAGCAACCTGCGCGATCTGGAGTTCAACCTCTTCGAGGTGTTCGGCGTGCAGGAACGGATGGGCAGCGGCCCGTTCGCGGAGATGGACCGCGACACCGCTCATCACGTACTCAGCGAGCTCGACCGGCTGGCTCGCGGGCCGCTGTCGGAATCCTTCGCCGAATCTGATCGCAATCCCCCGGTGTTCGACCCGGACACCCACACCGTCACCCTGCCCGCGGCGTTCAAAAAATCCTTTCACGCCCTCTGGGACGGCGAGTGGTACCGGCTGGACCTGCCCACCGAGCTCGGCGGCTACGGGGCGCCACCCACGTTGCGCTGGGCCGGCGCGGAGCTGATGCTGGGCGCGAACCCGGCGGCATTCATGTACTCCGGTGGCCCCAACATGGCCCGGGTGGTACACGACGTGGGCAGCACGGAGCAACGGCGCTGGGCCCAATTCATGATCAGCCAAGGTTGGGGCTCCACCATGGTGCTCACCGAGCCCGACGCCGGATCGGACGTCGGCGCCGGGCGCACCAAAGCCATCCCGCAGCCCGACGGCTCGTGGCACATCGAGGGCGTGAAACGCTTCATCACCTCGGCCGAGCACGATCTGACCGAGAACATCATGCACATGGTGCTGGCCAGACCCGACGGTGCCGGGCCCGGCACGAAGGGTCTGTCACTGTTTCTGGTCCCGAAACACCACTTCGACACCACGAGTGGCGAGCTCGGTGACCGTAATGGCGTCTTCGTCACCGGCCTCGAGCACAAGATGGGCATCAAGGCGTCCACCACCTGCGAGCTCACCTTCGGCGCGCACGGCACACCCGCGGTCGGTTGGCTGCTCGGCGAGGTGCACAACGGCATCGCGCAGATGTTCCGGGTGATCGAGTATGCCCGGATGATGGTCGGCACCAAAGCCATCGCGACCCTGTCCACCGGCTACCTCACCGCGCTGGAGTACGCCAAGGAGCGGGTGCAGGGCGCCGACATCACCCAGATGCATGACAAAGGCGCGCCGCGGGTGACGATCACCCATCACCCCGACGTCCGCCGGATGCTGATGCTGCAGAAAGCCTACGCCGAGGGTCTGCGTGCGCTGTACCTCTACACCGCGACCTACCAGGACACCGTCGAGCTGGGTAGGGACGCCGACGGCATGGCCGCCCGGGTCAACGATCTGCTGCTGCCCGTCGTCAAGGGTGTGGGCTCCGAACGGGCTTACGAGATGCTCACACTGTCGTTGCAGACCCTCGGTGGATCCGGCTTCCTGCAGGACTATCCGATCGAGCAGTACATCCGTGACGCCAAGATCGACAGTCTGTACGAGGGCACCACGGCCATCCAGGCCCAGGACTTCTTCTTCCGCAAGATCGTCCGGGACCGGGGGCAGGCGATCGGCCACCTCAACGGGGAGATCCAGGCATTCCTGGACGCCACCGGCGGCAACGGCCGGCTCAAGGAGGAGCGCGCGTTGCTGGCGACCGCGCTGGACGACCTGCAGGCGATGCTCGCAGCCATGATCGGTTTCTTGACCTCGGCTCAGCAGGACCCGCGCAACACCTACAAAGTTGCCCAGCAGACCGTGCGCTTGCTGATGAGCACCGGCGACGTGCTGATCGGCTGGTTGTTGCTGCGCCAGGCCGAGATCGCCCTGATCGCCCTGGGTGACCAGATGACCGCCCAGGACCAGGCGTTCTACCAGGGCAAAATCGGAGCAGCCAGCTTCTTCGCCCGCAACATCCTGCCCACCCTCACCACCCACCGCACCATCGTCGAGAACACCGACAACACCCTGATGGACCTGCCCGAATCCGCCTTCTGATCGCATTCAGCGGGCTCAGCGGGGCTATCGGGCACCGAATAGCCCCGCTGAGCCCGCTGAATGCGGTGAGGGCGGGGAGTCAGGCGCAGATGACGTGCGGGGCGGGGTCGTAGACGACGGTGCGGGTGCGGCGGGAGAGTTCTGCTTTGGTGTTGGTGTCGCGGATCACGCGGGTGTCGGTGACGGTGAAGCCCGGTGAACCGCGGTTGTTCTTGCACGGCTGGCCGTAGATGGTCTGGGTGGTCGGCTCGGTGCGGGCGGTCCGCGGTCCGGTGATCGACTCGACGTCGACGTGCTTGGTGCCCCAGAACGTCACGGTGATCGACGTCGGGGTCCAGGCGGTCTGGATGAGGATCCCGGTAGGCGCCTCGTCGCGGAACTTGACGTCGATGGCGCCCTCGAACACCGTGGCCTCACGGGCTGCGGGGTAGCGACTGATGTAGTAGCTGTGCTCCTTGTGCTCCACGTCGGCCATTCCCGCGAAGTATGAGGCGTTGTAGATGGTGGTGGCGAACTGGGATATTCCGCCGCCGATGCCGCGGCCGGGGCGGCCGTGGTCGATGATGCCGGCCTCGACGTACCCGGCGGCAGAGTTGCGCGGGCCGGTGTGGCCGTTGAGGCTGAACGTCTCACCTGGCCGCACCACCGCACCGTTGACCTGCTCGGCGACGCGACGGATGTTCTGCCCGGAGTCCGCCGCGAAGCCGCCAGTGGTGAACGTGCTGATCTGGGTGGTGATCCCCAGCGCGGAGGCCTGCTCGGTGGTCAGCTTCGGGGGCAAGGTGACGTAGCTCACCGCCAAGATTCGCCCGGCCCCGCCAATGGGCAACAGGTCACGCAGCGGACGAAGGCTGGCAGCCCAGTCGATGCTGCGACCGTCGACCGACGGCAGCACCACCGGCGCGCCGCTCTGGATCAGGATCTGGGCGTCCTTGCCTGGCCGCTTCGTCGACGCGAGCTGCGGTTCCAGCGCAGCGATCAGCAGGGGCTCGTCGAGGGTCGTGGTCAGCCCACCCCGGCTGTCCGGAGCGAACCGCAACGCGGCCGCGATCACCTCTGGGCGCAGCACGGCATCCACCCCGTCACCGGTGACGGTGACCGGCCCGGAGACCGCCGGCTCGACGACATCGCGCAGCGCCGCCCGGAGACCGCCGGCAGTGGTGGTCACCGGCAACGTGGCGACCGGGGCCTGCACGGTGCCGCCACGGACCCAGACCGCGAGTACCTCGTCGGTGGCCGCTGCAACGTCCAGCCGCTGGCCGGGCTTCGGGTCGGCCGGGATCGGCCGAGCGCCGTCGAAGCCGATGGTGGCCTCGACGGGCTCTCGATCGGTCTGGGTGCGCAGCCCCTCCAGGGCTGCGGTGAGTGCTGTCCGGTTACCGGCGGTCACAACGCCGACCTCACGGGTCCGCCAGGTCGACGCCAGCCGGGTCCACGGGTTGAGCGGTTGCGCGCCGGCTTGGTCGAGGGTGCCTGGCCAGTCCAGGGTGAGACCGGCCCGCACCGGGTCGAGGGTGGCGGCGACATCACCCGCCTGCAGGGCGATCGGGTGGTTCAACCGGGGCTCGAGCTGTTCCCGAAGCAGCCCCTCGGCTGCGCTGCGCTGCATCCCGCCGACATCGACACCCGCAACCGTGACCCCACGTGGTACCTGATCGCGGGACACCACCAAGTCGATGCAGTAGATCAGAATGAGCAGCCCGAGCACCGTGGTCGCGGCGATCGCGGTGAAGCGCAGGGCGCGGCTGCGACCGGCGGGCGGATCCGGGACGAAGCCTGCCGGGTCACCGGCTGGGCCGTCGAGCCACGACCACGTCACGGGCTGTGCTGGCGTGTCGGGCACCGCATTCCCTTCCCGTCGACGGACCGGTCCTCGGGTCGGCACCGGTCCCCATCATGTTGACGTCACAGGTAGAGGCCGGTTCCATGCTCGGTGCGCTCGCTGGCGACAGCTTGCAGATCCCGCTCCCGCACGACCAGGTAGGTACGCCCACGCACCTCGAACTCGTACTGGTCCTCGGGGTTGAACAGCACCCGATCACCTATCTGGACGGTGCGCACGTGGTTACCGATCCCGTACACCTCGCCCCACGACAACCGCTTGGCCATCTGCGCCGTGGCCGGGATGAGGATGCCGCCGCTGGTGCGGCGCTCACCCTCCTCTCCGGCAAGACGCACCATCACGCGATCGTGCAACATCTGGATCTCAAGCTTGCTGTCAGGCACGCGACGAGAGTAATGCCCGGGCCGGCGTCGCTCGGTGCTGCCCACCTCCAGCAATGTCTTCATGACAGGGGAAACCCCGTGAGGCTGCCGGGTCGGGGGTCCAACAGCATCACGGGGCTATCCATGTCATCGCTGTACGCGCTGGCGCTGTTACAGGCCTCCACCCACACCGTGTCGATTCACACTTTCGGGGTACACAGCCGGCCTGCCGAGCAGGAAACGCCCGAAATGCGGGACGGTGAACGCGATCTGGCCACGTTCGCCGGAGTAGACCAGCCCCTTCTTGAGCAGGCTGTCCCGCGCCGGGGACAGTGACGAGGCCCGGCGACCGAGCTGGTCGGCCACCTGGGTGGTGCCGACCGGCTCATCCCGGCCGCCGGTGAGCTCGGCCATCGACTGCAGGTACTCCCGCTCGGCCGGGGTGGCCCGCTCGAACCGGGAGCCGAAGAAGCCGACGGCGAGCTCGCCCTCGGCTTCCGGAGCAGCCACCTGAACGTCGAGGATCCCGATCGGCGACGTCGGCGCAGCGTCCCACGCGGCCTTGCCGTAAGCCTGCACGAAATACGGGTAGCCACCAGAGGTCTCGAACAGCGCATTCAGCGCGTCTTGGGTGATCGCGGCGTGCTCGCGCTCGATCGGCGCGACCACCGCGCGGTCGGCGTCAGCGCGGTCCAGCCGATCGATCCGTAGGTAGCGGAACAACCGCTCGGAGTAGGACTTCGACGCACTGAGCACCGCGGGCAGGTGCGGCAACCCGGCCCCGACCACCACCAGCGGCGCCCCGGACTGGGACAGCTCGTGGCACGCGGCGCACAGCGCGGAGACGTCATCAGCGGCCACGTCCTGCATCTCGTCGATCAGCAGCGCCACCCCGGTGCCGACGTCCGCGGCCAGCTCGGCGACCTCGGTGAACAATTCCACCAGGTCGATCTCGATATCTCCGGAGTCGGCCCGGCCGGCGATGACCGGTGCGTCGATGCCCGGTTGCCAGCGGTCGCGCAGCTTGGCGTTGTCCGGCGCGGCGCGCAGGGCGAATGCTTTGAGCACCCCGAGTACCTCCTCGACCCGGTCCGGGGCGCGGTGGCGCAACGCCAGATCCCGGATCGCCCGGTGCAGCGCGGCCGACAGGGGCCGGCGCAGCCCGCCGTCCGGGCGGGCCTCGACCTTGCCGGCACCCCAGCCACGGCGCAGCGCCATCGACCGCAGCTCGCCGAGCAGCACCGTCTTGCCCACCCCGCGCAAGCCCGTCAGCACCAGGGAGCGCTCCGGGCGCCCGCGGGCCACCCGTTCCAGTACCACCTCGAAGGCACTCAGCTCACGGTCTCGCCCGGTCAGCTCGGGCGGCCGCTGCCCGGCGCCGGGGGCGAACGGGTTACGCACCGGATCCATGTCTCGGACCGTATCCCGCTGTCTAGCGATGACCGAAGATTCCGCAATAGATCCCGATCGGCGTGTCGCCGCTCTTGGCCCTGACGGTGTTGATCACGCCGATCGGACCGACCTCGGGACGGCCCGCTTTGCACGAGCGCGGCGTCCCGGAACTCTCATAGTCATCGGTTGCCGTGGTCGCCCAGATCCGTGGTTCCCAGAGGAGACATCGTGTCCAGTGACATCATCTTGTGCGGCGTATTTGTTATTGTCCAGCTCGCCAGGGCACTCGTTCAGGAGATCGTGGCGCAGCAAGCGTCGCGCCAGCGGCTCGAGCAGGAACTCCACCTCGCCCTGACGTTGATGCTCGCGACAAGACCGGTGACTTGTCAGTCCACAGTCCCGGTACCAGCGCCACCGGCATGCCGGCCAACCACATGACCCGCCCCGGCTGCATGAACCAGCACAGCGTGACCGTGGTCTCGGTATGCCGAACCGGAGGATGCGATGAGCCGCGCTGACGATGCGGAGTTTGCGAAGCTCTACCGGCAGCAGTACCCGGCGTTGGTGACGTGTGCCGTCGCGCGGGGGGTGGACCGGTCCGATGCCGAGGACGCGGCACAGACGGTGGTCACCCGGATGCTCGCCCATACGACCGAGGTACAGAATCCACGCGCCTACCTGTACCGGGCCGTACTGAATGAGGGTGCCGCACTCGCGAGACGGCAGCGCGGTGACCTGAGCACCGCCCTGCGCTGGGCGAACAGTCAGGTTGAGCGCTGCGCCGCCGAAGATGTGTACCACCGAGGCGAGGTCGGTATCGTGCTGGACAGCTTGGCCATCCTGCCGCCGCGGCAACGGGAGGTCATGGTCCGGGTTTACGAAGGTCACCCGGTCAGCGATATCGCCGAGGCGCTCGGCATGCCGGACGCGACTGTCCGATCAAACCTGCGACACGGCCGCAACACGCTCCGGCCTTTCTTCGTCGGTGCCGGACAGCATCTCCTCGGTGACGGACAGCACCTCCATCGGCGGGCGGGACAGCGGCTGTACGAGGCGTGGCAGCGCGGGGACACGCTGCCCGCCGCCCCGCGACCAGTGATCGGGTGGGCATGGGCCAGAGCGAAAGCCCTCGGAGTGGATCCCGAGCATGGCGCCACGGTGATGCCGCTTGGCCGCGACGAGGTGCAGCGCCGCCGCCGTGAATCCCCGCTCGCCGCCTGCTCCTGGGCCCTGGACGCGCTGGCCGAGCTGGGCAAGGCCACCGGCCAGATGAGGGTCGTGGTCGACGCGGACGGCGTGGTGCTGTGGCGGGGCGGCGAACGCAAAGTATTACGGCGGGCCGACGAGGTGGGATGCGTCGAGGGAGCCTGCTGGGATCTCGAGCACAGCGGAGCCAACGGCATCGCGCTTGCCTTGACGACCGGGCGGACGGCGCGGGTGTGTGGGTGGGAGCACTACGTGCAGGCTCAGCACGACCTGAGCTGCGTCGCCGCACCGGTGCGTGATCCGCAAGACGGGCGGGTGCTCTGCGTGTTGAACTTGACCGCAACCCGGCCCACCGTGCACCACGCCCTCCTGCGCGAGATCGATGCCCTAGCCATGCGGCTGCATCGCCAGTTACGCCGAGAACAGCCAGCACGGCCACGTCGGACCGGATGCCTGCACAGCCGCCCGGCCATCCGCTGACCCCGGCGCGGATGCTCCCGCACGAGCGGACCGCGCTGGGTGACGGCAGGTGGCTTGGAGTAAGAATGGCGCCGTGAGTGAACCAGTGAGCATCGATACCAGGGTCAGCCGCAACGCCAACGACATCGAGGCGCTGTATGGCCTGATCCAGGGGTTCGAGGGCCGGACCAGAACGAGCTTCGCCAAGGTCAACCAGCGGTTCGATGACCTTGAAGGCAAGGTCGGCAGCCTCGAACGCAGGTTCGACAGCGTTGAACGTAGGTTCGACAGCATCGAACGCAGGTTCGACAGCGTTGAACGCAAGGTCGACAGCCTTGAACGCAAGGTCGACAGCCTTGAGGGCAGGTTCGACGGGCTTGAGGGCAGGTTCGACGGGCTTGAGGGCAGGTTCGACGGGCTTGAGGGCAGGTTCGACGGGCTTGAAGGCAAGGTCGACAGCCTCACTGGCCAGCTTGGTGAGGTGCTGGAGTTGCTGCGCAAGCAGAACTGACGGGTGGACCGCGGTGCTCAGCGGCTCGCAGCCGGCTGGCTGGGCTCCGCGCGCCGGTCTCGATCCGGGGCGGGGATCTGCGGACACACCGGTTAGCGAATGGCCTGGTCGATCTTGCGCTGGGTGATACCTTCAGTGCCCAGCGCAACATCGTCGATTCTCAAGCCAGGCAGGCAGGAGCTAGCGATGGCACGGGTCGGACTGTTGTCGTTCTCCGACGGGCGCGACTTCGTCCACGCCGACATCACGACGTTCACCAGCGACGTCGAAAGCCGCATCGCTCAAGCGCTGGAGCAGGCCGGCCACGAGGTCATCCGCGCCGCGGAGCCGATCTGGACCAACACGCTGGCCACCACCGAGGCACGCCGGGTCGCCGACGCGCGGCCGGATCTCACCATCTTCAACTACGCGGTGTGGGCGTTCCCGCACTTCTCGATGCTCGCCGCGGTCGCCACCCCGGGTCCGCTGCTGTTGTTCTCCAACATCGACCCGCAGTTCCCCGGAATGGTCGGCATGCTGGCCGCCGGTGGGGGGCTGGACCAGATCGGCCGCCGGCACACCCGGGTGTGGGGTGACATCGCCGACGACGCCGTGCGTGACCGCGTCGGTGAGACGGTCCGGGCCGCCGCCGCGGTGGCCGCCCTGTCGGGCAGCACCTTCGGCCGGATCGGCGGGCGTCCGATGGGGATGTACACCGCGGTGGCCGATACCGATCAGTGGATGAGCACGTTCGGGGTGGACGTCGAGGAGATCGACCAGTGGGAGATCGTGCGGCGCAGCGCCGCCGTCGAGCAGTCGCGGGTGACCGCCGGCCGGCAATGGCTGGAACGCCACGCCGCCGAGATCCACTACGACGGCCGGCAGTTGACGCCTGAGCTGCTGGAACGTCAGATCCGCTCCTACCACGCGGTGCGGGAGCTGATCGACGAGTGGAACCTGGACTTCTCCGGGATCAAGGGCCAGCCCGAGCTGACCACGCACTTCGCCACGATGGACGTCACCGAGGCGTTCCTCAACGACCCCTACGACTGGGAAGGCCCCAAGCCCACCCACGTGTGCGCCACCGAGTCCGATATGGACGGTGCGCTGACCATGCAGCTGCTCAAGGGCCTGACCGGCACCCCGGTGCTGTTCGCCGACGTGCGGCACTACCACGCCGACCGCGACATCTGGGACCTGTGCAACTCCGGGCAGCACGCCACCTGGTACGCCGCGCGTAGTGACGACCCAGCCGAGAACCTGCGCACGGTGCACTTCTACCCCGAGATCTTCTACTTTCCCGCCGGCGGGGCCTCGGTGTCGTTCTTCGCCGCGCCCGGGCAGGCCACCTTCGCCAGGCTGACCAGGCTCGAGGGCCGCTACCGGATGCACGTGGCCCGCGGCGCCTTCGAGTCCTACGACGACGCGACCAATGCGGCGTTGGCCCGGCAGTCGACGCCGCAGTGGCCGCACGCGTTCGCTCGGCTGCAGGTCGAGGCCGGCGAGTTCCTGTCCACCTTCGGGGCCAACCACATCCATGCCGTGCCCGGTGAGCACGTCGCTGAGCTGCGCGCGGTGTGCCGGATGCTCGACATCGAGTGGGCCGGGCTGGGTGCGGTTCACCTGGACACAGCTCGGTGAGCTTGTTGCTCGGTGTCGACATCGGCACCGCCAGCTCCAAGGGCGTGCTGGTCCGCGACGACGGCACCGTCGTGGCGACCGCGACCCGGGCACATGAGGTGTCCATGCCCCGCCCGGGCTGGGTGGAGCATGACGCGGACGCGGTGTGGTGGGCGGACTTCGCGGCGATCAGCACGGAGCTGACGGCGACGGTCCGCGAGCCGGTCGCCGCGGTCGGGGTCAGTGGCATCGGGCCGTGCGTGCTGGCAGTGGACGGCGCGGGTCGGCCGCTGCGCCCGGCGATCCTGTACGGCGTGGACACCCGCGCCACCGTCGAGATCGAGCAGCTGACCCAGGCGCTGGGCAAGCAGACCATCCTGGACCGCTGCGGGTCGATCCTCACCTCGCAAGCGGTCGGCCCCAAGCTGGCCTGGCTGCGCGCGCAGGAACCCCGGACCTGGGCCGCGACCCGCCGCTTCCTGATGGCCGGCAGCTTCATCGTGCACCGGCTGACCGGCAGCTACGTCCTGGACCATCACTCGGCCAGCCAGTGCACCCCGATGTACGACCCGCTCGAGCACCGCTGGATCGATGATTGGTCCGAGCTGATCGCTCCTGGGCTGGAGCTGCCGCGGCTGTGCTGGCCTGCGGAGGTGGTCGGTGAGGTGCAGGCAGCCGCCGCCGAGCAGACCGGTATCCCGGCCGGGACACCGGTGGTGGCGGGCACCATCGATGCCTGGGCGGAGGCCACCAGCGTCGGCGTCACCGACCCCGGAGACGTCATGTTGATGTACGGCTCGACCATGTTCCTGGTCGAGGTGCTCGACCGGCCGCGCCGCAGCCCGCAGCTGTGGGGCACCGTCGGCACCTTCCCCGGCACCTACAATCTCGGCGCCGGCATGGCGACCTCGGGCGCGATCACCGACTGGATCCGCAAACTGACCGGGGAGTCCTCGTTCGACCCGCTCGTCGCGCAAGCCGAGCAGTCCCCGCCCGGGGCGAACGGCCTGCTCATGCTGCCCTACTTCGCCGGCGAGCGGACGCCGCTGTTCGACCCGGACGCCCGCGGCGTGCTGGCCGGGCTGACCCTGCGCCACCACCGGGGCGACATCTACCGCGCGGCGCTGGAGGCCACCGCCTACGGGGTCCGGCACAACCTGGAAGCGATGCGCGACGCCGGCGGGCAGGCCCGCCGCCTGGTCGCGGTGGGCGGCGGCACCAAGGGCGGGTTGTGGACGCAGATCGTCTCCGACGTCCTGGACGCGCCGCAGCAGCTGCCCCGCCAGACGATCGGCGCGTGCCTGGGCGACGCGTTGCTGGCGGCTGTCGGGATCGGGCAAGTACCGCGGCCGGCCCAGTGGAACCCGCTGTCGACCACGGTCGAGCCGTGCCCGCAGCGCGCCGCGGTCTACGAGCGTTTCTACGCCCTCTACCGGCAGCTGTACCCGAACACCCGAGAGATCACCCGCGCGCTGGCCCGGGAACAGCACATCGGAGGTAGCTGATGGTGGCGTCGGCGTTTCGCAGCCGGGTCAGCACCCGGCGGGTGTACGCCCTGGGTGCACTGGCGGCGGTGCTGTTCGGTTATGACAACGGCATCATCGGCGCCGCGCTGTTGTTCATTCCGGGCGATCTGTTCCTTGAGCCCTGGCAGATAGGTGCTGTGGTGAGCGCCATGACGTTGGGGGCAATGCTGGGCTCACTGAGCAGTGGTTCCCCCGCCGACCGTTACGGACGGCAGCGGATCCTGCTGGCTTCTGGGGTGGTGTTCATCGTCGCAGCGCTAGGCACTGGTCTCGCACCGACCGTCGGCGCGCTGATACTATTCCGTTTCATCCTGGGATTGGCCATCGGTATCGCCTCGGTGACAGTGCCTTTATATCTGGCTGAAATGGCACCAGCTCGCGATCGCGGTGTCATCACTTCCCTGAACCAGTACATGATTATTGTCGGGGGAGTCCTGGCTTCAGCCGTCGGCTTCGGGCTGGCGTTCGTCGGCTCCTGGCGGTGGATGCTGCTCATCGGCGTATTCCCCGCCGTGGTACTGGTGGTCGGGATGCTCGCCATGCCAGACACCCCCCGCTCGCTGATCCGGCGGGGACGCGTCGAGGAGGCGCGGCTGGTTTTGGCCGGCTTGCGCGGTGACGCCGCGGAGGCCGAGCGTGAGCTGGCCGAGATCACCGCGCTCGACCGCCAAGAGCGCAACACGCCCGGCCGCGCTCTCCTGGCCGCTCCCTGGGTTCGCCGGTTGCTGCTGCTGGGCGCCCTGCTGGCGATCTTTCAGCAGGTCACCGGAATCAACGCGATCGTGTACTACGGACCGACGATTCTCACCGACTTCGGCGTGTCCACGACCATCACGTTGCTGTTCTTTCTCGTCAACGGGTTGGTGAACATCGGGACCATCGCTCTGGTCGTCCGGTCCAAGGTCGTTGATCGGCGAGGTCGCAAACCCGTCCTGCTGGCCGGTCTGGTGGGCATGTCGGCCAGCTTGTTCGCTGTCGGTGCTGCCGTGCTGATCCTCCCGGACAAATCGACTGCGCTGTTCGTCATCGTGATGGCGGCGTTCGTGGTGATCACCAACATCTTCTCGGCGACCTGGGGCCCGGTGCTGTGGGTGATGCTGGCCGAGATCTTCCCACTCGCCATCCGGGGGATGGCGATGGCCATCGCCACCTTGTTCAACTGGCTGGCCAATTTCGTCGTTGTGCAGACCTTTCCCAGCTTTGCTGCGTACGCGGGTATAGGTAGCGCCTTCATGGTCTTTGCCGCCGTCGGTGTCGTGCTCTTCCCCGTCGTGTGGTGGATGGTTCCGGAGACCAAGGAACGCAGCCTGGAATCACTGGAAGCGGCATTTCGAGGAGGCACGGCGTGACCGTCCACTACGGCCCGTACGGGTCAAGCCTGCGAGACCTGCCGCGGCTGCGCGCCACCCGCCGGCGCCGGACGTCCAGCTGGGACCGCACCGGCGGTAACGACGACCGGCTCACCCTGGAGCCGGGGCAGACCGCCACCCTCGCCGACATCGCGGGAGCCGGCAGCATCAACCACATCTGGGTGACCGTCGCCAACGAGCGGATGGTCCGCGACCCGTGGATGTGCGACCCCGACTACCTGCGCCGGCTCGTGCTCCGCGCCTACTGGGACGGCTCAGAGCATCCCAGCATCGAGGTCCCGCTGGGTGATTTCTTCGGGGTCGGGCACGGCCGCACCACCAACTTCGTCTCCGCGCCGCTACAGATGAGCCCCGAGGACGGCAAGGGGTTCAACTGCTTTTTTCACATGCCGTTCGGCGCGGGCGCCCGGCTGGAGATCACCAGCGAGCTGACCCACGAGCGGATATTCTTCTACTATTACATCGATTACGAGGAGCTCGACGAGCTGGAAGACGGCATCGGGCGTTTCCACGCCCAGTGGCGCTGTAGTAATCCCTGCCCGGGAGTGGCGCAGGCGTCGGAAACCAACGCCGAGTTCCTGCTCACCGGGACGAATCTCGACGGGAAAGCCAACTACACCATCCTGGACGCGACCGGCCGCGGCCACTACGTCGGGTGCGTGCTCAACATCCACAACCTCCGCGAGACCGACGAGTGGAACTGGTACGGCGAGGGCGATGACATGATCTTCATCGACGGCGATGTATGGCCGCCGACTTTGCACGGCACCGGCACCGAGGACTACTTCAACACCGCGTGGTGCCCCACCCAGACCTACCACGCGCCGTATCACGGCATCACCCTGCCCGGCGGGGACAACTGGAGTGGGCAGATCAGCATGTACCGCTTCCACATAGAGGACCCCATCCCCTTCCAACGGTCCATCCGGGTCAGCATCGAGCACGGCCACGCGAACAAACGCAGCGACGCCTACTCCTCAATGGCCTATTGGTACCAAGCTGAGCAACTATGAGCACGACCGTGGCATCTACAGTTGAACCCAACTACCGTCCTCGCGCACGTACCAACCGGTGTCCACCCCGGCCCGCGCCTGCCCGACCAGCTCGCGCTCCTGCTCGGTCAGCGGATTGGCGCACATCACGGCGATCCCCCACCATCGATCCAGCACCGCATCGACATGGCCGAGATCAAAGTCAGCGTCGGCGTGGGCCAGAGCCTGGCGAAACTCTGCCTCGAACTCCGTGCACTCGGCCGGTGCGAACTCAGTCAACATCGCTCGGATAGCCGGCCCGGAACGCTCGATCTTCGTTGCCGCGGTCATCGGTTCAGTATCCACCCGGCCCGCCCAACCAGCTCCCAGGATGCACCTCACGGCGTGGCACGCCTACTCGGCGCAGCGCCGATCCCAACTCAGCATGCGACGCTGCGCCTGCGGTCACGACGCGAGATAACGTTCCAGCGCCTCCCGGGCAAGATTGGACACCGATCGGCCTTCGGCGCGGGCACATTCCTCGGCGCGACGACGAGTCTGCTCGGGCACCCGGAACGACACCCGCGGCGAGTGCTCACCCGCGACCAAACGATCACACTCCGCTCGCCGTGACGACGCGAACTGCTATTCGGAGCCGAATGGCGGTCGACGGCGGCCGTGAACCGCTATTCGGCTCCGAATGGCGACTCAGCTGGGCCGCCCACTTCGTGGTCAGCTTGTACCTGGCTACTCACCAGGTGGCTCGGGCAGCCCTGGTGTCGAACTCGGCGCACGTGGGGCTGTCGCTGCGGAGGGATGGCGGGTGATCAGACGTCGAGGTGACTGGCTTTGATTACTGCGGTGAAGGTGCACCACTCGGCGGGGCTGACCGCGAGCACGGGGCTGGCGTCGCCGAGTTTGCTGTCCCGTACCAGCCGGTGACCAGGCAGGGAGGCCACCTCGACACACTGCACGTTGGGCGCGCTGTAGCTGCTGGTGAACCAGTGGGCGCCCGGGTACTCGAGCCTGTTGTGTCCCATCGGGGGATCGTCCTCTCCGGCATCGTCAGGCGAGCTGTGCCGCCGCTTGCCGGATGATATCAAGGGACTCCGCCGGGCCCAGAGCGGCGGCCTGCAACTGGCCCCACAATTTACCGTAGGCCGCCACCGCATCCAACGCATCGAGGTAACGCGCGTCGTCGTAGGACTCGACGTAGACGAACTCCAGCGGCGCGGCGATCCCTGGCGAGGGGATGCTGAGCAAGGTGAAGCGGTAAACGATCCGGCCCGTGAAGGTCCGGGCGCCGAACGGCAGCACCTGGATCTGCACGTTGTGCAACCGCGCCATCTCGGCGAGGGAGTCCAACTGCTCGACCATCACCTCACGACCGCCGACCTGCCGTCGCAGGCATGACTCGGAGAGCACGAACGAGAACTCGGGCGGGTCCTCCCTGGTGAGGATCGCTTGGCGCTCCTTGCGGGCTTGGATGCTGTTCTCCAGGTCGTCGGCTGGCCCGAGCGGTTGGGCGTCGGCGTGCAGCGCCCGGATGTAGCTGTCGGTCTGCAGCAGCCCCGGGATCAGCTCGACCTCGACGGACCGCAGCGTGGCGGCGTCGCGCTCCAGGTCCACGAACATCCGGAACCACTCCGGGTAGACCGCACGGTAGCCGTCCCACCGGCCACGTTTGCGCTGGCCGCGGGCGAGGTCGAGCAGGATCTCGATGTGCTCGGTGCTGTCACCGTAGAGCTCGGCGAGCATCTTGGCGTCGCCGGCGGCGATGTCGCTCTGCGCCAGCTCGATGCGGCTGATCTTGCTGACCCGGCAGCCGAGGTGCCGGGCGGCCTGGTCGGGCGTGACGCCGGATTCGTGGCGCATCCGCTTCAGCTCGTTGGAGAGCACCAGACGGCGGACGGTCGGAGTGGTTCCCATCTCGAGCTGCCTCCAGGGTGGGTGGGTCCGCGAGCGGTCGCGCTGTTCACGTCACCGTGACGAGTGACTTCTACTATAGGATTCCTATGTATAGTCTTCCTAGCATGTCATCGAGCAGGAATCCTACATTGGATAAGCAGGTTTACCCAGCTGCTCGACACTCAAGCAGCCCGATGGGCAGGGCCGGACTCGACGCGCCCCCTGCCCATCGGGTGTTCCACCGATACCGATCGCGAACCTGAGGTGACCCGTGGCCCAGCGCCATCGCACGACCCCACTGCTGCGCCTGCTCAGCCGGCTGGGCTGGCAGCGTGATCCCGACCTGTGGACCGTGCACTGCCGCGACGGGCACGGGCGCCGGGCGCGAATCCTCGTCCACCTCAGCGCGACGGGAGTCTGCATCACCGTGCCCGAGCAGGGGCCGCTGCAGCTGAGCGGGCTCCAGGCCGGGCGGCTGCGCGCGGCCCTGCGGGACGCGTTCCTCAGTTTCGAGCGGCTGGCGGGCACCGACCGGATCCGACACACCAAGCCCGCAACGTCGCCACCCACTCGTCCGCCGAGCTCCCGGCGGCGCGTTGCGGTACCGATCCCCGCTCGACCGTCCGTGGCGGAGCTGCGTCTGCGGGAGCGTTGAACGCGGCTCAGGCTGCGTCGTGGAAGATCACGCCGAGGGTGTGGCGCCGGCCGCTGCGCAGCACAGACACCCCGTGGCGCATGGTGATCCGGTGATAGCCGCGGGTACCGGAGCCGGGCCGGTAGCGGGTCGGCCAGAGCACCGCCTGGCCCTGGTCCAGGGTGACTGCGGTACCCCGGGACTGCGCCCGGGGCAGGTTCTCCACCAGCAGAAACTCCCCGCCGGTGTAGTCGGTACCCAGTTGCGACAGCATGACCATGGCCTGTAGCGGGAAGGCGTGCTCGCCGTAGAGATCCTGGTGCAGGCAGTTGTAGTCACCCTCGCCGTAGCGCAGTACCAGCGGGGTCGGCCGGGTCTGCCCAGCGGTGTGGCAGCGGTCCAGGAAGTCTTCCAGCTGGTCGGGGAACCGCTCGGGCAGCCGCAGCCGCTCGTACCAGGTGTTGGCCACCGGGACCAGCCGCGGGTACAGCGCCTGCCGCAGCTCGTCCACCGCAGCCGGCAACGGATGGTCGAAATACTGGTACTGCCCGCGGCCGTAGCGGTGTCGTGCCATGTCCACCCGCGTTCGCCAGTGCTCGGGCTGGTCGTAAAGCCCGACCAGCCCGCCGCACTGCGCGGCGGACAGCACCGGCGGGGTGACCGCGTAACCATGCTGGTCCAGTGACTCGCACAGCTGTAGCCAGTCCCAACCGCGCACCTGGGCAGTGATCGAGTCGGCGGGCATCGCAACGCTCCTCTGGTGGTAACGCAACCCCGACACACTCAACATGATTGCCTCAGTGCGAGACCGCGGGGGCACCTGAAGGAGTGCTGCACACGCCCAAGCCGCGCCTAGGTCGGAGTGATGGGGTGGGTCCAGGCGCTGTCGGGCGTGCGATGCCAGAGGTACTGCCCGCCGGATGTGACGGTGAGGCCGAGATCGGTCGGCTCGGGTCGGCCGAGGCGGCTCCAGGTGCGCTGGGCCTGTTCCACGATCTCCCAGGGATTGTGGGTGCCGTCGTAGCGCACCAGATGTGGCCGGTCGCCGTCGGCGATCAGCTCCGCCCAGGAACCGTCGTCGGCGACCACGCTGGCACAGTCGCGGTCACCGCGGCGGTGGTGATCGCTACGGCCGGTGCCGAGATGGAGCTGGAGGAAGAAGCGGAACGCCGGATCGGCGAGCGCAGTCGGGCCCACGTCGGTGGTGGCCTCCCGGACGCCGCGAAGCTGGTCAGGGGTGAGCTCGGGCAGCCGGCTGAGGTGATCGGCGCTGTGGCGGGCGGCCATGAACATGCCGGGGTAGCCGAGCAGGCGGCCGGTGGCGGTGTGATCGCGATGGACGTGCAGACGTACCAGGGCGCTCGCCCCACCGGGCTGCACATCGGCCACAATGGCGCCGCCGGGACGGATCTGCTCGACCCACGCGACGGGGATGGCGGGGACTCCGCAGGTGGCGATGATCCGATCGTAGGGGGCGTGGTCGGGCCAGCCGGCGATGCCGTCGATGGTGGCGAGCCGTGGGAGATAGCCCAGGCGGGCGAGCCGGTCGCGAGCGGCGGCGATGAGGCACGGGTGGATGTCCACCGAATGCACGTGCGCAGCGCCGAGGCGGTGGGCCAGCAGGGCAGCGTTGTAGCCGGTACCGGTGCCGATTTCGAGTACCCGCATCCCGTCGGTGAGTTCCAGGTCTTCCAGCATGCGGGCCATCAGGCTGGGGCGGGTCGAGGAACTGGCCGGCACGGTGAAGGGTCGCAGCGCGTAGCCAGGACGGACCTGAGCGAGCTGGGTGATCAGGCTGTCGTCGCAGTACACCTCGGTGAGCCAGGTTTCTCGCTGGGCAGGGTCACGGCCATCGACGGCTCGAAGGTCGCCGCGCTGATCGCGTCGGTAGATCAGCGGGACGAACAGGTGCCTCGGCACCTGTTCGAACGCGGAGCGCCACCCGGGGGTGCGCAGTGCGCCCTCGGCGATCAGCTCAGCGGCCAGCTCGCGCGCACGCGACCGCCACTGGCCCTCCGGGACATCGGGCGCCGCCGCAGTGCTCATAACGAGGCTTGCCCCAGCAGTAACTCAGCAAGGGCGTCAGCAATCGGAAGGTCGATGGCCTCGGTCAGCCATCCCCATTCGCCGTTGGGGTTGCATTCCATCCACCACAGCGCCCCGGCCCGATCCATGACGAAATCGAACGCACCGAAAGCCAGCCCCGTCGCCGCGAGGTAGCGGTGGATACCCTTGGCGACACCTTCCGGCAGGTCGACATGCTGGTAGCTTAAAATGTGGTAGTTGCTACGCCAGTCCAGCTGGTCAGGATCAGCGGTGTGGATCGCAATGGGGAAAAGCCGGTCACCGACGGCAGTGACTCGCAGGTCATACGCCTTCGGTGTCACGCACTCCTGAAACTGGTGAGGCGCCAAGCGGATCGCGGCAGGATCCAGCCAGTCGTCAACATCGCCGGCCTCGATACGGGTAGCGTAGATCGCATGCAGACCGTCCGATCCGCGCATGATACCGGACGACAGTGGCTTGTAGACCAGCGGGCCGGCGATCGTGGCGGCGAATTCCCGCACCCGATCGGGATCGTTGCTGATCAGCGTGCGGGGTAGTCGGAATCCGCAATCCGCAGCCAGCTGCAGCTGAACGGGTTTCGCCTCCGCGTCTACGATCCGCGCCGGGTGCGAGACCCAACGCGCCGGCAACGCAGCCAGCAATCCGCCAAGCCCACGGTACGCCTCCGCTTCGATGAAGCGCCGGTCGGCTGAGCTGAGATGCGCAGGCAACCGGAACCGGGTAGGACGGCGGTAGTAGACTGCGCCGAGCGATTCGAGGTCGAGGGCTGTGCCGTCGGCCGCGACCAGCTCACCGCGCCAGATCCCGTCGGCGCTGATAGCGCCAGTGACCGAGAGCGCGGTGGGAAAATCGCCCACGTCGATGCGTGCGGTTTTGCCACCCCGAGCAGCTAGTGCGTCGGCGACGAGGTCTGCTGTGGTGTCGTCAGTAGCGGTGAGGATCAGCGTTGTGTCATCCGTCATGGCGCTTACTCGTCCACCTCATCCTCGTAGGGCTCATCGACGCTGTCGGTGTGTTCCTTTCCGTCGTCGATGTACTTCGTTTCCTTCGTGGTGACGCCGTGCGTTCGCCGTTTGCGATGTTTCGTCTCTACCACCGCCGGCACCGCAAACCGAGTACCCCACGGACGTGGGCTGGTCTGGTGCGCTGTAGACCGCTCCCGTTGCCCGGGCTGCGCCACTGGAGGCACGCTGAGCGGCAACCGTGACGGCACCAGCGGGTCGGCGCCGGCAGGGTGGTCAGGAAATCCGTTCAGAACCATGAGAGTGGTCCTTTCGCGTCGTCGCCTCGGCTCGTCCGTCAGTCTGTTCATCTGGGGACCAGACCATCATCGCGGATCGCTTGCGTGCCCACGGCGGCGACAGCTGTGTCGCGCTGAAGCGGACCCTGCTGGGTAGCGCTGTCCCTGGCACGTCACCGCATCCTGAGTTCGATCCGCACCGGCTGAGGTTGACCAGTCGCGTCACCGTCCGCCAGTTGCGCGTGTCGCCAGCGGCCCGAGCTGCCCCCACAACGAGGTGGGCACACGTCGGGAACGAGGTGGGCACACGTCTGGCAAGCACTCCGTCCGGGCACCACCAGTAGATCGCCTTGGTCCCCACTCGCAGCACCTCGGGCGCCAACGTCGCTGGGTCAGGCTCCTGCAGGTGTGCTCGATCAAGCGGCTCGACCAGAAACGTCGCGGAGCAGCCGCGACGGATCGGTTGCCACCTCCAGCAGCGGGTTCTCGTCGGCGACAGCCAGCAGTTGCTCCGCGGAGACAAGCAGGACGGCCGCCTGCACGCCAGTGCGCTCGCCCAGCGCAGCTCCCGCGCAAGCCGCTAAGTGGAACCTATTGGTGGTCCACGAGGCTCGTAGGCCGCCAAGTGGAACCTTCTAGTGGTACAGGATTGAAACCACTGGGTTTCTGTTGCTAGTGATCGGTAAAGCGACATGAACCGCTATTCGGCTCCGAATGGCGACTCGCGGTCACACTCAGCGTCTAGGAGAAGGTGAGACCGGCGATCATCGCGGGAGACATCTGCGAAACTCGGCTCAAGTATCACGCTGCTAGCGTCCAAGCGGCGCTAGGACTGCTTCATGACGCTAAGTGTGGCCACCTCGGTGCATCCGACGGGAAGTCTCTTGACGAAATACTCACCTGCGGGGTTCGGCGGAGTCCCGGCGATCTCCGCTGAGCACTGCGGACTGGCGCGAATCAGCTTGACCTGAAATGTTGAGCCGATCTCCTGGCCCGACTCGCCCAGTGGGCCGACCGCACCGGCCCAGGTACCATCCGGCTCGACGCTGATCGGAGAGTCGGATGAAAGATAGTACACTCTTCCCGGAGTTGTTGGGTTCCCCAGATCATGAACCAGAGCTTGTCTTGACCCAGTTCGGGGATGGTTCCGAAGACCGGAAATCGGCCGGCGACTCCGCTGTCGTTTTTGACTCGGTGATGGCAATCGCATTAAGGGGTGGCGGCGACAACGTCGAGCTGAGTGTTGGACCGGGCGTCACCGAAGGGGTTCCCGTGGTCGGTGTCGGGGTGGATTCTGGCGGCGCCTTGTAGTACGTAGTGAAAGGGAACGCTACTGCTAGTAGTCCGATGAATACTACGACAAGGCCGGCGGGGACTACGGCCTTGGGGTGAGGTCGTGAAAACGGTCCGGCAGTCAGCGGCTGCGGGTGACGGTGAGGCCCCGGGTTCTCAGCACCCGGCGTTCCAGTGGTGCGAAAACCAGCAGCTCGATGGCGACGCCGACCACCAAAATCAGCAGGATCGAGGCGATCACCAGGTCCATCTCGGTGAGCTCGCGCCCGATGTTGAGCAGCTGGCCCAGCCCGATGCCCAACTTGGGCGAGTAAGCGATCAGCTCGGCGGCCATCAGTGAGCGCCAGGCGAACGCCCAGCCCTGCTTGAGCCCGGCGAGATAACCCGGCAGCGCCGCGGGGAGCAGCACGTGCCGGATCCGGCCGGCGGTGCCCAGCCCCAGCACCCGGCCTACTTTGTCCAGCAACGGGGGCACCTGGCCGAACCCGGCGAGCAGCCCGTTGGCGATCGACGGCACGGCCCCCAGCAGCACCACCGTGTAGATGGCGGCGTCGGACAACCCGAACCAGATGATCGCCGCCGGAACCCAGGCGACCGACGGCAGGCTCTGCAGCCCGCTGATGAACGGTCCGAGCGCGGCCCGCAGCCAGCGGCTGCGCCACATCGCCAGCCCGAGCACGGTACCCACGGCCAGCGACGCCAGAAATCCCACAACGCCCCGGGACACGCTGATCGAGATGGCGTCCCAGGCCCGGCCGTCACTCACCGTCGCACCGAAGGTCCGCAGCACATCCAGCGGGCTGGGCAGGGCATAACTGGGCTTGAGCCGGAAGCTGTAGGCCAGCTGCCACAGCACGACGACCGCCAGCACCGCCACGATCGGGGGCAGCACCGAGCGCACGAAGATCTTGCCGGGACCAGGCCGCGGTGGCAGTGCCGGGGTTTCCAGGGCGTCCAGCCCGGCCTCGAAATCCTGGGCGACCGTCTGCGGTGGGTTGTCAACGGCCATGACGGCTGATCTCCGCCCGCAGGTGTTGGGTGATCTCGGTGGCCAGGGCACTCACCCCGGGAGACTCGATCGCCCGTGGCTGAGACATCTCGACCTGCCACTCCCGGACGATCCGGCCGGGCCGGGAGCTCATCAGCATCACCCGCTGCCCCAGCCGGACCGCCTCACGCACGTTGTGCGTCACGAACACGATGGACAGCCCCTGTTCCGTCCACAGGCGGGCCAGCTCCTCGTGCAGCGCGTCGCGGGTGATGGCGTCCAGCGCGGCGAACGGCTCGTCCATCAGCAGCAGCCGGCTGTCCTGGGCCAGCGCGCGGGCCAGCGCCACCCGCTGGCGCATCCCACCGGAGAGCTCGTGTGCCCGCTTGCCGCCCTGACCGGCCAGGTTCACCAGGGCGAGCAATCGCTGCGCCTCGGTACGGCGCTCGGCCCGTCTCACTCCGCGCGCCTTGAGTGCCAGCTCGACGTTGCCGGCGGCGGTCAGCCACGGCAGCAGGGCCGGCTCCTGGAACATCAACGCCGGACGGCCCACCGTGACCTCGACCCGGCCGGAGGTGGGTGTGTCAAGACCGGCGATCAGCGACAGCAGGGTGGACTTGCCGCACCCGGACGCCCCCAGCAGGCAGACGAACTCACCGGGCCCGACGTCGAGGTCGATGCGGTCCAGCACCGCCGGGCGGTCCCGCTCGAAGACCTGGGACAGCTGCCTGACCCGAACGCTGCACGGCAACACGGCCGGTTCGACCGGAGCCAGCGGTTGGAGGTCGGGGATCATGCTCATCAGTCCTTTCCGAGCCCGTCGGCCGACACGGTCGGCAGGCCCCGTTGGGTGAGGATCCGGTTGAGGATCGACAGTTCGTAGATGCCGTGCAGGTCGACCTTCTCCTTGGATACTCCCGCGGTGACCGCGTTGTCGGCGCTGCGCTGCAATGACGCCGCGATCGGGTCGACGGTCACCGTCAGGTGCTGCCAGGCGCGGTCGATCACCCCAGGTGCCAGCGGTGTGCCGGTGCGGGCTTTGATGCCGTTGTTCACGGCGGTTCTTGCCTCGGCTGCGTTCTGGGTTGCCCACTGCACCGCGTCGACGTGTCCCCGCAGTAGCGCCTCGACCGTCTGGAGGTGCTTTTCCAGGAACTCGGTGCGCACGATCAGGTGCGTGCTGACGAACTGCCCGCCGGGCCACAGCTCCCGCTCGTCGACCAGCACCGTGGCGCCGGCTTCGGTGACCAGGCGAGACGCCCACGGTTCGGGTACCCAGGCGCCGTCGAGCGTGCCGGACTTGACCAGCTGCAGGGTGTCGGAGTTCTTGGTGGGGCTGACGGTGACGTCCCCGCCACCCTGCACGCTGTTGCGCAGGCCCTGCTGGGTCAGCCAGGCGCGCAGCGCGACGTCCTGGGTGTTGCCGAGTTCCGGGCTGGCCAGGGTCTTGCCCCGCAGATCCTGGGCGGTGCCGATGCCGGGGCGGACGACGAGCTGCGCGCCACCGGACGTCGCTCCGGCGATGATCCGGATCGCCTCGCCGTCGCTCTTCGCGAAAGCGTTGATCGCCGGGTTCGGCCCGATGTAGGCCGCGTCGAGAGCGCCGCCGAACAACGCCTCGACCGCCGACGGACCGGCGTCGAAGATCTGGGTCTGTAATGTGGTGGCGCCGAGTTCCTTGGTGAACAGGCCCCGATCGACGCCGATGATGGCGGCGGTGTGCGTGACATTGGCGAAGTAACCCAGGCGCAGCGTATCTGCTGGGCCCTGCGCCGTGCTCGGACTATTCCCGCCGCACGCGGCGACGATCGACAGCGCAAGAAAAATGACGACTACACGCTTGCGAAGAAGTGGCATGACGGCGCGTCCTCGGTGTGGAGGGCGTGCGGCTGGCGTCGAGCGCGCTACCGATGGCGCCGGACGGCACGACCACACGCCCGACTGATGGAGGGGTCGGGCAGGGTCAGGCCGACGTACAGGTCATGCTCTGAGTGCGCCCGTAGTCGACGTGGCGACGAGCCACGAGCTTCAGCGACAGGGCAGGCACGAAGCAAAGACTACACGAACGAGTGACCACCATCGGTGCGCGGCCCACATTGTGAGCAAGTACCCCCGCAGTTCCCGCAAGGGTTGCGGAGGGCTGCCCCACCAAAAGGTTCCATTAGGTGACCGGTTCGCCCCGGGAACCCCTAAAAGGTTCCACTAGATGGGTGGCGCGGCGGGCAGGCACGGTGGGAGGGCGCGGGGCTCAGGTATGGCGGGTGAGGGCGGCTCGGACGGTCGCGACCATGCGAGCGGGATCCCGGAGCAGGGCGGCGGTCACGAACACGATCTCCCAGCCGGCTGCCTGCACCAGGTTCAGGCGCTCCCGGTCCCGGTTGAGCGCCCAGAGCTCACCCTCGCGCCAGCCACCGTCGTACTCCACGGCGACGCGCTGAGTGACGAAAGCCAGGTCGACGCGGGCGAGCCGGCCACGTGCGTCCTCGATCCAGTACTGCGGTTGCGGGTGCAGCCCATCGAGCGCGAGCCACACCCGCACCCGTGACTCCGGCCGTGACTCCGCTCGCGGGTCGGCGAGTTGCACCGCCTTGCGGGCCACCACAATGCCGCGATCGCACCGTTGCTCGACCAGGGAACGCACGTCGGGCAGCGTCACCAACCGGGCGCGGAGTACCGCGTCGAGGTCTGCGACCGCGTCCGGCAGTGGTCGGTCGAGGAGCAGGTCCAGCGCCATCCGCTGCGGTGTCGCCAGACGCATGCCGGACCGGATGACCCACTCGTCGGGTCCGACCACGGTCCGCCGGACGGCCAGCCTGCTGCCGCGGACCACTCGGGCTTCCAGCGGTACCAGCGCCTCGACTGGATCCCCGGCGCGAGCCAGAGCCACGCCGCGCAGGGTGGCCGCGGACCTGCCCGTGACGACCGCTGACGGCGGAAGCGTCAGCGCGGCTGCGCCGCAGTACAACTCGTGTGTCTCGGTTATGCCCGCGGGGGCGTACACGCCTTGGAGCAACCGGCGTACCGCCGGCCCGCGGAGCTGGTTACGTGTGATTAAGCCGGCGCGCACCGCGTCAGTGCCCAGGAACACCGGCGCCAGCCCATTGAGTTTGCTCGTTTTCCCCATGCGCTGCACTGTGCCCCGACCCGCGCAAAGATCCAAACACCCATCCACAGGCACCCCCCAGTTATCCACAAGCCATCCCCACGTATCGGGTGCCCTTCGAGTGCGGGAGCAACCAAAAGGTTCCACTTGGCGGTTCGGTGTGCCGCGGGAGCACCAAAAGGTTCCACTTGGTGGCCTGGCGGGGGCTGGGGTGGCGTGCGGGTAGGGTGACTACGGTGAGTCACTGATGTCGCTCGATCGAATGCGATGTGTAACGGGACACCGCGTTGACAGGGTATGCATTGGTGCAGGCGTCGACTATGGAGGGTCTTCAGGACCGGAGAGGGCCGGATGCAGGTGCTGCCGACGAACGAGGGGAAAGCTCCAGCTCCCGGGCCGATCCGGGCCATGGACCGCTGGCGGGCGGCCTGGCGTGGCCGTCGCGACGCCACCAGCCCGCCTTCCGGTGAGGATCTATCGCAGCCTCACCTAAACCTGCTGCGCGCTGAGGCGGATGCCGGCCAACAGGCTGTCAGTGCCTGGTTGCACGACAAGCTCGTGCTGATCGACCAGGAAACGGTGCGAATTCTCATCCTGCTCGAGCAGCATCGTCGGGACCCGGCGATCGCCCCGGAACCCACCCCGCCCAGCACGCCCCCGCCGGCCGATACCGAACCGCGGCCGATGTCCGGCATCCCGCAATGGTTGCGCGAGGCCCGGCAGGTGGCGGCGACGCACCAGGCGTTCGAGCGTCGGGTCCGGGAGCGTGACGAGGCCGAGCAGCGGCTCGGCGAGCTGGGCAGCGCCCGGCACCACCTGATCGAGATCGCCCGGACGGCGGCGCTGGCCCATGTCGCCCGCTACGGGCAGCTGGTGGCGCTCTATGATTCGGCGCTGCTGCGGCGCCAGCCGGATCGCCGGTACACCAGCCCGCCGCCGGTCAGCATGGAGCCGTGGTTGCACGGTGACCTGCCGTTGCTCGCCCTCGACGTGGAGGGTGAGCTGGCGCAGAGCTACCGCTGGTTCCTCAAGGAGTTCGCGACCCGGACGTCACCTCGGCAGCGCCCGGTCCTCGAAGAGGTCCCGCGCGCGAGTTGAGACCCACCGCCGAAGGAGTGATCAACGTGCCGTTGCGCCGGGAGTCTCTTCCCAGCGAGGACTACCTGGTGGGCCCGGATCCCGGTCCAGAGATCGACCGCACCGCGCTGCGCGACCTCGTCGAGTCCGAGGCGCACAAGGACGCGGCCAGCGGAATGTACGACGCCAACCTCGGCGTCCACGGCCATCCGCTGATCATGGAGAACCAGATCGACCGGTGGCATCACCGCTGGTCGGCTGAGGCGGAGCTGCGCCAGCACCGGGACCGCAGCCGGATGCATCTGCTGCACCGGGGCGCCACGTGCCAGCAGGCCACCGGGGAGCAGACCGAGGACCACCTCGAGCAGGACCTGCGGGATGCGATCGCCTACCGCGACCGCATGCAGGGCGTCGTCAACGGCACCGAGCCCGGCGACGACGGGGGGCACTGGCCGGCGCAGAGCCGGATCAACGAGAGCCGCCGCTGGGAGTGTGTCAAGGACTGGGGGATCTACCTCGGTGCGGCGTTCGCCGAGATCGGTCTGAACTACACCGCCTTTCAGCTGATGGGCAGCTCGTTGCAGGAGACGGCGGTGCTGGCGGCGTCCATCATCCTGGTCAACGTCTTGCTCCCCAAGCAGCTCGGCGAGCTGCTCACCCGGGTTCGCCGGGCGCAGCGCGGCCGGGGTGTGCTGGTCGCCGGCCTGACGATCGGAGCGGCCCTGTGGGTGGGCGTGTCCTTGTTCGTGGCCCAGATCCGTACCGCCTACCTGCTGCTGCCCAGCGCCTCCGCGGCCCGGACCGGGGGCACGTCGCTGCTCGAACGCGCCGGCATCGGTGCGGCCACTCTCACTGCCGGGTGGCTGGCGGTGGTGCTCGCCGTCGGAGTGGTCGTCATGATCCGTAGCGCTACCCGGTACAACCCGTATCTGAAGAACCTGCGTGCGGCCCGGGCCCGGGTGGACAAGCTCCGGGCCGCGCTGGTGGCCACCCACGGTGCGGTGGTCGCCGCGCGGTTGGACGCCGAGCGCGCTCGTGAGTCGGAAGCCGACCTCGCTGAGCAGTGGGCGGGCAAGCGGGCCGAGCAGGACGGTCTGGCTGCCGAGCTCAAGCACCACTACCAGCATCATCTGGCCCGTGATCTGGGCAACCCGATGGTGACCGACGGCGTGGAGATCGCCGTCGGTCGCGGGTCGCGGCCCAGCATCCAGAGTTCGGGGAGCTGACCGGTGAAGCTATTCGTGCTCGGTCTGGCTGTGCTCGCCGGCGGTGGGCTGGCCGGTTGTGGCGGTGACCCGGCCGGCTCGGCACCGGGAGCACTCGCCGTGATCGTGGGGGCGCACTCGAACATGGTGGCGCCCAGCCTGCTGGACGTCGTGCAGACCGAGATCGACACTGCGGCCGACCTCGGCTCACCCGCCACCGTCATCGTCAACGACGGCAGCCCCACCGCGGCGGCTGCGCTGTCGCTCAAGACCGGCAACGACAATCCCCTCTACCAGCAGGATCAGCTCAATCAGCTCGCCGGGCTGATCGACCAGGCCCGCGCCGACAGCCCGGAGGTGGACCTGCTCGCCGCGATGAGCCTCGCGGCCCGCTCAGTGGCTGACGCAGCCGGACCCAAGACCGTCGTGGTGATCGACAGCGGCCTGCAGACCGCCGGTGCGCTGCGATTCCAGGATTCCGGCGGTGCGCTGCTCGATGCCAACCCCGACGAGGTGGTCGAGCAGTTGCGACGCACCCAGCAGCTGCCCGATCTGGCCGGGGTGCGGGTCGTCTTCACCGGGCTCGGCGACACCGCTGCACCGCAGCAGCCGCTGCCCGCACCGGCCCGAGCCGCGCTGGTGGCGCTCTGGACGAAGATCGTGGCATCCACGGGCGGGCAAGCTGAGGTCAAGCAGACCCCCCTGCCCAGCACCCGGACCATGGACGGGCTGCCTCCGGTGACCATCGTCCCGGTAGCGGTGAAGTCGATCGGCCCCCTGCCGTCGGTCACTGTGCTGCGGGACGGCACCGTGGGATTCGTGCCCGATCAGGCTGTGTTCCGGGATCCCGGGCAAGCTCGCGCAGTGCTGGCCGATTACGCCCGGGAGATCACGAACGGGCGCCGGGCACTGCTGACCGGAACCACCGCGTCGGCCGGCACCTCGGAATACCGGCTGCGGCTGTCCCAGCAGCGAGCCGACGCCGTCCGGGACCTCCTGGTCAGCCTCGGTGCCCCGGCCGACCGGATCAGCACCCGCGGACTGGGCAGCGACTTCCCCGGTTACCTGCCCGACCACGACCCCCAGGGAAACCTCGACCCCATCCCCGCCGCCCAGAACCGCCAAGTGATCATCGAGCTGACCTGACAGACCGCTATCGTCAGTGCTAGGTGGGAAGGTGTGCGAGTTCGCGAAGGGAGGTGACCTCGTTGGCGCCGGCAGATCAGGTAAAGGCACTGGTCAGAAGCCATGCGGAGGGTGACGACACCCGGTTCTACTCGGTGGCGTTGCAGGTAGCAGCTGGTGCCGCTCGCAATGGCCAAAGCAGGTTTGCGCGGGATCTCCGTGAGCTGGTGGACACACTGCGTGAACAGCAACACCAGAGCCGGATCGCATCCGCGGTCGGAGCGCGGCTCGTGCCCGTCGCTGCGCCGCGAGGAGAGCTGGCACAGCTGCTGACCGTCACCTACCCGCAGAACGTCTTGGCTGACCTCGCGTTGGAGAGCAGCGTGCGAGCACGCCTGGAGCGCGTGCTGCTGGAGCAACGCCAGGGGGATCGGCTGCGATCGCATGGCTTCCATCCGCTCCGGCGACTGTTGTTGGTCGGGCCTCCGGGGACAGGCAAGACCATGTCCGCCCACGTGTTGGCCGGTGAGCTGCGGTTACCGCTGTTCCTGATCCGCTTGGACGGTTTGATCACCAATTTCATGGGGGAGACAGCAGCGAAGCTCAGGCTGATCTTCGACGCCCTCTCGGAGACTCGTGGTGTCTACCTGTTCGATGAAGTGGATGCTCTGGCCGGTGAACGAGCCTCAACGAACGATGTGGGCGAGATTCGGCGAGTGTTGAACTCATTCCTTCAATTTCTGGAACTCGATGTCTCAGAGAGTCTCATCATCGCCGCCACCAATCACCCCCAACTGCTCGACCGCGCGATCTTTCGACGTTTCGATGCGGTGGTCGAGTATCCACTGCCGAGTCACGACGTCATTCGGAAAGTAATCCGCAACCGGCTGGCTACCGTGCAGGTGGGTCGTCTGTCCTGGGTGAAGATCGATGAGGTGGCGGCTGGTTTGAGTCATGGTGAGGTTGTAGCCGCAGTGGAACTCGCCGCGAAGGAGGCCATCTTGTCTGGGAGTGGAAAAGTGACCACAGTCAGCCTGTGCGCGGCGTTGCAGGAGCGTCGCGTCCACGCACGCGGCACCGTACCAACCACCCAATCGGACGGTGCCGACGCCACCGCTGCCGGCACCGTCCGATCGCCGACAACACGGCCAGCGTCTAAGTGACGATCTCCAACAGGCCGAGGCGGACGCCGCGGACCGTCGGCGAGATCGCCCGGTGTCGGTGGAAGGCGCCATCGAAGGCATCTACGCCACCTTCGAGAGCTTCCCGGGCATCAATCTGGCACTGGAAAGGCTCGATCCCCGGCAGGGCAAGACGCATCCGGAACTGATGTCCGTCCAGAAGGTCGACGTTGACGGCGCCACCGTGGAGCGCGCCACCGTCTTCATCCCCCAGGGAAAGATCAATTATTTTCTGGGTCGTATCACCAAGTACCTGGACACGGCAGGCGAGGACAAACCGCGCAACCGGGAGCTGATCGACCGCATCCAGTCCATCCGCGCCGCGTCGATCGAGGCGCTGTGGACTGATCCTCCGCTGGAGTTCCCTCGCGCCGGGCAGACCGTGTGGTGGGAGGTATGGCTGCGTCGCCGGGATGGCCATGAGGCCAAACGTCTTCGGGCCTTTGCCGACGCCACCGGATTGCTGGTTGGACGGCAGAGTCTCGGATTCGGCGACCGGATGGTCGTTCTTCTCCAAGCCACCGTGGAGCAGCTTGGTACCAATGCCACTTAGCTTAATTTGATCATGGTGTTGTGCTGGGGCTTCGTGGTTCGTTGTGGGCGTGGCGAGCTCATCCTCACCGGGCTCCGTGGCCGATTCCTGAGTTGATCCTGCTGCTCGGGGATTGATGGTGTGGATCTTGGTCGTGGGTGGGCCGGGGTGGTCGGCTTGCAGCGAGGCTCGGGTGACCGCTGGCCCGGTGCCGTCGCCGGTGGCGGGTGGCTCGGCTTCGGCGGCGTGGATCTTGGCGAGGAGGTCGTGGTGGCGGTAGAGGAAGGTGCGGTCGACCCGGCCCGCGGGCGATGGCGGACACGCCGTGGCGCGGTGCCTCCCGGTAGAATGACGTATAATGACAAAGATTCGAAGGGGATCTATCGATAATGACCAGAGTTCTATTGCTGCACGGTTGGGACTGGGAAAAATATCCAGTATTCAACCCTAAGCATCAGTGGCAAAATCGACAAGAGCTGTTGACTGAACTGCAGAAACACTACGAACTCAATTATCCAAGCTTGCCGGGATTTAGTCGCGACGACAAGTACCGTACGGGGTGCTGGACTCTTGATGACTACGCTAATTGGCTTCAAGGGGAGATCGTCCGGCAACGTTACGATGCCGTTATCGGCTACTCCTTTGGATGTGCGGTAGCAACCCACTGGCAGTATCTCCATCGAAATGCATCGGTGCCGGTGATACTCCTGTCACCCGCAATCACCAGGGCCTATGACAGGCCCCCGAACAAAATTCTCACCACCGCCGCTAACGTATTGAAGCGCCTCAGAATGAAGCGGGTGATCTACCTTCTGCGGAAACTGTACCTGACTCGAGTAATCAAGAACCCGCACGTGATACATGGCACACCGTTTCTACGGGCGACGTATTCTAATATTGTTTCCGTAGACCTATCTGGCGAGCTTGCCCAACTGATCGACGCCGATTACGCGATCACGTGCGTTTTTGGGGGTGAGGATACTGCCACGCCACCAGAGACTCTGTTCTCACGGGTACCCACAGTGCGGCCTCTATCACTCGTGATCCCATCTGGCGCTCACAATATTGGTAGTACCCACCCAAACCAACTGGTGAGCCATGTTGTCGATTTTCTGAATCGCCCGAAAGTGCAACAGTGAGAATAACAACCGACGACATTTTTTCAGTAGAGCCTTCAGTCGAAATTCGCTGCACCGAACGAGAATTCGACTATGTAGACGTCATCGGCTTTTCGTCCAAGCCCGATATCGTCGCCCACTCTAAAGTATTGTGGTGTGCCACAAAGTCTACAACGCGGGAGGATTTTTCCTGGTACGGCATCCAATTCGATAGATCTGCGAAGGTGGCGGAGATAAGCTCGGGGCACCGCAATTGGGTTGTTCTTACCGATAGCAACCAGGTAGCGGATACACTGGCGAACCGCTGCATACTCGTTCCGCACGTGGCGAAGTTCTTGGAGCGATTACATTATCATATAGTTACGGTTGCGGCGCCCGTCATCGTGGGGGTCACCGGATCTGTTGGCAAGACAACCTGCGTCGCCCTGTTCGAAGACATCTTCTCGCAATACGGGAAGACTTTGCGTATTTACGCGAAACGCATCACGCCCCTGAGCTTGTTTGAGATGGTGATCAACCAGCTCGAGGTGGAACATCAGTACATCGTCATGGAGTACGCGATGTTCCATGCATGGCACGTCGCGGAATTGGCGCGTCTACTAGTGCCCACAGTCGGCGTCTTGTTAAACGTTAGCACTGCACACCTAGGGATCGATGGCATTCAAAATTCTCGGGACATCCTTATCTCAAAAAGGAAACTACTTGAGCGAGCTACCTGCGCATTCGTCGAACAAGAAGTCGCTCATCGGTTCGATGAAGACGTGCGGGGGATTCCAGTATTTGACTGGCGAGACTTCGTTCAACCGTACGGTTTTGACGTCAAGCCATTTGTGAGATCGCGATTACAGTATATTCAGATTGGAGCAGTGCTGTCGACCAAGAAAACGTTGATCGGTCCGATAACTTCAGCCGACATCGCCGTAATAAATAAATTCGAGCCCAAAGAAAATCGATTGCAAAAGATTCAGTGCAAGCGTCACCAGATCTTCTTCGATGGCGAAGTCACGGTTCCGGTCAGGCTGAAAGCCATGGGCGATACGATGTACTCATCGCAGGTCTTGGCGGTGCACGCAGTCACCGATTACGACGAATACTTTGACCTAGACATGGCACGCCAAGAAGCTTGTTTACGCTCAGCGTTGCGACAATTCGACTCGATCTACGTATCACGAGCTGTGGATGAGCGATTTCGTTCGTTCGTAGAAAATTGTTCGTCCAATACTACATCGATGATGCCATACGACGGCCAGATCCCAAGCCTTCCGTCGGATGTGACACTGTTCGTCCACTGGGGTGGCTACTGGCGAACGCATACTGATGAATCAACTGTCGTCGACATCTTCTGACCCGAATCCGCAAGTAATAGAGCGACACGGGCCCGGAATTGGCGATGGGTGTCGCTCTGACCTGGGATGATGTCGGTTGCGAAGCCACAAAACATCTCAGGGAGAGGACACCCATCGGGTCGACACGTTACGGGATATGCGCCGGTTGCGGCGGCGGGTGCGGATCGGCGCGCCGGATCCGTGGCTGACCCCGGTGTCGGGGATAGTGGCGGTGACCGAGCTGGTGCACCGGCTGGGCATGATCAAGCTGTTGGATGCCGTGATCGGGCGGGTCAAGACCCAATTCCACTTAGCTTAATTTGATCATGGTGTTGTGCTGGGGTTTCGTGGTTCGTTACGGCGTGGCGGGCTGATCCTGATCGGGGTCCGTGGCACGGTCCCGGGTCGTGGATCAAGGTGTGGTGGTTGAGCCGGAGCGGGTGTCGTTGGGGGTGCTGGTCACGGCGGTCCCTCGGGATGCGATAGACGTGGCTGTCGCGGCGTGTCGGGTGGGTGGCCGGCGTCGCGGTGGGAAGCTGCCCGCTCATGTGGTGGCGTATCTGACGATGGCGTTGTGCCTGTTCACCGAGGACGACTACGAAGAGGTCGCGACGAGGGTGACCGGTGCGTTGACCGCGTGGAACTGCTGGGACGCGTCGTGGTCGGTGCCGACCGCGGGGGGGATCAGTCAGGCCCGGAAGCGGTTGGGTCGGCGGGTGTTGGCCGAGGTGTTCGAGCAGGTCGCGGGCCGGTGGCCGATCGTGGGACGCGGGGGGCTTGGCTGCGGGGGTGGCGGGTGCTGGCCATCGACGGGTTCGAGGTGGACCTGCCCGACACCCAGGGCAATGCGCTGGAGTTCGGGTATCGCGGGTCGGGTGCCAACCAGTCGGCGTTCCCCAAGGCGCGGGTGGTGGCGTTGGCCGAGTGCGGCACGAATGCGTTTTTGGCCGCGGAGGTCGGGTCCTACGCCACCGGGGAGAAGACCCTGGCCAACCCTCTCTACCAGCGCCTGCGGCCTGATGAGCTGCTCACCGCGGACCGCGACTTCTACGGCTTCGGCGCCTGGGCGCTGGCCGTGAGGTCCGGAGCGGCGTTGCTGTGGCGGGCCCCCACCGGGCTGGGGCTGCCGGTGGTCAGGGTCTTGGACGATGGGACCTACCTGTCGGTCCTGATCGACCCCGAGATCCGCGGCGCGCGGCGCCGCGCGGCGATCACCGCCGCGGCCCGAGACGGCGCCGACCTGGCTGATGAGCCCGCGCATCTGGTCCGGGTCGTCGAGTACGACGTGCCCGACCGGGACGGCAACGGCACCGGGGAGCTGATCGTGCTGCTGACCACCATCACCGACCCCACCGCCGCCCGCGCCGACGAGCTCGCCGCCGCCTACCACCAGCGGTGGGAGGAGGAAACCGGAAACGACCAGCTCAAAACCCACCTCCGCGGCCCCGGGCGGGTCCTGCGCTCGCGGCTGCCCGACCTGGTCCACCAGGAGATCTGGGCCTGGCTACTGGTCCACCACGCCCTGAGCGTCCTGGCCACCCGAGCCGCCGAGGCCACCGACATCGACCCCGACCGGGTGTCGTTCACCCGCGTCCTACGCATCGTCCGCCGCACCGCCACCGGTACGGCGGATTTTCCCCCTGAGGACTGGAACCACGCCCTGCCCCACATCCTCGCCGACATCACCCGCAAGATCAACCCGGAGCGACGCGACCGCACCAGCCCCAGAGCGGTCAAACGCGCCCGGCACAACAACTACCGCGTCAAACAACCCGGCGAGACCACCGTCCACCACCGCGGCCCACCCACGATCAAGATCCACACCATCAATCCCCGAGCAGCGTGATCAACTCAGGCATCGGCCACGGAGCCCGGTGAGGATGAGCTCGCCACGCCCCCAACGAACCACGAAGCCCCAGCACAACACCATGATCAAATTAAGCTAAGTGGCATTGCATCTGGACCGGCAATGCCGCCGATCTCGCCCAGCGGGGTGCACTCGCGGTGTTTCCGGTAACGGGGTGGTGGAAGGAAAACCCTGCCCGTGACCACAGCGCCGGCGGTGTGCGTTACTCGTTCGTAGTCTCGATTGAGACACCGCAACAGGACGTCGACATCTGGACACCGGTAGCCGAGCAGATCGGCATCCCCACCGCCATCAGCATCCCCAACTAGCAGCGTCTGTCGGCGTGCTCGATGAGATGGACGCCTTCATCAAGCCAGCGCCGTAAAAGCAGCACCCCATACTGGCGCAGCACGCGATCCATGAGCGCGGACTCGTCACTGCCGGTGTGCTGGGGAAGACCGTTCGACGCTCCTCGTCAGCATCTGAACGAATTACAATCGAGTAGTTCGCTCGTGTGGTTGTCCCCAGGCTTGCGACCTCCATCCACAGCTTCGTATGCAGCTAGAGACTATCTGCCGGTCGAGTTGTGCACAGCTTTCGTCGCCACTGCGCGTCACTTATCCACAGTCAGGCTGAGTTTATCCACCTAGCGTTCCACAATGTCGTGACTGTATGGTCCGGCCGTCCTAGTCGAAACCACTGCACTTCCAAGTGTCGCTTCATTCGATCTCTCGGCGTACCTGCCGGCGCCGCGTAACGCAGTTGCTCGAGTGCTGAACTCTGCAAACATTTGAGCAGAACCGCTGAAAACCAGAATTTGGAGTGAAGTCACGCGCATGGCCGTCGCAGAGCTGACTGCCACTTGTTCGTCGAAAAGATCGGCAGTCGCCGCAACGGTCAGAACAGGGCTGCGATCCCAATTTCTAATGAACTCACTGAATGACCGATGCACCTATAGGCATGTGCCAGTAACCTATCAACCGCAGCCGGTCAGCCGCTGAAGATGCCCGCCTGGTCACGATCGATCTCGGCGCCGCACCTATGACGACGAGGACATCACCACATGATCAGTGACGGCGTCGATTTCAATGCGGCCCGCGTTTACGCCATTCCTATGACGACGCGGTTCCGGGGTATCACTGTCCGGGAGGGGATGCTGATCGAAGGGCCTGCCGGCTGGGGTGAGTTCGGCCCGTTCCGGGAGTACGACGACCGGGAGGCGGCCGGCTGGCTGGCCACCGCGGTCGAGGCAGCGACAGTGGGGTGGCCGGCACCGGTCCGTGATTATGTGCCGATCAACTGCACCGTCCCGGCGGTAGGCCCGCAACGAGCCCACGAGATCGTGACCGCCTCCGGCTGCGGCACGGCGAAGGTCAAGGTTGCCGATCACCCCAGCTCCCTCGGCGAAGACCTGGCCCGGGTGGAGGCAGTGCGCGATGCCCTCGGCCCGCAGGGGGCAGTTCGGGTAGACGCCAACGGGCTCTGGGACGTCGACACGGCGGTGGCGGTGATCCCGCAGCTCGACCGGGCTGCCGGCGGGTTGCAGTACGTGGAGCAGCCCTGCCGCACCATCGAGGAGCTGGCCACCGTGCGCCGCAAGGTCACCGTGCCGATCGCTGCCGATGAGTCCATCCGCCGAGCCGAGGACCCACTTCGGGTCGCGGTCGCGGCAGCCGCCGATATCGTGGTCCTCAAGTGCACCCCGCTGGGCGGGGTCCGTCGCTCGCTGCAGGTCGCCGAGGCGGCCGGGTTGCCCTGTGTGGTGTCCTCCGCGCTGGAGACCAGCGTCGGCCTAGCCGCGCAGATCGCGCTGGCCGGGGCGTTGCCGGAACTGGACCTCGCCTGCGGTCTGGGCACCTTATCGCTGCTCAGCGGTGATGTGGTGGACGGCGCAGCCTCGCTACGGCCGGTGGCCGGCTACCTGCCCGTGCCCCGCACCCCACCCGCCGCCCTGCTGGACGCCTTCGCCGTGACCGACCCGGAACAGCAACAATGGTGGCGTGCTCGGCTCATTCGGGTCCGTGCCGAACTGGACCGGGCTACGAGCACACGATGACCTGCCGAGGGGAGGGTGCAGTGGTTGGTCGAGCACCTCGGTCTCGCCGGATGCCGTCGCGGCGGGCAGCCGGCGAGCTGGAGGCCGAGGTGTCGGCGGCGTGCCCGATCATCACGAGAGCGGCGCTGTAGAAGCGCGCGCTGCGCGTGTTCCGTGCCGACACCGGGATGGCCGTCACCCCGGAGCTGTGGGGTGCGATCGCCGCCGCGCTCGACCAGTCCGATCACCTACTCCTCCTGGCCTCGCCGGCGGCGGCTCAATCCTCCTGGGTCGGTCGGGAGATTGAGCATCGGACGCAGGCCAAACCCGCCGGCCGCGTCCTCATCGTTGTCACCGACGGCGAGCTTCGATGGGACGCCGACCGCAACGACTTCGATCCGGACCACTCGACAGCCCTTCCTCCGCCGCTGCTGGGTGTGTTCCCGAGTGAGCCTCGCTGGCTCGACCTCCGATGGGCACGCAGCGAGGACCAACTCGACCTCCGCCACAGTCGCTTCCGGGACGCCATCACTCAGCTGGCCGCGCCGCTGCATGGGCGACCGCGCGAGGATCTGGAGAGCGATGATGTCCGTCGTCATCCATGGGGCACGGGTACGCGGTCAATGGGCTCGCTCGCCGTCGCGCTCAGCCCGCAGCTGGACAGAATCGCCGCTGCCGGCCTCGACGGGGCGGTGCGGCTCTGGAGCACTATCGGTGGCGAGACCATCGGCCGGCTGTTGGGCCACGCCGGCCCGGCCAGCACCGTGGCCTTCAGCCCGGATAGCAAGCTGCTCGCCTCCTCGGGCGATGACGGCTTCGTCCGGCTGTGGGCTGCCGGCATGGGCGAGTCGAGACTGATGTGGCGTGCCGACCGCGGCGCGATCCGGATGGTGGCCTTCAGACCCGACGGCGGGACGATTTCACCGGCAGGCCCTACT
Organism: Pseudonocardiaceae bacterium; assembly: GCA_050700055.1. Taxonomy (GTDB): domain Bacteria; phylum Actinomycetota; class Actinomycetes; order Mycobacteriales; family Pseudonocardiaceae. The sequence continues at coordinate 68,165 of JBOHGE010000025.1, forward strand.
ACCGGGGCTGCGTCGATCTGCCTCCGGGCCAGGGCGCGCCCCCCGAGGCCCCGGTGGCCCGGTACCCGTTCGGCTGAGAGGAGCAGAACTGCCCCAGCCGATATAGGCTTGACCTCGCCACATCGTTGTCGCACCGGATCGAAAGGGCACGGGCCAGCCATGACCATCCAGCGCCACCTCGACGACACCTTTACTCAGTGGTCCAAGTCGTCCTACAGCAGCATTGAGGGCGTCGAGTGCGTCGAAGTGTCCTTCAGTGGCAACGCGGTAGGCATGCGCGACAGCCACGACCCCCATGGGGCAGTGCTCACCTTCGACCACGGTGCGTGGGCGGCGTTCCTTGACGGCGCCACCGCAAGCGAATTCCGCCCGAGCTAGACCGACCGTCAAACCACCCGGACACCGCGGCAGTCGTGCTGGCTTTGTTGGCGCAACACCGCCGGCAAGCCGTTCCCGACCACGATTCACGGTCGGCCCATCCCACGCGGGAGCGACGACGGCCGTCCGCCACTGATCTGAGTGTGCTTGGTCCGAATCGTCGGTTACCCTGGTGGGTGGTTGGGGGACGGTGGTGGAGGGAGCACGGGGTGAGCCCGGCGACGACACCGTCCCGTCAGGGACACCGGCTGGGTTGGTGGCCGCGCGTGGCGCTGCAGGCCGGGCTGGTGACCGCGGGCTTGTCGCGGCGGCTGGGTCTGGGTGCCGGGTCGATCATCGGCGGCCGGGTGACGCTGGTTTTGGACCCGTTGGCGTTGCGGCGCTTGGCGGCGGGGCGGCGAGTAGTGCTGGTGTCGGGAACCAACGGCAAGACCACCACCAGCCATCTGCTGGCCGCGGCGGTGCGCACGATGGGGCCGGTGGCGCACAACGCCGGTGGCTCGAACATGTCCGACGGCGTGGTGGCGGCACTGGCCGACGCTCCGGACGCCGACTACGCGGTGATCGAAGTCGATGAGCTGCACCTCGCCGCGGTCGCTGCGGCCGTCGACCCGATGGCGGTGGTCCTGCTGAACCTGACCCGTGACCAGCTGGACCGTGCGACCGAGGTGGGAGCCATCGCGGTGGCCGTCCGGCAGGCACTGACCCGGCACCCGCACACGATCGTGGTGGCCAACGCCGATGATCCGATGGTGGTGTCGGCGGTGGGGACGGCCGCGCGCACCCGGTGGGTGGCGGCCGGCGCCGGCTGGTTGGGTGACGTCACCACCTGTCCCCGGTGCGGTCGCATCCTGAGCTTCGCTGCTCCCGAGTGGCACTGTGCATGTGGACTGGCCCGCCCCACCCCGGACTGGTGGATCGAGGACGGCAAGGCGTGCACCGCGGAGATGAGGTTACCGCTGGACATCCGGTTGCCCGGGCAGATCAATCTGGGCAACGCCGCTATGGCGCTGGCCGCGGCCTGTGCGGTCGGTGTCCCGGGCGACCAGGCCGCCCCGGCCCTGCGCGAGGTGAGTGCGGTGGCCGGCCGTTACGCCGTGGTGCGCCGCGGTTCCCAGGACCTGCGCCTGCTGCTGGCCAAGAACCCGGCCGGCTGGGCCGCGATGTTATCCATCCTGAGCGATCCGCGGCCGTTACTGGTGATCATCAACGCCCGGGAGGCCGACGGGCGGGACACCTCGTGGTTGTGGGACGTCCCCTTCGAGCAGCTCACCGCCCGGCCGGTGGTGGCCAGCGGAGAACGCGCCGCTGACCTCGGCGTGCGGCTCAGCTATGCCGGGTTGGCCCACCAGACCGTGCCCGACCCGATGGCTGCTCTCGCGGCACTGCCGGCGGGGATGGTCGATGTGGTGGCCAACTACACCGCTTTCCGTCAGTTCCGTGGCCGGTTGAGCTGATGATCACGATCGGTCTGCTGCTGCCCGACGTCCTGGGCACCTACTCCGATGCCGGCAATGCCACGATATTGGCGCAACGGCTGCGCTGGCGCGGCATTCCGGCCGAGATCCGCACCATCACCGCGCGGGACGTGCCGGCGACGAGCTGCGCGGTGTACGTACTGGGTGGTGGGGAGGACGCCGCACAACAATTCGCGGCGAACTGGCTGCGCCGGCATGACCAGCTACGTCGAGCGCTGGAGAGCACCGCGGTGACGCTGGCCGTGTGCGCCGGACTGCAAGTCCTGGGACGGTCGTTGCGTGACGCCGGCGGCCACGACTACCCGGGGCTGGGTCTGCTGGATATCACCACCCTGCCCGGCCGCCGCCGCGCCGTCGGCGAGGTGGTCACCGCCTGCGCGGCACCCGGCGTCGGCTACCTGACCGGTTTCGAGAACCACCGCGGGGTGACCACCCTCGGCGTGGGCACCTCACCGTTGGGACGGGTGATCACCGGTACCGGCAACGGTGATCACACCGAGGGCGTGCTCACCGACCGGATCATCGGCACCTACCTGCACGGCCCCGTGCTGGCCCGCAACCCCGCCCTGGCCGACCACATCCTGCACAAGATCACTACCCACCCCCTCCCCCCGCTCGACCTCCCGGACCAAGCCCTCCTCCGCCACACCTACCTGCCCCAGCTCCCGCAATCTGGGGACAGATTGCAGTAATTCGGGCGTGATTACTGCAATCTGTCCCCAGATTGCACCTTCCAGGTTTGAGTCAAATTTCTAAGGAGCCGTGCTTGTCGTATTTGTTGAGCGTTCCGGTCGGTAAGCGTGCTGGTGATGTCGTGGTGTTCGAGGTCGACCGCAGCGAGGTGCCGGATGATCTGATGCTCGCCTCAGCCGAACCGGGGAAGGTCGCGGCTCGGGCGCGCACGACGCTGGTGGAAGCCCTCGCCGATCTCAAGCCGTCCTTAACCACGGTTCTTGGGATGTTGCGGGAGATGACTCCGGGGGAGATGACGGTGGAGTTCGGGGTGAAGATGGGGGGCGAGACCGGGGTGATCATCGCTAAGGGCACCGCGGAAGTGAACTTCAAAGTTACGATGTCCTGGAAGGCAGGTGAGCCGGAGAACTGAGGGGAGCCGGTATTGCATGCCGTGCGCGAGGGATTCGTGGTCCGGGTGCTGCGCGTCGGATCGGCGGTGCCGGCTGGGGTGGGGCTCGTAGTCGGTGATCGGCATGTCCTGACCTGCGCGCATGTGGTGAACACGGCGTTGGGTCGAGCGCAACGGGATCAGGAGGCGCCGGGGGCTCAAGTGCGGGTGCAAGTCGATTTTCCGGTCCTGGGTGAGCCGGAGGGGGCGCCGCTGCGGAGTTGCCGGGTAGCGGTGTGGGTCCCGCCGCCGGCCTCGGGAGTCACGGGCGGGGATGTGGCCGGTCTGGTCCTGGTCGGGGAGGACCTGCCGGCGGGGGCGGGCCCGGCGCGGTTGGCCGAGCTGGTGGGCGTCCGGGAGGCGGAAGTAGACCTGTTCGGTTATCCGGGGGAGTCCCCGCGGCGGGACGGGGCGTGGGCGCGCTGCCGGTTGGGTGGTGTGGTCGGCGGCGGGATGATCCAGCTGGATGCGGGCAGCGAGGCGGCCTTTCGCGCGCAGCCCGGTTACAGCGGCTCCCCGGCGGTGGTGGTCGACGGTGTCGGGGATGCCGTGGTGGGGATGCTCGCTGTGGCAAGTCGGGACGACAACGTCCGGGACGCGTACGCGATCCCGGTGGCCCGCCTGGTCGATGCCTGGCCGGAAGTGCTGGAGAGCGTGCCGCCCTGCCCGTACCGGGGCCTGCTGCCGTTTCGCGCGGAGGATGCCGAGGCGGGGTTGTTCGTCGGGCGGGAGGCGGAGGCGCTACAGCTTCGGCGGATGGTGGACGAGCGTGCCCTGGTTGTGGTGGTCGGGCCTTCCGGGGTGGGCAAATCCTCGCTGGTCACCGCCGGGCTGGTGCCGGCGGTGCTGGCGACCGGGGAGTGGGCCGCGGCCACGTTCCGGCCCGGGGGGACTCCGTTTTTCTCGTTGGCCAGGGCGCTGTACGACCTGGAAGGATCCGACCAGGGCTTGAGCACCGACGCCGTGGACCGGCGCGGTGAGCAGATACGTGCTGAGGGGCTGGCGGGCTTGGCGGGCAAAGTGAGCGTGCTGCTCGGCAGGCGCATCCTGCTCCACGCCGACCAATTCGAGGAGATGCTCACTGCCTGCCCGGCCAGGGAGAGAGCAGAGTTCCTGGAACAGGTGTTGCCTGTTGCGAACGTCGATGATGTGCCCTACCGGCTGGTCTGTACGTTGCGGGTCGATTTCCTGCGGTCACTGCTGGAACACGCCGATATCGGACCTCGGCTACCGGACCGGCTGTTGCCGCTGTCCCCGATGGCCGTGGCGACATTGGAACGCGTGGTGAGCGAACCGGCGCGAGTGCGCGGGGTGAACTACGACGACGGGCTGGCCAGACAGATCGCGACCGATGCGGCGGGGGGCGGTGGTGGGCTGCCGTTGATGGAGTTCGCGTTGACCGAGCTGTGGGCCCGCCAGCGTCGTCGTCGGCTGACCTTCGCCGACTACCACTCCTTCGGTGGCGTTGCTGGAGCCCTCGACCGGTACGCCGAACGCGTCTTTGCCGAGTTGGTGCAACGCGGGCTCGGAGACCGGGTCCGGCGAGTCATGCTGGCCCTGGTCCGCAGCCGTGACGGAGCTGCGCAGGCAACCCGGCGCGTTGTGCGGCGGGATCGTTTCGCCCGGGACTGGGATGTGGTCGAAGAGCTGGCCCGCCGGCGCCTACTGATGATCGACGACTGATGATGGCCTCGAACGAGGACACGACCGGACCTACCGCGACGGCGGAGCTGGCGCATGAGGCGCTGATCCGATCCTGGTCGCGGTTTGCCCGCTGGGTGGACTCCGACGCGGGCTTTCAGCGCTGGCTGGTCACCATGGAAGACCGCGTGGCCGAGAACGAGCTGCTCCCCGAAGCGCGCATCAGCGAGGCCGAACGCTGGTTGGCTCAACGGTCAGACGACATCCCCGCTGAGATCCGCGAACTGGTCGGACGCAGCAGAACCCTGCTGCTCCAGCGGATCGCGGAGCTGGAAGAAGCGCGTAGCCGCGCTGAGCAGGCGGCCCGCCAGGCCGAGGAAGCAGCCCGGCACGCCGAGGAAGCCCGCCACCAAGCTGAGGAAGCCCGCCGCCAGGTCGAGAAGGCGGCCCGGCATAGGACCCGCCGCCTACGCCAGTTCGTCGCAGCCCTGACCGCGCTGCTCGTGGTCGCCGTCGGCGGTGTCCTGTTCGCGGTGTCCGCCCAGCGGACCGCGGTCGAACAGCTCCATGTGGCGATCTCCCGCCAGGTAGCCGGTGAGGCGAACAACCTCAGCGGATCCAACCCGACCTTGGCCATGCAGCTCAGCGTCGCCGCCTACCGGATTGCTCCCACCAGGGAGGCTCGCAGCAGCCTGCTCAGCGCTTCCACATATCATGCCGCCACGCGCGTGCTCGGCGATACCGGAGCCATTCTTACCGTGGCCATCAGCCCCAGTGGTCGTACCCTGGCAGTCGGCTCCGGAAACGGATCAGTGCGTCTTTATGACATCAGCAATGCCAAGACCCCGGTTTTTCTGAGTAGCCTGACCGACCACACTGGCAGCGTCTTCGGGGTGGTGTTCAGCCCGGATGGGCGCACTCTGGCCAGCGGTGGCGCCGATACTACAGTGCGGTTGTGGGATGTCACCGATCCCCGTCATCCAGTAGTGTTGACACCCTTGACCGATCACCCCGGCTACGTCTGGGGGGTGGTGTTCAGCCCGGATGGGCGCACCCTGGCCAGCAGCACCGATAACACGGTGCAGTTGTGGGATGTCACCGATCCCCGTCATCCAGTAGCGTTGACAGGCATGACCGGCCACACCGCCGCTATTTATGGGGTGGTGTTCAGTCCGGATGGGCGCACCCTGGCCAGCAGCAGCTTCGACAAGACAGTGTGTTTGTGGGATGTCACCGATCCCCGTCATCCCCTACCGTTGAAAACGCTGACCGACCACGCCGACACCGTTAACGGGGTGGTGTTCAGCCCCGATGGGCGTACCCTGGCCAGTGGCAGCGCCGATAAGACGGTGCGATTGTGGGATGTCACTGATCCTCGCCATCCCATACCGCTGGAAACCATGACTGGCCACACTGGAATTATCAACTGGGTGGTGTTCAGCCCGGATGGGCGCACCCTAGCCAGCAGCAGCGTCGACAAGACAGTGCGTTTGTGGGACGTCACCGATCTCCGCCATCCTGCATTGTTGGCGCGCCTGACCAGCCACGCCGGAGATGTTCGCGGGGTGGTGTTCGGTCCGGATGGGCGCACCCTGGCCAGCGGCAGCAGTGATAGGACGGTGCGGTTGTGGGATGTGACCGATTTGCGCCATCCCATACCGTTGGGAACGCTGACCGGCCGCACCGCCGCCGCCTACGGGGTGGTGTTCAGTCCGGATGGACGCACCCTGGCAAGAGGTAGCACCGACAATACGATACGGTTGTGGGATATCGCTGATTCCCGTCATCCGGTAGAGTCGGCACCCCTGACCGGTCATTCCGCCGCTGTCTCTGGAGTGGAGTTCAGCTCGGATGGGCGAACCCTGGCCAGCAGCAGCTTCGACAAGACGGTGCGCTTGTGGGATGTCACTGATTCTCGTCATCCCGCCTTCTTGGCGTCCCTGGAGGGCCACACCGACACCGTCCGCGGGATAGCGTTCAGCGCTGATGGGCGCACTCTGGCCAGCGGCAGCGACGATAAGACGGTGCGGTTGTGGGATGTTACTGATTCCCATCATCCCGTACCGTTAAAAACCCTGGACGGCCACGCCAACGGCGTCAATGGGGTGGCGTTCAGTCCGGATAAGCGCATCCTTGCCAACAGTAGCTTCGACAAGACGGTACGGTTGTGGGATGTCACTGATCCCCGTCATCCCGCATTTTTGGTGACCCTGATCGGCCACGCTGGCATCGTTGCGGGGGTAGCGTTCAGCCCGGATGGCCATACCTTGGCCAGCAGCAGCAGTGATAAGACGGTGCGGTTGTGGGATGTCACCGATCCCCGTCATCCCGCATTATTGGCGACCCTGGACGGCCACACCCACAACGTCCGCAGAGTGGTGTTTAGTCCGGATGGGCGCACCCTGGCCAGCGGCAGTGACGATGAGACGGTGCTGTTGTGGGATGTCACTGATCCCCGTCATCCCGCATTATTGGCGACCCTGACCGGCCACACCGAAAGAGTGTGGGGGGTGGCGTTCAGTCCGGATGGGCGCACCCTGGCCAGCGGCAGCGGTGACGGTGTGGTGCGGTTGTGGGACACCGACCCCGACGAGGCCGCTAAGAACATCTGTTCCCTGATCATCACCCCCCTCACCGATACCCAGTGGAAACAATATATCCCCGACCTACCCTACGAACGGCCCTGCTAGCGTTCCCCGGTTACCTCCTCGTCATGAGGTTCCACTTGGCGGCTTACGCACAGGGACTTCCCTGCTTCCAGAGCAGCTAATCCAGATACGTTGCACGATCATGATACTGGTTGCGGATCCTCAGCCCACCCAGGCGATCCTGACATGATCGTGTGCCTCGCAGCCACCCCGAACTCTTCCGTGATCTCCACTGTTCTCGGGGCCGGTGGGGTGCTGCACCGTCACGCCCGGTAGCACAACCCGGTAGAGCGACCAGCACCCCCGGCAGTCGAGTCGACTGCCGGGGGTGCTGGTCGTCGGGTCAGTCGAGTTCGCTGTCGCGGATCCCGGTGGTGAACGCGGCCCACTGAGTGGGAGCGAACCGCAGGGCGGGTCCGGCCGGGTCCTTGCTGTCGCGGACGGCCCGACCACCGCCGGTCAGGTTGGCGACCTCCACACACTCGTTCCCACTGCCGCTGCGGCTAGACTTGCGCCATACGGCGTGGGTCAGGTCATCCATGATGCCTCTTCTCTGCCGATCAACCTGTCGTTGTCAGCAGCTCCGAGATCACCACCAGGCTCTCGTCAGGACCGAGGGCCTGGTCTCGGAGTGCCACGTAGATCCTATCCAGCCGACCCACGGTCACCTGGTCATCGATGACGTGTCCGCCCACGGCGTACTCCTGGTAGGCGGCATCGGGCAGCACCCCGTCCGGAAAGCTGAGCAACGAGAACGACCCCGACATGCTCTGGTGCAGGCCCGCGGAGAACGGCAGCACCCGCAGGTCGATGTTGGGCAGCTCGGCGTGCGCGATCAGATGCTTGAGCTGTCTCGGAGCGATCGTCGGGTGACTGGCACAACGCCGCAACGCCGCTTCGGACACCACGGCCGAGAGCTGTAGCGGCTGCGGACCGGTCAGCCGGCGCTGGCGCTGCACGCGCGCTGCGACCCACCGGCCGACCTCGTTGGGCGCCGTCATGTGGTCGCCCAGCAGGTGGATCTCGCGGGCGTAGTCCTCGGTCTGCAGTAGACCTGGAATCAGCTCCAGCGCCAGGGACCGCAGCGCGGTCGCGTCGGCTTCGAGGCCGATGTAGCCGGCCAGCCATTCGGGCAGCCGGGCGGTGGACCACCAGCCGCGCTGGCTCGCCTCCTGCCGCAGCTCCTCGAGCGCGGCAAGCTCCTCGGTGCTGGCCAGGTAGAGCTGCAGCAACACCTTCAGCTCAGCTTTGCGTGGTGAGTTGCGCCCGGACTCCAGGTGCGTGATCTTCGTCGGTGAGCAGGCGATCTCGGTGGCGGCGACCTCACGGGTCACGCCCACGGCGTCGCGTAGCTTGCGCAGCTCGATGCCGAGCTGGCGTCTGCGGAGAGTGGGACCGGCCATAGTCACGGCAGCATAACCCCTTCGTTCGATCGATACTTGCTAAACGTAACGTTACACACATAGAGTGAGAAGCACGACAGCACGGAACGAACCGTGCCGTCGGGTCGCCCTGGGGCTGGTGCCTTCCCGCCCTGCGAAACGGCGGCTAGCCGCCCGGCCTGCGAGCTTTCCGAATCCGGGCCGGGCGGCGCTTCCACCGTCCTCAGCGACCGGAGTGAACATCCGATGAGCACGCCCTACGAGACCTACCGCGCCACCATGCGGGTGCAGACACCCGAGGACGGGCCGAGCACGTTGATCGTCACCCGGCAGGGTTCCCGGACCTGGTTGACGCTGGACGGGTGCATCCGGACCACGGCAACGCTGACCGACCAGCAGGTCGAGGAGCTGACCGGCAAGCTCCGCACCAGTCCGATCTCGGGTACCGCCACACCGGACTGAGCGAGCTGCGCCGGGTCAGGCTCCACTCACCGCGAGGCCGATCAGCCCGATGAGGAAGAGGATCACCAGGATTCCGACGCCTACCCAGCCGAGCACGATCCCGGCCGTGGCCAGGCCGGCGCCACGCTCCTTACGCTCTCTGATCTGCTTGCGCGCGATGTACCCGAAGACCAGCGCCAGAATGCTGCCGATCCAGTAGAGCCAGAGGATCCCGAGCACGAGTGACGCGACGGCGAACCCGTTGATCGCGCCCCGCGCCTCGGCGACCGCGGCGCGAGCCCCAGGTAGATCGCTGGTGAGCGCCTCGAGTTCGCCACAGGTCTGGGCGGCCCACGCCTGCTGGAGCCGCTGGTCGTACTCGCTGAGATCCAGGCGGCCGTCGGCGTGCGCGGACCGCAACTGCTCGGCGACCCGTTCACGATCGGTGTCCGCAGCTCGCATGTTGCCCGGAATCCTACGCTCCATAATAACGACTATAAGCCACAAACGTGCTTGGTCGACACATCCCACTCAGCCACGATCGCTGGCTCGATCCACCGCGCGAAGTTCATCACACCGGCAGCCGAGCCTGGTCGCCGGACCGGCGACGGTCCGGTCTGGGCGACCACTCGCTCTTCGGCCCTCCGGACGATCTCGAGGACCTCCAGCATGACGGCGATAGCGTAGTGATCACCATGGTCATGGCCGCTGCCCGGCCAATCGAAGGCGTCAGCGGCCTGCACCCA
>JBOHGE010000026.1:0-77528 GCA_050700055.1 Pseudonocardiaceae bacterium
TACTGCTCGACGAACTCAACACCACCCCAGCCCACATCCCCGGCGACCCCCGCCCCATCACCTACAAACTCACTACACCCTAACTCAACCTCAACTACGATCTCGCCCTAACTTCCGGAGGTCTGAGGCTCCCTCCTGATGATCGGCTTCTTTTACCAGCCGTTCGGGAAGAAGATACTGAACGACTGGACGAAGATGTTCAAAACGGAGTTCGCGCTCGATTACTGGGGAAAATTTTGGCTGACATGGTCGATCGGACTGGGTATTTTCTTCGGGCTCGTCAATATTTACGCGGCGAAATTGAGCTACCCGGAAGTGAAGGAGTTCCTAGTTTGGTTCGACGTTGTCGCGTACGTTTTTCTCGTGGGACTTTCGTTGATTCAAATCAAAGTAAAACGAACCAGTTCGGGAATTTACGCAGCGTTGCTGGTTTTTGTTTTTTGGATTTCATGGGGCATTTGGGCGCCGTAGTACCCGTAAACGGTTGATGCAATTTTCTTTTCGCGAAAGAAATACTGATCCCAACGGAAATGATCTCAAGAGGGTTGTCCGGGTTCGAAATGCGCACATCGTGGCGAACGTCGCCGCGGTGATCGCCCGCTCGCCCTCGGTGTGCCCCGGAGGTGGCCTCGGTAGCCTGGCGCTCGCACCCTTCACCGGAGTGTTTCGCCCCGGGGTAGCTCCCGGGGCACCGGTGAGGGGTTCCGGAAGGCGGGGCCCTAGTGGACGCTGAGGAAGCGCGCACGATCGGCTGGGCGCTGTGGCGTGTCCGCGACGATCGGGGCAAGTCGCTTCGGGTAATTGCCGGGCTGGCCGGGATAAGCAAGGACACCCTCAACCGGATCGAGTGCGGTGAGCGTTCCCCGACCCTCTCGGAGGTCCGGGCGTTGGCCGACGCGCTCCAGGTCTCTGTGTCGGAGACGTGGACGCTCCGCTTGAGTACGCGACGAAACTGGCCGCGCGCACCGGAGAGAGCAACGCCTACGGGCTCAGCTTCGGTCCGAGCAATGTCGGCCGGTTCCGGGTAGCCGGGCTGGTAGAAATCGGGGACTACGAGCGAGCTGTGAGTATCGCCGAGGGCCTGAACCCAGGCGCACAAGACCAGGCACGCCAGGCTTACTACTGGATCGACTATGGCCTGGCGCTGGCCCGGCTGCGTGGACGCCACGACGACGCGGTGCGGGCGTTCCGTCGTGCCGAGGCGATCTCGCCACATCACGTGCTGCGTGACCCGATCGTCCGCGACGTGCTCGCCGTGCTGCTCAGGCACTCGCGCCGGGGCTCCCCGGCGGATCAGGAGCTACGGGACATGGCCCGCTGGGCCGGTCTGCCCGGGTAGCCCCACGGCTCAACGGGGATGTCTCTCCTGAGAGACAGATGCGGCTCGGGCCTGCCGTCGGCGTGCTACTTCGAGGTGGCCGACCGTAACCCTCGGTACTGCCCAGAGTGCGTGCGCGAGGCTTACCGCGGGAGTACCGAGGCCGGCGATCGTCACCTGGCCCGCCGGTGAGGTCGGCATCCACGCCGGCATCATCGACAGCGACGACCCGTGGATCGCGGGATAACATGGCGCTGTCCTGCGGTCCGATCGATCCCCCGGGGTTGGCTGCTCAGCACCCCGCTATCCGGGGCGGCGGCAGCAGGACCGGCATCACCGTCAGCTGGGGCCGCGGCAGCAGGGTTGCCCCCTTGTGCGGCGGGGTCCTGCGGGGTGTCATCGGGTTTCGAGCAGGCAGCGATGAGTCTGCGCCCCGGAGATTGTCATACCAGCGTGATAGTCATGTCTGGTAAGTCGATCGGAAGGGAGCACAGATGAGCGGGGTACGGGTACTGGTGGGCACCCGCAAGGGTGCGTTCGTCCTGACGTCGGACGGCCACCGCGAGCAATGGCATGTCAGCGGGCCGCACTTCGCGGGCTGGGAGATTTACCACCTCACGGGATCGCCCGCGGAGCTGGATCGGCTGTATGCGTCGCAGTCCAGCGGCTGGTTCGGGCAATTGATCCAGCGATCCGACGACGGTGGCCGGACCTGGCAGCCGGTGGGTAACGAGTTCGCCTACGACGGCGTCCCCGGCATGCACCAGTGGTATGACGGCACACCGCATCCCTGGGAGTTCGCCCGGGTCTGGCATCTTGAGCCGTCGCTGGCCGATCCGGACACCGTCTACGCCGGGGTCGAGGACGCCGCCCTGTTCCGCACGGTCGACGGCGGGCAGACCTGGCAGGAGCTGTCCGGGCTGCGCGACCACGGCTCTGGGCCGTCCTGGCAGCCAGGTGGCGGCGGGATGTGCCTGCACACGATTGTGCAGCACCCCAGCGACCCCGGGCGGATGTTCGTCGCCATCTCCGCGGCGGGTGTGTTCCGGACCGACGACGCCGGCAAGACGTGGCGCCCGACCAACCGCGGTCTGCGCTCCGAGCAGATCCCGGACCCGACCGCCGAGGTCGGTCACTGCGTGCACAACCTCGCCATGCACCCGGGCCGTCCAGATGTGCTGTTCATGCAGAAGCACTGGGACGTCATGCGCAGCGACGACGCCGGCGAGTCCTGGTACGAGATCAGCGGTGACCTGCCCACCGACTTCGGATTCCCGATCGACGTGCACGCCCACCAGCCGGACACCATCTACGTCGTTCCGATCAAGAGCGACTCGGAGCATTACCCACCCGACGGGCAGCTGCGGGTCTACCGCAGCCGGACAGGTGGCAACGAGTGGGAGGCGCTCACGAACGGGCTTCCCCAACGCGATTGCTACGTCAACGTGTTACGTGACGCGATGGCCGTCGACTCACTCGATTCCTGCGGGGTGTACTTCGGTACCACCGGCGGGCAGGTGTACGCATCAGCCGACGCCGGAGACCACTGGACGCCTATCGTCCGCGATCTTCCAGCCGTGCTGTCCGTCGAAGTGCAGACCCTGACATGATCCGCCTCAGACTCCCAGCACATCTGCGGACGCTCGCGCGCATCGACAGGGAAGTGGAGCTTCATGTCACGGGTTCGGCCACCCAGCGCGCGGTCCTCGACGTGCTCGAGGCCCGCTATCCGATGCTGCGCGGGACGATCCGCGACCATGCCACCGGCCAGCGCCGAGCGTTCGTACGGTTCTTTGCCTGCCAGCAGGACCTGTCCCACGAACTGCCAGACGCCCCGCTACCCGACGCGGTCGCCAGCGGAACCGAGCCTTTGCTGGTCGTCGGCGCGATGGCGGGTGGTTAGGCGCCGGATGATGGTCCGCAACTCGTAATATGCGCAACCCTTTCACCAGCTCGGCAGGCGGCACAATCGTCGGGGTGAGCACCACCTACCATCCACCGCCACCGTCGCCCAGCACGCCGAGCCGACGCTGGGTGCGGATCGCTATCCGGATCGGCGTCGCGGTACTCGCCATCGGGACCCTGCTGGTGATCAAGCCGGAGATCATCACCGGCACGCTGGAGACCACCGGGGCGATGGTGCGAGTCGGCGCACTGCTGCTCGCCTGGCTGGTGTTCACCCTGCTGGTCCGGCGCTTCGTTCGACCACCGCTGCTGCGCACCGGGCTGACTATGGTGGTGGGTCTGGCCCTGCTCACCATGACGGTACTGCCGTACTTCATCGACACCCGAGCCGACGACGTACTGCTGACCAGCCCGATCACCCCCAGCACCTCCAGCACCCAGGACACCCCCAAGATCGACACCACACCACCGCAGCCGGTCAGAGTGTCAGCCGGTCAGTTGACCGGCCTTGCGGGGCACCGTGGTTCGGGTGCCGCGTCGATCGTGCGCACCCCGGACGGTTCCCACGTGGTGCAGTTGGAGGGCTACAACGTCTCCAGCGGCATCACTCTCGTCCTTTACCTGGTACCCGGCACCAACCAGGAGGAGCCAGGAGCCGACGGGATCAACCTCGGCAAGCTGGCCGAGAACACCGGTAACCGGGTGGTACCGATCCCGGCGGGAACCGATCTGTCAGGCCCGCAGACCGTGCTGATCTGGTGTGAGCCGTTCAGCACCCCGATCGCGGCGGCGAGCCAGGCGTCGGTGTAGTCAGGCCCGATAAGTGACGTTCCGTCCGTATGTTCTGGTCTCGGTGGCCACGTCCATCGACGGCTATACCGACTCGCTGGGCGATTCCCGGTTGATGCTGTCCAACCAGGAGGATCTCGACCGGGTCGACGAGGTACGCGCTCACGTCGACGCCATCCTGGTCGGAGCCAACACGATCCGCCGCGACGATCCCCAGCTGCTCATCCGCTCGGCGCAGCGCCGGCAGGAACGGGGGCGGCGGGGCCAAGCACCGCACCCGACGAAGGTCACGCTGACGGAACGCGGCGGCTTGGACGCCACCGCAAGGTTCTTCGCCTGCGGCAACTCCGAGAAGATCGTTTACACCCGGGACGCCGCAGTCCCGGCACTACGCCAGACGCTCGGGGGTATCGCCACCGTGGTGGCCGCCGGAGACCCGGTCAGCATCCAAGCCGTGCTGGACGACCTCGGCCGGCGAAAGGTCGAGCGCCTGCTGGTCGAAGGCGGTAGCACGGTGCACACCCAGTTTCTCAGCGCCGGAGTCGTCGACGAGATCCACCTCGTGATCGCGCCGTTCTTCGTCGGTGACCGCGACGCCCCCCGCTTCGTGCACCCCGGTCGGTTCCCGCACGACTCCGAGCATCCGCTGACGCTGGCCGAGACCCGGCAGATCGGCGACGTCGTCCTGCTCCGGTATACCAGCCGTAAGACCTGGTGATCCGCACAGCTGTGTCCCCATCTCATCCAGCACCACCCGCAGGGCCTTGAGCCCGTAGAACGCCGTGGTCCGCAGGGTGCCCGCCGGCACCCCGGTTTGCGCAGAAACCTCTCTGTCCGGTTCGACCGCCGCTGGACGGCTGCCTTTGGGCTGACCACCTGATGACCAAGCCAGCCCAAGGGCAGCGCCACATTGACGCGGGTCAGGGTTGGTTGAGCGGGATGGCGATGTCCACCACGCTCGTCCCGGGAGGGAAGCTGCCCAGGGAGGTGGCCTCACCGGTCAGCGGATTGACCTCGTACAGCGCGTAACCACCACCGACCTGAAGGGTCGCGAGCGCCCTGTTGTCGACCGTGGTGCCGTTGCGGAGGGTGGAGTAGATGTCGAGCCCGGCATTACCGACCGCATCAACCGTGAGCTGGCCGGCCGCCGCCAAGGTCCCGGCGTTGGCCGGCGATTGCACCACCAACGTGTCGTTGGTGGTGTTGACGTCGAACAGCGTGGTGCCGGTAGTGGCAGCCAGATCGTTGTTGGTGTACCCGGCCGCCGTGACGCCGTTGGTGGTGCCGGCCGCGGGTGGCGTGGTCAGCGCGGCGTCCGCGACGGTGGTGTTCACCGGCGGCGCACCGCTGGGATCGTCGATGTTGTGGCGGAGGTTTTGCCCGGTGTCGCTGACCACGCGCAGCCGGTTGGCCGCCGGGTTGAAGTCGACGCCGAACGACGTCCCGCTCAGCGCCACACTCAGCTGAGACACCTTGACCGCAGTGCCACTGTTGGGGTTGACGGTGTATATGCCACCGGCGTTGCCCACGCCGTAGAGCAGCCCATTCTGGACTCGATAGTCAATACCGACCAAGGTCACGTCACCCTGCAGGCCGGAGATCGGGACCCCGCTCAGTGCCAGACCTGGGACCAGGCTGTTGAAGCGGACCAAGCGCTGATCGTCGGTGAGCCCGATGACGTTCAGCGGGATGATGTTGCGCGGCAGGCCAGGAAGGCCGCTCGCGACGGTGTGGCCGCCCTGGGCCAGCGCTGGGCTGGACAGGGCGATCAGCGCCACGGCTACCGTCGCACCGATCTTTGTTACACGTTGCATGTGGTGTGCTCCTTGCGATGAGCACCCGGATCGCTACGACCCGGGTAAGTGACCGTAAGTACGCTGAACGGAGGTCTGTCGTAGATGATTACGCTTTCAAAAGACTCATCGCTCACTCGTTAGTGGAGTATTACAGTTAACCCTTCGCGCGCACTCTGAGGAATCGGGCAGTCACTGCGCCGTAGGAATGGCGGCATGGCAGCCTCAGTGATCATCGCATCCTGCACCGGGGTGGCCAGCAGCTCCACGTTGCGCCACCCGTGCTCGATGACATCACGGCCGGCCAACGCCAAGGCCGCACAGATCCCAATGATCTTTTCGGTATTTCTCAAGCTAAGAAGCGGTGAGCCCAGCGGTGGGATCGCTAGGGCCAGTGACATCCGTGTCCTCGAAGCAGATCGCTTGGCACGCCACGAGCAGTGTGGCGGTGAACCGGCCCGGGGCGGTGAGGAACACCCCGTGGTCGCCGTCGATGTCGTAGGCCAGTGCCCCGGGCACCGCAGCGGCAAGCTTGCGTTGCCGGGCCGGCGACACCACCCGATCATGCCGGGTGACGACCACGGCGGTGGGCACGTCAACGCCGCCTATCCAGTCTTGGGAGCTGAACGCAGAGACCGCAGAGACCGCGGACAGCGCGGTGAACAGCGGGGTGCGACGCATCTGACTCAGCGCCCAGTCCCGGTCGGCCCGATCACCGTCCTGGCCGAGCAGGTGAGCGCCGATGAGGTCGGCCCGTAGCCCATCCATGCCAGGCATCGACACCGCCGCGGCCGTCACTGCCGGCATCATCAACATCGACCAGCGGGCCCACTGCGCACCGGCGATGCTGCGGGCAGTCGCACACAACACCAGGCCGGCGGTCAGCTGCGGATGCCGGCGCCAGCACAGCTGCGCGATCAACCCGCCCATCGAGTAGCCGACGACGACGAACCGGCGGACGCCCAGCGCAATGGCCACCGCAGCGACGTCATCGGCGCACTGCTCCAGCCGGTAGCCACCCACGCAGCCCAGCCCTCGCCCGTGCCCACGCTGGTCGAAGGCCAGTACCCGGAAGTGCCGGCCCAGCGCCGCAAACACCGCCGACCAGTTGAGCTCGGCGGTCAACGTGACGCCGTGCACGAGCATCAGGGTCGGCGCCCCACGCGGCCCCGGGCAGTCCCAGACCACGGTGCGCCCCCGGCCGGGTAGGTGCACCACCCGTTCGAACGCCAAGCCAGCGTCATCCATCGACTGCCGCCTCATCACAACGGCACCAACCCGCCGGCCGCGCTGCCAGTAACCTCCCCTTGACGATAACCCGTAACCCACCGGACGCCATAGCGTCATGTATCTATGACCTAGCGGGATGTCATCTGGGGTGCACGTCACGTGTCCGAAGCCAGTGCGACGGCGGATCCAGGCCCCTGCACGGGGCCCGACAGCGCGGCCCCGTGCAGGGGTGGAAGGCCGGTAGGCGACTGTGAGGAGGCCCCATCGCCGGACCGGCCCAGCTCAGGCGGCGGACAGCGGCTCCTGGTGAGTCATCGCAGGCGTCTCCGTTGCTGTGCGTAAGGTGTGGCTCTCAGACAACCGTGAGTTACCAGCCGTGACCAGAGCACGACCGCCGCAGCGCCGATGCGACAGTGCCGCATCAGGGGCTCCGTACTGCGAAAACGCTTCCAGCGAGAGGTGACGACATGGCGCTCAAACGCCAGGGCCTGTCCCAGCGCCGCAAAGCTGTCGGGTTCACTCAGGAGTCACTCGCTGAGCACCTGGGAGTGGAACGGTCCACCGTCGTCCGTTGGGAGGCCGGCGAGACCAAACCACTCCCGGCGATGCGTCCGAGAATGGCCCGAGCTCTGCAAGTATCGGTAGATCAACTCACCGAGCTGCTCACCGAGCCCGAGAACGCTGCCCCAGCACCGGCTCGCTCGGCCGATGCCGAGATGACGATCCCGATGCTGCTGCCCGAGATACCGTCAAAGATGCTACCGGGTCAGGTCGAGTTGGAGGACCTGATCCCGCAGGTAGCCGAGACCGTCGAGGTGCTGCGCCAGGCGCTGCGATCCGCCGGTGTCGTTGCGGAGGATGTCGATGCGATGCTGCTGGCCGGTCGGTCCTCGCCGGTGCCGCTGGGCACGGCCGCGCTCGGTCACTCGTGCACCGTCGACGCCGACCCGCAGGGCACCCCTGGGGCCGACCCGCAGGGCACCCCAGGGTTTGCGCCTGCGGCCGCGCATCCTGTCGATGCCGGTACCGCGTGGGTGGATGTCGAGTCGGACATCACCGAACCGGCCGGGGCAGCGGTGGCCCGACGGCCATCGCTGATCGCCGTCCCGCTGGACACCGAACCCGCTGCCGTCCAGCCGCGTCGAACCAGATTCACTCGGTTGGCGGCAGCGGGCGTCCTGCTTCTCGTCTTCGCCGGCGGCACGGCGGCTGTGCCGTTCCTCACATCGCACAACCACCCCCTTCCGCCAGCCACCGGCACAACGTCGGCGCCCGCGGTTGCGGCTGCCAACCCGGCGCCCGGTAGCGGCAGTGTGCACAGCGAGAACCCCGCGGCAGCCGTCCTCCCAGTGCCTGTCACCGAGCCGGCCGACGTCCGAGGAGCCGAAGCTGTGCCGGCACCGCACCCGATCCAGCGCAGCAAACGGGCCCCCAGCCGACCCAAACCCCCTGCTGCCACAACCAGACCGGCCCTGCCCCGCAACCCGGCAATCCCACCCGAAGCCTACGCGTGGGTCGCAAAAGGCTTAGCCCACCGCGGGTAACCGCCACTGACCGCCATTCGGAGCCGAATAGCGGTCACGCCCGCCGCCGGCAGCCATTCGGAGCCGAACAGCGGTTTCGGGAGGCTTTAGGTCTGCGGGGTGCCGCAGTGCGGGCAGAAGCGAGCGGACTGGATCTGTGCGGTTGCGCAGTTCGGGCAGAAGCCGGTTCCCGCGGCCTTGGCGGGTGCGGCTGGACTGGCGAAACCCGCGTTGAGCATCGGGTCCGTTTCAGCGTTCGTGGTACGGGATGGTGGGGCACCTATGGGGGCCCAGCCGGAGATCGGGTCCTCGGGGATTGGGCCAGCATTGAGGCTGGCGGGTATCAAGACGTTGGATGCTGAGTCGGGGGCCGGCGGGCTGCGCCCGGCGGTGCCTGCCGCGCGGGCGCAGCAGCACGATCGCGACGACGGCGACGATGAGCAGGCCGGCGGCGCCGATGAGGACCCAGCGTAAGACGCCCGGCCCCTGAGCCGGGGGGATGGGATCGCCGAAGCGGTCGCGGGCGATGGCCGCCCGAGTCTTGTAGTCCAGGGCCTGCGGATGGTTCGGGAAGACGGCGAGCAGCTTGTCGAAGTCGGCGATTGCCCTGGTGTATTCGCCGGAGAAGTAGTCGGTGAGACCTTGGCGGTAGGTCACGTCGTTGGCGCCGAGCTGGTTGCGGACACCGTTCTGGTTCAGCAGCTCCACCAGCTCGCCGGCGGGGGCGATGTGAGCCTCTCCGGCAGCCTTGAAGCTGTTGATCCCCAGCACCCGGCCGTCCAGGCCGATGGTCGGGCCGCCGCTCATACCCGCCGAGACAGCGGCGCTGATCTCGTACACCGGGACTGGATCGCGGGACTTCTTCGCGCTGACCTGCCCGTCCTTGTTGGTCAGCTCCGGCTTCAGACCGGTTCTCGGTGCGATGTCTGCGAGGTAGCCGATCGCGAGCACCGGGGTCCCGATCTGGAGCTGGGTACTCGGTGCCAGCTCGATCGACGGTTGGGGTCCGTCGCTGGCATCGATCTTGATCAGGGCCACGTCACCCTCGTCGAAAGGTCGGAAACCCACCACGCGCGCCGGACGATCCTGGACCGACCCGTTCGCCGCGGCCCCGCCGACCACGGAGATCTCCGAGTCGGGCGGGGAGTCCTTCAGCTTGCCCTCCACGGTGCAGTTGTCCAGGCAACCGTCGATGAACTTCTGCACATCGGTGCTGGGGTACAGCTGATTGACCCGGTTGGCACCCTGCTCGATGATGTTGTACTTGATACCGCTGCGGCTGGTGGTGTCGACGCAGTGCCCCGCCGTAGCGATGTACCCGTCGGGGCTGACCCCGAAGCCGGTACAGGCGACGTCGACCGTGAACGGTTTGAAGTCGTTGACCAACCTGTTCAACGACCTTCCATCGGGGAGGATCACGTACGCGGTGAACTTCGCCTTGATGTAGACGATCGCCGGGTGCGCCAGCGCGGCCGCCCGCTCTTGCGGAGGGGCATGCACCGGATTCTCGCCGACAGATACCGGTGGCGATGGTGGCTGGGCCAGCGCCGGGGCGACGCCCAGCACAGCGGCGGCCGGCAGGGATAGCCCCACGAGCGCAGCACGCGACAGCGAAGTCACCATCTGCTTGGCTCCCTTCCACACTGTGACGCTCAGGCACCGCGCGCCACGATCCCGACCGGGCAACCCAGCCACCGAAAGGGATCCGACCCGGTCGGCCAAAAATCACTATCACAACAAATGCGACGAATCACCATAGCGGTCCAGGGATTAGTCCGGATGGGCCAGCGCTCTCCGGCCATGCCGTCGCCGGGGCATCCTCGCCCGGCAGTAACGATGGGTGGGCCAGGACGTCGGCACCGGTAGCGCCCGCGAGATCGGCAAGATCCTCCCCGACCGCGACCGTCACGCGGTGACCCCGACGGACAAGTTCCCGCACCATAGGCAGCGAAGGAAGCAGGTGGCTTCGGGCCGTGATTCCGATTACGGCCACATGGGTCTGAGGCAAGAGTCCTCCCCCGAGTGCGACTTGTCCGCGCAGTAGGTGCCGGCGTCAAACAATCCAGGTCGCCACGCTCACCGGCTACCGCGCCAGCCAGCACCGCCGATTCGATGCGGGCCAGGTCTGCTGGCGTCCTTATCCGTTGCCCTGCGGGATGCCCTCGATGAGGCACAGCGCCGACGTAGTGGGCATGATACGGGTCAGGTGCAGTCCGGCGGCGTCATACAGCGCCCGGAACTCCGCTGCGGTGCGTTCCCTGCTGGCGAAGTAGACCAGCATCTGCAGATCTAGGTTGCAGGCGTGCTCGTCGATGCGGTCGGGGTCGATGACGAGTTCAACGGCCAGCACCCGGCTGTGGTTAGGCATGGCATGCTGGCAGGTGGTCAGGAGCTGGATGCAGGCAGCGTCGTCCCAGTTGTGCAGGATCTGCTTCATCACATAGAGGTCCGCCCCGGCGGGCACCGCGGTGAAGAAATCCCCGCCGTCGAGCTGGAGTCGCCCATCGCGTGCGGGGCTCAGTGCGCTCCGGGCTTCGTCGATGACGTGTGGCTGGTCGAACAGGATGCCCTGCTCGATCGAGGAGTGCGTGGCGAGCAGGGTCATGAGCAGGCCACCGTGACCGCCGCCGACATCGACCACGGTGTGGACTCCAGCTAAATCAGCGGCCTGCGCAACGGAGGCATCACCCGCGACGGAAAAATCGGTCAGCGCCTTATTGAACAGCGCCCCGGACTCCGGATCGCACTCGGTGAGATACTGCCACATCGACATGCTGTAGACCTTGTCGAAACCCGGCTTGCCGGTCTGCACGCTGTGCAGAAGCTCACCCCAGGCGTGCCACGACCAGTCCGTGGCCGTCATCGCCAGCACATACAGTGACCCGGGGACATCGGGGTGCAGCAAGGAGGACAGCTCATTATTGGCGAACCGGCCCTCGTCGAGCTGGGCAAAGATCCCGATGCAGGCCAGGGCGCGCAGTAGCCGGTACAACGACGGAGCATGGGTACCGCTCGCCTCGGCCAGCTCGGCCACCGTGCGGGGACCGTCGGCAAGTGTCTCGGCGAGATGCAACCGGGCGGCGACATGGATCGCTCGCGGCTTCCACGGTAGTTCGAGTAACTGCACCAGCGATGGCGGGGTCCCTATGGTGCGCTCGATTTCTTCTGGATAGGTCGTCATCGCAGTCACCTCTCACGGAAATCCACGTTCCCGGACAGTCGTGAAACGACTCTCTATGCCGAGAGCCCCGCGTTTCAGAATTAGGTTAGTCGCAGCGCGTAAGCGCAGTGCAAGCCCTTACCCTGCCGGTACTCGAGAAGACCCTGAACTAGCTTGTGCATGTCACGTAGAGGCGAACACCCTGCTTGCCCATGCTTTTCCGTTTAATTGTGACAGGACCTATTTCGGACGTGCTCCTGACGTGAGTACCTCCACAGGGAACCGCCTCGAAACCTTCCAGTTCAAAATACCGATAGGTGGGGTCACCCGCACTGGGGAAAAGGTGGATTGCCCGGTTCTCCTGAATGACGTCATCTAGGAGGGCTTGTATCCGCTCGACATCCACATCTTCGTAGTAACCCCAGTCGACCCTAGCCTTGCCGGGCGTCACCTCGCCACCTTTGATGGTGGACAAGCCGGCCCCCTGCACTTCTTTGAACGCAAGAAATACGCCGTGTTGCGCAGAATGATGACGCATGATGCGGTACCGGCGCCCCCAGTCGATCTTGCCGGTAACCTGCATGCCAACCTCAAGCGCTGCCATCCTCGGTTGCACGAGGTGAACAAGACTACTGTCATCCAGATACCGAGTATCGATCACCGGGATATCGTTCAGCGTGCCAGTATCACCGATTTGGCCACCACTGTTAGCATAGAAGGCGGTACGATCCAGAACAACCGCATTTCCTTCGATTGATGTAACGGTGGCAGTGAACTCTTGAAGGTAAGGATCCACCCAGAAGAGACGTTCGGTTTTTACGGACCTCATTTTTGCAGATCCCAAGGGTTAACCTCCCAGTATATGCGACCGTTCGCGATCAAGACCGCAGGCGCGATCAAGACCACAGAACTAGTATATCAGATGGCGTACGCCCGATAAACGAACTAGCCGTAATTCGCCGCCCGGTACCCAGAATTTGGCTCACGCGGTGGAGGTTCCGTGAGTTGAAGATTAGCAGATCACCCCGATCAGGAGCGATGATTTGACGATCGGAACCATCGACGGCCATAGGACTGTAACCATAATCTCCAGCATTTGCGAAGGCTTCCAGGTCCATAGTCCATGGCCGCTTGAAGACCGTCGTTTCGCCGCCACTCTCCGACAGCGTGTAATAGATGTTCCAGGTCAGCTGGGCGGAAATCGACCCAATCGCCCAGTCGGGAGCGTCATGGATGGCCCAATCGCAGTGAATCAGAGCCTCCCCAATGATGCGGATGACGCCTGCGAAGTAAGACTGCCCATCCGGCTCCTTGGCAAGCTCGACAGATGAGCCCCACGCTTCGCAGAGCGCATCAATCATGAGCAAGACCGGATCGGTAGTTTTCGAGAATAAACGGGCGCGCGCCTCGTTCGACCCACACGCCTCATGAAAGTATTCTTCTCGCGCAGTGCGATGCTCGTATTGAGTTATGCCTATTCTGCCAATCGGCGGCTCAACATTCCGGTAGCAACTGAAACCATGCGCCTCGATAGCGGCGACCGACTTAGTACACACATCGGCTGTAACGAAATTGGGGACCCTGATCGCCGCCACATCGTTGGCCAGAACTGCTTCGAGCAACTCGCGGTCCAAGGAACCCTGTTCCACTACTGGCCAGGTCGATGACTGGTGCACGTTGACATATCCTTCTGTGATAGCCGCGTTCCAGCTCGGCGATTAGCGCACCCTCAAACGGGTGAGCTAGCCAAGCCCAGCGACTCAACTCGTCCAAGCTTTGACCAGCCCGGTTGAGCTGGACATGACCCTTGCCCGCCCTACTACTGACTGTTCCAGCTGGTGATTTCTTGAAATTTGGCTGCCAGGATCGGCCCGATCTGAGCCAGCGGCCCTGGCTTGGTCATACGGTGGTGTGCACTGGTGATGTCGTGCGCTTCGATCTTGCCGTCGATATATGGTCTCCACGCATCAGCCGAGAACCCGTATTCAGGCCGCTCGATTGTCGAGTTGAACAACAGCAAGTCTCCGTGGAACCAGCCGGGAGTGAAGTCGATTCCCAGACGGGTGTTATTTTCCATGATCTTGATGGACGTGGCCAAGTGATGCTCCCCAAGGATTTCCGGTACACTACCTCGACTGCGCAGAATTTCCGCAACCAAGGTGATTGTCAACGGCTCGTCGTCTTTCACGTTTATGTCGAAGCCGTCGAGTATGGAGACCAGGACATCGCGCTCGCTAGGTTTTACGTCTTCATATGAGAACGCGTAATTGGGATAGGCGTCGAGTATGGCCAGCAGAGCGACCCGTTCGCCGCGCTGCTGAAATTCAGTAGCGACGGCGTGGGCGACAAGGCCCCCGATGGACCAGCCGAGAAGGTAGTAAGGCCCGACTGGTTGAACCATGCGTATCTGATCGGCGTAGTCGGCTGCCATCTGCTCCATGGATGTGGGGAGCGGTTCAGGCCGAGCGTGGCCGCGTGCTTGCACTGCATAGATCGGATAGTCGGGGCCAAGATGTCTCATCAGCCCGCAGAAGGACCAACTGAGCCCTCCACCCGGGTGGATGCAGAACAGCGGTGAGTGGCGACCCTGCGACCGCAAGGGAAAGATCACCTCGAACGCATCCCTGGGATCAGCTATGTCCAGGCGGGCGGCGAGCGCGGCTACGGTGGGGTTTTCGAATAGAGCGCGTAGCCCTGGCTCAGTGCCGAGTGCGGCACGTATTCGGGAGATGAGGCGGGTGGCGAGTAGGGAGTGTCCGCCCAGATCGAAGAAGTCATCGTCGATGCCGACGCGGGGAAGCCCCAGCACTTCGGCAAAAAACTCGGCGAGCAGCCGCTCGTGGGGTGTTCTGGGCCCCCGGCTGCTCGTCGAGCTGAGTTCGGGGGCGGGTAGTGCGTCACGGTCCAGCTTGCCGTTGGGTGTTAATGGCAGCGCCTGCAGTGTCACGACCGTGGTGGGGATCATGTAGTCGGGCAGGTATTGACGCAGATGGTCGCGCAACGGCTCTGGTGATACTGCGGTGTCGATGGTGGGCACGACATAGGCGATGAGTCGGGTGTCGTCGGATGCGTTGCGGCGGGCGATGACCGCTGCCTGTCTGATGTCGGGATAAGTGGTGAGCAGGGTTTCGATCTCACCGGGTTCGATACGGAACCCGCGGAGTTTGACCTGATCGTCAACCCGGCCGAGGAATTGCAGGTTCCCCTCGGTGTTCCAGCACACTAGGTCCCCGGTGCGATACATCCGTTCACCCGGCGCAGCGTGGGAGTCGGCGATGAAACGTTGCGCGGTCAGGGCGGGCTGGTGCAGATAGCCCCGGGCTAGCCCGGCCCCGCCGATATACAGCTCTCCTGCTACCCCCGGTGGCACGGGCTGCAGACCAGTATCAAGCACATACAGCCGGGTGTTGGCCATGGGCCGACCGATGGGCACCCTCGATCCAGGGTCATACGGTGCCCGCATCGCATAATGCGCGGCGAAGGTGGTGGTTTCGGTGGGCCCGTACCCGTTGACCACCGTGGTTGCCGGGCAGGCCGTCAGCACTTGGCTGACCGCGGTGGCTGACACCACATCACCGCCGGTCCAGATCTGGCGTACACCGGTGAAGCAGCCCGGGCACTGCTCGGCCATCACGCCGAACAGACCCGCTGTTAACCACAACCCGGTAACCTGATGCTGGGTGATGGTCTGTGCCAAGGTGGGAATGTCCAGCTCACCGGATGGGGCGAGCACGATCTGCCCCCCGGACAGCAGCGGTACCCACACCTCATAAGTGGAGGCGTCGAAAGCGTGCGGCGAGTGCAGCAACACCCGCTGCTGTGCACCACCGTGCCAACATGAATCGGCCGCCAGCTCCGCCACGTCACGTTGGGTGATGGCAATGCCCTTCGGCGTCCCTGTCGAGCCCGAGGTGTACATGACATAGGCCAGCTGTCGGGGGTCACCAATGATTCCTGGATCCCGCGCTATCAGGCCCGGCTTAGCATCGGCCATGATGACGTGCGCGCATTCGGGGAGCTGGCAGGCCGGCATCGCCTGGTTGGTGACCAACACCGAGGCGGCGGCCTCCTCGATGACCAAATTCATCCGCGCCAGCGGGTACCGGGCGTCTAAGGGCACATACACTCCGCCGGCCTTGACCACCGCCAGGATTGTCACCACCAGATCCGCCGAGCGCTCCAGTAACACCGCCACCGCGCTCTCCCGACCCACCCCCACATCGATCAACCGGTGCGCTAGCCGATTAGCCCGAGCATTGAGCTGCGCGTAGGTCAGTGTGGTCTCGCCACAGACCACCGCCACCGCCTCCGGAGTGGCCCATACCCGAGTCTCAAACAACGCTGGCAGACCGACCTGAGGAATCGGCACAGCAGTGTCATTGCACTCCACCAACAGCCACCGACGCTCCTCAACCGACAGAATGTCAATCCGGCTGATCGAACGGTCCGGGTTGGCGACGGCTGCCGCTAACAGGCGTGTCCAGCGTGCTAGTAGTGTCTGGATGGTGGTGGGGGCAAACAGGTCGCTGGCGTATTCGATGATCCCGTGGATTCCCTCGGGATCCCCGTTCACACCCCGTCGTTCAGCCAGACTGATTGACAGGTCCATTCTGGCGGTGGCAGTCGGTGCCGGTACGAAGCTGGTATCCAGTCCGGGCAGCGCAAAATTGGTGTCCGGGGCGTTCTGCAACGCCAGCATGATCTGAAACAACGGGTGGCGCGCCAACGACCGGGCAGGATTGAGGATCTCTACTAGATACTCAAACGGCACGTCTTGATGCGCATAGGCTCCCAGCGCGGTTTCCCGCACCCGCGCCAGCAACTCCGCGAAACTGGGATTCCCCGAGACATCGGTGCGCAGCACCAAAGTGTTGACGAAAAACCCCACCAGATCGTCCAACGCCTGGTCGGTGCGCCCGGCGATGGGGCTGCCTACCGCAATGTCCTCGCCAGCGCCCAACCGATGTAACAGTGCTGCCAGCCCGGCCTGCAACACCATGAACACGCTCGCCCCGCCTTGACGAGCCAGACCTGTCAATCCCCGGTGCAGCCCAGCGTCCAAGGTCACGGGGATCTGGCCGCCGCGGTAAGACGCCACCGGCGGACGTGACCGATCAGCGGGTAAATCTCGTTGTTCGGGTAGTCCGGCCAGTGTCTGGGTCCAGTAGGCCAGCTGAGTGGCGAACAGGCTGTCCGGGTCGGCCTGGTCACCCAACAACCGGTGTTGCCACAACGTGTAATCGGTGTACTGCACCGGCAACGGAGCCCACCCCGGCTCCTCGCCCCGGCACCGGACGGCATACGCCGCGGCCAGATCAGCCGACAACGGAGCCATCGACCAACCATCAGCGGTGATATGGTGCACCACCACCAGCAGCACATGCTCATCCGGCGCCAGTACGAACAACTCTGCCCGCACCGGTATCTCAGTAGCCAGGTCGAACCCATGCTGAGCCGCCGCAGCCACCACGTCACGCAGCGCCGCCTCGGTCGTCTCCGTCACCCTCAGCAGCGGATCGATCGCGTCAACGTCCACGACCAGCTGGCACGGTGTGCCCTCGACCTGCGGGAAGACCGTGCGCAGAATCTCATGACGAGCCACCACATCCCCGAGCGCGTCCTGTAACGCCTGCTGGTCCAACTCCCCGGACAGGCGCAACGCCAAGGGCATGTTGTACGTGGCACTGGGGCCTTCCATCTGGTGCAGGAACCACAACCGGCGCTGCGCAAACGACAACGGCACCACATCAGGACGTTCACTCGACGTCAGCGCCAGCCGGGCCGGCGCGGCGTCGTCCAACCGGGCGGCCAACTGGGCAGGCGTGGGAGTCTCGAACAGCGCTCGCAGTTGCAGCTCGACGTCAAAGCTGGCGCGGATCCGGGCGATCAGACGAGTGGCGAGCAGCGAGTGCCCACCCAAGTCGAAGAAGTCGTCGTCGATACCCACCCCGGCCAGGCCCAACACCTCCGCGAACAAGTCACACAACAACTGCTCCTGGGGTGTCCTGGGCGCCCGTCCGGTCCCGGCCCGGTCGAACTCGGGCACCGGCAGCGCGCGGCGATCCAATTTGCCATGGGGGGTCAACGGCAACGCGTCGAGCACCATCACCGCGGCGGGCACCATGTAGTCGGGCAACCGCTCACCCAGAAACTCCCGTAACACGCCGATCAACGCACCCGTTCCACGCACAGCCGTGGGGTTGTTGGTCAACGACGCGAGCGACGTCGGTGCGGTGCCGGCTGCCAGGTACAGGCCGACGGGAACTGCTGATGCCAGCTGCGCTGGGTGCGCGAACACGACGTCGACAGCCTCGGGGGCGGTGGCCGACCACGTGACGCCGACCCAGTAGCCACACTCCTCGCCCAACGTGTGCAATGTCTCGGGGTCGACAGTGCCGGACACGTCGGTGACGTGGTCGAGCAGGTCAGCCAGCGGGTGGCCGGCGTGAAGTGCTCGCGCGGTGGCGGTTTCGTGCGCTATGCGTTTGTTGGGTACCCCGGTGACCCGCACCACATCCGGGCGCTCACCAGTCAGATAGTCGGTTAATGCTGGGAGTCCGCTGATCTGGCGGCCCCAGCCCAGTTGGGTTACGTGGGTTAGTGGTAGCGGGGTGATCGGGTGTTTGTGCACGGTGACGTCATAGCGGTAGCGCGTGAGTTCATTGTGGTAACGGCCGCGTTTGAGCCGGATGTCTACCCCACCGATGCCAGCGATTGTGGTTTCGAGTGCGGTGAAGAATTCTGGGTCGACCAGCAGTTCTTTTTCCACTCGTATGGCACGCTCGACCGCCCGGTGCAGCGTCGTTGCCTCGGTCGCGTCGTCGGCCCGGTGCAGCGCCACGGCGGTGGCCAAGGAGCGCAGCAACCGTACGTTGCGAATGTCACCAAGGAACACCGCCCCGCCAGGGACGACCAAGCGCAGTACCTGGTCGAGTACCTCGACCAGGTACTGCGCGCTGGGGAAGTATTGGACCACAGAGTTGAGAATCACGGTGTCGAACCACCCGACCGGCAGTCCGTCGGTGTCATGCGCGGACTGAGTACGCAGCACCACCCGGGTGGCCAGTTCGGGATCCTGATGGAGATGACCAGCCAAGGTGTTGATCGCGGGGGCGGAGAAGTCCGTCGCCCAATAGGTTTCGCAGTGAGGTGCAAGTTGGGACAGCAGCAGACCGGTGCCGGCACCGATTTCCAACACCCGTCGAGGTTGTAGTGACCGGATGCGCGCGACGGTCTGCTCGCGCCATTCATACATCTGTTCGATGGGAATTGGTTGGCCGTCGTCACTGCTGTTCCAGCCGGCGAAGTCCGCTCCGAACATCGTCGAGCTCGACATCGTGTGTAGCGAGGCGTACAACTGCTGCCACTCGCCGACCTGGTCACGCTCCACCTGCTGGTCGCGGACCTCGACGGTGTCTCTTGGTACTACATAGGCGACCAGCCGTTGGTCGTCGGGCCGGTCTTGGCGCGCGATGACAGCGGTCTGCGCGACATCGGGATGAGCGGCGAGCACTGTTTCGATCTCACCGGGCTCGATGCGGAACCCGCGGACCTTGACCTGATCATCGGCGCGGCCAATGAACTCCAGGTCACCCTCAGCATCCCAATGGGTCAGATCCCCGGTCCGGTACATCCGCTCACCCGGCGGACCGTAAGGGGCGGCAACGAACCGCTGCGCCGTCAGCCCCGGCCGGTGCAGGTATCCCCGCGCCAGCCCCGCCCCCGCCACATACAACTCCCCCACTACCCCCGCGGGCACCGGCTGCAACCCGGCATCAAGCACGTACACCCGGGTATTGGTGATCGGCCGGCCGATCGGCGCCGCCGCCTGCGTGGCAGCCGAGAGTGGGCGACTCATGGTGGCGCACACGGTGGTCTCGGTGGGACCGTAAGCGTTGATCATCCGCCGGCCCGCTGACCAGCTGGCGACCAACTCCGGCGGGCACGCCGCACCCGCCACCACCACTGTCACCTCCGGCCATAACTGCTCGTCGCCGGGCAGTGCGGCCAGCACCGACGGCGGCAGTGTCACCTGTGTCACCTGCTGCCGGTTCACCAACTCCACCAGCGGGGGTCCTGGCAGCAGCTGCTCCGCGGGGGCCAACACCAGCGCCGCGCCGGACAGCAAAGCCATGCACAGCTCCGAGACCGAGGCATCAAAGCTGGGTGAGGCGAACTGCAGGACCCGGCTGTGCCCACCGACTCCGAACCGGTCGATCTGGGCCATGGCCAGGCTGGCGACACCGCCATGGCTGACCACCACACCTTTGGGCTGACCCGTGGAGCCCGAGGTATAGATCACATACGCCGGATGCACAGGCCTCAGTGGGCTCACACGGTCGGTGTCAGTGGGATCGGTGTCTGCGCACCTGTCGAACCCGGCTGCGGTGTCCGGGTCGTCCAGCACAAGCCGGGCGATCAGATCGCCCTCCGGTAGATCGCTGTCAGCCTGGGTGGTGGTCAGCAGTGACACCGGGTGTGCGTCGTGGAGCATGAAGGTGATCCGCGCGGACGGATAGTCTGGATTTACGGGCAGGTAACCCGCCCCCGCCTTGAGCACCGCCAAGATCGCAACGATCAGGTCCACCGAGCGGGGCAGCGCCAATGCCACGATCTGCTCAGGACCCACACCCCGGCCGATCAACGCGTGCGCGAGCCGGTTCGCCGCGGCGTTGAGCTGGGCGTAGGTCAGCGTGGTGTCCTCGAACACCACCGCCACCGCCTCAGGCGTGGCCTGCACCTGAGCCTCGAACAACACCGGCAGGCACGCCTGAACCACCGGATGAGCAGTGTCGTTATAGCCAACCAACAATTGGTCGCGTTCGTCAGCGGTGAGGATGTCAATCCGGCTGATCGGCCGATCCGGATCAGCGACCGCTGCCTCGAGTAGCCGCACCCACTGAGCGAGGATCGTTTCGACTGTGCCGGGATCGAACAGGTCGCTGGCGTACTCGACGTATCCATCGAGGCTCTCGGGCCCGCCATCCACCCCGCGCCGCTCCCACAGACTAAAGCCAAGATCAAATTTGGCGGTTCCGGTCGTCGCCGGCACGTCCGACACGTCCAGTCCGGGCAGCTCGAAGTCGGCCGCCGGGATGTTCTGCAACGCGAGCATGATCTGGAACAGTGGGTGGTGCGCCAGCGACCGGGTGGGGTTGACGATCTCGACCAGGTACTCGAACGGCACATCTTGATGGGTGTAGGCGGCCAGCGCGGTTTCTCGTACCCGGGCGAATAGTTGGGTGAAGGTGGGGTCACCGGAGGTGTCGGTGCGTAACACCAGAGTGTTGACGAAGAAGCCGACGAGGTCGTCGAGGGCTTGGTCGGTGCGTCCGGCGATGGGGCTGCCGACTGCGATGTCCGTGCCGGCGCCCAGCCGGGTCAACAACGCGGCGAGTCCGGCTTGCAAGACCATGAACAGGCTGGCGCCGCCTTGGCGAGCCAGCTCTCGCAACCCCCGGTGCAATGCTGCGTCCAGCCGAACGGTCAGGTAATCGCCGCGGTAAGAGGCGACTGCCGGGCGGGGCCGGTCAGTGGGCAACGCCAGTTGCTCGGGTAACCCAGCCAGCGTGGCTTTCCAGTACGCCACCTGGGCGGCGAACAGGCTGTCCGGGTCAGTGTGGTCGCCGAGCAGTTGGTGTTGCCACAGCGTGTAATCGGCATACTGGACGGGTAGCGGCGCCCACGTCGGCTGCTGGTCTTGGCAGCGGGCGGTGTAGGCAGCGGCCAGGTCCCGCGACAGCGGGCCCAACGACCAGCCGTCACCGGCGATGTGATGTACCAAGACCAGCAACACATGCTCATCCGGTGCCAGGGCGAACAGCTTGGCCCGCACCGGCGGCTCGGCGCCTAAAGTGGACCCGTACCGGGCCGCAGCAGCCAATGTCTCCGGCAGCTGCGCCTCGGTCGTCTCGATGACGTGCAGATCCGGGCAGGCGGTGTGCGCATCCAACACCAGCTGGCATGCTGTGCCGTCAATCTCGGGAAAGATGGTGCGCAGGCTCTCGTGCCGGGCCACCACGTCGCCTAGCGCGCGATGCAATGCCGGCCGGTCCAGATCTCCGGATAGGTGTAACCCGAGTGGGATGTTGTAGATAGGGCTGGGGCCTTCCATCTGGTAGAGGAACCACAGCCGGCGTTGCGCAAATGACAACGGCATCGGGTCTGGACGCTGTTGCCGGGTCAGCGCCAGCCTGGCCTGCCCCACGTCATCCAGGCGTGCGGCAAGCCGGGCTATGGTGGGGGCCTCGAATAGGGTGCGTAGTCCCAGCTCGATGCCCAGGGTGGTGCGGATCCGGGCGATCAGGCGGGTGGCCAGCAGGGAGTGGCCACCCAGATCGAAGAAGTCGTCGTCGATGCTGACCCAGGGCAGGCCGAGCACCTCGGTGAACAGCTCGGTGAGCAGTTGCTCGTGAGGTGTGCGGGCAACTCGCCCGGTGCCGGCGGAACCGGGCTCGGGAGCGGGTAACGCGTCACGGTCCAGTTTGCCATTCGGCGTCAATGGCAGCGCCGGTAGCACCATGACCGTGGCGGGCACCAGATAGTCAGGTAGGCGGTGGCGCAGGTAGTCACGCAGCGAGTCTGGTTGGCACCCGTGGCCGCCGGCCACGACATAGGCGACTAACCGCTTTTCTCCGGATCGGTCCTGCCGAACGATGACTGCTGCCTGCGTGACGTGGGGTGGGTGGTGAGCACCGTCTGGATTTCGGCGGGTTCGATGCGGAAGCCGCGGATTTTGACTTGGTCGTCAGCGCGGCCGAGGAATTCCAGGTTCCCCTCAGTGTTCCAGCAGGCCAGGTCCCCGGTGCGGTACATCCGAGTGCCTGCTGGCCCGTGGGGATCGGCGACGAAGCGTGGCGCGGTCAGGGTGGGCTGGTGCAGGTAGCCCCGGGCTAACCCGGCTCCGGCGATATACAGCTCACCGGCCACCCCGACCGGGGAAGGCTCCAATCGGGCATCCAGCACATACAGCCGGGTGTTAGCCATCGGCCGGCCAATCGGCACTGTGGGTGTCGGGTCATATGGTGCCCGCATGACATGGTGCGCGGCGAATGTGGTGGTTTCGGTAGGGCCGTACCCGTTGATCACCGTGGTCGCCAGGCAGGCATCCAGGACCCGGGCGACCGCAACACCCGAGACCACATCCCCACCCGTCCAGACCTGGCGCACCCCGGTGAAACAGTCCGGGCACTGCTCAGCCAGCACACCGAACAAATCCGCCGTGAGCCACAAGCCCGTCACCTGATGCCCCACAATGGTCTGTTCCAGGGTGGGGATGTCCAGCTCACCGGGCGGGGCCACCACGATCTGCCCCCCGGACAGCAACGGCACCCACACCTCATACGTGGAGGCATCAAAAGCGTGTGGGGAGTGCAGCAACACCCGCTGATGCGCACCACCGTGCCAGCACGGATCGGCCGCCAGCTCCACCACATCCCGATGAGTGACCCCGATCCCCTTCGGCGCTCCCGTCGAACCCGAGGTGTACATCACATACGCCAACTGCCCCGGATCACACCTGATCCCCAAATCTCCCGGATCCCGCGCGGTCACCGTGGGCGAGGCGTCGACCACGATGACCTGCCCACAATCCGGCACCCGGCCGGCCCGCATCACCCGGTCGGTCACCAGCACCGCCGCCGTGGTCTCGGCCAGCACCAGAGTCATCCGCGCTAGCGGATACCGGGCGTCCAAGGGCACATACACCCCGCCGGCCTTGACCACCGCCAGGATCGTCACCACCAGATCCACCGAGCGCTCCAGCAACACCCCCACCGCGCTCTCCCGACCCACCCCCCCAGCCACCAACCGGCGCGCTAGCTGATTAGCCCGAGCATTAAGCTGCGCATAAGACAATTCAACATCACCACAGACCACCGCCACCGCCTCCGGAGTGGCGCGCACCTGAGCCTCAAACAACCCCGCCAAACTGCCAGCAGGAACCGGGGCAGCGACATTGTTGTAATCCACCAACACCCGCTGACGCTCCTGCGCGGACACAATCTCAATCCGGCTGATCGAACGGTCTGGATCGGCGACTGCTGCGTGCAGCAGGCGTGTCCAGCGGACGAGCATCGTCTCGATAGTGGCGGGGTCAAACAGATCGCTGGCGTATTCGACGACTCCGTGGATTCCTTCGGGGTTGCCGTCCAGACCGCGTCGTTCAGCCAGGCTGATTGACAGGTCCATCCTGGCAGTGGCGGTCGGTGCCGGCACAAAACTGGTATCCAACCCAGGCAGCGCGAAATTGATGTCCGGAGCGTTCTGCAACGCCAGCATGATCTGAAACAACGGATGGCGCGCCAACGACCGGGCCGGGTTGAGGACCTCAACCAGATACTCAAACGGCACATCCTGATGCGCATACGCCGCCAATGCGGTCTCCCGCACCCGCGCCAGTAACTCCGCGAAACTGGGATTCCCCGACACATCGGTGCGCAACACCAAAGTATTGACGAAAAACCCCACCAGATCGTCCAACGCCTGATCAGTACGCCCAGCGATAGGACTGCCTACCGCAACATCATCACCGGCGCCCAACCGATGCAGCAGCGCGGCCAACCCCGCCTGCAACACCATGAACACACTCGCCCCACCCCGACGAGCCAGCTCACGCAACCCCTGATGCAGCCCAGCGTCCAAGGCCACGGTAACCAGACCGCCCCGATAAGACGCTCTTGCCGGACGGGGACGGTCGGTAGGTAACTGCAGCTGTTCCGGCAGACCGCTCAAGGTGTCGGTCCAATACGCCAGCTGGGTCGCGAACAGGCTATCCGGATCGGCCTGGTCACCCAACAACCGGTGCTGCCACAGCGTGTAATCGGCGTACTGCACCGGCAACGGAGCCCACCCCGGCTCCTCCCCTCGGCATCGAGCCGCATACGCCGCAGCCAGGTCGGCCGACAGCGGCCCGAGTGACCAGCCGTCAGCCGCGATGTGGTGCACCAGCACCAGCAGCACATGCTCATCCGGCGCCAGTACGAACAACTCCGCCCGCACCGGTATCTCAGTAGCCAGATCAAATCCATTGTGAGCTGCGGCGGTCAACAGCGCGGGCAGCTCGGTATGGTTGGGGTAGATGATCGTCAGCTGTGGGCGGGCCGTTCGCGCGTCCTGAACCTGCTGGGATGGCACACCATCAAGGTGGGGGAAGACCGTGCGCAGAATCTCATGACGAGCCACCACATCCCCGAGCGCGTCCTGTAACGCCTGCTGGTCCAACTCCCCGGACAGGCGCAACGCCAAGGGCATGTTGTACGTGGCACTGGGGCCTTCCATCTGGTGCAGGAACCACAACCGGCGCTGCGCAAACGACAACGGCACCACATCAGGACGTTCACTCGACGTCAGCGCCAGCCGGGCCGGCGCGGCGTCGTCCAACCGGGCGGCCAACTGGGCAGGCGTGGGAGTCTCGAACAGCGCTCGCAGTTGCAGCTCGACGTCAAAGCTGGCGCGGATCCGGGCGATCAGACGAGTGGCGAGCAGCGAGTGCCCACCCAAGTCGAAGAAGTCGTCGTCGATACCCACCCCGGCCAGGCCCAACACCTCCGCGAACAAGTCACACAACAACTGCTCCTGGGGTGTCCTGGGCGCCCGTCCGGTCCCGGCCCGGTCGAACTCGGGCACCGGCAGCGCGCGGCGATCCAATTTGCCATGGGGGGTCAACGGCAACGCGTCGAGCACCATCACCGCGGCGGGCACCATGTAGTCGGGCAACCGCTCACCCAGAAACTCCCGCAGCACACCGGTTCGGCAACCATCGCCGTCGGCCACCACATAACCGACCAGCCGCGTGTCGCCGGGCCGGTCCTGGTGGGTGACGACCGCCGACTGCGCGACCTGTGGATGTGCGGTCAGCGCGGTCTCGATCTCGCCCAGCTCGACGCGGAAACCGCGGATCTTGACCTGATCGTCGATCCGGCCGACGAACTCCAGGTTCCCGTCAGCACGCCAGCGAACCAGATCCCCGGTACGGTACATCCGCTCACCCGGCGGGCCGTACGGATCGGCGACGAACCGTTGCGCCGTCAACGCTGCCCGGTGTAGATAACCTCGCGCCAATCCCACCCCGGCGAGGTACAGCTCTCCGATCACCCCAGCAGGCACCAGCAGCAAGCCAGCGTCGAGGACGTAGGCCCGGATGTTGGTGATCGGGCGGCCGATCGGCGCGGGCAGTGGCCAGTCGTCGACGTCGGCGGGCAGGGTGTAAGCGGTGGCCGCATGGGTCTCGGTGGGACCGTAATGATTGTGCAAGCGCCGCCCAGGCTGACGGTGGTAAAACTCGTGCACCCGGTGGCTCAAGGTCAACGCCTCCCCGCCTTGAGCGATACGACGCAACCGGGCAAGATCACGACCATGCTCGATGGCGGCCTCGGCGAGCGCCTCGATCACCAGGTTCGGGGCGAACAGCTCCTGCACCTGGTACTGATCCAGCCAGTCCACCAATTGCTGGGCATCACGTCGCACCTCGTCGGGGGGAATCACCAAGGTCTTACCGAAGGCCAACGTGGACAGGATCTCCTGCGCCGAGACATCGAAGCTGAGTGCGGTGAACTGCGCGATCCTGGTCCCGGGATCACCGCCGAGGGCACCGTGGTGCCACCGCAACAGGTTCATCAACCCGGCGACGGGCATCATCACGCCCTTGGGCGCCCCGGTGGAGCCCGAGGTGTAGATCACATACGCTGGATGCTGTGGACGCAGGCACGTGGTGCGGTCGGTATCGGTGGGATCGGTGTCCGGATACCCAGCCAGCAGCCCGACGGTGTCAGGATGATCGATCACCAAGCGGGGGATCGGACCGCGTCGCGGTAGCCCACCTTCCAGCAGCCTGCTGGTCAGCAGCAACGCCGGTCGCGCGTCCTCGAGCATGAAGGCAATCCGCGCCGCTGGGTAGTCCGGGTCCAGCGGCTGATAGCCCGCCCCCGCCTTGAGCACCGCCACCAACGCCACCACCAGTTGTGGTGAGCGGGGCAAGGCCAACGCCACAATGTGCTCCGGACCCACCCCATGGGCGATCAACGCGTGCGCGAGCCGGTTGGCTTGCGCGTTGAGCTGGGCATACGACAACGTGGTGTCGCCGGAGATCACTGCGGCCGTGTCGGGTGTCGCCTTCACCTGGGTCTCGACCAGCACGGGCAAGCTGGCTTGGGAGACCTCGGCAGTGGTGTCGGGGTATTCAACCAGCAACCGGGCACGCTCGTCGGTGGACAGGATGTCGATGCGGCTGATCGGCCGGTCGGGCTCCGCGACCGCGGCTTCCAACAACCGCACCCAGCGCGCCACGATTGCCTCGACCGTGGCCGGGTCGAACAGGTCCCTGGCGTATCCCACGACCCCGTCGATACCTTCGGGGGCCCCACCCACACCGCGCCGCTCGGACAGCGCAAAGGTCAGATCGAACTTGGCGACGTCGGTGTCCACCGGGACGGAGGAGGCGTCCAGTCCGGGCAGGTTGAAGCCGTCCTCGGTGGCGTTCTGCACCACCAGCATGACCTGGAACAGCGGGTGGCGGGCCAGCGAGCGGACCGGATTGACGACCTCAACCAAGTACTCGAACGGCACGTCCTGATGTGCATACGCCGCCAGCGCGGTCTCCCGCGCCCGGGCTACCAGCTGCTGGAAGGTGGGATTTCCCGAGGTGTCGGTACGCAACACCAGGGTGTTGACGAAGAACCCCACCAAATCATCCAGGGCTTGATCGGTGCGTCCCGCGATCGGGGACCCGATCGGGATGTCGACACCCGCGCCCAGGCGGGACAACAGCGCGGCCAGCCCGGCCTGCAAGGCCATGAACACACTCGCCCCGACGCGGCGGGCCAGGCTTACCAACCCCCGGTGCAGCTGCGCGTCCAAGCGCATCTCGACCAGACCACCGTAGTAAGACGCCACCACCGGGCGCGGCCGGTCGGTGGGCAGCGCTAGCTGCTCAGGCAGCTCAGCCAGCGCCCTAGTCCAGTAAGCCACCTCAGCGGCGAACAAACTGTCCGGATCGGCTTCGTCGCCGAGTAGTTGGTGTTGCCACAGTGTGTAGTCGACATACTGCACCGGCAACGGCGCCCACCCCGGCGCCGCACCCCGACAACGGGTGGTATAGGCCACAGCCAGATCCCGCGACAGTGGGCCCATTGAGGCGCCATCACCAGCGATGTGATGCATCAAGACCAGCAGCACATGCTCATCCGGTGCCAGCGCGAACAGCTCGGCGCGCACCGGTGGCTCGGCACCCAGATCGAACCCATACCGCGCCGCCGCCGCCAACCTTCCCGGCAGATCTGCCTCGGTTGTCTCAGTGACGCGCAGCGCCGGGCAGGCGCTCTGCACGTCTAAGACTGATTGACATGGCACGCCCTCCACCTGAGTGAACACCGTGCGTAGCGTTTCGTGCCGAGTTACCACGTCGCCCAACGCAGCCTGCAACGCCGGACGGTCCAGCTTCCCAGACAGGCGCAACGCCAAGGGCATGTTGTAGGTGGCGCTGGTGCCTTCCATCTGGTGCAGGAACCACAGCCGGCGCTGGGCGAACGACAACGGCACCACATCCGGACGCTCATGCCGCGTCAACGTCAGCTTGGCCGGCCCGGCGTCGGCCAGCCGTGCGGCGATACCAGCCACCGTGGGGGTCTCGAACAGCGCCCGCAGCTCCAATTCCACACCCAACGTGGCCCGCACCCGGGCAACCAAACGGGTGGCCAGCAGCGAATGCCCACCCAGGTCGAAAAAGTTATCGTCGACACCCACGTGGGGCACGCCAAGCACCTCGGCGAACAACTCGCACAACAGCTGTTCTTGTGGTGTCCTGGGCGCTCGACCGGTGTTGGCAGAGCTGAGCTCGGGTACCGGCAACGCGTCGCGATCCAGTTTGCCATTCGGCGTCAACGGCAGCGCGTCCACCACCACAAACGCCGCGGGCACCATGTAGTTGGGTAACCGCTGACGCAGAAACTCCTGCAAAGAACCCGACTGCAGACTATTGCCGGCAGCCACCACATAGGCTACCAGCCGTCGATCGCCGGGCCGATCTTCCCGAACAATGGCCGCCGCCTGCGCGACGTCGTGATGCGCTTCGAGAATGGTTTCGATCTCGCCTGGCTCGATCCGGAAACCGCGAATCTTGACCTGATCGTCAGTGCGACCAACGAACTCCAGGTCCCCATCGAGCCGCCAACGAACCAGATCGCCCGTCCGGTACATCCGCCCGGCTGGGATACCAAACGGATCCGCGACAAACCGCTCTGCAGTCAACCCGGGTCGGCGCAGGTAGCCGCGCGCCAACCCGGCCCCGGCGAGATACAACTCTCCCGCCACCCCTGGGGCCACCAGCTGCAGGGCAGCATCAAGCACGTATACCTGGGTATTCGCAATGGGCCGACCAAGTACCGGACGTAGCGAGTGATTTACCCAAGCTGTGAGTGCGGTGACTGTGTATTCAGTCGGCCCATAGGCGTTGATTCCCTTTACTCCATGCACCGAGCGCAGCCGGTCCCACAACTGATCAGAAACAGCTTCTCCGCCTAGCACCACCACCGTCGGCCGCCACCGGCCGTCATCCAGTAATCCGTGAGAGATCAGCAGCTGCGCATAAGACGGCGTAACGTCGACATAATCGATGCGCTGCGCATCAACGTAGGCAACCAACCTATTCGGATCGGTCAACGTCACCTCATCGACAACATGCACCTCATGACCAGCGAGCATCCACACCAGCTGATCCCACGACGCATCGAACGAAAAAGGTGACGTGTGTGCAACCCGCAGCCGACGACCCCCCACGTTCACCATCATCGGCGCGAACACGCTCTCATGACGACTGGAGAACAAATTGGCGATACCGTGGTGGCACGCCACCACACCTTTTGGTTGGCCGGTGGAGCCCGACGTGTAAATCACATACGCCGGATGCTGAGGTCTGAGACAAACGGTGCGGTCGGTGTCAGTGGGATCGCTGTCGGGGCACTCACCGAGCACCTTGACGGTGTCGGGATGATCGGTCACCAGCCGGGGGATCGGATCGCTGTCCGGCAGTTCACCATCGAGCAGCGTGCTGGTCAGTAGCAGCACCGGTCGTGCGTCGTCGAGCATGAAGGTGATCCGCGCCCCGGGATAATTCAGGTCCAGCGGCAGGTAGCCCGCCCCGGCCTTGAGCACCCCCAAGATCGCGACGATCATGTCCGCCGAGCGAGGGAGGGCTAACGCCACAATCTGCTCAGGACCCACACCCGGCGAATCAACATATGTGCCAACTGGTTGGCTTTGACGTTCAGTTGCGCATACGACAGTGTGTTGCCGCCGAACACCACTGCCACCGCCTCAGGTGTGGCCTGCACCTGAGTTTCAAACAACACCGGCAGGCCGGCCCGGACCACCGGGCCGGCGGTGTCGTTGCACTCGACCAGCAACTGGGCACGCTCTTCGGCGGAGAGGATGTCGATCCGACTGATCGGGCGATCTGGATCAGCAACCATTGCGTCCAGCAGATGCACCCACCGAGCGCAGATCGTTTCGATAGTGGCGGGGTCGAACAGATCGCAGGCGTACTCGACGAACCCGTCAATGCCTTCTGGGCTGCCATCCGGGCCGCGCCGCTCACTGAGACCGAAGGACAGATCAAACTTAGCGGTCCCCATCGACACCGGCACGGCGGACACTGACAGACCGGGCAGCTCGAAGCCGGCCTCGGGAACGTTTTGCAATGCCAGCATCACCTGGAACAGCGGGTGGTGCGCTAATGACCGGACTGGATTGAGGACTTCGACGAGGTATTCGAACGGTACGTCCTGCGCCGCATACGCCGAGAGCGCGGTCTCCCGTACCCGGGCGAGTAGTTGCGCGAAGGTGGGGTCTCCCGAGGTGTCGGTGCGCAGTACCAGGGTGTTGACGAAAAACCCGACGAGGTCGTCCAGCGCTTGGTCGGTGCGCCCGGCGATCGGACTGCCCACCGGGATGTCGCTGCCCGCGCCCAGCCGGGACAACAATGCGGCCAGCCCGGTCGCAAGCACCATGAACACACTCGCGCCGCCACGGCTGGCTAGCTCACGCACACCGCGGTGCAATGCCGGGTCCAGCCGGACTGCCAGGTAATCGCCGCGGTAGGAGGCTACCGCCGCCCGGGGGCGGTCGGTGGGCAGCGTCAGCCGCTCCGGCAGCCCACCCAGCGTATCGGTCCAGTGGGTTACCTGCGTGGTGAACAAGCTGTCGGAGTCGGTGTGGTCGCCGAGCAGTTGGTGCTGCCAGAGCGTGTAGTCGGCATAGTGGACCGGTAACGGCCCCCATGCCGGCGCCGCACCCCGACAACGGGTGGTATAGGCCATGGCCAGGTCCCGCGACAGTGGGCCCATCGAGGCGCCATCACCAGCGATGTGATGCATCAAGACCAGCAGCACGTGCTCATCCGGTGCCAACGTGAACAACTCAGCGCGTACCGGCGGCGCAGCGGCAACGTCGAACGTGTACTGCGCCGCTCTGGTCAACACCTCTGCCAGCTCGGTCTCGTCGGTGTGGGTGACCCTCAGCTGGGGATAGGCCGCCTCGACGTCGAGGACCTGCTGGTAGGGCACGCCCTCGAGGTGGGGGAAAATCGTGCGGAGAGTTTCGTGGCGGGCCACCACATCCGCGAGTGCGGCCTGCAACGCAGGACGGTCCAACTCCCCGCGCAGGCGCAATGCGAGGGGGACGTTGTAGGCGGAGCTGGGGCCTTCCATGTGGTGCAGGAACCACAGCCGGCGTTGCGCGAACGACAAGGGCACCACGTCAGGGCGCTCACACCGGGTCAATGCCAACCGCGCCTGCCTGGCGCCGTCCAGGTGCGCGGTCAGCCCGGCCACGGTGGGGGTCTCGAACAGCGCACGTAATTCCAGCTCGACGCCTAGTGTGGCGCGTATCTGGGCGATGAGGCGGGTGGCCAGCAGCGAGTGTCCACCCAGATCGAAGAAGTCGTCCTCGACACCGACTGCGGCGAGGCCCAGCACCTCAGCGAACAGCTCGCCCAGTAACTGCTCTTGGGGTGTTCTGGCCGCTCGGCCGGCGCTGGCCAAGCCGTATTCGGGGACCGGTAGCGCGGCACGGTCGAGTTTGCCGTTGGGTGTTAACGGCAACGCGTCCAACACCACGAACGCCGTGGGCACCAGGTACTCGGGCAGATGCTGGCGCAGATAACCGCGCAACACGTCGGGCCGGGGAGCGCTGCCCGCAGTGGGTACGACATACCCGACCAGGTGCTGGTCGTCGGGACGATCTTGGCGAGCGATGACCGCGGTGTGCGCAACGTCGGGGTGCTCGCCGAGCACGACCTCGATTTCGCCGGGCTCGATGCGGAACCCACGGATTTTGACTTGGTTGTCGGCGCGACCGGCGAACTCCAGGCTCCCGTCGTCTCGCCAGCGGCCCAGATCGCCGCTGCGGTACATACGGATGCCTGGTGGCCCGTAGGGGTCGGCGACGAACCGCGCAGCCGTCAGGTCTGGTTGATTCGCATAGCCTCGGGCCAAGACCGCTCCGGTGATGTACAGCTCACCCGCCACACCCGGCGCCACCAGCTGCAGACCAGGATCAAGCACGTACACCCGGGTGTTGGCCATGGGGCGGCCCATCGGCGGCGGCGTGTGCGTCCTGGCTGGCACCGGGTCGCTCATGGTCATGCACACGGTGGTTTCGGTGGGACCGTAGGCGTTGATCATCTGCCGGTTCGCGGACCAGTTGGTGAACAGGTCGAGCGGGCATCGGTCGCCTCCCACGATCAACGTCTGGAAGCCCGGCAGGTCGGTGAGTGGCACGCTAGCCAGCACCGCCGGAGGGATAAAGGCGTGGTTAACGCCCTGGTCGGCGATGAAACCGGCAAGGGCCGCACCCGCGAGGGGCCCTGGGGAGGGGATAACCAAAGCAGCTCCGGCCGCGAATGCCATGAGCAATTCCATGACGGAGGCGTCGAAACTGGGTGAGGATAATTGCAGGACCCGGCTGTCGGCGCTGATCTCGAGTCGTTGGATTTGTCCGGTGGCGAAATTGGCGATGCCGCCGTGGCAGACCACCACGCCTTTGGGTCGGCCGGTGGAGCCCGAGGTGTACATCACATACGCGGGATGCTGCGACGCCAAATCAGTGATGCGGTCGGTATCGGTGGGGTCGGTGTCCGCGCTGTTGGCCAGCACCGCCACGGTGTCGGGGGCGTCGAGCACCAGCCGGGTGGTTGAGCCGGTGTCCGGCAGGCCGTGTTCGGTCTGGGTGTTGGTGAGCAGGAGCACCGGTTGTGCGCCGTAGAGCATGAGCTCGATCCGCGCTGGCGGATAGTCGGGGTCTACAGGGAGGTAGCCGGCTCCGGTTTTGAGGACCGCCAGGATCGACACGATCAGCTCCGCCGAACGAGACAACGCCAACGCGACGATGTGCTCGGGGCCTATGCCACGGGCGATCAGGATGTGGGCAAGCTGGTTGGC
Source organism: Pseudonocardiaceae bacterium (assembly GCA_050700055.1). Classification (GTDB taxonomy): domain Bacteria; phylum Actinomycetota; class Actinomycetes; order Mycobacteriales; family Pseudonocardiaceae. Next base: position 33,150 of record JBOHGE010000026.1, read on the forward strand.
CTTGGCGTTGAGCTGGGTGTAGGTCAGGGTGGTGTCCTCGAACACCACCGCCACCGCCGTGGGGGTGGCCTGGACTTGGGCCTGGAACAGCGCGGGCACGCTGGGTGGAATCGGATAGGCGGTGTCGTTGTAATCGGCCAGCAACCGGTGACGCTCTGTGGCAGAGAGGATGTCAATCCGGCTGATCGGCCGGTCTGGATCAGCAATCACCGCCTCGAGCAGCCGCACCCACCGGGCGAAAATCTTTTCGACCGAGGCAGGATCGAACAGATCGCTGGCGTACTCGGCGACTCCGTCGATGCCTTCCGGGCTGCCGTGCGGGCCGCGCCGTTCGGACAGGACGAAGGCGAGGTCAAGTTTGGCGGTGCCAGTCCGCACCAGGATGGGACGGGTGCGCAGTCTGGGTAGCTCGAAATCGGCCCGCTGGGAGTTCTGCAGCGAGAGCATGATTTGACACAGCGGATGGTGCGCCAGCGACCGAGCTGGGTTGAGGACCTCGACGAGGTATTCGAAGGGCACGTCTTGGTGGGCGTACGCTGACAGTGCGGTCTCGCGCACCTGGGAGAGCAGCTGCGTAAAGGTGGGATCGCCGGAGGTGTTGGTGCGCAGCACCAGCGTGTTGACGAAAAATCCTACGAGATCATCCAACGTCTGATCGGTACGCCCGGCAATCGGGCTTCCCACCGCAATATCGCTGCCCGCCCCCAGCCGGGACAACAGCGCGGCCAACGCGGCCTGCAACACCATGAACACACTCGCCCCACCGCGGCGGGCCAGACTCACCAACCCTTGATGCAATCGTGCGTCCAGACACACCTCGACCACATCACCGCGGTAGGACGCTGTCGCCGGGCGGGGGCGATCGGTGGGCAGATCCAACTGTTCGGGCAGCCCGGCCAATTCCTCGATCCAGTAGGCCGCCTGACGGGTGAACAGGCTGTCGGGGTCGGCCTCGTCGCCGAACAGCCGGTGCTGCCACAACGCGTAGTCGACGTACTGGACCGGCAACGGCGCCCACCCCGGCGCTTCGCCCCGGCAGCGCGCCGCATACGCTCGAGCCACATCGTGTGACAGGGAGCCCATCGAGGCGCCGTCACCGGCAATGTGGTGCACCACGATCAGCAGCACATGCTCCTCGGGTGCCAGCGTGAACAGTTCAGCTCGTAGCGGTGGCTGGGTGGCAAGATCGAACCCGGACCGGGCCGCCGCAGGCAATATTTCCGACAGCTCCGTCTCGGTGACATGGATGACGGGAAGCTGCGGGCAAGCAACCTCAGTGTCCAGGATTTGCTGGTAAGGCACACCGTCGACCTCTGGGAAGATCGTGCGCAAGCTTTCGTGGCGGGCCACCACGTCGCCAAATGCGGTGTGCAATACCTGACGGTCCAACTCCCCGGACATCCGTAGCGCGAGTGGAATGTTGTAGATGGAACTGAATCCATCTTTTTTGGGGCCTTCAAGCTGATGGAGGAACCACAGCCGGCGTTGCGCGAACGACAACGGCACCAGGTCTGGACGATTCTCACACCGCGTCAACGCCAGCCGCGCCTGCTCAGCGCTGCCTAGACAGGTGGCTAACCCGGCCACCGTCGGAGTCTCGAATAGGTTGCGTAGTCCTAGTTCGACGTTGAGTGTGGTGCGTATTCGGGCGAGGAGGCGGGTGGCGAGCAGGGAGTGGCCGCCCAGGTCGAAGAAGTCGTCGTCGATGCCGATGCGGGGCAGGCAGAGTACTTCGGCGAACAGGTCACCTAAGAGTTGTTCCTGGGGTGTTCTGGGTCCCCGGTGGGTGGTGGCGCTGGGTTCGGGGGTGGGGAGTGCGTGGTGGTCAAGTTTGCCGTGGGGCGTCAGCGGTAATGCGTCGAGCGTCACGAATGCTGCCGGGAGCATGTAGTCGGGTAGGTGGGAGCGGAGGTAGTCGCGGAGCAGCTCTGGGGTGAGTGTGGTGTCGGTGGTGGGAACGAGGTAGGCGACTAGCCGCTTTTCTCCGGGTTGGTCCTGCCGGGTGATGACTGCTGCGTGGGTGACGTCGGGGTGGGCGGCCAGCAGGGTCTGGATTTCGCCGGGTTCGATGCGGAAGCCGCGGATTTTGACTTGGTCGTCGGCACGGCCGAGGAATTCCAGGTCCCCGTCGGTGTTCCAGCGGGTCAGATCCCCGGTGCGGTACATCCGAGCCCCTGCTGGCCCGTAAGGATCAGCGACAAACCGTTGCGCGGTCAGCGCGCCCTGGTGCAGATAACCCCGGGCCACCCCCGCCCCGGCGATATACAACTCACCAACTACCCCGACCGGGACCGGCCCCAACCCACCATCCAGCACATACAGCCGCGTGTTGGCCATCGGCCGCCCAATCGGCACCGACAGTCTCGGGTCATACGGTGCCCGCATCAGATGATGCGCGGCGAATGTCGTCGTCTCCGTGGGCCCATACCCATTAACCACCGTGGTCACCGGGCAGGCATCCAGCACTCGGGCGACCGCGACGCCCGAAACCACATCCCCACCCGTCCAGACCTGACCCACCCCTGTGAAACACTCTGGGCACTGCTCGGCCATCACACCGAATAGGCCCGCCGTGAGCCACAATCCGGTGACACGATGCTGGATGATTGCCTGTTCCAGGACCGGGATATCCAACTCGCCGGGTGGGGCCACCACGACCTGCCCCCCCGACAACAACGGCACCCACACCTCATAAGTCGAGGCATCAAAAGCATGCGGCGAATGCAGCAACACCCGCTGATGCCCACCACCACGCCAACACGGATCAGCCACCAACCCCACCACATCCCGATGAGTGACCCCAATCCCCTTCGGCACTCCGGTCGAACCCGAGGTGTACATCACATACGCCAACTGCCCCGGATCACACACCACCCCCAGATCACCGCAATCCTGTCCGCCCAGCCAGGAATCAGCGTCTACCACGATCACCTGCGCGCACTCCGGAACCGGACCGGCCCGCATCACCCGATCAGTCACCAACACCGACGCCGCAGTCTCGGCCATCACCAGACTCATCCGCGCCAACGGATACCGGGCATCCAAGGGCACATACACCCCCCCGGCCTTCAGCACCGCCAGGACCGTCACCACCACATCCATCGAGCGCTCCAACAACACCCCCACCGCGCTCTCCCGACCCACCCCCCCAGCAACCAACCGATGCGCCAACCGATTCGCCCGAGCATTGAGCTGCGCAAAAGTCAACGTGGTCTCACCACACACCACCGCCACCCCCTCCGGAGTGGCCTGCACCCAAGCCTCAAACAACGCCGGCAAACTGCCACCAGGAACCGGAGCAACAGTATTGTTGTAATCCACCAACACCCGCTGACGCTCCCCAGCAGACAAAATCTCAATCCGGCCGATCGGCTGGCCAGCATGGGTGGCCAGCTGCTCCAGCACCCGCACCAGTCGAGCGATCATCGCCTGCGCCGCTCCCTGATCAATCACATCGGATCGGTAGCTGAGCCGGAGCGTCAGGCAGGGTCCTGGGACGGCGGTGAGGGTCAGCGGGTAGTGGGTGGCGTCGTGGCCTTCCCGGCTGGAGATCCGCAGGCCGGGCGCGAGCTCGTTCGAGTGGTTGTGGTCGACGGGGTAGTTCTCGTAGGCCACCAGGGTGTCGAACAGCTGGCCCAGCCCGGTGAGCTGCTGAATGTCAACCAGACCGAGATGATGGTGCACCAACAGCTCAGCCTGCTCAGCCTGCAGGCGGGACAGAAACTGTTCCACCGGCTCGTGGGCCCGTAACCGCAGGCGTACCGGCACGGTGTTGGTGAACAACCCCACCATGGACTCCACGCCGGCCAGGTCGGCAGGTCGGCCGGACACCGTCACGCCGAAGACCACGTCGATACGGCCGGTGAGGCGGCCCAGCAGGATGCCCCACGCTCCCTGAATCAAAGTGTTGAGCGTCACGTCCAGCCGGCGGGCCTGGCCGGTCAACGCGACAGTCAGCTCCTTGGACAGCGGGACCATCACCTTGTCAGGGATGAGCGGTACCCGTTGGCGGTCCGGGCCGGCCACCAGGGTGGGTTCGTCCAGCCCGGCGAGCGCGTCGCGCCATGCGGCCTGCGCGGCCGGGCGGTCCTGAGCTTCCAGCCACGCCAGGTAGTTCCGGTAGGGCGTGACAGGGGGCAGCGCAGCGGGATTCCCACCGCTGGCATACAGCGCGAACAGCTCCTGGACCAGGATGGGGAACGACCAGCCGTCAGACAGAATGTGATGATTGGTGATCCCCAAGCGGTGCCGCCCGGCACTCAGGCGCACCAGGAGCAGCCGGATCAGCGGCGGCTGCGCGAGATCGAACCGGCGGGCCCGCTCGTCAGCGAACAAGCGATCCGCCTGCGCCTGACCAGCCGCCGGATCCAGGCCGGACAGATCAACCGCCTGCCATGACAGGTCCACCTGGTGGGGAATGAGGGCGACGGGGCGGCCCTCGGTGGTGCGGCGGAATGCGGCCCGCAGGTTGGGATACCGGTCCAACAAGGCTTGGCCGCCAGCATGCAAGGCGGCCGCGTCCAGATCGCCGTCCAGGTCAACAACGAGCTGGGTGGTGTAAACGTCAGGACCGTGACTGTCGAGCAGGGTATGGAACAGCAGCCCCTCCTGTAACGGCGCCAGCGGCAGCACGTCCTCGAGATCGGGTCGCTCGATCATCAGGTCACCTTTTCCGTAGCGAAGCAGTAGCGAGGCCGTCCATCTCTTCCTGGGACAGCCGGGCGAATGGGAAATCTGAGGGGGTGTGGCCGCCCGCGTCGGGGCGAGCGGCATGGGTGGCGAGCGCACCCAACGCCTGGAACCAACCCTCGGCCAGCTCACGCACGGTGTCCTGGGGCAGCAGTCCCGCTGGCCATAACCAGCTGACGTGCAGCTGTGGCCCGTCCGACCGGTCTTCGGTCCACGCGTTAACGCTCAGAGCGTGCGACGCGGGCAGGGCCGTGCCGCCAGCACGTCCCAACCCGGAGTCGGCGAGGACCGCCCAGTCGGTGGCATCGGGAACCGCGAACCGGCCCAGGTAGTTAAACGCGATCTGTGGGGTCACCAGCCCGGCCAAGACCGGCCCGGTCCCGGGGTTGAGGTAACGCAGCAGCCCGAAGCCCAGGCCATGATCAGGCACAGCGCGTAACTGCTCCTTGACCCGTTTGAGGGCCTGTCCCGCCGCTGAGCCGCCCGCCAGCGCATCGTCCACATCGACCTCGGCGATATCCAGGCGCACCGGAAACACGGTGGTGAACCAGCCGACCGTGCGGGACAGATCAACGCCGTCGACCACCTGCTCCTGACGGCCGTGCCCCTCCAGATCAACCAGCAGGCAGCCATGCCCGTCATCCTGGCCACGTCGGCGTCGCCAGCAGGTGACCGCCAGCACCAAGCCGCACAGCAGCACATCGTCCACCCCGGCGTGGAAGGCCGCCGGTACGCTGGTCAGCAGCGGCTCGGCCCGCGCCGGCAACACCAACCTCAGCTCCCGGCACGTGCTCACGGTGTCCCGGACCGGGTCCAACGCACGCTGACCGAGCGGTGGATCCGCGCCGCCCAGCATTGCGGTCCATATCGCCAGCTCGCGCATCCGAACTGGGTCGTGGGCCTGGGCCGCCAACAGCTGCGCCCACCGTCGAAACGACGTGTGGCATGGCTGCAGCACCGGCGCTCGCCCCGCCGTCAGCTGTGCCGCACCGCTGGCCAGGTCCTCCAGCAGGATGCGCAACGACACCCCGTCGACCACCAGGTGATGGATCACCACCACCAGCCGGCCGGGCCGGGCCGGACCCCGATCCAGCCACGCCACCTGGAGCATCACCCCAGTCCGCGGAGCCAGCCGGGCTGCGGCCGCTGGCGCTTCCCGGGTCTGGATGACCCATTGCAGGTCCTCGTCGTCCTCCAGGCCGGTGGCGTCCACCCGCACGATGCACGCCGAGGCCGCCACCGACCCGGCCGGTCCCACCCGCAGCGCCCACTGCTGGCCTTCCTCGTCCGAGTGCTCCAGGCGGGCACGGAGCATGTCGTGGCGATCCAGCAGGGCCTCGACCAGGTGCGCCAGCGCCTCGGTGTCCAGGCTGGTCGGTGCTTGCAGCACCATTCTCATACTGAACTCGTCGATCGGACCGCCCCGCTCCCGCAGCCGGTGCATGATCGGGGTCGGGGGCACCACGCCGATCCCGGAGTCGGGTGCCTCCCGCGTCGTCTCGGACGCCGTCCTGGCCACCGCCGCCAGTCCGGCCGCGGTCTTGTGCTGGAACACCTCCCGTGGGCTGATCACTACACCAGCCCGGCAGGCCCGGCTGACCAGCTGGATCGAGATAATGCTGTCCCCACCCAGCGTAAAGAAGCTGTCCTCGACTCCTACGTGGTCTAGTCCCAGTACTTCGGCGAACAGCTCGCAGAGGATGTGTTCTTGGGGCGTGTGTGGTGCCCGGCTGGGTGCGGTGGGAGTGGGGGTAGGTAATGCGGTGCGGTCGAGTTTGCCGTGGGGTGTTAACGGTAATGCGTCGAGCATGACCAGTGCGGTGGGAATCATGTAGTCGGGTAGGTGTTGGCGGAGGTAGTCATCGAGTAACTGTGGTGTTATTGCAGTGTTGTTAGTCGGTACGACGTAGCCGACCAGTCGTGTGCCGTGGGGTCGGTCTTGGCGGGTGATGACTGCGGCCTGGGCGATGTCGGGATGTGCGGTGAGTACGGTTTCGATCTCGCCTGGCTCGATGCGGAATCCGCGGATTTTGACTTGGTCGTCGGCGCGGCCGAGGAATTCCAGGTTCCCGTCGGCGCGCCAGCGGGCCAGATCCCCGCTCCGGTACATCCGTTCACCTGGCGAGCCGTGCGGGTTGGCGAGGAATCGTTCGGCGGTCAGATCCGGTCGGTGCAGGTAGCCGCGGGCCAATCCGGCTCCGGTGATGTACAACTCACCCGTCACACCGGAGGGTGCTGGCTGCAGGCCGGTATCGAGGACGTATAGCCGGGTGTTGGTGATTGGCTGGCCGAGGGGGACCGTGGTGGTGGCGTCGGTGTCCTGGCAGGTGTGGAAGCTGGCGTCAATGCAGGTCTCGGTGGGACCGTAGAGGTTGTAGACGGTGGTTGATCCCAGGTGACTGCGGCATTGTGCCCAGAGGTGGCTGGAGAAGGTTTCGCCGCCGCAGAACAGCCGCCGCAGGGTGTGCCATTGCTTGCGGGCCGGTTGCTGGAGCAGGGAGGGCAGCAAGGAGGGCACCACCTGCGCCACGGTGACGTCGTGGTGGGCGATGAGCCGGGCGAGTGCGTCCGGGTCGCGTTGGATCTCGGGGGGTGTGAGCAGTAGTCGTGCTCCCGCCATGAGCGGTGCGAACAGCTCCCAGACCGAGGCGTCGAAGGTGAAAGCCGTTCTGTGCAGCACGGTGTCCCGCTCGCGCAGCGGCGCCGTCTGCTGCATCCACAACATGTGGTTGACCGCAGCCCGGTGGGGGATCACGACGCCTTTAGGCCGCCCTGTCGAGCCGGAAGTGTAGATCAGATAGACCGGGTGGTCCGGATGCAGCGGCGCTATCCGGTCGGTGTCGCCCACATCGTGGTGGGGCAGCGCTGCGAGTTCCGTGACGACCCGTGGATCGTCCAGCACCAGCCGGGTCAGTTCGCCATTGTCGGGTAGCCGGTCTGCCGCTGTGGTCACGGTGAGCTGGCAGGCTGTTTGGGCATCGTCAAGCATCCACGCCAGGCGATCAGCGGGATGGTCAAGGTCTAGGGGCACGTAGGCAGCGCCGGCCTTGAGCACCGCCATGACCGCAATCACGAACTGTGGCGAGCGAGGCAGCGCTAACGCCACGATCTGTTCGGGTCCCACTCCTAGGGCGATCAACGTGCGCGCCAGCTGGTTGGCTTGGGTATTGAGCTGCGCATAGGTCAGGGTGGTGTCCTCAAACACCACCGCTACCGCCTCCGGTACAGCCTGCACCTGAGCCTCGAATAATGCGGGCAGGAAGATCAGCGGAATCGGCACAGCGGTGTCATTGCACTCCTCCAACAGCCAGCGCCGCTCCTCGGCGGTGAGAATGTCGATCCGGCTCATGGGCCGGTCCGGATCAGCGGCCACCGCCTCAAACATTCGCACCCAACGGGCGCAGATCGCCTCGATCGTGCCGGCGTCAAACAGATCGCTGGCGTATCCGACAGACGCATCGATGCCCTCGGGGCTGCCATCTGCACCACGACGCTCGCCCAGATTGAAGGACAGATCAAACTTGGCGGCATCAGCCCCGATAGGAACCCTGGACACCCGCAGATCGGGAAGCTCGACATCGACTTCGGGGGCGTTCTGTAATGTCAGCGTGACCTGGAACAGTGGGTGGTGTGCCAGCGACCGCTCCGGGTTGACGACTTCGACAAGGTACTCGAATGGCACGTCCTGGTGCGTGTAAGCGACCAGCGTGGTGTCTCGCACCCGAGCGAGCAGCTGGGCAAATGTTGGGTCTCCGGACGTGTCAATGCGGAGCACCAACATGTTGACGAAGAACCCGATGAGGTTGTCCAACGCTTGGTCAGTACGTCCGGCGATGGGACTTCCTACCGCAATGTCGCTGCCCGCGCCGAGCTTGCTCAGTAGTGCGGCCAGCCCGGCTTACAGGACCATGAACAGGCTGGCTGCGCCGTGGCGGGCCAGGTCCAGCAGCCCTTGATGCACTCTCTCGTCTAGTCGAACAATCACCTGACCGCCGCGGTAGGACGCTACTGCCGGGCGGGTACGGTCAGCTGGCAGATCAAGCTGCTCGGGTAGCCCAGCCAGGGTGTTGGACCAGTAGGCGAGCTGGGTGATGAGCAGGCTGTCGGGATCGGTGTGGTCGCCGAGCAGTTGGCGTTGCCATAGCGTGTAATCGGCGTACTGGACCGGCAGCGGCGGCCACCCCGGTGCTCCGCCTTGGCAGCGGGCCGCATAAGCGGCGGCTAGGTCGTGTGACAGTAGCCCCATGGACCAGCCGTCACCGGCGATGTGGTGGATCACGACCAGCAGCACGTGCTCATCAGGTGAGAGGACGAACAGCTCGGCCCGCACGGGTGGCTCAACAGCAAGATCGAACCCGCACCGGGCCGCGGTGGCTAAGGTCTGTGACAGTTCTGTCTCGCTGGTACGGGTGACTTGCAACCGCGGGTAGGCCGCCTGCGTGTCCAGGATGCGCTGGTAGGGCACACCGTCGAGCTGGGGGAAGATCGTGCGCAAGCTTTCGTGGCGGGCTACCACGTCGCCGAGCGCGGCGCGCAATGCCTCGTTGTCCAATTCTCCGGACAGGCGTAACGCGAGGGGAATGTGGTAGAGGGGACTGTGGTCGAGAGAAGTGGGGCCTTCCATCTGGTGCAAAAACCACAGCCGGCGCTGCGCGAACGACAAGGGCACCACGTCGGGACGTCCGTAGGGCGCCAACGCCAACCTCGCTTGCCCGGCGTGGTGCAGCTGGGTGGCCAACCCGACCACCGTGGGGGTTTCGAACAGGACGCGCAGCTCCAGCTCGACGCCCAAGGTGGCGCGCACCCGGGCGATCAGGCGGGTGCCGAGCAGGGAGTGCCCGCCCAGCTCGAAGAAGTCGTCGTCGACACCGACCCTGGCCACGCCCAACACCTCGGCGAACAGCTCGCACAGGAGCTGTTCTTGGGGAGTGCTGGGCGCCCGACCGGCAGTGGCCGACCCGAACTCAGGAGCGGGCAGCGCGGGGCGGTCCAGTTTGCCGGTGAATGTCAACGGCAACCGGTCCAAGATCACCAGTGCGGCGGGGACCATATACCCAGGCAGCCGCTGACGCAGGTAATCGCGCAGCACGTCCGGTCGGGCAGCGCTGCCCCTGGCGGGCACGACATACCCGACCAGGCGTTGGTCGTTGGGCCGGTCTTGGCGGGCGATGACGGCGGTCTGGGCGACATCGGGATGCCCGGCGAGCACGGTTTCGATCTCACCGGGCTCGATGCGGAACCCGCGGATGGTGACCTGGTCGTCGGCGCGGCCGACGAACTCCAAGTTCCCGTCAGCACGCCAGCGGGCCAGATCACCGGTGCGGTACATCCGCTCACCTGATGTGCCGTAGGAGGCAGCGACGAACCGCTGTGCGGTCAGACCCGGCTGGTGCAGGTAGCCCCGCGCCAGCCCGGCCCCAGCCACATACAACTCGCCCACTACCCCCGGGGGCACCGGTTGTAGTCCGGCGTCGAGCACGTACACCCGGGTGTTCATGATCGGCCGACCGATCGGCGCAGGCAGCTGCGTAGCGTGCGACAGTGGGCCACTCATCGTGGCGCACACGGTGGTTTCGGTGGGGCCGTAGGCGTTGATCATTCGCCGGCCTGTTGACCAGGTGGCGACCAGCTCGAGCGGCCCCGTCTCACCTGCCATGACCACCGTTGTTGCCGGCGGCAGACCATCCTCGGCGGGCAGGACCGCCAGCGCCGACGGGGGCAAGGTCACATGGGTCACCTGCTGTCTGCCCGCCAGCGCGACCAGCGGGGTTCCCGGCAGCAGCTGCGCCGGGGGGGCTAGTACCAGCGCCGCGCCGGACAGCAGGCCCATGCACAGCTCCGACACCGATGCGTCGAAGCTCGGCGAGGCGAATTGCAGGACCCGACTATGAGCACCGACTCCGAATCGTTCGATCTGGGCGGTGGCAAGGCTGGAGACGCCGCCATGGCTCACCACGACGCCTCGGGGCTGGCCAGTGGAACCTGAGGTGTAGATCACATACGCCGGATGCTGCGGCAGAAGTCGGCCGGTACGGTCGGCATCCGTGGGATTAGTGTCAGGATACGCACCCAACACCGCCACGGTGTCGAGATCGTCCATCACCAATCGCGGCGTAGCACCCTCGTCGGGAATCCGCCTCAGTGTCTGTGCGGTGGTGAGGAGCAACATCGGCCGCGCAGCGCCGAGCATGAGCTCAATCCGCGTGGGCGGGTAATCCGGGTCCACCGGCAGGTACCCTGCCCCAGCCTTGAGTACCGCCAAGATGCACGTCACCAGCTCAGGTGAGCGAGGCAGGGCCAACGCCACCACCCGCTCCGGACCCACACCCCGGGCGATCAGCACCCGCGACAGCCGGTTCGCTTTCGCGTTGAGCTGCGCATATGTCAACGCAGTGTTGTCAAACACCACCGCCACAGCCTGGGGCGTGGCATGCACCTGGGCTTCGAACAACACCGGCAGACAGGCCTGGACCACCGGGTGGGCGGTGTCGTTATAGTCGACCAGTAACCGGTAGCGTTCTTCGGCGGTGAGGATGTCGATCCGGCTGATCGGCCGATCCGGATCAGCGACCGTGATGGCATCCAACAGATTCAGAAAACGTTGCTGATGGACGGCCAGATCATCCGCACTGCAGACTTCCGGGTGCGCCTGCAAGCCGATTCGTAATCCTGAACCATCCCTTCTATCCCACACAGTTATCAGCAGATCGGCAGTCAAGGCCGACGAAACATTGTGCACCGTGGTGCGATATCCAGCGAAGTGCAGATCGTAGTCGAAAGACACGATATTGATTACCGACGCAAAAGATGCCCCAATATTACCGGGTAGACCAAGGTCTCGGTGGAGGTCCTCTCCTCGGTAACGTTGATGCGCTAATGTCGCGCGAACTTCCTCCGTTGCTTGCCTGATGAGATCGGACAGGCTCATGTCCGGGCGTACCGACAACCGCAGTGGCAACATGTTCGACGCCATGCCCGGTATGCATTTCAGCACGGCATCCTGCCGGGCCGTAACCGGCAAGCCGACGATCACGTCCCGCGCACTCGTCAGGCGGTGCACATACACCGCCACCGCTGCGATCATAATTCGGGACCATCGCACCCCCGCTCGACTCGCCGCGAGCCGCAATGTGTCCACACCAGACGGTGGCACATCGGTGACCTGATGAACAAAACTGTCAGGCGTCCCTGATGACCTGCCGACGAGCCTGGTTGGCTCTGGGCGATCGGCAAAACGCTTTATCCAGTATTCTCGGTCCTGCACAAACTGCTCTGACGCACGGTAGGCCGAATCACTGTCCAGCAGCTGACGCAACGAGCCGAACACATTGTGATCACACGCTACCCCCTGCGCGAGCGCTGTGTAAATCTCAGCGACTCGTCGCGCAATGAGGGAAAAGCCGAATCTATCCATCACGATGTGGTGGTAGCTTTGATACCACCAAAATCGGTCGGCCTTCAATTTGATCAACGCGTAACTGAACAATGAACCACACGTGAGATCCATTGGTCGGGCCACGTCGGCCGCCATCCATGCTTGAGCGGCCGTGTGCGGATCAGGTCCTTCGCTGACATCAACGACCGGCATCAGCCAATCCGGCAACGGCTCGACAATCTGGCACGGCCCATCACCGTCCTCGACGAACCGAACATGCAGTGCGTCGGCCTCTTCAACAACCTGCCGCAGCGCCATCTCGAACAACACCGGATCAACCGGCCCACCTATCTCCAGATATTCACCAAGCTTATAAACCCGGTTGGCTTTGTTCAGTCGTTGTTCGGCAAACCAAATCTCACACTGGGCAGCTGACAGTGACAGAGCAGTACCATCGCCCCCAGACAACATTTCCTCCCCGGCGCTCACACATGGAACGTCGACCTACAACCTGCCCAAAACATTCCCGAGCGAGAGCTCCTTTCGTGGCACGATAACGGCTTAGGACCAAGCTAGCGGCAAGGCGCAAGCAAGGTGTAAGCGTGGCGCAATGACGGTGAGCAGGCCCCAAAGGGCTGGTATGCGAGCGGACGGTCACGTCTAGGCGAATACCCCGTCCAGCCACAACTGCCACGCCTGCTCGGCCTTGTCCCGGTCGACGTCGCGAGCGAACAGGTGGTGACGCAAGCCGACCGGCCAGCCCCACGCATTCCCACCGAAAAAGCGGTAAAGTGCGTCCTCGGTGCGCAGGCCGATGAAAAGTGGACTCAGATAGTCCACTACCGCCTCTAGCGGATCAAAACCCGTAAGAACCAGTCGCACCGCATCGCCTTGGGTGACGTCATCAACAAGCCTGAGTTGTCGACGAAGCACCGTGAACGCATTGGCCCGGGTGGCAGCCGCCGGCCCGTGAGCTTCCAGGTAAGTCGCGGACTGGCCACTAAAGTATCGCAGGTACTGCTCCAGGGTGTGGTGGTAAAAGTCCGTATGCTTGTCGGCAGCGTCGGTATGGGTTTTCCACTCGTCCCCAACGATGCCGCTGTGCACCCGGCGGACGACGGTATGCAGTACACTGCCGCCGTTATCGCGCGCCTCGATGCGATACTCCAGGGCGACCGACAACCCGTCTTCGCCGTCGTGGCGGAGGGCAAACCTCCGCGGCGGATCCCAGACAGTCACGGTAGCCAGACCACCGGAAACCATCCCGCCCTCGCACGGCTCGATTTCCATCGGATACAACCATCCCAGGTTGCCCGGGCCGGTGGCGACCGCGTCCCAGACCTGCTCAGATCCGGCCGGCAGCTCGTTGCATCGGCGGATCTCGAATTCCTCAGTCATGGTCACTACTCCTCGATCACCATCAGCTGTCATCCATTTAACAGTATTCTATTCGAGCCGCCGATATTGCCGCACCGCCAATGTGGAGAAGATGGCCAGAATCCCGATGGTCCAGGCCAACGACGCCAGCACAGGTGTTGTGGTTGGTCCGCCGAGGGTCAGTGCGCGTAGCGCGTCGGCGATATTGCTCAGTGGGTTGATTTTGACGAATTCCTGCAGCCAGCCGGGCAGGGTGCGGGTGGGCACGAATAGGGAGCTGACGAACATCAGGGGCACCATCCAGATGGTCCCCGCCGTGTTCACCGTCTCCACGCTGCGCACGGCCAGCCCGATCCAGGCCCCGATCCACGCCAATGCCACCCCGAACGCGATTGCGAGCAGGAACGCACCCACTATCGGGACAATACCGGTCGAGAAGCGAAACCCCAGAACAGTGCCCACGACGATGAGTAACACGATGTTGAACGCGCAGCGCAGAGCATCCGAGAATATCCGGCCGGACAGCACCGCGGAACGGGCGATGGGCAATGACCGGAACCGATCGACGATACCCTGAGAGACGTCGGTGTGTACCCCGATCGCGGTGCTGAAAACGGTCAATGCGAGGAACTGCGTGACGATTCCGGGGACCACGAAATCAATGTAGTTACCCGTCTCGCGGCCGATCACTCCGCCGAACATGAAGGTGAACAGCAAGAGGAACATGATCGGCTGGGCGGTGGACCACAGCGCCAGCCCACGGATGCGGAAGAGATGGAGCAGATGACGATGGGTGAGCGCCAGCGTATGTCGCACCAGTCGTCGCACGCTGGACCGCGCGGATGATCCGGGTCGGACAGCGTCGGTGTGCTCCATCGCGACAATACTCACGCGGCGCTCGTTCCTGGCTCGTTCATCTCGGCACAGTGACCGGTGAGCTGCAGGAAGACGTCGTCCAGACTCGGGCGGCGCAGCGCCAGGTCGGCGATCACGATCCCGCCATCGTCGAGCCGGCGGATCGCTGCGGTGACCAGCGCGGTGTCGTCGGCCGGGACACTGACCAGCTTTGTGCCGTGGTTGATGCTGGGCGGCGCGCCGGTGAGCCTGGCCAGCTCAGCCGCCACGGCGTCTAGCTTGACGGGGTCGGCGGGGCGCACCTCGAGCACTTGCCCGCCGGTCCGCCGCTTGAGCTCGTCGGACGTGCCGCGGGCGATCACCCGGCCAAGGTCGAGAACGACGATCTCATCCGCGAGTTGGTCGGCCTCATCCAGATACTGGGTGGTGAGCAGCACGGTGGTGCCCTGCGCCACCAGCTCGCGAATGATTCCCCACATCCCGATCCGGCTGCGCGGGTCCAGGCCGGTGGTGGGCTCATCCAGAAACAGCACTTGAGGTCGTCCTACCAGGCTGGCAGCGAGGTCGAGTCGGCGTCGCATGCCTCCCGAGTACGTCTTGGCAGGACGCGACCCGGCGTCGGTAAGGTCGAAATGTTCGATCAGTTCTTTGGCGCGGTGCCGTGCCTGGGAACGGCTCAGGTCGAGCAGCCGGCCGATGAGCTGGAGGTTCTCCGAGCCTGTGAGGTTGCCATCGACGGCAGCGTATTGGCCGGTCAATCCGATCATTGTCCGTACCTGCGCGGCTTGGTGGACGACGTCGTAGTTGCCCACGCTCGCCCGACCTGACGTGGGGATAAGTAGCGTGGCGAGGATGCGGACCGCCGTGGTCTTGCCCGATCCATTCGGCCCGAGCAGGCCGAGCACGGTGCCTGAGAGCACCTCCAGGTCGATCCCGTCGAGCGCCCGAGTAGGCCCGAACGACTTGGCCAGGGCTTGCGTCTGAATGGCAATGGTCACAGCTTCGGCCAATTCACCATCTGTACTACCTTTCTCCATGCCTCGGCGCGAGGCTACAGGTCCAGCCTGGCGCAGCGGCGCAAGCAGCGCGCAATCATCGTGGTGCCGTCCGCGGTGTCACCGCACTGGCACACAGCCAACAGCGAAGACCGCGACACGAGGGAGACAGGCGCGATAAGACCCCTCCTGTTCCGGCGCACTGTCGACGCTGAGGGTTCCGAAGCAGGATTCCGCGAGCGAGAGAACCCGCTTCAGGACATCCACCGACTGCCCATCTCCGAGACCCACCAAGCCGTACATCTGATACAGGTACTGAGCTAACGCGAGTCCCGCTGCCGCTGGTGACATACCCGGGGCGATGATGGGATCAAGCAGCGGCCGGCTGATGATATTCTCAAAACCTGCGTCGCGGAGTGCGTTGGTGAGGGTTTCAGATCCGTAGTGTTGATACTCGTGTCCGTTACGTGAATAGGGGTGTACCACCTCGGAGAACCACCGGGAGACGGCCGAATCGGGTTCGAAGTCATGCAGGACGACTCGCCCTCCTGGTCTGGTGACCCGATAAGCCTCCTGACAAGTTTTCATCAGTCCGGCATGGTCGAGATGATGGGTCCCATAGGCGCAGAGGACACCGTCGAGACAGTCATCGCGCAGGATCAATCGCTGGGCTGGCTGCCATAGGGCGGGTAACCCGGCTTCGAGCGCCGCCTCTACCATGGCGGGGGTGATATCACTGGTCACGATCACCGAACTGGGTGACGACAGGACAGCAGCTTGCGCGATGCGCGCAACAAGTCCATCACCACCCAAGACGTCGAGGATCACCAGTGGATCTGCGTTCAATAAATCAGGCGTGGAGCCGCGGTGAGCAAAAAGGTTGAGAAGAACCCGAGTTCCCTGCGCTCGGGCAAAAGTCAGGCGCTGTGCCTGACGGTAGCTGTCACCTCGGCCTCCGTCTACGTCATCCGAGAACTCACGCGCTCCGTTGAGAAGCCGGGTCCCGACTTCGCGAACAGCAACGTCGACACGCGTGGCGTCGACAAGAGCATGGCACCCAGGGTGATCGCGCTTGAGCTGTCCGAGAAAGGCAAGCATACGCGCTTGACGGCGTTGATCTACCAGAACGCGCCTTGGAACGGCATGCGAACCCGATGCGGCAATGGTCACGACACTCTCTTTCTTATTATTCCCAGACCTGTTCGGGGGTCGCCGGCAGCTCGGTCTTCCGACGAAGCCCGAATTTCTGAGCCATGATTATGTCCTTTATTCGCTGTCGCGTTTACCGGCGTGCCAGGCCCAGCCGTGGCTTTGTCACTACGTAAAGCCCTCGGACCGCCTCCTCAGGTGACCGAGCGAAGTGCATGAACGACTCCATGAATTTAATTCGAGCCTGTACGGTTTCTTGTTCCCCAGACGCCATCGAGTCAAATTTTACCTTATGCTGCGCCCAGGCAATCTGCTCCATGTGCGCCTTGGCTGCCGATGTTCGGACGAGATCGAGTGTCGCTTGGGTGTCACGCAAGTCTTCGATACCGGATACGATGTTCACAAACATCTGTCTTAGATCATCGACATTGCAATCATGTAACGTGAGACGCTGCGCTTCCCGGAAATAAGATTCCTTGCCGCTGTGCTGCTGGTAGAATTCGGAGACGAGTACCAATAATCGGAGATAGGCTTGCCGGTAGGCATGTTCGTAGAGATCCGCTGCCTCTTTTTCCTCGACTTCGCCCCGGATTACGCTGGTCAGACTGGCTGCGGCCAGCAGTGCGCTGAACATGGCGAGGTGCACCCCTGTCGAAAGCAAGGGATCCAAGAAGCATGCGGCGTCGCCCACGAGAAAGTAACCGGGACCGGTAAAACTTTCCGTGGTGTACGAGTAATCCTGCTCGATGCGTAGCGGTGTGACCAGCTCGGCAGGCGCTAGCATGTCGGCAATTGCCGGACACTTGCGGATCGTCTCGTGGTAGACATCGTCCGCACTTGCCCCTTCTTCTCTCTTTGCCTTGAAGACTTCCTTATGGGTTACCAGTCCGACGCTGAGCGTACCGTCATGCAGCGGAATTCCCCAGTACCAGCCGTCCGGCACGGAGCAGACCACTATCGCACCTTCCGGGCCGACGGGAAGCTTTTTCACACCTTCCCAGTATCCCCAGATGGCGATGTTTTTGAACGCCTCATGATAGCGTCGATTGTGTAAATGACGCGTCGTCATCAGGCCCGCTCGACCTGACGCGTCGATGAGAAAATCGAAAGTGGTTTCTCGAATTTTGCTACTCTGGTCAGCCGGTGACCAGACCGCAGCGCATGGTCGGCCATCATCGAATTGCAGCCGCTTGACCTCTACTCCTTCCATAACTTTTACCTCTTGATCCTTCGCGTGCTCAAGGAGGAGATGGTCGAAATCCGAGCGCAGCACCTGATAGGAGTACGGACCGTTCTCGGATGGGTCACCGAAGTTAAATTCCCACTGCTCTTCTCCCCACGTAAGATACGCTCCCCGCTTCCGCTGGAAGCCATACGCATCAATTTTTTCTCGGGCGCCGAGCAGGTCCAAAACCGGCATGCAGGACGGTAGCAGTGACTCGCCGATGTGATACCGGGGAAATACCGCCTTCTCCATGAGCGTCACATCCAGGCCTTCACGAGCCAGGAGAGTGGCGACGGTAGAACCAGCTGGTCCACCACCAACTACCAAAACCTGCGTATGGTCAGTGTCGGCTACGTCCCTGATTTGTTCGGGGGTGGTGGATAGTGGGGTTTCCCGGTGGATCTCGAATTCCTGTGCCATGGTTACGCTCCCTTATCACGATCAGTAGGCGAGCGGTAGGTGGGTGAGGCCACGCTGCATCGGGTTGGGCCACCACTGAAGGGTCTCGGTGTCCAGGTGCAGCGTTGGCAGGCGTCGTATGAGTGTGCCGATGGCGATTTCGGTTTCGAGGCGGGATAGTGGTGCGCCCAGGCAGAAATGTGTGCTGTGACCGAAGCTGAGGTGCCGGTTGTCTCGGCGGGTTAAATCGAGTTGGTCAGGGTTGATGAATTGGTGTGGGTCGCGGTTGCTCGCGGCGAGTACAAGGTAGATGAGGTCGCCTTCAGCTAGTGTTTGTCCGCCAATGCTGGTGGTGTCCGCGGCGACACGGAGCAGGATTTGAGAAGGGGTGTCGTAGCGCATTAATTCGTTGACTGCTGAGCGGATCAGGGTGGGGTCCTGGTGTAGCCGGTGCAGCTGGTCGGGATGGCGTAGCAGCGCGACGGTGCCGTTGCAGATCAGGTTGGTCGTGGTGATGTCCCCGGCGGTGATCAGCACGAAACAGGTGCAGAGCAGTTCCTCGTCAGTGAGGTGGTCACCATCGTCTTGTGCGGTAACCAGGGCGCTGATGAGATCGTCGGCGGGATCGGCTTGCCGGCTGCGGATGAGCTCGGCGAGGTAGTCCTCGAGGTGCTCCATGGTCAACTCGAGGTGCTCGAGGTCTTCGGTGGGGTGTGACATGTGGCGGAACCAGACTGTGACGCGTTCTCGGTCGTGATGGGGAATGCCGAACAGCTCGCCGATCACCGCGGCGGGCAACGGGGCGGCCAGCACGGGGATGAGGTCCATGGTGGAGCCCGCCGCTGCGGCGGCGTCGAGAAGCTCGTCGACGAGGGCTTGGATCCGGGGACGAAGTCGATGGATCCGTTGGGTGGTGAACGCCTTGGTGACCAGCTTGCGCAGGCGGGTGTGCTCGGGGGGATCAGTGTTCGAGATCGTCCGGCCGAGCCGGCGCATGAGCCGGCTGACTCCTCGCATGCCTTCATCCCGGCTCGCGAATGCGCGAGCGGTGCGTTCCCGGTCGTGGGATAACCGGGGATCACCTAGGGCTTCCTCGACGTCGGCGTAACGGGTGAGATACCAGATTCCTTGCGCGCCGCGGTAGACCGGGTGATCGCGGCGCATCCGGGCATACAGCGGGTAGGGATTCTGGAAAAACTCCGGTGTGGTCATCGCATGGTCGATCTCGCCGAACCCGCCGTCGCGTTCTGCGGCGTCGGATTGCTGCGTTGCGTTGGACATAGTTTCCCCTGTCCTAGCGTTCACTGCCCTACTGCTCGCTGTTCATGGCGTCGATGAGGCTTTGCGGCCGCATGTCGGTCCAGTTTTCGTTGATGTAGTCCAGGCAGGCCTGGCGAGTGTCCTGGGGGTGGACGATGCTCCAGCCGTCTGGTACTTCGATGAAAGCCGGCCACAGGGAGTACTGACTCTCGTCATTGATCAACACGAGGAAGGTGCCGTCCGGGTCATCAAAGGGGTTGGTCATGGTTGTGTTCTCCCAGTGAGAAGTGACAGTGAAATAGTGATGAATACGTCATGCCGCGAGTACTGCTTTCATTACGGAGCCGGCGGCGACGGCTTTCATGGCCACGGCACAGTCCGCGAGTGGATACAAACGCACAAGGTCACGCAGATCAAACCGGTCGAGAAGCTTCGGCAGCAATTCGACGTAGTGCGCTAAGTGGCTACCGGTGAACGCCCACGATCCGATCACGTCTAGCTGGCGATAGACAATCTGGTGCGGGTTGATCATGGCGTCACCGCTGTCCGTGTACTGACCGATGACCAGGTACGATCCGCCCCTCCGAGCCAGCCGGAGGCCCTGGTCAATTGCCTCGGGCACTCCCGTGCACTCGATGACCAGGTCGCCACCACGTCCGCCGGTAGCCTCCCAGACTTCGTCCAGGGCCTGCTCCGGCTCGGCGGCGTCGATGATGTTGACATGGTCGTCCCCGACGCCCGCGGTCGCGGCGAGGGCCAGCCGTCCGGCCGGGCCGCCCACGACGATCACCCGCGCCGCTCCGGCCAACTCGGCCAACGCGGCGGCGGCCAACCCGACGGGTCCGCTGCCCTGCACCACCACGGTCTCACCCAGCCGGACCGGCCGCCGCTCGGACAACGCGTGCACCATCGTGGGGCCCGCACAGGCCAAGGACATTGCGGCAAGGTGGTCCAGCTGCTCGGGTACCCGGATGACGGCCGTGCCCTCGCCCAGCCAGATGTGCTCAGCCCATGAACCGGACAACGCCGGTTCCTGCGTCGTGGGACGGTTCACGCCGTACGTGCGGCGGGATTCGCACAATGTCGGCTCGCGATGCAGCCGGCACGGTACACAGCTGCCACACGCGATGGAGGATGCCCACACGACCGTGTCCCCGACCCGTAGCGGAGCGCCGGTGACGTCCGTGTGCAGACCGCCGCCTAATTCGGCGACCGTCCCGAGACCTTCGTGCCCCAGCACAATCGGGATCGGTATATCGAGGTGTCCCTGTTGCAGGTGCAGATCCGTGCCGCAGATTCCACCGTATCGCACGGCCACAAGCAACCCACGCTGCCCAGCGGGCGGCAACTCGAACTCACGAAGCACCACCGGCTCCCCGAACCGCTCGAGTACCACAGCCCGACTCGTGGTGGGTCGGCTAACACCGTGGGCGCTCACGTCGATGCCCCTTGGGTCAGTCCAAGCAATGAGACATCCCTCGGTTCCAAAGGGGTGAGATCTCTGCCCACCAGATATTCCGGACGCAGCGAACCAGTAGGGGAGGGTGAATTTGTCACGTCGTTGTAGGTGATAATGAGCACAGCGCGCGGATAGGGAGACATATTCAGCGCCGACCCATGGGCGACCTCGGGATGGAAGAATGTGACCGTTCCGGCCGGACCCTTGGGGCCGACCATTCCCCATCGATCTACCACGCTCGCTAGCTGATCACGAGTCAGCGCAATGTCGCCAGGATCGATGTGGTGATTCGACGTATTTTTCGACTCCCTCCGCTGCCGTATCATGTCGTCTCGGTGGGATCCTGGCACGTAGATCATCGGACCGTTGAACTCGGTGACCGCATCCAGTAGCAGTGCAACACTGACGAGGTGTGGCGCCGGGAGATTATCGGCGAGCCGCCAGGCGGGATAATCCTGGTGCCAGGCCCACTGCTCGCCACCCAACGGCGCCTTAGAGTTAATCTTGAATTGGTAGACGTACACCTCAGCTTCGAGCAGTTGGCGGACCGGCTGAAGAAGACGGGGTAACCGGGCAAGTGCGGCAAACTCGGGGCGACGCAGGTGCGAGGCATATACTGAACGCACCTGCAGCCCGCCGGATTCCATCACGACGTGTGGGCCAGGAAGCACACAATCCCTCGCGAACCCCACGCGCAGGATCTCGACCTCATCCGGACTGAACATGTCCTCGACGACCAGAAACCCCCGGTCGCGGTACTGTCCAAGCTGGTGATCACTGAGTCGCATCTTCTTCTCTTTTCGTGCTGCCGCCCCGCACACTAGGCACGGATTTTCACTTTCCCGTCCCACTACTTTTTAATCATGGCCAGCGCTCCGGGTGAGATGGTGATGTGTCGCCGGTGATGTCACGGAGTCTGGCTGCCAGGATCGGCCCGATCTGGGCCAACGCCCCAGGCTCCGTCATATGACTGTGTTTACCGGTGATATCGTAGCTGTCGATCGCGCCGTCGATATACGGTTGCCACACCTGGGGCGTGGCCCCGTCGTCACGCCGGTCGATCGTCGAGTTGAACAGCAGCAGGTCCCCGTGGAACACCTCGGGAATGAAATCAATCGCCAGACGGCCATTGTTGGTCATAATCTTGATGACGGCCGAGAGGTGGTACTCCTCGAGGCTTGCCAGCGCACTGTCCCGGCCGCGGAGAACATCCACCACGTCAGCGAGCGTCACCCGTTCGTCGTCCAGGATTTCCAGGTCGCAATCGAGTATGCCGGCCAGGATGGCGCGCTCGTTACGGACAAGTGGTTCCTCAACGGAGATGTCGGAAACCGGGTAGGCGTCGAGGATGGCCAGCAACGCGGTCTGTTCCCCGTGCTGCGCAAGCTCGGTCGCAACGGCGTGGGCGACGAGCCCACCGAAAGACCAGCCCAGCAGATGGTAAGGCCCAGCGGGTTGAACCTTGCGTATCTGATCGGCGTAATCAGCTGCCATCTCCTCAACGGAGGTTGGGAGCGGTTGCGGCCGAACGAGGCCCCGCGCTTGCACTCCATAGATCGGATAGTTCGGTCCGAGGTGTTTCATCAGCCCGCAGTAGGACCAGCTGATCCCGCCGCCGGGATGGATACAGAACAGTGGCGGATGGCAACCCTGCGATCGCAACGGCAGGATCACCTGGAGGGCATCGTCCAGGTCGTCCATGTTCAGCCGCGCGGCCAACCCGGCTACGGTCGGGGCTTCGAACAGGCTGCGAAGTCCTAGCTCGACGCCCAATGTGGTGCGTACCCGGGCGACGAGACGGGTGGCCAGCAGCGAGTGTCCACCTAAGGCAAAAAAGTCGTCGTCAATACCGACTCCGGGCACGGCCAATACCTCGGCGAACACCTCGCACAACAGGTGTTCCTGGGGTGTTCGGGGAGCCCGTCCCACCCCGGTGGAGCCGAATTCGGGGATGGGTAGCGCGGCGCGGTGGAGTTTGCCGTGCGGGGTCAACGGCATTGCCTCGAGCACCACGAATGCAGCGGGCACCAGATAGTCGGGCAGACGCTGGCCCAGATACTCCCGCAGCGCATCTGGTGACACCGTCGTGGTGTTGGTAGTGGGTACGAGGTAGGCGACCAGTCGCGGGTTGTCGGGCTGGTCTTGGCGGGCGATCACCGCTGCCTGCGCGACAGCGGGGTGCGCGGCGAGCACAGTTTCGATCTCGCCTGGTTCGATGCGGAAACCGCGGATCTTGACCTGATCGTCGGTGCGGGCGAGGAACTGCAGGTTCCCGTCGCTGCACCAGCGGACCAGGTCGCCGGTGCGGTACATCCGGGTCCCCGCTGCGCCGTAGGGATTGGCGAGGAACCGCTGCGCGGTCAGGCCGGCCCGATGCAGGTAGCCTCGCGCCAGCCCTGCCCCGGCGATATGCAACTCCCCTGCCGCACCCGGTGGCACCGGTTGTAATCCGGCATCGAGCACGTATACCTGGGTGTTGATGATCGGCCGGCCGATCATCGGAGCCGACGAGTGGTCGATTCGCGCGGTGAGCGCCCGGATGGTGCACTCGGTCGGCCCGTACACATTGAGCGCCGCCAGCCCCTTCACCGACCGGAGCTGGTCCCACAACTGTTCGGACACGGCCTCCCCGCCGACCGCCACCACCGCGGGCCGCCATCGGTCCTCGTCCAGCAATCCCTCAGACACCAACAGCTGCACATAAGATGGGGTGGCATGGACCGAATCAACGTGCTGGCGGGCGACGTAGGCCACTAATGCGTGCGGATCAGTCCAGGTCACCCCATCGAGGACATGTAATTCATGACCAGCCAGCATCCACAACAGCTGAGCCCACGACGCGTCGAAGGAAAACGATGCCGTCTGCGCCACCCGCAGCCGACGACCTCCCACTTTCGCCGCTGCTGGCACGAATATGCGCTCACGATGGTCGTGAAACAGATTGACCACGCTGTGGTGGCAGGCCAGCACAGCTTTGGGATGGCCGGTGGAGCCTGAAGTGTAGATCACGTATGCCGGATGCGCAGGTACGCAGGGGGCGGCGCGGTCGGTGTTGGTGGGGTCGGTGTCCGCACAGCCGCCCAGCATCGTGACGGTATCGGGATCGTCCAGTACCAACGCAGCTGTGACAGTGTCCCGAGGGATACTCGCCGCCGCCGGTGTGGTGGTCAGCAGCAGGGCTGGCTGGACGTCATCGAGCATGAAAGCGATCCGCTCGGCCGGGTAGTCCGGGTCCACCGCCAGATAGGCAGCCCCCGCCTTGAGGACCGCCAGGATCGAGACGATCATGTCCGCGGAGCGGGGCAGGACGAGCGCGACGACCTGCTCGGGGCCGATGTCACGGGCGATCAGCGCGTAGGCGAGCTGGTTTGCGTGGGTGTTGAGTCGTTCGTAGGTGAGGGTGGTGTCGCCGCAGACCACGGCCAACGCCTCGGGTGTGGCACGCACCTGAGTTTCGAACAACGCCGGCAGCGTGGCGGGGGTGATCGGGGCAGCGGTGTCGTTGTAGTCAATCAGCAGTTGATGACGTTCTTCAGTGGTGAGAATGTCGATCCGGCTGATCGGCGCTTCCGGGTCGGTGACCGCCGCCTGGAGTAGCTGTGTCCAGCGGGCGAGGAGTGCCTCGACGGTGGCGTCGTCGAACAGATCGCGGGCGTATTCGACGACGCCGGTGATGCCGTGGGGTGCGCCGTCTTCTCCGCGCTGTTCGGACAGGCTCACCGACAGGTCGAATCGGGAGGTGTGGGTTGGTGCCCCCATACCGGAGACCCGCAGTCCGGGCAGCGCGAAGTCGGCTTCAGGGGCGTTTTGTAACGCGAGCATGATTTGGAATAGCGGATGATGCGCTAATGACCGGGCCGGGTTGAGAATTTCAACCAAATACTCGAACGGCACGTCTTGGTGGGCGTAGGCCGCGAGCGCGGTGTCGCGTACCCGGGCGAGCAGTTGCGTGAAGGTGGGCGCGCCGGAGGTGTCGGTGCGCAGCACTAGGGTGTTGACGAAGAACCCGACGAGGTCGTCCAATGCCTGATCGGTGCGCCCGGCGATCGGACTGCCTAGGGGAATGTCGTTACCGGCGCCCAGCCGGGACAGCAGCGCGGCCAGCCCAGCCTGCAAGACCATGAACAAGCTCGCACCGCTGCGCCGGGCCAGGCTTGCCAGCTCTTGGTGCAGCGTCGGGCCCAGCTCGACCGTCAGGTAATCGCCGCGGTAGGACGCTACCGCCGGGCGCGGGCGATCGGTGGGCAACGCCAGCTGCTCGGGAAGCCCGGCCAACGCCTGCACCCAGTAAGCCAGTTGATCCGCGAACACGCTGTCCGGATCAGTGTGCTCACCGAGCAGTTGATGCTGCCACAGCGTGTAATCGATGTACTGCACTGGTAGCGGCGCCCATCCTGGCTCCGCACCGTGGCAGCGCGCGGTATACGCCCGGACCAGGTCTTGGGACAGGGGTCCCATGGACCAGCCGTCACTGGCGATGTGGTGCACCACCAGTAACAGCACCTGCTCATCCGGGGCCAGGATGAACAGCTCGGCTCGCAGGGGTGTCTCGGTGGCGAGGTCGAACTCACGCTGGGCAGCAGCCGCTAACAGCTCAGGCAGGTCGGCCTCGCTGGTGTGGGTGACCGCCAGCGGGGTCCAGGTTGCCTGCGGGTCCAGGACCTGCTGCGAGGGCACGCCCTCGAGCTGAGGGAAGACCGTGCGCAGGCTTTCATGCCGGACGATCACATCCCCTAGCGCGGCCTGCAACGCGCAACGGTTCAGCTCGCCGGATAGGCGCAAGGCCAACGGCATGTGGTACGTGACGCTCGCGCCACCCGTCGCAGGGCCTTCGAACTGGTGCAAAAACCACAGCCGGCGTTGAGCGAAGGACAACGGCACCACGTCGGGACGTTCGTAGCGGGTCAACGCCAGCCGCGCCGGCCCGGCCTGGTGCAGGCGCGCAGCCAGCCCGGCCACGGTCGGGGTCTCGAACAGGGCGCGCAGTTCCAGCTCGGCGCCCAGCGTGGCGCGGATCCGGGCGATCAGGCGAGTGGCCAGCAGCGAGTGCCCACCAAGATCGAAGAAATCGTCGTCGATACCGACTCCGGCCAGCCCCACCACCTCAGCGAACAGCTCGCTGAGGATCTGTTCCTGCGGTGTCCTGGGCGCCCGCCCGGTACCGGCCGGGCTGAGCTCGGGGGTGGGCAGCGCGGTGCGGTCGAGCTTGCCGCTGGGGGTCAGCGGCAACCGGTCCACCACAACCAGTGCGGCGGGGACCAGGTAGTCGGGCAGCTGTTGGCGCAGGTGGTCGCGCAGTGCGGCGATGAGTGCGCTGGTTGCGTGGGCGGCGGTCGGGTTGTTCGTCAGCGATGACAACGGCGTCGCGTTGGCGCTGGTGGGTATGTAGAGATTGACGGGAACAGCCGAAGTGGTCTGGGTGGTGTCCACGAAGACGACGTCGAGGGCATCGGGGGTGGTCGCTGACCAGGTGACGCCGACCCAGTAGCCGCACCGTTGGCCGAGTTCGTCAAACGCCTCGGGGCCGAGCAGGTCCGGTGTGCCGTGGGGGGTGGGGAGTAGGTCGGGTAGTGGGCTGCCGGCCTGCAACGCCTGCGCGAGGGTGGTTTCTTGGGTGATGCGGTAGTTGGGGACATCGGTGACGCGCAACCGGGCGGGACGGTGATCGGTCAGGTAATCGCCCAACTCGGTTAGCCCGTTGATCTGCTGGGTCCAGCTCAGTTGGGGGATGTGGTCTAGCGGTAGTGGTGTGATCGGGTGGGTGTGCAGGACGACGTCATAGCGGTAGCGGGTGAGTTCGTTGTGGTGATGGCCGCGTTTGAGCTGGATGTCCACCCCGGCGATGTCGGGAAGGTGGTGCTGGAGCGCAGGGAAGAAGTCGGGGTCGACCAGTAGCTCTTTTTCCCTGAGGATGGTGTGTTCGACTGCGCGGCGTAATGTCGCCAGGCCAATTGAGAGGTCGGCTCGGTGTAAGTGGATGGCGGTGGCCAGCGGGCGTTGCAGCCGCAGGTTGCGCACGTCGCCGAGGAACACCGCCCCACCCGGGGCGACCAGTCGCAGTAGGTGAGTGAGCACCTCGATGAGGTAGTCGGTGGTGGGGAAGTACTGGATGACGGAGTTGAGGATGACGGTGTCGAACAGCCCGGCCGGGAGCCCGTCAGTGTCGTGGGCGGGTTGGACGCGCAGCACCACCCGCTCGGCGAGCTCGGGATCCTGCTCAACCTGGCCGGCCAGCGCGTTGATGGCGGGGGCGGAGAAGTCGGTGGCCCAGTAAGTGTCGCAGTGGGATGCGAGCTGGGAGAGCAGCAGCCCGGTGCCGACACCGATCTCGAGTACTCGCCGGGGTCGTCGGGACAGAAGCCGGGTGACCGTGTGCCCGCGCCATTCCTGCATATGTGCGATCGGGATGGGATGGCCGTCGTAGCTGCTGTTCCATCCGGTGAAGTCGTGCCCGAACACCGCCGAGCCTGCTGTGGCGTGGAGTGAATCATAAAGTTGTTGCCACTCACCAATCTGGTCGTGCTCCACGTTTTCGTTACGGGCCGAGCCGGTGTCCGGTGCGGCGAGCACGTAGCCGACCAGGCGTTTGTCATCAGGACGGTCCTCGCGGATGACCACCGCGGCCCGCGCGACCTCCGGGTGTGCGCCGAGCAGGGTTTCGATCTCACCTGGCTCGATGCGGTATCCACGGAGTTTGACCTGCTCGTCGGCACGGCTGAGGAATTCCAGGTTCCCGTCGGTACGCCAGCGGACCACATCTCCGGTGCGGTACAGGCGAGTCCCCGGCGGACCGTGGGGGTCGGCGACGAACCGCTGCGCTGTCAGGCCAGGCTGGTGCAGGTACCCGCGGGCCAGCCCCGCGCCGGCGATATAGAACTCACCCACTACTCCGACAGGCACCGGCGCTAGGCCGGCATCAAGCACATACCCCCGGGTGTTGGTGATCGGCCGACCGATCGGCGGGGGCAGGGGGGTGGCCGCGCAGAGCGCACCGCTCATGGTGGCGCACACGGTGGCCTCGGTGGGACCGTAGGCATTGATCATCCTTCGTCCTGGTGACCAGGTGGCAACCAGCTCCGGGGGGCACGCCTCGCCGGCTGTGATCACCGTCATGGCCGGCGGCAGACCGGCTGCGGCCGGCAGCACTGCCAGCGCTGAGGGCGGCAACGTCACATGCGTCACCTGCTGGCGGTTCACTACCTCCACCAGCGGGGGGCCCGGTATCAGCTGCTCTGGGGAGGCCAAGATCAGCGTCGCCCCGGACAACAGGCTCATGCACAGCTCGGAGAACGCGGCATCGAAGCTGGGGGAAGCGAACTGCAGCACCCGGCTGTGTGCATCGACCCCGAAACGCTCGATCTGCGCTGCGGCCAAGCTGGCGATGCCGGCATGACTGACCACGACGCCTTTGGGAACACCGGTGGAACCAGAGGTGTAGATCACATACGCGGGATGCTGCGGCAGAAGGCAGGCGGCGCCGGTGGGATCGGTGTCCGCGCACCCATCCAGCAGCGTGAGGGTGTCGGGGTCATCGAGCACTAACCGGGCAGTCAGCTCACCCGCAGACAGATCCCGCTCGATCTGGGTGGTGCTCACCAGCAACACCGGTTGGCTGTCTTCGAGCATGAAAGCGATCCGCGCCGCCGGATACTGCGGGTCAACTGGTAGGTAGCCGGCCCCCGCTTTGAGCACCGCCAGGATCGCGATGACCAGCTCAGGTGCGCGGGGCAGCGCTAATGCCACGATCTGCTCAGGACCCACCCCCCGAGCGATCAGCGCGTGGGCGAGCCGGTTCGCTCGGGCGTTGAGCTGCGCATACGTCAACGTGGTGGTCTCGAACAGCACCGCCGTCGCTTCCGGCGTGGCCTGCACCTGGGCTTCGAACAACACCGGCAGACAGGCAGTCCGGATCGGGAGGGCGGTGTCGTTGTAGTCGACCAGCAACCGGGTGCGTTCCGCAGTGGAGAGGATGTCGATCCGGCTGATCGGCTGATCCGGATCAGCGACCACCGCCTCCAACACCCGCACCCACCGCGCGACGAGCGTCTGCACCGTAGCGGGCTCGAACAGATCGCTGGCGTAGTCGACGACCCCGCCGATGCCTTCCGGGCGCCCGTCCATCCCGTGCCGCTCGGACAGGCTAAAGCCCAGGTCGAACTTGGCGGTCCCGGTCGGTGCCGCCACGCTGGACACGTGCAGACCGGGCAGCTCGAAATCGCCCTCGGGAGCGTTCTGCACCGCCAGCATGACCTGGAACAGCGGGTGGTGCGCCAGCGACCGAGCCGGGTTGAGGACCTCCACCAGATACTCGAAGGGCACATCCTGGTGGGCGTAGGCGCCCAATGCTGCCTCCCGCACCCGGGTGAGCAGCTCGGTGAAGGTGGGGTCACCCGAGGTGTCGGTGCGCAGCACCAGCGTGTTGACGAAAAACCCGATGAGGTCGTCCAAAGCCTGGTCAGTGCGGCCCGCGATCGGGCTGCCCACCGCAATGTCGGTGCCCGCGCCCAGCCGGGACAGCAGTGCCGCCAGCCCGGCATGCAGCACCATGAACAGGCTGGCGCCGCCCCGGCGGGCCAGACCTACCAACCCTCGGTGCACCGCCGCGTCGATCTGAACAGGCAGGTAATCGCCTCGATAGGAGGCTACCGCCGGGCGCGGGCGGTCGGCGGGCAGCCGCAGCTGCTCCGGCAACCCCGCCAGGGTGCCGGTCCAGTACGCCACTTGGGTGGCCAGCAGGCTGTCCGGATCGGTCTCATCGCCGAGCAGCTGGTGCTGCCACAAGGTGTAGTCGGCGTACTGCACCGGCAGCGGGGCCCATCCCGGCTCCGCACCGTGGCAGCGCGCCGCATAAGCGGTAGCCAGGTCGCGGGACAGCGGACCCAGTGACCAGCCATCACCCGCAATGTGATGCACCAGCACCACCAGCACGTGCTCATCAGGCGCGAGCGCGAACAACTCGGCTCGCACCGGCGGCTCGACGGCGAGGTCGAACCCGTACCGGGCCGCCCTGGCTACCACCTCAACGAGCTCGGTCTCGCTGGTCTCGGTGACGGGCAGTGCGGGGTAGGCCGCCTCGATGCTCAAGATCAGCTGACCTGGTGTGCTCTCGAGTTCAGGAAAGACTGTGCGCAAGCTCTCGTGCCGGGCGATGACGTCACCCAGCGCGGCGCGCAACGCCAGACGGTCCAATTCCCCCCGCAGGCGCATCGCCATCGGGATGTTGTAGGTGGCGCTGAATCCATGCTGGGTAGGTCCTTCGAGCTGGTGTAAGAACCACAGCCGGCGCTGCGCGAACGACAGCGGCACCACCTCGGGGCGCGCGCACCGTGTCACCGCCAACCGGGCCTGCCCGGCATCACCCAAACGCGCGGCTAAACCGGCCACCGTCGGAGCCTCGAACAGGGCGCGCAGCTCCACCTCGACACCCACTGTGGCCCGTACTCGGGCAACCAGCCGAGTCGCCAGCAGCGAATGCCCACCGAGGTCGAAAAAGTCGTCGTCGACGCCGATCCGGGTCAGGCCCAGCACCTCACCGAACAACTCGCACAGCAGCTGCTCGTGCGGTGTCCTCGGCGCCCGGCCAGCACCGGCTGAACCGAATTCGGGTATCGGCAGGGCGTTACGGTCCAGTTTGCCGTTGGGGGTCAACGGCAACTCCGCCAGCACGACCACCGCGGCGGGCACCATGTAGTGCGGCAGCCGCTGACGCAGGTACTCGCGTAGCGAGTCCGGTCGCGGACCATCGCCGGTGGCGATGACGTAGGCGGCCAGCTGGTTGTCCCCATGCCGGTCTTCCCGGGCAATGACGACGGCTTGGGTCACGTCGGGGTGCGTGCGCAGGGCAGTTTCGATCTCACCGGGCTCGATCCGGTACCCGCGAATCTTGATCTGGTCATCGACCCGGCCCACGAACTCCAAATCCCCGTCCGCGTTGTACCGGACCAGATCTCCCGTCCGGTACATGCGCTGACCCACCGGGCCGTAGGGATCAGCAACAAACCGCTGCGCAGTCAACCCCGCCCGACGCACATAACCCCGCGCTAACCCCGCCCCACCGACATACAACTCCCCTACCACACCCGGAGGCACCAATTCCAAACCCGCATCCAGCAGGTAGCTGCGAAGATCGGGAATGCAGGTCCCGATCACGCTCGCCGCCCCAGCGTCGGCGTGGTGGCGGTCCAGCGTGATATGCGTGACATGCACCGTGGTCTCGGTGATCCCGTACATGTTGACCAGGGCCGGTGCATCGGGGTGACGCTGGTACCAGCCGCCCAGACGGGCCGGCTCCAGCGCTTCGCCACCGAAGATCACGGTACGCAACGCCAGCGATTGCCCTGTCCTGGGGTTATCCTGATCGGCCTGCATCAACTGGTAGAACGCTGACGGGGTCTGGTTGAGTACCGTCACGCCCTCGCGGGCCAATAGCCGGAGAAGTTGCTGCGGTGAGCAGCTGATCTCGTGCGGCACGACGATTAAACGGCCGCCGTACAGCAGCGAACCCAAGATCTCCCACACAGAGAAGTCGAACGCGTAGGAATGAAACAACGTCCACACGTCATCAGTGCCGAAATCGAACAGATGCCGCGTGGCGTCGAACAGCCGAACCACATTGTGATGCGCGATGAGGACACCTTTGGGGGTGCCGGTGGAGCCGGAGGTATAGATCACATAAGCGGGGTGCGCGGGGATGAGAGAAGTGCGGCGGTGCGTGTCGGTGAGGTCGGTGTCTGCATAGCGGCCCACGACATCCCGGGTGTCCTGGTCGTCCAGGACGATGATGGGGATCGCGCCGGCCTGCGCCGATCCGAGCTCGGTGGTGGTCAACAGGCAGACCGGGTGGGCGTCATCGAGCATGACACCCACCCGGGCCGCCGGAGAGTGCGGATCGATAGGGAGATACGCGCCTCCGGCCTTAAGGACCGCCAACACCGCAACGACCATCTCCACCGACCGCTCCAGGGCCAGCGCCACAAACGCCTCAGGACCCACCCCCCGGTCAATCAACAACCGGGCCAGCTGGTTAGCTCGCGCATTGAGCTGGGCATAAGACACCGCAGTATCGGCGAACACCACCGCGACCGCGTCGGGGGTGGTGCGCACCTGGGTTTCGAACAATGCCGGCAGGGTCGTCACGGGCATCGGGTGGGCGGTGGTGCGATAGCCGGCCAGCAGCCGGTGGCGTTCGTCGGGGGTGAGGATGTTGATGCGGCTGATCGGCTGATCCGGGTTGGCAACCACCGCCTCCAGCAGGCGCACCCACCGTGCCGCGATCATCTCGATGGTGGCCGCGTCGAACAGATCGCGGGCGTACCCCACGACCCCGTCGATCCCCTCGGCGCTCCCGTGCGCACCGTGGCGTTCCCGCAAAGCGAGGGAGAGGTCGAATCTGGCGACACCGGGGTCCACCCAGATCGGACTGACCTCCAGCCCGGGCAGTTCAAAGCCGGTCTCCGGGGTGTTGTGCAAGCTCAGCATGACCTGGCACAGCGGATGGCGGGCTAGCGCACGGGTCGGGTTGAGGATTTCGACGAGGTATTCGAAGGGCACGTCTTGGTGGGCGTAGGCGGCCAGCGCGGTCTCTCGGACCCGGGCCAGCAGCTGCGCGAAGCTGGGATCTCCCGAGGTGTCGGTGCGCAGCACCAAGGTGTTGACGAAAAATCCGACCAGCTCGTCCAAGGCTTGGTCAGTGCGCCCAGCGATCGGGCTGCCCACTGCGATGTCGTCACCGGCGCCCAGCCTGCTCAGCAGTGCGGCCAGCCCGGCCTGCAGGACCATGAACACGCTGGCCCCGCCGCGGCGGGCCACCGCACGCAGCCCGTGGTGCACCTCGGCGCCCACAGCGACGTCAACGAGACCGCCGCGGTAGGACGCCACCGGCGGGCGGGGCCGGTCGGTGGGCAGCGCCAGCTGTTCGGGCAACCCGGCTAATGCCTTGGGTCCAGTAGTCGAGCTGGGCGACGAACCGGCTGTCCGGGTCGGTGGCCGCACCGAGCAACTCGTGCTGCCACAGCGTGTAGTCGGCGTACTGCACCGGCAGCGGCGCCCATCCCGGCGCCGCACCCCGGCAGCGCGCGGCGTAAGCGGCGGCTAGGTCGGCTGACAGCGGACCTATTGAGGCGCCGTCAGCGGCGATGTGGTGCACCACGAGCAGCAGCACATGCTCGTCGGGGGCCAGCACGAACAATTCTGCTCGTAACGGTGTCTCGGCAGCGAGATCGAACCCGTACCCGGCTGCGGCGGCCACCAGCTCACTGAGCTGGGCTGCAGCCACCTCGGTCACCGCCAGCGCTGTGCTGGCCGCTTCGACGTCCACAACCAGCTGGCAGGGCACGCCGGCGCGGTCAGGGAAGATCGTGCGCAGGCTCTCGTGGCGGGCCAGCACATCGCCCAGCGCGGCGTGTAACGCGGGACGGTCCAATTTTCCGGACAGGTGTAGGGCGAGTGGCAGGTTGTAAGTGGCGCTAGGGCCTTCCATCTGGTGCAAAAACCACAGCCGGCGTTGCGCGAACGACAACGGCACCGGATCGGGACGCTCGTGTCGGGTCAGTGCCAGCCGCGCTGGCCTGGCGCCGTCCAGGCGTGCGGCTAACCCGGCGGGGGTGGGAGTTTCGAACAGGGTCCGCAGCTCCAGCTCCACGTCGAGAGTGGCCCGGATCCGGGCGGCCAGCCGGGTCGCGAACAGCGAGTGCCCGCCCAGGTCGAAGAAGTCGTCGTCGACGCCGACCTGCGGGTGGCCCAGTACCTCGGCGAACAAGTCGCACACGAGCTGTTCTTGCGGTGTCCGCGGGGTACGGCCGGCGCCAGCCGAGGCGAATTCGGGTGTGGGCAGGGCGTTGCGATCCAGTTTGCCGTTGGGCGTCAACGGGAACGCGTCCAGCAGCACGATCACGGCGGGCACCAGGTAGTCGGGCAGCCGTTGACCCAGATACTCCCGCAGCAGGTCGGGTTGGCACCCGTGCTCGCCGGCGGGCACGACATAGCCGGCCAGCCGCCTGTCCCCGGGCCGGACCTCCCGCGCGATGACCGCGGCTTGCGCGATGTCGGGATGTGCCGCGAGCACGGATTCGATCTCACCTGGCTCGACGCGGAAACCGCGGATCTTGATCTGATCGTCGAGCCGGCCGGCGAACTCCAGGTTCCCCTCGCCACGCCAGCGGACCAGATCCCCGGTGCGGTACATCCGCTCACCTGGGTGGTACGGGTCGGCGACGAACCGCTGCGCGGTCAACCCGGCCTGGTGCACATAGCCGCGGGCCAGGCCCGCCCCGGCGAGGTACAGCTCCCCCGTCACCCCGACCGGCACCGGCGCCAGGCCGGTGTCGAGCACGTACACCCTGGTGTTCGCGATCGGCCGACCAATCGGCGGGGGCAGCGGCCAGTCCACGATGTCAGCGGGCAGGGTGTAGGCGGTGGCCGCATGGGTCTCGGTCGGGCCGTAGTGATTGTGCAACCGCCGGTGCGGCGCGCAGCGGTAAAACTCGCGGACCTGGCGGCTCAGGGTCAACGCCTCGCCGCCCTGGGCGAGGGTGCGCAATCGCGCAAGCTCACACCCTTGCTCGACGGCGGCCTCGGCCAGCGCCTCGATCACCAGGTTCGGCGCGAACAGCTCCTGCACCTGGTGCCGGTCCAGCCAGCTCACCAACTGACCCGCGTCGCGCCGGAGCGCCTCAGGGGGAATCACCAACGTCTTACCGAACACCAGGGTGGACAGGATCTCCTGCGCTGAGACATCAAAACTGATCGCGGTGAACTGCGCGACCTTGGCCCCTGGATCACCCCCGAGTGCCCGGCGGTGCCACCACAACAGGTTCAGCAACCCACCGCAGGGCATCACCACACCTTTGGGAGCCCCAGTGGAACCCGAGGTGTAGATCACGTACGCCGGATGCTGCGGCCGCAGGCACGCGATGCGGTCGGTGTCGGTGGGATCGGTGTCCGGGTACCCATCCAACGCCTCGACGGTGGCAGGGTGATCGATCACCAGCCGGGGGATCGCGTCGCGCTCCGGCAGCCCGCCCTCGAGCAGCCTGCTGGTCAGCACCAACGCCGGGCGGGTGTCGTGCAGCATGAACGCGATGCGCGCCGCGGGATACCCCGGATCCAGCGGCTGATAACCCGCCCCCGCCTTGAGCACCGCCACCAGCGCCACGACCAACTCCGCCGAGCGGGGCAAGGCCAGCGCCACAATCTGTTCCGGGCCCACCCCTGAGCCGACCAACCGGTGCGCGAGCCGGTTGGCCCGGGTATTGAGTTGCGCGTAGGACAGTTCGGTGTTCTCGAATACCACCGCGGTGGCGTGCGGAGCCCGCCGCACTTGCTGCTCGAACAGCTCTGGTAATGCCGAGACCGGTACCGGGTAAATGGTGTCATTCCAGGTGTCCAACACCTGGTGGCGTTCGGCCGGGGCGAGAATGCTCACCCGCCCGATTGGTTGGTCCGGATCGGTGACCATTGCCTCCAGTACGCGCACCAACCGAGCGATGATCGCCTCGGCGCCAGCCTGGTCGAACAAGTCGCTGCGGTAGTCCAGCAGCAGATACAATGACGGCCCGGGACTGACGATGAAGGTGAGCGGGTAGTGGGTGGCGTCGTGGCTGATTCCGGCGGTGATCCGCGGCTCGCCAGCTGGCCTGGAAAAAACACTGTGGTCGGGAGAATCCAGAGGATAGTTCTCGAATGCCATGGCGGTATCGAACAGTTCACCCATCCCGGCGACGTGTTGAATCTGCGCCAGCCCGAGATGCTGGTGGGCGGTCAGCGCGGATTGTTCGTCTTGGAGCTGAGTCAGCATGGCGATCAACGCCTGCGCCGGGTTCACCCGCACCCGCACCGGCACCATGTTCATGAATAACCCGATGATGGTCTCAACCCGGGGAATCTCTGGGGCCCGGCCGGAGACCACCGCGCCGAAGACCACATCGTGGTGACCACTGAGCCGGCTCAGGAGGACACCCCAGACGCCCTGCATGATGGTGTTCAGGGTCAGGCCACGGCGGCGGGCGAGATCGCTGAGGGCAGTGGCGAGATCCCGAGGTACCTCTATGATCATCCGCTCGGGGATGATCGAAACCCGGCCAGGATCAGCCGGCGTCAGGAGGGTGGGCTGGGCCAGCCCGGCCAGCGCCTGCCGCCAGGCCCGCTCAGCCGCCGGCTGGTCCTGCCGGGCGAGCCAGGCCAGGTATTCCCGGTACGGAGTCACCCGCGGCAAGACGCTGGTGTCACCCCGGCTGGCATACAAGGCGGTCAATTCCCGCACCATCAGCGGCATCGACCAGCCATCGAAGAGAATGTGGTGGATGGTCATGATCAGCCGGTGCCACCGCGGCTCCCGGCGGATCAGGGTGAACCGCAGCAACGGCGGGCAGGAGAGGTCGAACCGGCGGGCCCGGTCGTCGGCCACCAGCCGGGCCGTCTCGGTCTCGGCATCGGTCTCGGCCATCCCGGACAGGTCGATCTCGTCCCACGGCAGCGCGACGTGCCGGGGGATGATCTGCACCGGCCGGCCCGAGTCGACGTGTGGGAAACCGGCGCGCAGGTTCGCATGCCGGTCCACCAGGGCCTGTGCCGCCGCCCGCAACACCTGCCCGTCCAGCCGGCCGTCCACATCGAAGAATTTCTGCACCGTGTACACATCGGGGCCGCCCCGGTCATATGAGGTGCGGAACAGCAGACCTTCCTGCATCGGTGCGAGCGGCAGGATATCCTCGAAGCTCGACGGTGTCATTTCGGCGCCCGCCACGCGGCTTCGAGCCGCTGGATCTCGTTGTGGCTGAGCTCCAGCAACGGGAAATCGGCAGGTGTGTGATCACCGGCGTCAGGCTGGGTAACAGCAGCGGGGCCACTGGCAACCTCGGCCAAACTCGCGACTGTGCGATGTTCGAAAATACTCCGCACCGTGAAAATGACACCAGCTGCACGGGCCTGACTGACCAGCTTGATCGACACGATACTATCCCCGCCCAATGCGAAGAAGTCATCATCGATCCCGACCCGCGGCAGGCCCAATACCTCGGCGAAAATGTCACATAAGATCTGTTCCTGCGGGGTACGTGGCTCTCGCCCCGCTCCAGCAGCCTGGAAATCAGGGGCCGGCAATCCCGGACGATCCAGTTTGCCGTTGGCCGTCAACGGCAGCGCGTCCAGCAGCACGAACGCCGCAGGCACCAGGTATTCGGGTAACCGCGCACGCAGAAACTCACGCAACGAGTCGGGCTGTAGCTCGTCGCCGGCGCTCACCACATAGGCGACCAGCCGAGTGTCCCCGGGCCGGTCCTCGCGGGCGATCACCGCGGTGTGTGCGATGCCGGGGTGAGTGGCGAGCACGGTTTCGATCTCGCCTGGCTCGATGCGGAAACCACGGATCTTGACCTGGTCGTCGGCGCGGCCGGCGAACTCCAGGTTCCCGTCGGGTCGCCAGCGCACCAGATCTCCGGTGCGGTACATCCGAGCCCCCGCCGGGCCGAAGGGGTCGGCAACGAACCGCTCCGCGGTCAACCCGGCACGGCCAGCATAACCTCGGGCCAACCCCGCCCCGGCGAGGTACAGCTCACCAGCCACCCCAGGTGGTACTGGCTGGAGGCCGGCGTGGAGCACGTAGACCCGGGTGTTGGGGATCGGCCGGCCGATCGGCGGGGGCATCGGTGTCGTGCCGGCCAGGGGACCGCTCACGGTGGCACAGATGGTGCTCTCGGTGGGACCGTAGGCGTTGATCATCCGTCGGCCCCTCGACCAGGCGGTGACCAGCTCCGGCGGGCACGCCTCACCACCGACGATCAACGTCGTCAGGTGCGCCAGGGCGGCTGGCGCCGCGCCGGCCAACGCCGTTGGCGGGATCAAAGCGTGGCTGACATCCTGATCGGCCAGCACCTTGGTCAACACCTCACCGGCCAGCGGGCCTGGCGGTGGGATGATCAGGGCAGCCCCGGCGGGCAATGCCATGAGCAGCTCCATGACCGAGGCATCGAAGCTGGGCGAGGCGAATTGCAGCACCCGGCTGCGCTCGTCGATTCCGAACTGTTCGATCTGCGCGGTGGCAAGACTGGCGATGCCGGCATGGCAGACCAGCACGCCTTTGGGCTGGCCGGTGGATCCCGAGGTGTAGATCACATACGCCGGATGGTGCGGCAGCAGCCGGTCGGTCCCGGAGGGATCGGTGTCCAGCGTCTGGCTCAGCAGCTCGAGGATGTCCGGATTGTCGAGGATCAGCGCGGGCGGGCACGCGTCGTCCGGGATCACCACTGCTGTCTGGTTGTCGGTCAGCAGCAGCACCGGCTGCGCGTCGTGGAGCATGAACGCCAGGCGCTCAGCCGGGTAGTCCGGGTCCAGCGAGAGGTAGGCAGCGCCGGCCTTGAGCACCGCGAGGATCGACACCACCAGCTCAGCGGAGCGGGGCAGGGCCAGCGCCACGATCTGCTCGGCACCCACCCCCCGGGCGATCAGCGCATGCGCGAGCCGGTTGGCCCTTGCGTTGAGCTCGGCGTAGGACAACTCGACCGTACCGGACACCACCGCCGCGGCATCCGGAGACCGCCGGACCGCAGCCTCGAACAACGTCGGCAGGCAGGTCTGCGGGATCGGGGCAGCGGTGTCGTTGTACTCGACCAGCAGCCGGGCCCGCTCCTGGGCGGACAGGATGTCGATCCGGCTGATCGGCTGGTCCGGATCGGCGACCGCCGCCGCCAGCAGCCGTACCCACCGCGCCACGATCGTCTCGACCGTGCCGGCGTCGAACAGATCGCAGGCGTACTCCACGACCCCGTCGATCCCCTGGCAGCTCCCGTCCACCCCGCGCTGTTCCCGCACGAGGAACGCGAGATCGAACTTTGCGGCACCGGTACCCGCCCCGACCTCAGTGACGGTCAGCCCGGGCAGCTCGACGTCCACCCGAGCAGCGCTCTGCACCGACAGCATGACCTGGAACAGCGGGTGCCGCGCTAACGACCGGGTCGGGTTGAGGACCTCCACCAGATGCTCGAAGGGCACGTCTTGGTGGGCGTAGGCGCCCAGCGCGGTCTCCCGTACCCGGGCCAGCAGCTGCCCGAAGCTGGGGTTGCCGGAGGTGTCCGTCCGCAACACCAGGGTATTGACGAAAGACCCCACCAACTCGTCCAGCGCGTGGTCGGTGCGTCCCGCGATCGGGCTGCCCACCGCGATGTCCTCGCCCGCACCCAGCCAGGACAGCAACGCGGCCACCCCGGCCTGCAAGACCATGAAAACACTCGCCCCGCCACGGCGGGCGAGACGCACCAGCTCGTGGTGCAGTGCCACATCCAACCGGATAGCCACATGAGCGCCGTGATGGGACGCCACCGCGGGGCGTGGGCGGTCGGTGAGCAGGTCGAGCTGCTCGGGCAGCCCGGCCAGTGCCGCGCTCCAGTAGTCCATCTGGGCCGCGAACAGGCTGCCGGCGTCGGCGGGATCACCGAGCAGTCGAGACTGCCACAAGGTGTAGTCGGCGTAGTGCACCGGCAGTGCAGCCCATCCTGGTCGCTCGCCGCGGCAGCGGGCCGCATATGCCTGGGCGAGGTCGTGGGACAGGGGTCCCAGGGAGGTGCCGTCGCTAGCGATGTGGTGCACCACCAGCAACAGCACGTGCGCATCCGGAGCCAGGGCGAACAGCTCGGTCCGCACCGGCGGTTCGACCGCGAGATCGAACCCGCGCCGGGCGGCCCTGGCCAGCACCTCGGGTAGCGCTGCTGCTGCCGTCTCGGTGACGGGCAGCGCCGGGCGGACCGCCTCGATGTCCAGGATCAGCTGACCCGGTGTGCCGTCCCGCTCGGGGAAGATGGTGCGCAGGCTCTCGTGCCGGGCGATGATGTCGCTCAGCGCGGCGTGCAGGGCTACCCGGTTCAGCTCCCCGGACAGGCGCAGCGCCAGCGGGATGTTGTGGATGTGGCTGGGGCCTTCGAGTTGGTGCAGGAACCACAGCCGGCGTTGCGCGAAGGACAGCGGTACGACATCGGGGCGCTCGTACCGGGTCAGGGCCAGCCGGCCCGGTCCGGCGCCGGTCAGCTGTGCGGCCACCCCGGCGACCGTGGGAGTCTCGAACAGGGCACGCAGGGGCAGTTCGACGCCGAAGGTGGCGCGGATCCGGGCGATCAGCCGGGTGGCCAGCAGCGAGTGCCCGCCCAGGTCGAAGAAGTCGTCGTCGGCACCGGCCTGCGCCAAACCCAGTACGTCGGCGAACAGCTCGCCCAGCAGCTGTTCTTGAGGTGTTCGCGCTACCCGGCCACAAGCCTGGACACCGAGCCCCGGTGCCGGCAGGGCGTTACGGTCCAGCTTGCCGTTGGGCGTCAACGGCAACTCCGCCAGCACCACCACCGCGGCGGGCACCAGGTAGTGCGGCAGGCGCTGACGCAGGTACTCCCGCAGCGCGTCGGGCCGCGGTGCCCCGCCGGCCGCCACGGTGTAGGCGATCAGGCGTTTATCTCCGGGCTGGTCCTCGCGGGCGATCACCACGGCCTGCCTGACGCCGGGGTGGGCCGCGAGCACCGTCTCGACCTCGCCTGGCTCGATGCGGAACCCGCGGATCTTGACCTGATCATCAGACCGGCCGGCGAACTCCAGGTCCCCGTCGGGCCGCCACCGGACCAGATCCCCGGTGCGGTACATCCGAGCCCCCGGCGGGCCGTAAGGATCTGCGACGAATCGCTGCGCGGTCAACCCGGGTCGGCGCAGGTAACCTCGAGCCAATCCCGCCCCTGCCACATACAACTCCCCAGTCACCCTGGGGGGCACCAACTGCACACCGGCGTCCAGTACGTAGGTCCGCAGGTCGGGGATGCCCGTACCGATCACGCTGGTGGTCTCGGTGGCGGCGCGGTGCCGGTCCAGCAAGTGGTACGTGACGTGCACCGTGGTCTCGGTGATGCCGTACATGTTGACCAGACTCGGTGCCTGGTCGGGGTGCTGTCGGTACCAGCCGCCCAGCCGGGTGGGTTCCAGGGCTTCGCCACCGAAGATCACGGTGCGCAGCGCCAAGGATTTCCCGAGGGTGGGGTTGTCCTGGTCGGCTTGCATCAGCTGGTAGAACGCGGAGGGAGTCTGGTTGAGCACCGTCACGCCCTGGCGGGCCAGCAGGTGGAGAAATTGCTGTGGTGCGCGGCTGACGTCGTGCGGCACCACGACCACCCGGCCGCCGTGCAACAGCGGGCCCCAGATCTCCCAGACGGAGAAGTCGAACGCGTAGGAATGGAACAGTGTCCATACGTCTTCGGCGTCGAAACCGAACCGATCCTGTGTGGCGGCGAATAGTCGCACCACATTGTGGTGGGTGATGAGCACGCCTTTGGGTCGGCCGGTGGACCCGGAGGTGTAGATCACATACGCCGGATGCTGCGGCAGCAGACGGCCGATGCGGCCGGCGTCCGCCGGATCGGTGTCCGGGTACTTGCCCAACAACCCGGCGGTGTGCGGATCGTCGATCACCAATAAGGGTGTGGCGGCGCGTTCGGGAACACCCGCCGCGGTCTGTGCGCTGGCGAGTAGCAGCACCGGTTGTGCGTCATCGAGCATGAACGTCAGGCGCTCGGCCGGGTAGTCCGGGTCCAGCGGCAGGTACGCCGCACCGGCCTTGAGCACCGCCAGGATCGCCACGATCAGCTCCGCTGAGCGGGGCAAGGCCAACGCCACGATCCGCTCCGGACCCACCCCACGATCTATCAGTGCGTGCGCGAGCTGGTTCGCGGATGCGTTGAGCTCGGCATAGGTCATCGTGGCATCGCCGGAGATGATCGCGACCGCCTGCGGGGTGGCCTGCGCCTGGGCCGCGAACAACAGGGGCAGGCAGGTCTGCGGGATCGGGGCAACGGTGTCGTTGCCGCCGGCCAGTAGCTGGGCGCGTTCGTGGGCGGAGAGGATGTCGATCCGGCTGATCGGCTGGTCCGGATCGGCGACCGCCGCCGCCAGCAGCCGTACCCACCGCGTCACGATCGTCTCGACCGTGCCGGCGTCGAACAGGTCGCAGGCGTACTCGACCGACCCGTCGATGCCCTCAGGGCTGCCATCCGGGCCGCGCTGCTCCCGCAAGCCGAAAGACAGATCGAACTTGGCGACACCGGTATCCGCCGGGACCGGGGTGGTCACCAAACCGGGCAGCTGATAGCCGCCTTCGGAGGCGTTGTCCACCACCAGCAGCACCTGGAACAGCGGGTGGTGGGCCAGCGAACGGGTCGGGTTGAGGATCTCGACGAGGTATTCGAACGGCACGTCCTGGTGGGTGTAAGCGGTCAGCGCGGTCTCCCGTACCCGGGCCAGCAGTTGCCGGAAGGTGGGGTGACCGGAGGTGTCGGTGCGCAGCACCAGGGTGTTGACGAAAAACCCCACCAGGTCGTCTAATACCTGGTCAGTGCGCCCGGCGATCGGGCAGCCCACGGGGATGTCGTGGCCTGCGCCAAGCCTGCTCAGCAGCGCGGCCAGCCCGGCCTGCAAGACCATGAACACGCTGGCCCCGTTGCGGCGGGCCAAGCCCACCAGCCCCCGGTGCAACGCCGGGTCCAGCCGGAGTGGAACCTGGCCGCCGCGGTAGGAGGCTATCGCGGGGCGGGGCCGGTTGGTGGGCAGCTCCAGCTGTTCGGGTAGCCCCGCCAGCGCCTGCGTCCAGTAGGCGATCTGGGTGGCGAACAGGCTGTGGGGGTCGGTGTGGTCACCGAGTAGCTGGTGTTGCCACAGCGTGTAGTCGGCGTAGTGCACCGGCAGCGGTTGCCACGCCGGCGTCTCACCTCGACACCGGGCGCCATAAGCCGCCGCCAAGTCCCGGTACAACGGACCCATCGAGGCACCATCCGCAGCGATGTGATGGACCACGACCAGCAGCACATGCTCATCGGGTGCCAGCACGAACAGCTCGGCTCGCACCGGTGGCTCGGCGGCAAGGTCGAACCCGTACCGGGCGGCCTCAGCCACTACCCCGGGTAATTCGGCCTGGCTGGTTTCGGTCACCTCCAGCCTGGGACCGGCCTCATCGATATCCAACACCAGCTGACATGGTGTGCCGTCGATCTGCGGGAAGATCGTGCGCAGGCTTTCGTGACGCGCGATGACGTCGCCTAACGCGGCTCCTATCGCCTGGTGGTCCAGCATCCCGGACAGATGCAGCGCCAACGGGATGTTGTACGTCGCGCTGAATCCATCCTTGGTGGGACCCTCCAGCTGGTGCAAGAACCATTGCCGGCGTTGCGCGAAGGACAGCGGCATCGGATCCGGACGCGCATACCGCGTCAAGACCAGCCGGCCCGGTCCGGCGTCGTTCAGCTGCGTGGCCACGCCGGCGACCGTGGGGGTCTCGAACAGGGCGCGCAGGGGCAATTCGACACCGAATGCGGCGCGGATCCGGGCGATCAGCCGGGTGGCCAGCAGGGAGTGCCCGCCCAGGTCGAAGAAGTCGTCGTCGGCACCGACTCCGGCCAGGCCCAGCACCTCCGCGAACACCTCGGCGAGCAGCTGCTCCTGGGGGGTCCTGGGCGCCCGGCCGGTCCCGGCCGGGCTGAGCTCGGGGGCGGGCAGCGCGCCACGGTCCAGCTTGCCGTGGGGCGTCAGCGGAAGTGCGTCC
Source organism: Pseudonocardiaceae bacterium (assembly GCA_050700055.1). Classification (GTDB taxonomy): domain Bacteria; phylum Actinomycetota; class Actinomycetes; order Mycobacteriales; family Pseudonocardiaceae. The sequence continues at coordinate 76,485 of JBOHGE010000026.1, forward strand.
AATGCCACGAACGCTGCCGGCACCAGATACTCAGGCAATCGCTCTCGCAGAAATTCCCGCAGCGAGTCCAGCCGAAATTCCTCGGCGACCGCCACGACGTAGGCGATCAGGCGTTTATCCCCGGGCTGATCCTCGCGGGCGATCACCGCGGCCTGCGTGATCCCGGGGTGTTCGGTGAGTACGGATTCGATTTCTCCGGGCTCGATCCGGAACCCGCGGATCTTCACCTGATCATCCATACGGCCGAGGAACTCCAGATCACCCTCAGCGAGCCAGCGGACCAGATCCCCGGTGCGGTACATCCGAGTTCCTATCGGGCCGCAGGGGTCTGCCACGAACCGCTGCGCGGTCAACCCAGCCTGGCCGGCATAACCCCGGGCCAATCCCGCCCCGCCGATGTACAACTCACCCACCACCCGCACCGGCACCGGCTGCAAACCGGTATCCAACACATACATCAGGGTGTTACTGACCGGACGGCCGATCGGCACCGTGGCCGTGGTGTCGGTGTCCCGGCAGGTGTGGAAGCTGGCATCGATGCAAGCCTCGGTCGGGCCGTACAGGTTATAGACGTCTGCCGATCCCACGCGGCGACGGCACTGCTCGGCCAGATACCCGGCCAATGCTTCGCCGCCGCAGAACAACCGCCGCAGCGCACGCCACTGCGCCACGGCCGGATGCTCCAACAACGGCGCTAGCAAGGAGGGCACCACCTGCAACACCGTGACCCCACGGTCAGCGACCAACCGCGCCAGCGCACCCAGATCACGCGCCACCTCAGCAGGCGCCACCACCAGCCGGGCCCCTTGATGGGCCCTGCGTTTTCCGGACAGCTTTCTTGGTGGTTATTTCAGGCTGCGTATTGCCGGTTCAGGTACTCGTCGCGGACCTCGCGTGGGGTCTTGTAGTCAAGTCCTGAATGGAGACGTTGAGTATTGTATCGGACTTCGATGTATCGTGCAATGTCCCGTCGGGCGTGCTCGCGGGTGGGGTAGACCGTGCGGTGGACGAGCTCGTTCTTCAAGGCAGCGAAGAACGACTCGG
>JBOHGE010000027.1:0-77272 GCA_050700055.1 Pseudonocardiaceae bacterium
CGGTCTCCTCGGCACTGACCCACCACACCACGTCGTAATCCCCGGCATAGCGGTGGGCGTACTCGATCGCCAGCTGGGTCTTACCCACCCCACCCATCCCGTGCAACGCCTGCACCACAGCCGTGTCCGCGGTCCGCAGCTGGTCCTGTAACTGCGCGAGTGTGCCGTCACGGCCGACGAATCCCTGGTTACGCGGGCCGACGTTCCACACCGGCGGTAATACCCCCGGTGTGACCGTGTCCTCCCGCGTCTCGTCGGGCGCGGGCTGAGTGGTCGTCGGCGCGGGTGGCGCCGTCACGGATGCGGTCGATGCCGGCGGGTGCCACTCCAGTGCCGGCGCCTGGGTGAGGATGTCGTGCTCCAACCGCTGCAGCGCCGCGCTGGGTTCGATGCCCAGCTCCTCGACCAGCCGCCGGCGGGTGTCCCGCAGCGCCGTCAGCGCCTCGGCCTGCCGTCCGGCCCGGTACAGCGCCAGCGCCAGCAGCTCGCAGCCGTATTCGCGCAGCGGGTGCTCCCGGGCGTGTGCGTCGAGCTCGGCCACTGCGCTGTGATGATCACCCAGCTGTAGCTGCGCGGCGCAGCGCCCCTCGACCACCGACAGCCGCAGCTGCTCCAGCCGCGTTATCTCCGGTGCCGCCCAAGTGGCGTCGCGCACGTCGGCGTAGGCCGGTCCGCGCCACAGCTTCAGCGCCGCAGCGAACTCAGTCAAGGCGTGCTCGGGGTCGGCGCTATCCAGCGCCTCCCGGCCGGCCGTGGCATGCTCGGCGAGCCGGTACACGTCGAACTGAACGCCACAGCTGTCCAGCAGGTAGCCCGGTGCCCGGGTGTGCAACACCGTGGCCGGCGCCCGGGGTGGGCGGTTGGGCTCCAGCACGTGCCGCAGGTTCGACACATACGCCCGTAGCGAGGTCACTGCCGCAGCGGGAGGATCCCCCGCCCACAGGTTCTCGATCAGCGCGTCGACGGCGACCAGCTGATCCACCCGGCTCAGCAACAACCCGAACAGCGCGCGTTGCCGGGGCGGCCCCAAATCGACCGCCCGCCCGCCGATGAAGGCTGCCACCGACCCCAACGCCCGCCACTGGCACACGGGTCGCTCATCCGGAACCGGTACCAGATGCCGCCGCACCCCTCGCACCTTATCTTCGACCCTCCTTCCGCATTCAGCGGGCTCAGCGGGGTTATCGACACCTCTTTTACCCCGCTGAGCCCGCTGAATGCGTCAGGACAGGAGGGTGGGGAGCGCGCTGAGGAGGGTGGTGACGGGGCGGGTTTGGGCGTTGTGGCCCATGAGGCCGATTCGCCAACCGGTGCCGGCCAGCGGGCCCAGACCGCCGCCTACCTCGATGTCGAAGTCCTCCCGCAGGGCGGCGCGGGCTTTGGCGTCGGCCACGCCCTCGGGCAGCCGGACCGCGGTGAGCTGCGGTAACCGGTGCCCCGGCGCGGCGAACAGCTCGAAACCGTGCTCGGGCAGCGCCGCTTGCAGCAGCTCACCCACCCGCGCGTGGCGCTCCCACACCGCCGGTAGGCCCTCCTCCAGCAGCCGCTCCAGGCCGGCGTGCACGGAAGAGATCAGGGTGGAGCTCGCCGTGTGGTGGTAGCGCGGCGGGTCGCCCTGGTAGTAGGCGTCCAGCAGGCTCAGATCCAGGTAGAAGGAGCTGACCGGCTGGTCCCGATCCCGGATCCGCTGCGCTGCCCGGTCCGACAGGGTCACCGGCGCGATCCCCGACGGCGCACCCAGGCACTTCTGGGTCGCCGAGTAGCAGGCGTCGACGCCCCAGGCGTCCACCTCCACCGGGATCCCGCCCAGCGAGGTCACGGTGTCGACGACCAGCAACGTATCGGTGTTCTGCAGCTCATGCAGCGGGGCGATCGGGTTGCGCACCCCGGTGGAGGTCTCCGCGTGCACCACCGCGACGAGCCGGGCGTGCGGCGCGGCGCGCTGGGCGTCGAGTAGCTGTTCGGGGTCCAAGGCTTGTCCCCAGGGCGCGTGCACGGGCTGGACCTGCGCGCCCAGCCGGCGCGCCACCTCGCCCAGCCGCTCACCGAAGTAGCCGTTCACCCCGACGATGGCCAGCTCGCCCGGCTCCAACAGGCTGGCCAGGCATGCCTCCATACCCGCCGACCCGGTGCCGGTGACCGGCAAGGTGAGCCGGTTGCGGGTGCCGAAGACGGTCCGCAGCCGGTCAGCTGTGCTAGCCACCAGGGCGAGAAACTCCGGGTCCAGATGTCCGAGCACCGGCCGGGCCAGCGCTTCGACGGCCTCGGGGTACGGGTTGGACGGGCCTGGCCCGAGCAGCAGGCGATCGGAGTGCATGACCGGATCCTGTCACGTTAGCGTCGCTGTTCATGGACAGTGTGCAGCAGTGGCCGGTCGACACGGCGGCCGTCGCGGTGGTGGACGTCTCCGGTGTGGTGCTGGACAGTCACGGACCGCAGGACCGACCGTTCCGGCTGGCTTCGGTGACCAAGCTGCTGTCCGCCTACGCGGTGCTGCTGGCGGTGCAGGAGGGGGCGGTGGACCTCGACCAACCGGCCGGGCCGCCGGGGTCCACGGTGCGCCACCTGCTTGCGCACGCGTCCGGGCTGGCCTTCGACTCCACGTCGATCTTGGCAGCTCCGGGGACGAAGCGGATCTACTCCAACACCGGGTTCGAGATGCTGGCCGACACGGTGTCGGCGTCGTCGGGCATCCGGTTCGCGGACTACCTGGCGGAAGGGGTGCTGACGCCGTTGGGGATGGCCGCGACGCGGCTGGCGGGCTCGGCCGCCCACGGCGGGGTGTCCACCTGCGCCGACCTGGCCCGGTTCGCCGCCGAGCTGCAGGCACCCGTGCTGCTGGCGCCGCAGATCCTGGCCGAGGCGACCCGGGTGGCCTACCCCGGCCTGGACGGGCTGCTGCCCGGTTACGGCAGGCAACGTCCCAACGACTGGGGCCTGGGCTTCGAGCTGCGCGATCACAAGAGTCCACACTGGACGGGCAGCCGCAACTCGCCGGACACCTTCGGCCACTTCGGGCAGTCCGGCACCTTCCTGTGGGTCGACCCGCAGGCCCGCGCCGCCTGCGTCGCGTTGACCGACCGCGACTTCGGCTCCTGGGCTCGCGACGCCTGGCCGGAGTTCAGCGACGCAGTACTCGCCAGCCTGAACTAGTGCGGCTGCGCCTCGGACCGCCGAGACGCAGGTCACCTTGATCAGTAACGCGCCGCCAACAGCGTTCGACAGCGGCCGTGAGTCGCCATTCGGCTCCGAATAGCGGTTGGCGGCGGCTGTCGAGCGCTATTGGGCTCCGAATGGCGACTCACGGTCACGCTGCTCCCCGGCCTCGCTCAGTGCGCGGGCCAGACCCGCGCCGTAGCTGCCGGTGCCCTCCACCCCCACCAGCGCACCGAAGACCACCAACCAGCACCGCAGCGCCCGGTACCCCGCCGCGCTCGCCGCGAGACCGCGCGTCCCCAGCACCCGGCGGACCGAACGCCACCGCCAGCTGGCCAGGCGGACAGGACAGTGACGAGTCTGGGCAAACAGGCTCCTATGAAGTCACACCCCGCCGGCCGGTCGGCACCACCAACACCCACGCCATCCCGGGTGACCGACAGATCAACAGCCAGGCACCACGGCCAGTCGAGTTCAGAGTCACACCACCCAGGATGACGCAGCGCACATCATCAACCACGTACAGCAATCATCACTGTCGAGTTCACGTCAGCCTGTTCGCCGGAGTCTGCGAGCGCCTGGCTGGGCCGCTTGCCACCAGGATACTCATCAACACTTTGAGTAATCATCTGGTCACAATTTTAGCCTGAACAGGCTAGCTTATTACGCCAAAAGATGGATAGATCTGGCCTGCGACAGCAAAAATAACTACTTTAAGTACTTATACCGGCTGTTAGTCATCGTACGGGGAGTGTCCAGGCGGACTGTGAGAGTGGCGGCGCTAGGCCCGTCTTCACGGGCGATGTGCCGAGCCGCGCGAGCCGGACACGGGCGACGCTCGGGCGTCCCGACGACGAAAAAGGAGAAGATTGTAAATCATGGGCAATCCCAACCATAAGAAAAGTAACTGGCGACAATTCAGTTCCGATGGCAAAGTGGTCAAGGGTGCCGTCGAGCGGCATCGCAAGAGCACTGGTTGCACCTGTAAAACGGTCACCCAGAATACGTCACTATTGTCCAGGGCATACTACTGCGATGCATGCAATGATCGTATCAAGTAATTAATACCGTCCTTCTGCTTCGCGCCGGCTATGATGAGCACGGCGCCTCGGTGTCGGGCTCTGTGACCAGCCCGGTCGTAGGCAGAACGTGGCGGGTCAGGCCCGGATGGCGATGACCTGGTGAGCCATCCGGGCGAGCTGCGCGGCGTCGTCGCCCTTGCTGTTCTCCAACGTGACGGCCAACGGGGTGAGGTACTGCTGGCGGGCCCGTACCGAGCTGCTCTTGGTCACGGTGGCGATGGCGTCGCGGGCCAGCTGCAGACCGTTGCGCTCGCCGGCTCGGACATGGACGGTGGCCAGCAGGATGCCGGCAGCAATGCGAGCGCGCTGGTTGTTGATGTTCTCCCACCGCCGCACTGATGACGTAGCGAATTGCTCCGCGGTGTCCAGCCGCCCGCGAGAGAGCGCCAGGAGCGTGCCCACCGTGTCCAGATCGCCGGTGGCGTCCCTGCGGCCGGGTGTCCACAACTGTCGCGATTTGCCCAGCGCCCGGTCAGCGGCCTCCCGGTCGCCGAGCAGATCCAGCGCGATCGCCGAGTCCGCGAGGGCGCACGCTTCCACGGCCGCCCGGGTGCCCACCCCGGGCCCCATCGCGCGTTCGTCGCCCGGCGGGATGTCCCACGACGTGGCTTGCGCGCACTGCAACAGCTTCAGCCCGTCGGAGGGGTGGCCGTGCTCCACGGTGGCCAGCCCGGCATAGCTCAAAGCGAGAGCCTGCAGGTAGGGGTCCCCGGCCTGCGTCGCCAGTTCCAGCGCACGAGCCCAGTGGTATGCGGCCCGCTCGTAGAGACCGGCGTCGAACCCGGACCACCCGGCATGAAGCTGCAGCTCCGCCACCGCCACCACGAGTGCCCGGGTGACCGGCTCGGCACCCGGCACCCCCAGCAGCCGCTGTGCCCACCGCACCGCCGCATCGCTCACCTCCGGGTCCGGCCCGTGGGCACGGCTGAGGTCGGTGAGCCGCCGGCGCAGCTCGTGCACCTTCGTCACATGGACCGCGGCGATCCGCGACGGCAGTGGCACCGGTCCCAGCGCTGCTCCGGGCAGCTCCAGCAGCTCGCCCAGATGCTTGACCGGCTGGCCCGCCAAGGCCACACCGCCCAGCGCGAGCAGATGTCGGCGCAGCATGTCCGTACTCACCCCCTCCAGGGCGTCGACGACCGTGACCCCCTCAGGGTAGCCGCCGTCGGGCCCGTGGTAGGTGCCGTCCGGACCCCACCAGGACAAGCCCACCATCTCCGGCGGGATGTCCAGGCCGCTGGCGATCCGGCGCAGCACCCGGTGGCTCGCGACCAGACGACCGGCGAGGATCTCGGCCACCTCGGACTGCTGCTGCCCGGTACGGGCCGCGATCTCCCGTTGGGTGAGCCCGGCGTCCTGCAGCGCCCGGTAGAGGGCGGCGATGTCCCACCCGGTCAGGATCTTCCGCATGCCCTCGCGCTGGTGCAGCTTGCGATCGTCGTCCATCGATTGCCTTTCCGTGACTGTGATCGGACGCACAGTAGTACCTTGCTCGATAGACGAAGATCGGCCCAGGACACCTCGTGGGATTGCGGAGGGGCGATGGGCGAGCTGGTCGCGGTGCCGCTGGACAACGGCGAAGCTGCGCCCGGCGCGGCCGCAGGAGATCACCGTGGAGTTCGGGGTGACGCTGACCGCCGAGGCCGGGGCGGTGATCACCAAAGCCACCAGCGGGTGCCACCTGAAGGTCACCCTGCGCTGGGACGGCGCCGATGACCCGGCTGGGTGAGCCGGCGACCAGCTGGCCGGTCGATCTGACCCGCAGCGTCGTCCAGGTCCTCGACGATGGCCGTCTGGTGGGGACCGGTTTTCTGGTGGGCCCGCGGTTGCTGGTCACCTGTGCGCACGTGCTGGCCGGTCATGACGGTCCGGTCACCGTGGTGTTCGGTCACCTGGCTGCTACGGCGCGGGTGGAGCCGCAGTGGTGGAGCGATCCCGAAGGCGCCGATGTCGCGTTCCTCCGTCTCGACGAGCCACCTCCGGCGCAAGCCCAATCAGTGGCTTTGGGTGGTTCCCTGGGGATTCGCGGCCACCGGGTGAAGGCGTTCGGTTTTCCTGTGAATGCGCCCAGCGCTGGTCATTACGGCTACGGAGTGGCCGGTGACCAGATCGTGGGCGACGGTGCCACGCCGTTGCTGCAACTGACCGGCTGCACGGAGGTGACCGAGGGTTTCAGCGGCGGTCCGGTGCTGGATGAGCGCACCGGGTTGGTGATCGGCATGGTGAGCGCCGTGGCCCGGCCCGACCGGCTGGACCGCGGCCAGGCCACCGCCTACGTCACCCCCACCGAGACGCTGCGCGACATCTGCCCGGAGCTGACCGTCTCCGAGATTCGCCCTTACCGGGGGTTGGAGCCGTTCACTGCCGCTGACGCCGCCTGGTTTCATGGCCGCGACCGGGCGGTGCGCGACGTGCTGGACCGCTTGCGTCGCGATCTCCGGTTCCTGGCATTGCTGGGCCCGTCGGGGGCGGGTAAGTCGTCGCTGATCCACGCCGGTGTGCTGGCGGCCCTCACCGGGGGCGCGCTGCCGGGCAGCGACCGTTGGGGGTGGGTGAGCATCCGTCCAGGGCTTGATCCGTTCGCCCAGCTGGCGCAAGCCGGCCTGGCCGGGGCCGTAGACGGGCTGGGTTCGGCGGCCCGCCGGTGGCTGGACGACCATCCGGAGCACGAACGGCTGGTGCTGGTGGTCGACCAGTTCGAGGAGCTGCTCGTCGCCACCCCACCGCCGCTGCGGACCGCGGTGTTCGAGCAGCTGAGCTTGGTCGCCGAGCAGGAGCCGGCCGTCACCGTCGTCGTGGGCCTGCGCGACGATTTCTACGGTCGGCTGGCCGCCGCCGCGCCGGGGTTGATGCGGCTGGTCGAGCAGGCGACGGTCAACGTCCCCGCGGTGCTCGACGCCGACGAGCTGCACGCCATCATCCACCAACCCGCCGCTGTGGCGGGTCTCACGCTGGAACCCAACCTGGCCGAACGCATCGCCGGCGACGCGGTGCTGGCGGCGCACGCACCGGGTGGGAGCGCGGCGATCACTGTGCTGCCGCTGCTGGAGTTCGCCTTGACGGAGCTGTGGCACCGCCGCACGGACGGCCGGCTGACCCATCACGCCTACGAGCAGATCGGCGGGGTGGTCGGCGGGCTGGCCCGCTGGTGCGACCAGGCATACCAGACATTGCCCACAGCCCAGCAGGTCCTTGTGCGCCAGATTGTCACGTCACTGGTCAGGCCAGGCGACGAGGCCGCCAACATCCCGCCGACCCGCCAACGACGCACCCTCGACCAACTCCGTGCCGACGCTGGGGGCAGCGAGGTTGAGGCGGTGGTCGCCGCGTTGGCTGACCGGCGGCTGCTGGTGACCAGCCGCGACCCGACTGGTGAGCCGGTCGTGGAGCTGGTCCACGAAGCACTCATCCGCGAGTGGGGGCTGCTGGGCCAGTGGCTGAGCGAAGACCACGAATTCCTGGTGTGGCGTAAGGACGTAGAGGCCGACTACACCCAATGGACAGCCAGCACCAGGGTGCAAACCGGCCATGACCCTGAACTGTTGCTCCGCGGCAGCGCCCTCGAACAGGCCCGCACCTGGCTCGACACCCGCGCCAGTGAGCTGCCCACCAAGCTCGCGGAGTTCATCTGGCTCAGCGACCGCACCCAACACCAACGCCTGACCCGAGACCGCCGCCGCGTCCGCCTCCTGGCCGTCCTGCTCGTCATCGCCGTAGCCTTCGGCGCGATCGCCGGTGTCCTCGGCGTGTACTCAGCATCCCAAACCAACCGCGCCCAACAGCAGGCCCAGCTGGCAACCTCACGAAGCCTGATAGCACAATCCGAACAGCTGGCAAGCACCCAATCCGACCTTGCCCAGCTGCTCAGCCTGGCAAGCCTGCACACAGCTGCCATCCCAGAAGCCTGGGCCAGCATTCAGACGATGCTCTCCAGACCGGTGCACCCCTCCCGCCAGCTGACCGGTCACACGGATGCGGTCCGGAGCGTGGCGTTCAGCCCTGACGGCAAGCTGCTGGCCACCGCTGGCTTCGATGGCACCGTCCGGTTGTGGGATGTGGTCAGTCGCCAACCTCTCGGCGATCCCCTCACCGGCCACACCAAAGGGGTCTATTGCGTGGTGTTTAGTCCCGACGGCAAGTTGTTGGCCACCGCTGGCTTCGATCGCACCGTGCGGTTGTGGGATGTGGCCAGCCGCCAACCCCTCGGCCAACCCCTCACTGGCCACAACGACCGGGTCAATGGTGTGGCGTTTAGCCCCGACGGCAAGTTGCTGGCCACCACCAGCGACGATCGCACCGTGCGGTTGTGGGATGTGGCCAGCCGCCAACCCCTCGGCCAACCCCTCACTAGCCACACGGCCTCGGTCTATGCCGTGGCGTTTAGCCCCGACGGCAAGCTGTTGGCCACCACCAGCCTCGATCTCAGTGTCCGATTGTGGGACGTGGCCAGCCGTCAACCCCTCGGCAATCCCCTTACCGGCTTCACCAACACGGTCCATAATCTGGCGTTCAGTCCCAACGGAAGACTGCTGGCCACCACCAACGGCGATAACACCGTGCGGTTGTGGGATGTGGCCAGCCGTCAACCCCTTGGCGATTCCCTCACCGGCCATACTGACTCGGTCTATGGCGTGGCGTTCAGTCCCGACGGCAACCTGTTGGCCACCGCCAGCTTCGATCGCACCGTGCGGTTGTGGGATGTGGTCAGCCGTCAATCTCTCGGCGATCCCCTCATCGGCCACCGCGACACGGTCGCTGGTGTGGCGTTCAGTCCCGACGGCAGACTGTTGGCCACGACCAGCGCTGATCATAGTGTCCGGTTGTGGGATGTGATCAGCCGTCAACGCTTTGGTGATCCCCTCACCGGCCACACTGACACGGTCTATGGTGTGGCGTTCAGTCCCGACGGCAGGCTGTTGGCCACCGCCAGCTTTGATCACAGTGTTCGATTGTGGGATGTGGCTAGCCGTCAGCTCCTCGGGCAACCTCTCGCTGGCCACACCGGCGACTTCAATGGCGTGGCGTTCAGTCCCGACGGCAGACTGCTGGCCACCACCAGTGACGATCGCACCGTCCAATTGTGGGATGTGGCAAGCCGTAAACCTCTCGGCGATCCCCTCATCGGCCACACCGACACGGTCTATGGCGTGGCGTTCAGCCCCGACGGCAAGCTGCTGGCCACCACCAGTGGCGATCGCACCGCCCGGTTGTGGGACGTGGCCAGCCGTCAAGCCCTCGGCGATCCCCTCACTGGCCACACCGACACGGTCTATGGCGTGGCGTTCAGTCCCGACGGCAAGCTGCTGGCCACCGCCAGCAAGGATCGCACCGCCCGCCTATGGGCTACGCCCTCGACGTGGGTAGGTCATTCCTGCGAAATCGTTGGTCGCAACCTGTCACAGCAAGAATGGGACCGATACGTCGGTGCCGCGACGTCGTATGTACGCCAGTGCTCCCAATACCCCTCAGGCCCCGGTGCCGATCCCGATGCGCCGGCCGCGGTCTACCCCGCAAGCCCGTGATCAAAGGAATTCCGATACCTGAGTGGTCGGCACCAGCTGCAAGCGCCGTCGAGCGCATCGCCCAGGTTCCTGCGCCTGTGTGTCGTGAACTCGACGTCAGCTGCATCTTCGCTCCGGCAAATGTCGCTGGTGTCGAGTTCACGACGGGTATCATCGCTGCACGGGAGCGATCAGCTAATGAGGCTTCGCCTCTGACCGCCGAGGTGGGTGGCTGGGTTGGGGGGTGACGTGGCGGTGGGGTGGGGCCAGGCTGGCGGGGTTGGGCTGACCGCGTGCCTGGGGGTGTGGTGTGGCGACTCGTGTGGTGGCTGTGGGTGATGTCCTGGATGGGCATGTTGGTCTGGATCTGGAGTGTTTCGATCGGATCTATCTCAATGGGTGGGTGCCGAGCCTGGTGGTGCCTGGTCAGGTGGTGAGTTTTCTGACCCGGCATCTGGGGTTTCCGATTCCGTCTCCGGCGGTGTTGGAGCGGATCGGGTTGGGGTTTCGTAAGGCGGTCACCGAGTTCGCCGCCGAGGGCGACATCCCGGTGATCCGTTTTGTCAGGGGAGACCGCAAGCTGGAGGTGATGCGTCCGTATCTGGACCGGTTGGCTCGGGCGGGGCGGACCGGGGTGGCGGCGATCGGGGTGGCTCAGGAGTTCCAGCGGGTGTTCACCGGGACTACCTACCATCCTGACGAGGGTGGCCAGGGTGTTCCGCGGTTCGGTTACGCCAAGGCCGACCGTCGCGTCACCGCTTATTACTTTTATCTGGTGGATGAGGAGTTCGGGCCGGGGTTCATCAAGATCTGTGCGTATTTCCCGTATCCGGTCAAGATATGGCTCAACGGTCATGAATACGCTAAGCGCGCAGCGACAGCGGCAGGGATCGGTTTCACCGAATTAGACAATGGGTTCGCCACCGCCGAAGACCCCGAAGCATTGCAGGGCATCTGCGACACGCTGACCTCGGGGGTGATCCGGGAGTTCTGCCCACGATGGTGGGCCCGGCTACCGCTACCGTTGACCGACGCCGACCGGGCCGCGGGGTACTGGTGGGACATCTCGATGCGCCAGGTCGAGGTCTCGCGCACCATCGTGTTCACCGCACCCCGCCACGCCCGGGGGTTCTTCGAGGCGCTGTGCGCTGACAACCTCGACATCGGCCGCCCGGAGCAGATGCAGATCATCTTCGGACGACGGGTCCGCACCGCACCCCAGGGTGGTTACCGCACCCGGCTGGTGCGCTCCGGCGATGAAGTCACCCTCAACGCCCACTTCCGGCACTCCCGGGTGAAGTCCTACCTCACATGCGGCCGGGCGTTGCGCATCGAGACCGTGGTCAACGACACCGGTGACCTCGGGCTGCGGCGCGGACTGGAGCATCTGGAGGAACTGTCGGTCAAAGCCCGTGACGTCAACCGCCGCATGGTCGATGCTTTCCGTGTCGGTCAGGGCTGTGTCCTTGCGAGCCCAGCCTTTGAGCGGGTCGCGCAACCATCCATCTGCGATGGTCGGAGGGCCCCGGCCCTGCGGTTCGGCGACCCTCGGGTCACGGCCCTGACCGGCGCCCTGTGCGCCATCGTGCACACCATCACCGGGTTCACCAACCGGAGCCTTCGCGCCCAGGTAACCACCCTGCTCGGCGAGCCATACACGACCAGCCAGATGAGCTATGACCTGAAACGACTGCGACTCAAGGGCCTGATCACCCGCCTACCACGATCCAACACCTACGTCCTCACCAACGACGGGCAACGAGTCGCGATCTTCTACACCAAACTCCACAACCGACTCCTCCGACCACTGCTCGCCGCCCACGACCCACCCGCACCCCTCGCCCTCCGCCAAGCCCTACGAGTGATCAACCACCACGTTGAGGACTACATCACCGAGGCCCGCATGACCGCCTGAAAACTCGGCTCAAGTTTCAAGCTTCTAGCGTCCAAGGGTCGCTAGTGAGGCTGCGTCTTGGACCGCCAAGGTGGGTGGGTTGGGGGTGACGTGGCGGTCGGCCGGCGAGCCGGCGGCAGTGGACACGCTGTCCAAGTACCCGAAGAGATCGTTCTAATGCTGGGCGATCTACACGTTCATCTAGATTTGTTTCGCTCTGCTCGCACTGGCCTTGGACTCAACAACGTCACTGGCTGAAGGTGCGTGTGATCACCCCGATGCAGGTCGCCCGCATCACCCGGCGAGAGCATGCGAGTTGGGTGCCCATCAGCCGATCGGGTGGTCCAGCACCACCGGTGAGTACTACGGCGCCGTTCGGGGCACCCTATAAGTTAAGTGATCAATACTACCGGCGCCCCGGCCGGCACTGCTAGGAGGATTCGTATGAGCAGCACGCCTGACAAGGCCGAGCAGCCTACCAATGAGAACGAAGCGATCGTTGCCGACGTCGACATCCCAGGACCCTACCCCACAGGACGGGGAGATCCCACTGGCGAGCCCCTGTCGGACGGGCCTGCCCCCACAAAAGAAACACGAGAAGCGGGCTCGCTCGGGGATCTGACCAAGACGGTCAGCACATCGCCTATGGTCGAGGAGACAGGAGGCTTGGGTAGCCCCATATTTGAGGAAGGCGCAACCAAGGATTGAAGCTACTAAGGATTGAAGCTACCAAAAAGGAGGTTTGCAATGGGAGAGCAAGAAGAAGAAACTCCGCAGGAAAAGATCGAGAAGGCAAGGGGCGAGTCGATGCCCGGAGGTGTCCCGGAGGATGTAGATGTAGGGACCGGACGCCAAAAAGGCGTAGGCTTGCCTCCCGGTTCGGTAGGAAAGGGGCATGCTACGCCGCAAACTCCTCCAACCTAGGGGCCGTCCCGCACATCAAGCAACAAGTAGGAACGAGCGGGGGTGCCACGCTTAACGGCCCCCCGCTGTCCACTAAGACCGGTGAGATTGCGGTGTGAAAGGCGTCGGATGGGGTAGATTCCCTTCGACTCGCGATGATTGGCTGTCCATTTGATCGAGCTTGAGGAGTACCTACGAGGGGCGAGTTTCTCCTATTGCTGTGGTGATGTCAGCGAAATTTGATGACCTGAACCTGGTGTTGTGTGCTGGCCTGGTGCCCGTGCTGTGGCTGGTGGGGCGGGCTAAGTTGCACTCGATACCGATCGCCCCTCCGGTGATTGCCGATATGCGGTTCGTGGGGGTTCGGTGGGCTGGGGGCGCGGTCAGTTTGATCGCCGAGGTGATCAATACTGCACATTAAGATCAACACTGCATATCAAGTCGTCACCTTCAGGGTACTGCTGGCCGAAGGGATTCGGAGTTTGACAGCTACGCCATGGTGGCTACCTATATTTGGGCCGGAGTTCGTTTCTCTATCATTACGAAACAGCCCCGACCGGTTGGGACCGCGATCGAAGCCACCCAGGTGCATGACTGGGGTCCGATTGCTTACCCGCAAGCGATCTACAATGAGGGCAGCTGGCAGTGGGTCTCCGATGCTGAGATCGCCGAAACTGCCTACACCGCGTACCTCTCGTGGGGGAAATCCGAGCAATATTGTGGTCAACCAGGGCAAGTTGTTCACCGCCCGGATTTACCACGCATTCATCGCCAGCTCCGTATTCGAACTTGTCACCGCTGAGAAACAACACCATGAGTGATTGTTTGCCGCGAATGCGGCCTGGTGGCGTTGGCGACCATCGCCCACAACGTCATCCGCGCGGCTGGCTAACTGGCCGGCTTATTACATACCCGCGCCCGCACCGGCACCATTCGCCGACATCTGATCAATCTGTCCGCCCGAGATCGCCCGACGATCTCGCCGCATCACGCTCCGGTTGCCGATTTCGAACGACACCGGGTCCGGGTTATGACCGGTGCGCATGATCAGCGCGGCCTTGGCCAACATCTGGTAGTGCGCACCAGGGTCGCGCATCTCCAGGTACGCGGTGTGCCGCCACTTGTTCAGCAGGTCGTGCATCCCGGCGAGGTCTTATGCCAACACGATAGTGCTGGCGTCCGACAGGTTATACGGCCGTTTGGGCTGGCACCCGGCGCCGGTTCGGCTGGTCAAGGGAGGCTGGTGGCGAGTTCCTTGGCGGTGGGACGGTCCTGGGGGTCGGCCGCTAGGCAGGCCATGACGGTTTGCTCGAACGCGGGGAACGGCCACGGGCGCAGGGCGGCGGGGTCGGGGTGGCGGCGCAGCGCGCAGATGTCGCTCAACAGTGCTGTCCGTCCGGCGGTCGGGTTGGTGTAGATGATGGGTGTCGTGCGGGTCCAAGACCACCACAGTGACGCGCCCAGGGACCATATGTCGGCCTGGGGGGTGGTCATGACGTGGTCGTCGGAGCTGAGGATGAGGTCGGCGATCTCGGGAGCGGTGGTGTGGGCGAGGCCGCCGCGGTGGACGTAGCACGGCACGTCGGCGGGCTCTTGGGCGCAGGCCAGGTCGATGAGGTGGGTGCGGTCGCCGCCGAAGATGATGTGGTCGGGTTGTAGGTCGCCGTGGACCCAGCCCGCCGCGTGCAGGTCGGCCAGCTCGCGGGCGGCGGCAGCCGTCATGGCGAGCAGGTGGTTTTTGGTCGTGATGTCGTCCTGGGTTTGGTGCAGCGCGTTCCACAGGCTGGTGCCGTTGATCCAGTGCAGGGTCAGCCAGGATCGTTGGTCATCCCAGCCGTGGGCGCGGTAGGTCTGGTTGCCCAGCAGCTGTAGGATCTCGCCCTCGCGGGCCGCCATGAGCCCGCTGGTGATTTTCAACGCGGTGGCGCCGACCTGGTAGAGCGTGGTGCCGCGCCGGTCGTGCAGGAGTTCGGGGTCCTCCTCGGCGAGCCCGAGGCGGTGATGATGCGATCCACGAACGACTCCTAGCTACGGCGACACCGAAGTGGCCAGTGTGGCGTGAAGCACGGAAGGCTCGGCACGCAAGCCGCCCAGAAGACCCTCGCCCGTGGATCTCGGGCGAGGGCCACTGCCAGGGCGTCGCTCAGCCGGTGAGGGCGGCCCAGCGGTGACGGTGATGGCTTCCAGCGGGATGCCGAGCTGTCGGTAGATGCGGGTGTGCATAGCTCCGAGCCAGGTGTCGCGGCGGTCGTCGAAGAATGCCTGGTCGAACCAGGCGACGCCGAGAATGACGGTGCCGCCGCCGTGGGGGTTGCCGGGTTCGGCCTCGAAGTAGGTGCACTCCCAGTCCCAGAGCATGAACCCACCCCGAACGTGCCCGGCAGCTGCCATACGGTCAGCAAGATCACCTGGGGAGCACTCGGCCCGCTCCACGCCCATAAGCACGATCTCAGCCGCGCCGTCGGACAGGCCGATGACCTGTTCACTCAGTGGGCTGCCGAGCCCGACGACCCGGCCCTGGTTGTACAGCCCCGCGCAGATCACCTTGACCAGGTCACCGAACAGGACCGGCTCCAGCCTGACACCGGCTGCGGTCCCGTGGTTAAGACCGGGTTGTGCACCCCCTCTTGGCTGACCGGCGACGACCTCTACGCGGACCTGGTCGGATACTGGGTCCGTACTGTCGTGCCGGAAAGCCTGGCCGGTGCGCGGCCGTCGGGCGCCGCATAGCTTGTCGCTACCTACCGGGGCGAGGATGTGAGGGATGTCGTGGACGTCGAGGACACTCAGACGATCGGGTGGCGGCTGCGGCATGTCCGTGCCGAGCGGCACAAGCCGCTGCGGGTGATCGCTGAGCTGGCCGGGATGAGCAAGGCGACCCTGAGCCGCATCGAGCGCGGTGAGCGTTCCCCGACGCTGAACGAGCTTGTCGCCCTGGCTGACGCGTTGCAGATCGCGATGTCGGACCTGACCAGGCTTCCGGTGCCGGCACCCGCTAACGGGCATACCGACAGCACCACCAAGGCCATCGGGCTCGCACTTGATGCGATCGAGGTCGGCCACCCTGGTGGGTTGGTGCTGCCGGTGGCGGTGCTGCGGGACCGGGTGATCCGGTTCCACCAGCACAAGCGGGCGTGCCGATTCCCTGAGGTGGCCGCGGAGTTGCCGGGGCTGGTCCGGGATGTGCACACCACCCTGGTCGCCGGCGCCGACCACGGCGAGTTGCTGGAGCTGGCGGTGTTCCTGCACGTCCACGTCACCCGGCAATGGCTCCGTATCGCAGCCGCACCCGATGACCTGCTACGCCGGGTGGTGTTCCTGGCACGACGCCTAGCCCAGGAGCGCGATGCGGTCACCACACTCGGTATGGCCGGGTTCGCCGTGGTCGACACGCTGCTAGCCGGTGGGGCCTTCGAGCTGGGGCGAGTCGAGCTCGACTCGCTGACCTTGCCGCCGGTCACCGCTGCCACCGCCGGTCTGGTGGGCATACTCACTACGTCCCACGCTGCGGCCGCCGCGCTCAACGGTCGTCCGGGCGAGGCGGTCGCCGCGATGGATGTGGCCGCTGACATGGCCGGTCGGTTCGGCGAGATCGGCGAGGCCGACCCGTTGGGGTTCGAGTTCGGACCGACCAACGTCGGGTTCCGCCGGGTGCACCTAGCCCTGGGAGCGGGTGAACCAGACCGTGCGGTGAGTATCGCCGAAGGGCTGCGGCCTGAACATAACCCCTTTCCGGCCAATCGCGTCTACTACTGGTCCGGGTACGGGCGGGCGCTGGCGCGCCTGCGGGGACGTCGCGATGACGCGGTGCAGGCGTTGTGTCGTGCTGAGATGCTCAATCCCGTTCGCGTGCGGCGCGACCCGTTGGTCCGGGACACGATCGCTGTTCTGCTCCCGGGTGCCCGCCGCGATGCGGTCGGCCGGGAACTGCGGAACATGGCCGCCCGGGCCGGTCTGCGGGGGTGACCCATTCGGGGGACGTCTCTGTGCTGAGCCGGTCGCACCGGTTGATCGCCCACGATCACCAACCATGATCGACGTAAACCCTGAGACATCACATCAGCAGGCCGACCGCTCTGATCGGGGGTGGTTCGGATGACAGCGCCACTACCGGAGAACGCCGTTCACCTGTTGGCCGCCGACGGGTTCGCCGGGACCCAGACGGCACTGTGCGGGGCGCCGGTACCCACCTCGTGCCTGCCACCCTGCTGTCCCCCGGACTGTGACTGTTCCCTCTACTGCTCGGACTGCGTCCACGTGATCACCAGCTGGCACACCGAGACCGACCGCACCGTGCCGGTCAACGGCTCCGCCACGTGATCACGGGTCGCTGCGGTACGGCCGTCCGGGCCGGTACGCGGTGTCGGTTCGGCAGGCCAAGGGAGGCTGGTGGCGAGTTTCGGCCTGGGGGGTGGTCGTGATGTGGCTGTTGGAGCTGAGGATGAGGTCGGCGATCTCGGGAGCGGTGGTGTGTGCGAGGCCGCCGCGGTGGAATTAGCACAGCACGTCGGCGGGTCCTTGGGCGCAGGCCAAGTCGATGTCGCGGCGGTCATCATAGAACGTCGATCGTTGTACCGCGTTTTGCATCCAGAACGCAGTAAAACGGGTCAAGGTTTGCGGGCGCCGCGGGTGGCAATGCTGGCGGAGACGATGGTGAGGGCGGTGGCGGTGAGCAGCGCGGCTAGCGTCGCGCCGAGTGCCGGATCGGCCAGAGCCCAGCCGCGGGCGGCGTCGATGGCGTAGGTGAGCGGGTTGCCGGTGGCGATCACCTGCATCCACGTCGGCAGCCCGGCGATGGGCGCGAAAGCGCTGGATGCGAACATCAGCGGGAAGATCACCGCGAACCCGATCATCTGCATCAGCTCGGCGTTGCGCACCCAGCTGGCCAGCGCGATGAACACCCAGGACAGTCCCGTGCCCACGGCCAGCCCGACCAGTAACGCCAGCGCGGTCCCGAGGATCCCGCCGGGCGGGGCGTAATCGTAGAGCACAGCGGCGGCCACCGTGAGCGTGATGAGCTGGATGGCGTTGCGCGCCAGGTCGAACAGGCTGCGCGCGACCAGCACCGAGGTCATCGAGATGGGCAATGTGCGAAACCGTGTCAACGCCCCATTACGCAGATCGGTGGCCAGCCCCGCTCCGGACCACATCGCCGCCTGGGCTCCCGTGGTCACCAGGATCGCGGGCAGCAGGTAGTCGATGTAGCCGACTCCGGGCGGGAATCCGGGTGAGTTCGCGATGCTGCGAAACACCTGGCTGAACAGCGTCAGCATGATCAACGGCTGGAGCAGGCTCAGGAACAGCAGCCGCGGGTCCCGAAGCCGGCGTAGCGCCCGGCCGGTGAGCACGTGCACCTGGGTGAGCACCCCGCTGCCGGCTGGGCGGGTCCGCACAGTGCTGGGCGGCGTGGCGACCATGGTCATGGGCGGGCTCCTGTCAGCGTGAGATAGACGTCGTCCAGCGTCGGCTCGTGCAGGCCGAGCTCGTCGGCCTCGATGCCGGCGTCGTCCAGCGCGCGCACCACGACGGCCAGCGTGCGGGACGACTCGACCGGGGCGGTCAGCGTCCGGCCGGACTGCAGCGGGTCCAGCCCGGCTCGGCGCAGGGTGTCCAGCGCGGGGCCGATGTCAGCGGCGACGGTCAACGTCGCGTTGACGGTGCGCCGGCCGACGCGGCTCTTGAGCTCGGCCGCGGTGCCGGCCGCGACCACCCGCCCCTGGGACAGCACGGTGATGGTGTCGGCCAGCCGGTCGGCCTCGTCGAGGTACTGGGTGGTGAGTAACACCGTGGTGCCGCCGGCCACCAGGGAGAGCACGACCTCCCACATGCCCAGCCGGCTCTCCGGGTCCAATCCGGTGGTGGGCTCGTCGAGGAACACCACATCGGGCCGCCCGACCAGGCTGCTGGCCAGGTCGAGCTTGCGCCGCATCCCGCCGGAGTAGCCCTGCGCGGGCCGGTCGGCGGCCTCGGCGAGCCCGAACAGCTCGAGTAGCTCAGTGGCGCGTCGGCGGGCCTTGCGCGGGGTAGCCCCCAGCAGCCGGCCCAGCAGCACCAGGTTCTGGGTGCCGGTGAGGTCGTCGTCCACCGAGGCGAACTGGCCGGTGACGCCGATCCGGCGGCGCACCTCGGCGGCGTCGCTCACCACGTCGAAACCGGCCACCGTCGCGTTGCCACCCGTCGGGGGGAACAGCGTGGTGAGGACGTTGACCAGGGTGGTCTTGCCGGCGCCGTTGTGCCCGAGCAGGCCGTGCACGGTGCCGGCTGGGACGGCCACGCTCACCCCGTCCAAGGCGGTGATGTCACCGAACGTCTTGTGCACCTCAACGGCGTTGATCATCAACTCGCTCACCGGTGCTCCTCTCGCAGCGCGCCGTGCAGGAAGATCTCGATCAGCTCTTCGAGGTCGCCCGGACCCGGTGCGCCGAGCGCGGCCATCCGCAACCTCAGCACCCGGTCCCCGACCACCGCCAGCAGATAAATCTGCGCGCTGCGCTCGGGGCTGCGCCGCAGGTTCGCGGCGTCGGGGGCCAAGACGTCCGCGAGTGCGCTGATCAGCTCGCGCATCGCGTGGCCGGGGCCGCTGGGTGATCCGGGCTCGGGTGGGCCGGTGCAGGAGGTGCGCACGGCGTGCCCGACGGAGATCGCCCGATCCCAGTGCTCGGCGACGGTGGCGGTGGCCTGTAGCAGCCGGTCGGCCACCGGCAGCTCCCGCGGGATCTGCCGCAGCGCGGCCACTGGATCAGCCGGGTCGAACGCGGCGTCGAGGCACGCGGCCAGCAGCTCTTGCTTGTCGGCGAAGGCGCGGAACACGGTGCCCTCGGCGACCCCGGACGCGACCGCGATCTGCCCGGTGGTCACGGTCGCACCGTGCTCGATGATCAGCGGCAGGGTGGCGGCCACGATCGCGGCACGACGATCGTCCGGCGTCATCGCCGGGGCCCGCTTGCGGTGTGCGTCTATCACGTTGTCGACCATACGGAGTGAGCGCTCACTCCGTCAATGAGTGAGCGCTCACTCCGTAGCGTGAGGGATCGTGTGCAGCGCGGCGTTTGCCGGGTTTGACGAACACCGGACTTCCTCGTCATACTGGGTAGGCGTTTCAAAGCGCAGTCTGCATGGCCGCTCCGTTGAGGGGCCGGGGCCGTCCTCGGGCGGCCCCCTTTTTCGTTTCTGTGGAGGGGTGGATGGATCGCTGCGCGGTCTTGATCGATGCTGGCTACCTCTACGCCGAGGGTGGCAAGCTGTGCTGCGGCACTTCTGCCCGCGGACGAATTGTGCTCCAGTCGTCCCTCGCCGTGGAGCTGCTTCAGAGCGTGGCCCTGGAGACGACCCGGCTGCCTGTGCTGCGCACTTACTGGTACGACGGCGCCCGCGACGGCATCCGCACGCAGGAGCAACGCCAGGTTGCCGGGTTACCCAACGTCAAGCTTCGACTTGGCCGCCTCACCGACAACGGGCAGAAGGGTGTCGACGCCTTGATCTACCGCGATCTCATGACGCTCGCCCAGCACCGGGCTGTCAGTGATGTGGTGCTGCTGAGCGGCGACGAGGACCTTTGTGAGGGAGTGCGGGTGGCACAGGACCACGGGGTGCGTGTCGTGCTCGTCGGCATACCGCACGTTAAAGACCCCAATCAATCCCCCGAACTCGTCTTTGATTCCGATCATCTCACCGTTCTCGGTAAGTCACAGCTGGAACCGATGTTCACGTCCCGTTCTCCTGTTGCGACTCGACGTGCCCAACGCCCTCAAAGTCGGGCCCAAGACAGGTCGGTAGCCGGAACCTCGGCCTCCGGGCTGCGGCCGCCTTCGCGCGAGAGTGGCTGCGTGCGGCGACCGAGGCGGAAATCGCGGATCTGAACATCAAGCGTCCGAACATCCCCCGTCCCGTGGATATCGAACTCCTCACGGCGGTGGAGAAAACTTTGGAACGATCACTGAAAGACGATGAGGTGAGTCGGCGTGACGCCCGATCGGCATTCTGGGGAGTGATTGGCGGGACGATGGGCAACCGCTCAACGCCTGGTTGACCGTCGACTGAATCCGGTCAGTTGCTGCGGGCCAGGTCGGTGGTGATGTGGAAATCGTATATACCGTCCGATGACGTTCCTGCCAATTCGATCGACCCACCCGAGTCGCCGAGCGTCCCGGCCAACTGCGTGCCCTCCGCCATCGGGATCGCTCCCATGCGCGGGTTGCCCGGGACCAGCTGCTGGTCGACGTTGACGAGTTTGTAGGCGGCGGCTCCCTCGCGATGGTCTTCGGTCGGCTCGGCCTGCAGTGCGGTGCTGCGCAGAACACGGCGCGGGCGTGGACCAGCAGTGCCTCGGGGCAGCCCCCAAAACTCTGGTGTCGGGGACCGCTTCGGCGCATACTCGCCGGTGTGGCGGAGTTCCAGATGAGGTGCGGGGCGCTGTTCACGTCGCGCCGGGTCCGTGCGTCGGCGGCGATCAGCGTCTCGGTGGTCGTCGAGCCCCCGAGACCGGCGCCGGCAGAGCTGCACCCGAGGGCCGAGTGTCGCCGCGCCCCGGACGTCAAGGACCACCCCGAGCTTCGTGCCCAGTGGCGTGCCCTCCCGAAGTCGATCCGACCGCACGACTGGGTCACCGAGACGGGCGTCAAGCAGGTTCCCGGTTCGCTGCTGATCGCCGAGGAGCAGCGTCCCCCAGAGGGTTACTACCACGGTTAATAAGATCGCGCAGCGCCTGCGCTTAACCGCTGAGTAAGCGAATCACGCCCACTGGGGGCGCGTCTTGACGCCATGACCGAAATTGACGTAACACCTCCCGCGGCTGCATCGGCGTGGATGGGCCGATCCTGTGCTCAGTGCGCACTCCTCCTCGCGGCGGGTGCTTCGGCGATCAGCCCTGGTGGGAGTGGGTGCTCGGCGCATTCGGTGACGGCGACGACCGCGAGCAGCGTTGCTATGCCGCGCCAGCGGCGGAGCTCATTGAGCCCGGTTAGGCTCTTGCTGGCCTGAAAGCTCTCGCCGCAACGGAGAGTGATCAGGCGGTGACCGCCAGACTTCTCGGACCGACACGCAGCGAAATCGTGATCTTCGGCTGCGGTACCAGGGCTCGGCCACTTCGGTAAATCTACCCGATCGAGGTTGGGCATGACGTATTTATGGGCGTTGTTCCTCTCTCTCTCTTGGCAGCTACCGGTTCGGGGCCGGTGGGTGCGCAGAGGGCGTCGAGATGTCGAAGCTAGAGCGGGACGAAGGTTGGATGTCTGCCCTCCATCGATTTGTCCGCAGGGTGCTTGTCATAGTTGTGGCGTGCGCGCTGTTGGTTGCTGCCGTGAGTGCGACAGGTACCGACGCGGTCGAGAATTCAGTGCCCAAACCTGGATTATTGAGAATAACACCAGCGAAAGCGGCGACCGATCAGGGATACCTGGGCTCAGGCTATCTAGAAAGTAACAGTGACGTCAGCTCGTCCGCGGAGCCCGCTATTTTCCCGGGCCGCGTGCGTCGTTTTACCGCCGTCGGTGTCGTTAGCGGTCCCGTATTCTCCGTGAACCTCATGGTTGCGCGAAACCTCGGGTTACTAAGTGGAAACGTTGTCAAAGTTCTGCAGCCAGACCCGGGGGACCCGAATGATTCGGGCAGCTTAAGGGAGCAGCCGGAGGGCACCAGGGAACCGGAGGTCACAAAAGAATCGGAACCGGAGATCACAAGTGGGCCGGAAGTCACAAGTGGGCCGGAAGTCGTAAATAAGCCTGAAATCACAAGTAAGCCGGAAATTACAAACAAGCCACCGGATCGGAACCCCCCGCCCGTGCCTGATCCTGAAGTGATCCCCAGTCCCGTGGTCGTGCCCAATCTCGCGGGATCAACGGTGCCAAAGGCGAGGCAGCTGCTGCGTCCCCACCTGGTTCTCGGCGAGGTGTCGGGCGCGAGCGGAGAATCGCCGAGCAAATGTGACTTAATTGGTAGCCAAGACCCGATCGCAGGGAAAAAAATACCGCGCGGCTCGTCCGTCAATGTCTATCTCAAACCCTCTCTCGTGGTCGTGCCCCGACTCGTAGGGAAATCGGTGTCACAAGCAAGGGGGCTCTTGAAACAGGATCTGGGGCTCGGCGAGGTCTCAGGTGAAGGTAACGTGATTGACCGCCAAGATCCGGCCGCGGGAACGAAGGTACCATGTGGCTCGGCCGTCAATGTTCATCTAAAACCCGCTGTCGTGATTGTACCTGATCTCGTGGGATCAACGGTACAGGAGGCGAGGCGGCGCCTGGCCCCGCACCTGGTAATCGGCGATGTGTCGGGCAAATGTGACGTGATTGAGAGCCAGTATCCGGTTGCGAAAGCAGAGGTACCGCGCGGCTCTCACGTCGATGTCTACTTGAAGACCGCGCACGTACCGGTACCCAATCTCATCCGTCGGACGGTCGATGAGGCGCGGATAGCGCTCGCGGCTGCTGGGCTCATTCTCGGCGGCGATCCGGTAGCCGATAGCAGGGTGGAGCGTCAAGAGCCGGCTGCCGAATCTATGGTTTGCCCTGGCAGTGCGGTTGTTGTGACTACTTCCGAGGTTCCTGTGTCGCCCGCACCTGCCGTGGTGCCTCCCACGTTTCCGGTAGTACAGCCTCCGGCGGAAGCGCCCTCTGCGGTGGCACAGCCTCCGGCGGGAACGCCCCCTGCGGTGGCACCTCCGGTGGGAACGTCCTCTGCGGTAGCACAGCCTTCGGTGGTGGCGCAGCCTCCTACGACGCCGCCCGAAGTGTCTCCCCCGGAGCCTCCCGTGACCCTCGAGGCTTGGCTGCTCCCACGGTGGTGGCCGATTCCCGTCACGCTAACCCTTCTAGCCCTGCTGGTTGGTGGACTGTTGGTCGCTCGTGCCATTCGGGCCCAGTATGGCCAAAAGGGTACACACGTTGATATTCGGGTTGCCCCCGGAGTTGATCTCGGCACTGATGTCAAGGTCATGCAATCACCATCGGACCGTTCGCCGCCAACACGCGTTGTGCGCATTGAGCCACACACTGATAGCGGTACGCAGATTCTCCAGGAGGTGCACCAGTGAGTCAAGCCGTCGTCGCCGAGTCATTGTCGGCACGGATGTTTCTGCTCGGCGTCCACGCCGGCGCCGACACGGTGGAGGTCCTCGATCGCTCACTCAGAAGAAATGGTGTGGCCCGATCTGCGATACAGAGCCTCCATAGCCTGTCCGTCTCGGCTTTGCGGGCTGTCCACCAGGAAGTCGCCACAGTCACGGACGCACTCCTTGAACTCGACCTCGGGAGTATCCTCCTTGCCGGCTGGCGCAAGTACGCTGATCTGACCAAAGCGGCAGAGCGCACGCTTGCCAGCCCGGACATCGAGGAGATAGTGGTCCTCGCGACTCACCGCGTCGTCTCGACACACCATCCTTCTGTCGACCTGATCGTCAATGGCAGCAAGATCCATACATTCGTTTTCGAGTTGAAGTTGGAGTTCAATCTCGATGGAGTCGTGGCGGTAGTGCGTCAGGGGGGTCTGGTCGTGCTGCGGGGAGGTGAGTGCGTGCTCACCGCGACACTCACCCTGGAAGGAACATCATTAGAGCTGTCCCGTAAGGGTCGTATCGATCTCGCTCTGGCCGTTCGGCTCCACCCGCCTATCCTGCTAGCTCGGCAGGACCACCATCCGCCCACATCTCGCCTCGACCGCCCGGCGCCCCTCGGCCTATAGCTCGCCCACTCGGCTTTGTTATCCCAGCCGCCGGGCTGGCGAGACCGCAAGGCCGCTCAGTTGAGCGACGGCGGGGATGTCGTGGTGACCGGATTGCCGGCAGGCCCGTGAGTGGCGATGCGAGCTATAACACTGTTTCCCACTCACGACCGGAGTTCGTGGGTGCCGTCGGGGAGCTGGTGGGTGATCCCGCGGCGGGCGAGCAGTTCCATGATCGGGACGGCGACGCGGCGGGTGGTGGCCAGGGCCTGGCGAGCCTGGCTGAGGGTGAACGGGCTGGGCAGGGTCCGTAACCACTGGGTAGCGAGCTCGGCGGCACCGGGTGCGAGGTAGATCCCGTCGGCGATCTTGAGCAGCTCGCCGGCGCGGACCGCGGCGGCGAGCTGCTTGGCGCCCAGCCCGAGCTCGGCGAGGCGGTGTGCATCGGGGGCGGCGAAGGGGTGTTGCGCCAGCTCGGCGCGGACTTCGGCGATGGCGCTACGCACCGCGTCGGGCAGCCCGGTGGCGGGTTCGCCGGGGTGCACCCGCCCGTTGACGAGGATCAGCTCCGAGCCGAGCAGCAGCTCCACCAGCCGCACGTCGGGCACCCCGGCGACCTGCCGGGCGGTCTCCAGCGGCATCCCCGGCTCGAGCGGGTTCGCGGCGGCGTGCGCAGCCACGGCGGTGGCAAGCAGGCAAGCCCGCTGTGCCAGCACGTCGGGGTCGACCAGCCAGCCACCCGCCTGTACCGCATCAGCCGGCACCGGCGCACCCATCGCGATCAGCTCGTCTCGCCGCACCAACCCGCGGCGGCGCAGCTCGGCGCGCCCGTCCGGGACACCGTCCATCGTGGACAGCTCGGCGGCCCGGGCCGCGGCCGCCCCCCGGCGGCGCAGTGCGGGCGGTGCCACATCCAGCACGGTGACCCCGACCGGGATGCCCCCCGACACGATGTCACGAGTGCCGGGATCACGAAGCAGCGCGCGATCCCCGATCCGCAGCGGCAACGCCCGCGCCAACCCCAACCGCACAGCATCCCCCCCCAGTGCCCGAACCCGCACCCCCACCGCCGCCGTGCCCACATGCAACACGGCCGACGACCGCGTTAAGTCTCCATGTCGCGGCTCAGCGGGGTCCGTTTGCCGCGTCAAGTCTCCATATCGCGGGGTAGGGGGGGAGAGGTGGGCGTCGATGGTGTGGGTGATTCGCCAGGTTTCTGGGGTGAGGAGGGCGTGGCCGCGGTGGATGGCGGTCAAGGGGAGGCCACGTAGGTTGAGGGCTACCCGGGCCACCGCGGATACGGACTCGACGGGCGTGCCCAGCGATTGCAAGCCCCGCACCACCACCCGCCGCTGCCCGGGGACCAGCAGCAGCTCGTCGCCGACGTGCAGCGTCCCGCCGGCCAGCGTTCCGGTGACCACGGTGCCCGCGCCGCGGATGGTGAACGCCCGATCCACCCACAACCGGACGTCGGCATCGACGTCCGGCGCGGGCAGCCCAGCGACCAGAGAACCCAGCGCGGCCCGCAACGTATCCAGCCCGGCCCCCGTGACACCGGAGACACAGACCGAGCCGACCCGACCCAGCGACGACGTGGCCAGGTGCTCCAGAGCCTCCCCCCGAGCCAGCTGCGGGTCCATCAGGTCACTGCGGGTCACCACCAGCAGGCCATGCTGGACGTTCAGCGCGTCCAGCACCGCCAGGTGCTCCCGGGACTGCGGCATCCAGCCCTCGTCAGCCGCAACCACGAACATGACGGCCGGCACCGGCCCGACCCCGGCGAGCATGTTCGGCACGAACCGCTCGTGGCCGGGCACATCGACGAACGCCACCGTCGACCCGGTGGGCAGGGTCGTCCAGGCGAACCCGAGATCGATGGTCATCCCGCGCCGGCGTTCCTCCGCCCACCGGTCGGGCTCCATCCCGGTCAGTGCCCGGACCAGGGTGGACTTGCCATGGTCGACGTGACCGGCGGTGGCTAGGACATGCATGCCAGGACAGCGTCACGCACCGTGGCGTCCTGCTCGGCGGGCAGCGCACGCAGGTCGAGCAGGCAACGACCGCGCTCGACCCGGCCGAGCACCGCCGGGTCACCGGTTCGCAACAGCACAGCGAAATGCTCCGGCAGGCTGACCGCGGCGCTGTCCAGGGCCACCCCCGGCGCACCGCCACCCCCCACGGCGGCCTGCGACACCACCGCTGTCGCGTCCACACCATGGGCGACCAACGCCGTCGCGATCGCCATCGCTCGCCGGTGCAGGCCACCGGGATCTGCGGCCAGAGCCTGGCCAGTGGGGGTCGCCGGGCCCCGCAAAGTGGCCTCCAGCGCGGCCAGGGTGAGCTTGTCGACGCGTAACGCCCGGGCCAACGGGTGCCGGCGCAGCCGGGTCACCAGCGGCTCAGCGCCCAGCAGCAGGCCGGCCTGCGGTCCGCCGAGCAGCTTGTCACCACTGGCGGTGACCAGGTCGGCACCAGCCGCCAGCGTGGTGGCGGCGTCGGGTTCGTCGGGCAGCGCCGGGTGCGGCGCCAGCAGTCCCGAGCCGATGTCGACAACCACCGGCACGCCCAGCCCGGTCAGCTGCGCCACCGGCACCGATGAGGTGAACCCGGTGATGCGGAAGTTCGACGGGTGCACCTTGAGCACGAACCCGGTCTGCGGTCCGATCGCCGCGGCATAGTCCGCGCGGGTGACCCGATTGGTGGTACCGACCTCACACAGCCGGGCCCCGGTGGACACCAGCAGGTCGGGGATGCGGAAGCCGTCGCCGATCTCCACCAGCTCGCCGCGAGCCAGCACGATCTCCCGGCCGGCCGCCAGCGCGGTGGCAGCCAGCACCAGCGCCGCGGCACCGTTGTTCACCACATGCCCCGCCCCGGCGGTGGGCACCGCCGCGGCCAGCGCAGCCAGGGCGCCGGCCCCGCGCCGGCCCCGCCCGCCGGTATCCAGATCGAACTCGACGTCGGTGGTGCCGGCCGCCGTGGCCAGCGCGTCGATCGCTGCTGCGGACAACGGTGCCCGGCCGAGGTTGGTGTGCAGCAGCACCCCGGTTGCGTTGAGCACCGGCTGCAACGTCATCGCCGCCGCCGGCAGTCTGGCCAGCACGTCACGAACGACGCCGGCCGGTGGCAGGGCACCTGCCCGCACCCGCTGCTGGGCGGCGATCACTGCCTGCTTCACTTGGGGACGGCCCAACCGCTCGGCGGCGACCGCGATCTCGGGATCGGCCAGCACCACATCGGTGCGCGGGATCAGCCGGCGGGAATCCATGGCCCGAACTCTACGAGTTCCGCCGGGTCACCCTGATCAGGCCTGCACCGGCCCTCGTCAGGACGACGAGCCTTGCGCAGCGAGAGCCACCAGGTAGAAGAATGCCAGCACCACACCGGTACCGCCGAGGATCAAGCCGGCGATCGCCATCCCGTCGCCGGACTCACCCCGCTGCTGGGCCTGCTGGCGGGTCAGGTAACCCGCGACCAGGGCGACACGCTGCCGGTCCCGCAGAACCAGACGAGGCTGGACACCAGCGACACGATCGCAGGCGTGCTGGTCCCCTGTTCGCATCGTTCATCACCTCACGTGCCCTCGTAGCGAAGGTCATCGCACGTCATGGCGGCTCCACCGGGCCCGCTGCCGGTCGTAGCGCCACTCGCCATCGATCACGAGGGGAACTACCTGCTCCACCAGGACCCGGTAGGCGTCTTGGGGCAGATCGGGCTCCAGCACGATCCGCGCCGAGCTGTCGGTGCACTTCAGGATCACCAGCTCCGAGTGCCCCGCGACCCGCCTCCGCGGCCGGTTACGCAGTGTGCCGGCCAGCCGTCGCAGACGCTCGAAGGCATCGGCGCCCATTCGCTCCAGCGCCACCTGCAGCATCGTCTGCAGCGGGAACGTGATCAGCACCAGCCAGGACGGGTCGATGTCCCGGCGCGGTGGCATGACCCGGATGATCGTCTGCAGCCCGGCGGCCTCGAAGGCGGTCCGCACCAAAGTGAGATCATCAGCGATCAGAGTGTCCCGCACCATGATGTCAACCTTGTCGTTCACGGTACCTCCTGGGCCGGCGAGATCTTCCACACCCGTGCCGTTCCGTCAGCGCATCCGGTGACGACGCGGCGACCATCGGGCGTGAGGACGACGCTGGTGACGGCCATCGGATGGGGCAGGATCGTGGCGACCGACCGCTGTGCGCCCCAGAGCTGACCAGAGCCGTCGCTGCCCCCAGCGAGTAACCACCGAGCGTCCGGGCCGGCCACGGCGTGCACGGCACCCGGGTGGCCCAGGCGGCACACCTCAGCCGCTCCCTGCGCTTCGACGGCACGAACGGGCCGTGCCGGACAGGGCGTGCAGACCGGTACGCCCGGACTCGCAGGCGTTGAGCACCACCAGCCGCAGCGACTGGCTGTCCGCCAAGTACCGGCCCAGCCTCCCGGTGAACCGCAGGTCGGATCCGCCGGCGGCGCCGGTCAGCGCAAGGAAGCCCTCGTCCTGCTCCTCGTCGAATCCGCCGTGCCCCACGAAGTGCAGCACATGCCAGGACCGCTCGCAGGGTGCGCCGCGCAGGTCGTCGGCGCTGCGGCCATCCATCCAGGTGAGGTGCACCCGATCCGCGCCCAGTGGGCCGATCGCCCTCTCCAGGTTGGCCCACTCTTGGGCCACATTGAGGGCGGCCGACCCATCCGGAGATGCCACCACCCCGGGCACCCGCAGCGGAGGAAGCACCAGCAGCGGCGTCACCGGCTCCAGCTGCTCCTGATACCGCGTGACGGATGCCGCCAGGGCGAGTACCACGATGATGTCCTCGTCCGCCATCTCAGCCTCCGGGCCCCGTCATCAGGACCGCAGCGACCCTCCGCCTGTCTACGACGAAGAGTGACTGCGCTTCTTGAAAAATACACCCTGATCGGGGAAGCTTGCTGAGCCATCCGACTACGCTCTGAATGCAAAAGTGTAAAAGAGTGAACATAGTCGCGAAATCTGCTCGCGTCCAGCTGAGCAAACGGGTGGCGGAGGCGGACGGGAATCGAACCCGCCTGACCGAGATACTCGGTCACGTCGGTGTTGAAGACCGCGGGGGCCACCAGGCGCCCAGACACCTCCACCGCGAGATGTTAGGGACCGTGCACGAGGCGCCGCTGCTGGGGCAGGGCACGCCTTGATGCGTCGAGTCACGCGGAGCGGCCCGGCCACTCGTGGTCAGCGGCCGGGCCGTGGCTGCGGATCGTTGCGCCGTTAAGCAGTGCACTCAGCTGACGCTGAGCTTCTCCGCAGCCATCCTGGTTCCCTCTACGCGGTTCTTGATCTTCTGGAACGCGATGTCACGGGCGTAGTCAGGCGACCCGTGGTTCGGCTTCTCATCGATGCTGAACGGCGAGAAGCCACAGTCGTCGGTGGAGCCGATTCTTTCCTTCGGCATGAAGTTGGCCGCCCGCACCAACGCATCGCAGATCTCTTGGGCGCTTTCCGGCCGCGGGCTCTGAGTGACACAGACACCAATGTAGGCCATCTGCGCAACACCGTCGGCGTCGTTCCGGAGATTCTTTCCGATGGACTCGTAGACCGGGTCCTTGTCGCGCTCACTCGCCAGCTGGATGAGGAAGTAGCCGGCGTTCATCTGGAACATGCTCGGCAGCAGGTTGTTGTAGGGGACATCGGCGCTGTGCACCGAGTCGCGGTCACCACCCGGGCAGGTATGGATACCGATACTCGCGCGCTCCTCCGACGAGAAACGAGCGAGCACCCGGTTGTTCAGCTCGATGAAGTGCGGTAGCAGACCAGCGCCGGTCCAAGGGTTTCGTGGATCCTCTCGGGTGGCGAGCCGACCTTCGGTGAAATCGATGGAGACCCGGGCGGCACCGGCCGCAAAAGCCTCCCGGATGTCCTTTTCGCACTCGTTGACGAGATCTTCCTCGAATTGCTCGCGGGGGTAGCCGTCCACCTCGTCGTTGAGCGGGTACAACAGGGCCAGCATGGAGGGCGCGATCACCGCCTGCTTCATGGGAACATTCGCGTAGCCGATGGACTTCCGCAAGGTGTCGGCCGCGTACGTCTTGTACCGCAGGGGTCCGCCCGTGAGTCGGGGCAGCTGCCGACCATGACCGTCGGCGAAGATCGCGAAGAACTGTCCGCCCGGGCCGAGGTTATCGGCAAGACCGGTCCCGGCCAAGGTGTCGGTGATGGGGTAGGTGGCAAAGCTTGACCAACGCTGCTCACCGTCAGAGATAATCGGTGATCCGGTGGCCTCAAAGCGTTCGATCGAGTCGCGAGCTGCGGCGTCCTGTTCGGCTTCCAATTCTTCCCGGCTGGCCTGCCCCTGATCATATGCGGCGTAGAGAGCCTGTAGCTTGGATGAACGCGGAAGGGATCCGACAGGCTCGGTGGGGATTCCGGTCGCAGTCCTCGGATCGTAATCGGTCATGACTTCCTCTCTGATTGGATCACACTGAGTAGGTAGACCGGGTAGGTGGACCAGCTATTATCGCTCGACACAAACTCCTTCCGGTCGCAAACGGTGCGCCGCGGGAGTGGCTGCCGCAGGCCCGCCTGGGGGCACGCGGAAGTCAGACACAGACAGGTCTGTCTAGCTGTAACTCGAAGCATAGCCAGGTTGCAATGAGCTGGTCAATGTCACCTGTTCGTAGTACAGCGGCAACGTCTCAGCAACCGTGAACTCGACGCTAGCGACGTCACCGGTAGCCGAAAACGTCCGTAGTGTCGAGTTCACGGGCGTGTCAGCTGTGTCCGCGCGTCTCATCGATCAGCCAGGACAGGTACTTGGCGCTGCCTGCGATGATCGGGGTCACGATGATCTCGGGTACGTCGTAGCCATGCTTGGCCTTGATGTGCTCGGTCAACGCCGCGACCCGATCAACAGCGGTCTTGATCTCCACCCGCCATTCCCGCTCGGTCTGCACCGCACCGTCCCAGCGGTACACGCTGATGACCGGTCCGACGATCTGCGCACACGCCCCCAGCTTGGCCTCGATCACCCCGCTGGCGAGAGCGCACGCAGCGTCCGCGCTGTCCGT
This sequence comes from Pseudonocardiaceae bacterium, assembly GCA_050700055.1. Taxonomy (GTDB): domain Bacteria; phylum Actinomycetota; class Actinomycetes; order Mycobacteriales; family Pseudonocardiaceae. The sequence goes on from JBOHGE010000027.1 coordinate 31,215, forward strand.
GGTCGAGGCAACGATGACATGATCAGACGACATACCCGCAATCCTAGGAGGCCGCGCACTACGGCGGGCTCGCCCAAACCCCGTCACCAGAAGTCGCGAGACCGCACCCGTTCGGGCCGGAACTGACCGGGCGGGTGGAGCGCCAGCACGGGAGCCAACCTGCGGTGCCGGCTGTGCCTAGTGTGGATAGATAGGTTTAGCTTTACGCCGCCCGGCGGGCTACGTCATCAATCTCGGTGCCACGCAGAAGAGCCTCCATGCGGGCCGTGACAACACGGACCTTGCCAAGGATCCCCTCCGCGGTAGCCTTCCACTCGAAGTCCAGCGCTTGACGAACGCCTCGATCTCACGGTTCAGAGCTTTCACTGACCTGAACGTTCCACATCGGACGCGGGTCACCTTGATCAGTAACGCGACGTGAACCACGATTCGGCTCCGAATGGCAACTCACGGCCACACTCAGCGTCCGGGAGGTGCGAGACGGGCGGCCATTGCGGAAGACGTCTGCAAAACTCGGCTCAAGTGTCAAGATTCTAGCGTCCAAGGGGCGCTAGCTCCCGACCGACCGTACGGTGCCATCGGGTTGAACTTCGTTGACAATGTACGCAGCTGAGTCGGGCTCACCGGGATCAGTGAAATCCAGCGGCCCGGAAGGTCCGTCGTAGTCGATATCCTTGTGGTCTTTCACGAGCTTCATGCAGGCGTCGAAGCCTGCGCATTTCTCACCGATCTTCGTGACGCCGTTGATCTGCTCCGCGATGGCAGCCGGCGCGTCCGTGTGGGCGACAGCCGCCGCAAGCACGGTGATCACCACTGCGTCGTAGGCCTGTGCGGCGTAGGTCAGATCCTGTAGTCCAGGATTGGCCTCTCTCAGCCGCTTCGCGAACTCCTCACCCCCACTGTTCGGTGCTGTTCCCCGCATCCCCGCCAAGACTCCCGGATGCTGCGGACTGACCTGACCGGCCAAGGTGTTGGTCATATTAGGGGCATACACACGTTTACTCGTCGGACCGAGGCCTTCCTTGACCATGTTGGCGAGGATACGGGCGGTCTCCGCGAAGCCGATCAGGACGATCGCGTCAGGGTTCTTCATTTTGATCCGCTGGATGTCTTTGTCGTGGTCGGGCATGTTCGGGTCGTAAGGGAAAGAGTCGAGTACCTGACCTCCAAATTCCTGGATCGATTTTCCGGTCGCCTCCCGTAGCGCGTTGCCGTACACGTCATCGCGAGACATCACCACCACCACCGTGGAGTTGCCGTCAGTGACGACGAGCTTGCCGAGCGCGGGGCCCTCGGCCACGGTTGACGGCGTGGTCCGGAAATAGCGCCCATGGTCGTGGTACGTGGTGAACAACGGCGCTGTGTTCGAGGGCGAAAACATGATCACACCTGCGCAGGTGACCTTGTCGATCACCTTGGCGGCCACCGCAGACGTCGAGGGACCGATGATCGCATCCACCCCGCCGCCGGACAGCAGCGCGTCGGTCGACTGGTCGGCGGTGTCGACAGCGGGGTTGCCCTCGTCGCGTTGATTGGTGCCATCAAGTTTCACGGCGATGCCAGGGATGGCGCCGGCAGCATCGATGTCCTTCATCGCCAGGTTCACCCCGGCTTCCAGCGCTGGACCCGTGTAAATGAACTGCCCGGTCTTCGGGAGTAATGTCCCGAGCGAGAGCACACCATCGGCAGGATTAGCGTTGGGTGAACAGGCGATGGGCTCAGCTCCGGGTGGCAAGAATGGCACAGTAGCCAACGCCGCCAAGGCCAACACCATTGCGGGCAGACCAACCTTGACCAGTCGGCGGTAGCGTTGGCGTCGATGATCCGTAAAGTCGGGTCGCCGGGAGACGCCGCGTAATGCCTTGCCGGCAGCTGCCCGAACGTCGAGGTCAGTATCGGCGGCACACAGGTGGTCCAAAGCTTGTCTCGCCGTGCGCTTCTGCCCTCCGGGAGGGTCACCGGTCAGCAGGCGCGCTAGACCGTCCACCGCCCACAGCCGCTTCCAGAGGAGCTCACTCGCCAAGGCTTGCTCGAGATCAGCCGGCAGTGGTGCCGGCGCATGGGGGTTCTTCGCCAGGGAGAACTGGCCGCGCATCTCATCCGCCGACCAGGTCGGCGTTTGGTCCGGCGTGTTCTGACGGACCTGGTCGTACACGTATTGATACAGCTCACCGACCGATACCCGACCGTCGCCGTCGAGGTCGGCTGCCCCGGTCCGCAAACCTCGGACCACGGCATTGGTGAAGATCGACTCGTAGGCGTACTCCATCTTGTCTGACGCGGTGATGACCACGCGGCCACGGCCACCGAGCTGCTCGAGGATCTCCTCGGCGCGGGCGCTGCGCCGGGTGAGACCCCTAGCGAATGCGCCGCTGTAGCAGCAGTCGAGCAGTAATACGATGCGCTGCGAGCGGCTTTGATCCATCTGCTTGCGCACCCAGCGCGCCGAGATCCCGGTCGAGTCCAGCCGCTCCTTCTTCGTGTTGGCGGTCACGAAGTAAAGTTGCCCTCGGGAATCCAGGACCCCGTGGCACGAGAAGTAGAGCAACAAGAGATCATCGGGCTTGCGGTCGGCGAAGAACTCCTCGATTTTCTCGCTGACCGCCCCTGACTGCTCGTTGAACATCGTGTCGACTGCGAAATCACCGATCTCCGGGTCGGCAAGCACAGGTGTCAGCTCGTCGATGTCCTGGACCGGCTGCGGCAGTCGTCGAAACCTCGGGTCCTGGTAATCAGAGCAACCGACCAGCAGTGCGACCCTCGCGCAGCTCATCGGTCGGTGTGCCGGTCGATCCAGGCCTGGATCAGCTCACGCTGGTCTCCCCGGCTGGCCCCGGCGAGCTCCAGCCCATCACCGGCGCGCGTACGGGATCGCGCCTGACCTGCGGTCGTCTGATCAGCAGACTCGATGTCGAGTTCCAGTAGCTGCCCAACTAGCTTATCCAGTTCTTCAGCGCCGGCTTCCGAGCCCGCGTCAACACACAATCCAAGCCGAACAACCCACTCAGCCATGAGCTTGTCTTGCTGTCCGGCTATGCGGGCTGCGCAGTCCATGTAACCCCATCAGGTTACCCTACACGTCACACTCAGTGCGTTTCCCTGGTACATGAACACCCATCCGAGGCCGACTCGGCCATCCGAAGAGATCAAGTCTCCACCCGCCGGCAGCGCGGGGAACCTCGCGTATATAATAGCTTCCTTCCGGGGCAGCTACACAACCTGTGATTTTGTCAACACAACAGCCCCGTGCGACGAAATTTTGCGGTCGCAGTGTATCTGCGCGCGTACTTGCCGCCTCGTATAACCGTGACGCGGCCACAGTCAGCCAGCCCGGGGGCGTGATGCCAACAGGTTCCGCAGGCCCCACCTCCTTATCGATCTTTGTTATCCACGAATGAGGAGAAATGTCATGTTTCCACTTACTGGTAAATCGTTGCGCCTAGCGCGGTTGTCCCGGCCAGATGATGGCCGGTTCTTGTTCATCCCACTCGATCATTCCGTCTCCGATGGTCCCATCGTGAGCGCCACCGGGTTCACCCAGCTGGTTGCGGACATCACCGGCGGTGGCGCCGACGGCATCGTCGTGCACAAGGGCAGGGCCCGGATGATACCGCCGAGCCTGCTGACGCAGTGCGCGCTCGTGGTGCACCTGAGCGCAAGCACAGCGCACGCACCTGACGCTGACGCCAAGGTCCTGGTCGGTGACGTCGAGGAGGTGGTCCGGCTGGGTGGTGACGCCGTCAGCGTGCACGTCAACATCGGCTCCGACACGGAGGCGACGCAACTGGCCGATCTCGGCGCTGTCGCCGCAGCGTGCGACCGGTGGGGCATGCCGCTGATCGCCATGCTGTACCCCCGTGGTCCACGCGTCCACGACCCCACCGAACCCAAGTTACTCGCGCACGTCGTCAACATAGCTGCTGACCTCGGCGTTGACATCGTCAAGACCGTTCTTGCCGCACCAGTGGAACGGATGGCGGCAGTGGTCGCCAGTTCGCCATTGCCGATCATCGTCGCCGGTGGCGGCGGCTCCGAAAAGAGCCTGTTGGAGTTCGCGACATCGGCGATGACCGCAGGTTGCCGCGGGCTGGCTGTCGGGCGACGGGTGTTCACCAGTCCAGTTCCGCGGCAAAAGGTCCGGGAACTGGCCGCAATCGTCCATAGTCGCGAACCCACGACCGGGCCAACGCGGCAACGACAAATGGCAGGTATGTTGTGAAGTTCGCCTGGATCGACCTCCGTTCTGTTCCGAGCACGCAGCGTGAGGCGGTCATCGACGCCGCTATCCACGCTCGGGTCGACGCGATTGTCGACAGCGACCCCGCAACGCTCGCGACGTTGCCCACCACGGTCAAGCGGGTGCTCGTCGGTGACACCCGACCGGGGCAGGTATCCGACGACACCCTGATCATGCTGCACGAGGTAGTCGACACCGACCAACTCGGCGTACTGCGCGCATGTCACCGCGATGGCGGGCAGATCACCGCGGCGCTGGTGAACGTGATCGACGACCCCACCCTGACGTTGGCCTGCGAGGTCGCGGTCGCGCTGCCCTACACGATCGTGCAGTTCCGCGACCCGACAAAGATTCCGCTGGAGATCGTGATCGCTGCCGCCGACAGCTCACCGGGCCAGCTGATCTGCCAGACCGACAGCCTCGAAGAGGCCCAGATCATCGTCGACGTGCTGGAGAAGGGGTCAGAGGGTGTCCTGATAGCACCCCGCGATGCCAACGACGTCTTCGCGGTGGTCGAGATGCTCCGCGTCAAGACTCCCGAACTGGCGCTGGTCACGCTGACCGTCGACTCGATCGAGCACCTCGGCCTCGGTGACCGGGTGTGTATCGACACGTGCACTCACTTCGAAGAGGACGAAGGCATGCTCGTCGGCTCCTACGCACACGGGTTCATCCTGTGCTGCAGCGAGACTCACCCGCTGCCCTATATGCCAACCCGCCCGTTCCGGATCAACGCGGGCGCACTGCACTCCTATGTGCTGGGGCAGGACAATCGCACCAACTACCTCAGCGAGCTGCGGTCGGGCAGCGCGGTGCTCGGCGTCGGCGCCGACGGCCGGACCCGCCGCATCGTGGTGGGCCGGATCAAGCTGGAGTCCCGTCCCCTCCTGAGCATTCGGGCTGGCTCGCAAGAAGGCGTCCAGGTCAACTTGATCGTGCAGGACGACTGGCACGTCCGGGTGCTGGGCCCTGGCGGGGTCGTGTTGAACGTGACTGAGCTCAACCCGGGTGACCAGCTGCTCGGCTACCTCGTCAACGACAAACGCCACGTCGGCTGGCCGGTCGGCGAGTTCTGCATCGAGAAGTAGGCCCGGACGCAGCAGCGCGGGGGGACGGGGAGAGCGATGACTGCACAGTGGTGGGGTGCCGAGCTGCTCGACCACGGTTCGCACGATGCCGTGTTCGCAAGAGCGAGCCGTGACGTCACCTTCGGCACATTGCGGGCGGAGGTGAGGTGGCTCGCCCAACTACTGAGCAGGCACGGCATCCAGGCGGGCAATACCGTTGCGCTGCAAGGAACGCGGAGCTTCACCCAGCTGTGGTCGATCTTCGCGCTCTGGTCGCTCGGCGCGCAGGTGCTGCTGTTCGAGCCGGGCGTGCGCGGGCCGGAACGTGCCGCGTTGCTGAAGATGTGCACGCCCCAGTTCTTCGTGACCATCGGCGGGTTGTACCGCCAGACCGACAAGTTCATCGATCAGTGCGAGGTACTCGTCCGCCCGCTGCCCGGTGGCCGGCCCGCGCACTCCGGCCATTGCGTCGTTCAGTTCTCCTCCGGCACCACGGGGCAGCCCAAGGCGGTCGGCCGTACCTCGGAGTCCCTGCTCGTCGAGCTGGATCGATTGCACACCCTGGACGGACTGCCCAAGGCGGGTGAGCGGGTCGCGGTGTTGGAGTCCGTGGCGCACTCATTCGGGCTGATCGGCGGGCTGCTGTACACGCTGGACACCGGAGCGACGGCGGTGTTCCCGACCGCGCAGACCCCGTACGCCATCGCGCGAGCCGCCGCACTTGCGCACGTGATAATCGGAAATCCGCCGCACTTCGACCAGCTCGTCAACGCAGCCGGCGACGTGACACTGCCCGACCTGCGACTTGCGGTGTCCAGCGGGGAAGTGCTCACACCCGAGGTGTACCAGGCCTTCGCCCACCGGTACGGCGTGTCGATCGGCCAGGCGTACGGGACCACCGAGACCGGGACCATCGCGACCGACCTCGCCGGCATGTTCGGTACGCCGACGATCGGTCTACCGGTGCAGGGCGTGCGGACCCGCGTGGTCGACGGGGTGCTGGAGGTGCACGTTGCGCAGTCGCCGTACCTGCACCAGGGCCTGCCGTGGGCCGGCGGCTGGATGTCCACGCACGACCTGGTGACCCGCGATCCCGCGACCGGGGCGCTGCGGATACGCGGCCGGGTCGGCGACGACGGTCACACACAGGTCGACCTGGCGGACAAGCCCTGCGCCAACCGCTCCCGGCTGCGTGAACACGGGGGCACCCACAACGACACACCACCAGTCACAGGGAGAGATGATGGGTGAGCGGAAAGCCTATGCGAGCGACGACCAGCGGTGGCGCGCCGTCCAAGAGCGCGATGAGCAAGCCGACGGCCACTTCTACTCCGTCGTGCGCACCACCGGTGTCTACAGCAGACCCTCGTGTGTGGCCAGGCCGGCCAGACGGGAGAACGTCCTCTTCTTCTCGACCGTCGAGCAGGCTCGCGCTGCCGGTTATCGGCCGTGCCGCAGGTGCCGTCCCGATGAGCCGGACCTGCGCGAGCACTACGCGTCCACGGTCACGAAAGCATGCCGGGTGATCGACGAGTCGGCGGAGCCGCCGAGCCTTGACGAGCTCGCGCGCACAGTCGGGTTCAGCCGGTTCCACTTCCACCGGATGTTCAAGGCACTCACCGGTGTCACCCCGCACGCCTACCTCTCGGCCGGTCGGGCGTGCCGGGTTCGGCGCGAACTGTCCCGCGCCGAGACGGTGTCCGACGCTATTTACAGCTCCGGTTTCAACTCCAACGGGCATTTCTACGCAGCGTCCTCAGAGATTCTCGGCATGACCCCGACGTCGTTTCGTTCCGGCGGGCACGGCGCGATGATCCGCTTCGTGGTGGGGAAATGCTCACTTGGGCCGGTGCTCGTCGCTATCGCGGACAAGGGTGTGTGCGCAGTGTTGCTCGGCAAAGACCGGCATGCCCTGCCACGTCAGCTCGCCGAGCTGTTCCCCGCAGCGGACTTCGTCGACCCGGACTCGTCGCTCATCGAACTGGTGACCGAGACGCTGCGCCGCGCCGAGCCGCCTGTCCTCGGCCGGACGTCACTACCCGCTGATGTGCTGGGTGTCGCACTGCAGCAGCGGGTGCGCCAAGCGCTGCGAGACGTTCCTGTATTTACCGATGCGCGCCGCGCCGGCTGATCGTTATTAGCGAGCGCTCGCTGACCAATCGTTACCCGATAGAGTATTCCGGGTAGCTTTCAAGCCGTCGAATGAATCAAGGTCGGGCACGGTCCATCCGTCAAGATCGTATTCGTTGAGGCATTGATCGGCGAATCCCTTGTAGGCGTCGAGCTGGCCCGTGGCGGCCTGCGCCATGACAATGTCCGCCCGAATCGCTTCATGATTTCCGGAATAGTTACGCTCGTAGAGCTCGTGCCGGCCGCCGAATTCAGTCGCAACTGCGTCCCACAGCAGTTTCATGAGCTTGACACGACTCACCGAGTCATAGCCGTTAGAGCCGCGGACGTACTTGTCAAGATATGGGCGAATGTTGGGATTCTTGAAATCCTCGGCGCTGGAACTCACGTAGATGAGTCCACTCGCCACGTCTTGCTCGATGATCTCCTTGATTCGTGGGTAGCCGATCGTCATAAACCAACGATAGGCGAGACCGTAGTCCAGCCTGGGTAGCAGGGCGCCATCTCGCCACTCCTGAGGGTTGCGTGCCGAAGCATCGCTGAGCGCCCAAAACATGTTTCTCCAGGCGATCACCTCACCTACTCGCGCCTGAATTCCCCTGAAGTCCTTAGTGCCGGTCATCTCGACCGCTTTCAGGAGCAGTCCGGCGATGAAATCTATCTTCACCGCCAGTCGAATGCAACCTTGGAAAGTGAGTCGTTCGAGAAACCCGGACTGCCGGACGAAGGAATTGACCTGGTCGGGGTCTCCGTAAAGAAAAACATTCTCCCAGGGAATAAGAACGTGGTCCAAGATGAATATCGTGTCGTTTTCGTCGAGACGACTCGAGAGTGGGTAGTCGAAGGGACTGCCCATGACAGCGGCGGTCGCGGCGTAGGAAGGACGGCAAATCAGCTTCAGCCCAGGTGTGCCCATCGGCACGGTCGCTACCAACGCGAACTCCCGCTTCTTCAAAGGGAGTCCGTAGTGTGAGATGAAGTTGAAGTGAGTGATTGCCGACCCGGTCGCCACCACCTTCGCGCCGCTAACGATGAGACCGTTGTCGGTTTCTTTCTCGACATGCACGAAGACATCTTTAACATCTTCGGCAGGCAAGTGGCGGTCCACCGGAGGGTGCACGATCGCGTGATTCCAGTACAGCACTTTCTCCTGGGACTCACGGTACCAGCGGCGAGCATTCTCTTGGTAAGGATCGTAGAAGTCCGAGTTTGCGCCCAGAGTGCCCAGGAAACTCGCCTTGTAGTCCGGACTACGACCCATCCAGCCATAGGTCAGCCGCGCCCACTCGGCGATCGCCTCGCGGTCCTCAATGAGATCCTGCACACTTCGTGGAGTACGGAAAAACTTGTGAGTATAACCCTGGCTGCCCGTATCGGTACGGGTGGTCAGTACGGCCCTCTTTTCCGAGTCGTGCAGGGCGTCATAGAGCCGGGCGGTCATCAACGCCGAGTTGCGAAACGCCGGATGAGTCGTAACATCGCGGACTCGATCCCCATAGATGTAGATTTCCCGGTCATCCCGCAGACTTTCCAAGTACTCGTCACCGGTCATTGGACGAGTCTTCCGAACCGCAGCAGCCGAATCGGCTGACATGTCCCGCTGTAGCGTCATGAGCTCTTCCTTGTCCGGTCAACGACCCCATTGTGAGAAAATTATCGTTGCGAGCCATACGGGCCGCGCGGTCAGACAGACTTGACAGAGCGGGGTAAGCCACTCTCCTTCGACGCCCATATACCCTCAGTCGGGCAGTCGAAAGAGCCGATCCACGCTATCTCATCTGACACCCCGCCCAGCTCACGAAAAGCTCCGCCATAAAAAACCAGCGGCTCCCCATTGCGGAATTCGAAATATCGTACTTCCCCCAGGTGCAAGATGTGGTCACCACCGTCGTACGAGGCCCACGGAGAGCAGGCGAGGTGAGCGACGCAACCCGAAATCATAGGTGATTGGTCCGACTGTTCCCAACTGACCATTCTTTCCAGTTTGCTGCGCCCTGCAAAGTGGAGAGCCAGTTCCCGTTGATCTGCGGCAAGGACGTTGACACCGAACGCCGATCCGGCGAGCCGCGCGCACATCCGACTCCTCCGGTTCAGGCAGACCATGACGAGCGGCGGGTCGAGGGATACTGACGTGAACGAACTGACCGTTGCGCCATGAACGAGGTCGCCGTTCTGCACAGTGACGACAGTGACACCCGTCGAGAACTTGCCGAGGCAATCTCTGAGTCGGCGAGAATCTTTTCTCATGATTTGACTCCAGTGACGTCAGAGGATGTTCGTTGTCCATAGCACATTAACGTTGTCGCCTGGATTACCGAAGGGCTCAGCTGAAGCATTGCGGGTGCGGTCGCGATTTACGCCTTGGTTGTCGTGGACGCGGACAATTTAAAAGGAAACAGGCTGGCAGTGAGCGGATCAGCGCTTGAGTGCAAAGTTCAGTCCGTCAGCAAAGGGAATAAGGCTGAGGTCGATTCGCTTGTCGTGATGGAGCTTGGTGTTGAACGCCCGCAGCGCGCGCGTTTCGTCGTCTTGGGCGGTGTCGTCGACGACGGCTCCGTGCCACAGCACGTTGTCCACCACGATCAGGCCACCGGGACGAAGCAGGGTCAGCGCCGCCTCGTAGTATGCTTCATAGTCTTCCTTGTCTGCGTCGATGAAGACGAAGTCAAAGGACCCGACAATATCTTTGCTCTCCAGAAGCTTGGCCAGAGTCTCCCGAGCGTCGCCGATGCGCATGTCAACCTTATCAGCGATACCTGCCCGCGCGCAGTAGTCGAGAGCAATAGCGCTCCATTCCTCGCTGATGTCACATCCGATCACGATGCCACCGGGTGGTAACGCCAGAGCGGTGGCTATCAGACTGTACCCGGTGAAGACCCCGATCTCGAGGGCGCGTTTCGCGCGTATCGCCCTTACCAGCAGGCCGAGAAACTGGCCCTGTTCAGGGGAAATCTGCATGAGATACTCGGGAAGCTCAGCAGTCTTTTCCCGGAGCTCACGCAGCAGGTCGGGTTCGCGTAGTGACGTAGCGGCGATATAGTTCTGCAGGGTGTCGGTCACCTCGACCTGAATTCTCATCGTCGTCCTCTCGGGTTTGATTGGTGGTGGACGCGCCGTCAACTTGTGCTCGACTTGCCCAACCGTCGTGCGATGCTCCAGATTGGCCCCTCATGCGGACGGTAGCTCGACGGACTGGCCGTGTCGGAACACGTTGTGGGGGTCCCATTTTCTCTTGGCCTGCTGCAGGCGCGGGTAATTGTCCTTGTAGTACAGCTCGTGCCAGGGCACGGACGACTTGTTGTACTTCGGATCACTGAGGTCGATGTCGACATAGTTGATGTAGCATCCGTCGGTCACCGCGTTACTCACCGGAACGCCACCGGTGTCCGCATACGTCTCCTGGTAGAATTCTCTGATCCAGCCCAGGTTCTTGGCGTCATCGACTGATGTGTTCCACAGGACCATCCAGAGCAGCTTGAAAGCAGAGTCCCGGTGCGCCGATGCGGTAGCGTGCTGGGCGACGGCGTTTACATTGCCACCAAAAGAACTGAGCGTCACCGATGCGAAGGGATTGCTGAAGTCTGCGCGAGTGAGGTGCTTGTAGAGAGCAGCGAGCTGGTTGCTCGGGAACTTGCTGCGCATGTACGCAGACTTGTAGTCGGCGCGCAAGGTCGGGTCGTTCAGCATGCTGTTGTTCGTGCCGAGGTAGCGAACGGCCTGCAACCAGGGCAGGCGACGCGGGGTAAAAAACTCCGGCATCGGATTGTACTCGCCCATCTCCGCCATGAACGGTTGGTGCTCAACCTCTACTCCGTTGGTGACCGCGGTGAGGTAGTCGTCGAGCAGCCGCTCAGCATTCGGCACGCCAGCATCGATCTGGGTGACCAGACCGATCTGCCCGTTCGACCGATGATTGAGCACAAGAAAGCTGCCGAACGCGGTATATGGGGTGTCCGGCGCGCTGTTTGCGGTATGGAAGGCAGCGTAGTTCTGCACCAATGTGGTGAACTCCTTCTGAGTGATCTCACCCCACGGGAAGGAGATCGCATTTAGTAACACCTCGGCGGGGGGTTTGGGCAGCAGCGTCGACGGAGTATTTCCACTCGCGCCGGGTGATCGAAACCAGTAGCGGGTGACGACCCCGAAGTTGCCGCCACCGCCGCCGGTGTGCGCCCACCACAGGTCTCGGTTCGGGTCGCTGTTATTACGGGTGGCTACTACCGTGCGAACCTTTCCGGTCACATCCACCACGACGGCTTCTACGGCGTACAGGTGGTCGCTGATCAAACCGTGCTGCCGGCACAATAGACCCCAGCCGCCACCGCTGACGTGGCCGCCGACGCCGACCGAATAGCAGATGCCGCCTGGGATGGTGACTCCCCACACCTCGTACAGCATTTCGTACAACGAGAGCAGCGTGGCGCCAGGCTCCACCGCGACCGCATTACGGGTGGCGTCGAAGTAGATCCGGTCCAACTTCGACACATCCAGCACAACCTGAACGCCCGGGTTGAAGACGAAATCCTCGAAACAGTGTCCACCGCTGCGCACGGTGATTCGCTTGCCATTCGACACGGCCCACTGGACGATCTTGACCACCTGGCTGTACGAATCCATGAGTTGCACAGTTTCAGGCTTGCCAATGAATCTCTGGTTCATTCCGCTGATCAAGTCCGGATACTGCTGATCGACTGGCGTGATCGCTATCGGTCCGAACAGTGAACGCCCACCCGACTCCTTGACACTTACCAGGCTCGAGCCGATCTCCGTGCCAGCCTCGCCAAGCACGTCTGCGCTCTCCTTCACACCTGCTCCTGACCAGCCCGATTTTTCCGTCGTATCTTCGCCTTGCGTCATTTACGATACCTTTCTTGGACACCGTCAGCGAGGTGGGCATCCGGCGTTGGGACAGCCGGCATCATTTCGCCAGACGAAGCGGGATGGGCACGTACCGGTGCCCATCCCGCAAGGTAGATTACAGCGACTTGAGGAAACCGGAGTCAACGACGAAATCCGAACCAGTGGTGTTGGCCGAGCGTGGTGAGACAAGCAGCGCGACCACGTCGGCGATCTCCTGGGGATCAGCGAGACGACCAGTGGTCAAATTCATCATACCCGGCGCGACGGTATCCATCACACTGTTACGATCAGTACCAGCCTGGGCGGCAATGATGTCGGCCGCACCACCCTCGTCGGTCCACCATGCCGTACGTACCGGCCCCGGTGAAACCGTGTTCACCCGGATTCCCTGAGGACCGAACTCCTCCGACAGCGCCTTGCTGAGGTGGTTCATGCCCGCTTTTGCCGCCCCGTAATCAACGTTGACAGCAGACGGCTGTCGAGCGTGCCCAGATGAAATGTTCACGATCGCGCCGCCGCCTCGCTCAAGCATCAGTGGGATGGCAGCACGGATGGCGCGAACAGCGGAAAAAAGGTTGAACTCGAACATCGCCTGCCAGTCGGCGTCACTGGGAGCCAGGAATGAGAAGCGGGGCAGCCGCGCTCCGGGGGGCGGTCCACCGGCATTATTGACAAGAATGTCCAGCCCGCCGAACACTTCGACCGCGCGCGCGATGACCTGCCCAGGCGCTTCAGGGTCCATCAGATCGACCGCGACGTGCAGCAAGTGGGCGCTGTCGAGAGCGTCGAGCTCAGGGCTGCTCTTGCGAGATGCGGCCACCACCCGGGCACCCTCTGCGAGCAGAGTGCGGGTGACGGCCAACCCGATACCTTTCGAGGCACCGGTGACGACGGCGACCCGGCCTGAAAGTTTCAGATCCATGGATTTCTCCTGTGATCGTGGTTCCCTGCCCGGTCAGGCAGGGAAGAGCCCTGTTGCGCTCCCACTGGACTGAACACCGCCGGTCTCGTGGGGGTTGCACCACCTGAGGCCGGGCTGACGTCTACTCCCGTACCAGCACCTCTGGAGGCAGGGGCTCGGGCTCGGTCACTGCCGACGCCGGGCGGTCCTGGTACCTGGGATACAACCCACGGTAGCCCAGGGCTCGCGCAAGCGGCGCGATCAAACCGAAGAGCAGGCGCTGCCGAGCCCATGACGGCGTAGTGAACCGCGCGACATCGGCAAACTCCAGCGATGTCACCGCGGCCTGCAGCAGGTTTGGCATGCCCTTGGTATTTGTCTTGCCGTCTTGGGCGAGATTGAACAGCTGACGGAAGACCATCAGCTCGAACCGCTTCGCAGCCCCACGCATCTCCACCAGTACCCGAGCTTCGGTGTTATCGGCGTTCCAGAAATAGTGCCGCGTGCCTGCAGTGGCCAGCACGCTCTGGCCGACCTGCTCTATGACCTCTTCACGACCCGCCACCCGCAAACCCAGCCGGCCGCGAACGAGGGTGAAGCGCTCATCGGAGGACGGATGGTAATGCTCGCCCACCACAGCTCCACCGGATTCCAGGTACAAGTCCCAAAGAATCCGCTCACCAGCGCTCTCATCGTTACCCACCCGGATGACGACTCGCTCGCCGCACACCGGATTCTCGTATACCTCCCCTCGTCGGACGACCATCACCCTCCTCCCCTCGGCGCCGGCTCTCGCTGCGGATCGAATCCGTCTAAGCCGGTGGACCACTACACCGCTCCTCTTTAGGATGCCGCATCGAATTGCTCGCCGCACTCCGATTCTTGCTTTCGTGGTTTGTCTCCAAGTTCTCGGATTGTGCCTGAGTGTCGAGTGTCGTAAGCATCGGAACTAACCACCTGTGACATGTGCCAGCAGCCCGGCGGGATCGGTCGGCGTACGGTTGCCACGCCACGCCACATGCTGGTCGGGCCGGATCAGTACCAGGTCGCGTTCGTATAGATCGCGAGCCGCTGCGTCGGTGACATCCACAACCTTCAGCGGCAACCCGCGTCGGCGTGCTGCGTCTTCGAGACCGACGACGTTCGGCGCGGTCCGACCGAGCCGCAACACTGTGAAGCCGATTCCGAACTGGTCGAATATCGAGCTGTGCGGTCCATGAAAGTCGTCCAGCCACAGATGCGGCGCCCGGCCACCAGCCACGCCTGATGGCGTATAAGTGGTGAATGTGTCGGGTGGCGGCGCTTCATTCCCGGCGTCGACAATTGGTGACCGGTCGTATCGGGCGCCTAACTGCACGCCGATGGTGTCCAGGGTGAGCTGCCCGTACTCGGCCAGCTTGGCGCCGATCTTCTCTCGGGTAGCCACACCATCCGCCGAGTCCTCTTCCAACGTCGCAGGTCGCTCGATCGTGCCGAGCCCGATGTTGAGTTCCCGCGCAGCCGCGGTATTACGGAATGCGATCGGTTGACGCTCCAGCTGGTAGGAGTCCAGCAATCGCGGGCCGGCCCAGCCCTGGATGGCGGCGGCTAACTTCCAGGACAAATTGGCCGCGTCGTCGACACCGGTGTTCATGCCGAAACCCCCGTTGGGGGTGAACAAGTGTGCCGCATCGCCGGCGAGCAGCGTCCGCGTCGATCCGAACTGCTCGGCGACCAGCGCCAGGCCCGGAGTCCACGGTCGACGGCTGAGTACGTCAACCGGGATGTCGACGCCCGCCGCCTGCTGTACCAGTCTGATGATCTCGCCGTCGGTTGGAGTGGCCGGGTCGACGGAGCTGCTCAGCAGGAAGAACTCGTCGACGCCGTTGATGGCGATCAGATTGAGCGCGAACTGGGAGTTCACCGCCCAGTAGCTCCACGCCTTGCGGTGCCCGAGAAAGTCGCAGTATAGGTTGGGAATCCGTAAGTGCGCGGCCGTCGCGCGTCGACCGAGGACATCCTGCTCGAGCGAACATGGACCGCTGTAGTGGGTGCCCAGCCGGCGGCGGACGAAGCTGCGGCCCCCGTCGCATCCGGCAGCGTAGTCCGCGCGCCAGGTTTGCGCGTCGCTGCCACGTTCGCAGGTCAAGATCACGTGGTCGGGCTGTTCGGTGAGTCCGACCACCCGCCATCCGAACCTCAGAGTGATGTTCGGCCGAGTGCGGGCGTGGTCGAGCAGCAGTTGCTCAACATACATCTGATTAGCGCGATGAATCGGTTCCGGTGTCTGATCTGCCTGGTCTGCAGTGGCAACCTGCTGTAGTGCTTCGCCGGGGCTGACCCAGGGCAGCCGTGCGAGTTCGAGACCGTTATAGCGGGTAAAGAACGCGATGTCAGTCGCGTGATCCCAGGGCAGACCCAGCCTGCGCACCTGCTGCGCAAGTCCGAGCCTGCGGTAGTGCTCCATCGTGCGGGCATTGTGGGTGCTGCCCCGTGGCTGGCCGGGTACCGACTCCTCGGTGTTGAACACCACGGAGGACACCTTGTGGCGATCGAGGAACAGCGCGAGCAGTAGCCCGATCGGCCCACCTCCAACGATGCCTACTGGCGTAGTTGACAGACCGTTCATCCCGACGACGCCTCCAGTGATCAACGATTCAACCGATGCTAGGCGGGCTAGGTCCTGGACGCGATCCTGGACCTTGCGGCGGTATTCCGGGTAGCTCCCAGGTGCAGTTCGAAGCCCCGGCCTGTCAGCTGGAGCACCGGCACAGCGCGGACAGTCCCGTCCACGTCCACAACGACGACCTCGACCGCGTACAGGTGATCGATACTCAGGCCGTACTAGCGGGACAGCAACCCGAATCCGCCGCCACAGAAGTGTCCACCGGCGGCGACGGTATAGCAGACACCCGCGGGCAGGCAGAAATACCGCTTACCTTGGGGCAAGTATATAGCTTTATAGCGGCGAACATCGTTTCTATCGACGATCGGTCTGATGTTTCCCGGCGCACGTCGTTCCCGGCGTCGCGCAACGATGCCCGGCGGGCGATTTCGGCGCAACATGTGGAGTGTGTCCGTCATCGGCTGCCGGTAGCATCGCAGGGGCGTGCCGTGACCGTGCGATAAACAGAGTGCGAGGTATTCCTATGTTCCTGTTCGACACGCACCGGTCCGTGGCGCAGCGCCTGCGTCTTTCCATGGATCGGGATCTGGGCGCGGGAAATATCTTTTGGCAGGCCTGCCGGGTCGCCGACGATCTGGATCGCCCGATCCTGTTCCAGCCACGAGGAGCTGCGCCGATCGACGATATCCAGGAATACTCACTGTCGGAGTTGCGGTCACGGGTCGTGCGTTATGCGAACTGGTACTCCACACATGGCGTCGGGCCGTCGTCGCGGGTCGGGGTCTACACCGCCAGCGGCCTGCATGGGCTGCTGCACCACTTCGCGATCACCAGCATCGGTGCGGTGACCGTTCTGGCCAACCCGAAGATGGCGCCCGACATGGCCACCCGGTACTTCCGCCGCACGCGGGTGAACGCGATCATCGGCGATGCGGATCGGGTAGCCGCGTACTCGGCTGCCGGCGCGACCGCCGAGCTGACAGCCGTGGTCGACGAGATCGATCACGAGGCCCCGCCGTCGAGCGCAACGGCGCCCGAGCACGCCTACCGGCACGCGCCTGACGACGTGATCCTGATCTCACACTCATCGGGCACCACCGGCGTGCCCAAACCGACCGTGTTCGCCCACCGGGGTTTCTTCGTCGGCAAGCGGGAAAGGTTGTGGAATTTCCCGTCGCGGCGTGGCGACCGGATGCTCACCGCGCTGCCACATAGCCACTCGGCCGGGATCAGCTATCTGAGCCTGGCACTCATGCTCGGCCTGCCGACGCTGATGATCGATGAGGCGACCGGCGCCGGCGTCGCCTCCGCGATGAACCGGTTTCACCCGACGATCGTGCTCGGGTTCCCGGTGAGCCTCGCCGAGCTGCCGATCGACCAGCTCTCCGCGGCGGCCAAGCGCGACGTGCACACCTGGATCGGGATGGGCGACGCGTCGCACGAAGCCCACATCAGGCCGCTGACCCAGCTCGGCCGCAGGCACCACGGCCAGACGTGGTTGGCGGGCTCGACCTATATCGACGGGCTCGGCTCCTCGGAGATGGGCATGGTGCTGTTCAAGATCGCCCACACTCCGGAGACGGCGCACTATGGCCGCATGATCGGCAAGCCGGTCGGTGTGGTGCGTGAGGCGGCCGTACTCGACGAGCACGGCCGCCCCTTGCCCGCGGGCAGAGCGGGCCTGCTCGGTGTGCGCACCCCGAGCGTGACCCCTGGATACTGGGAGGAGCCGGAGCTGACGGAAAAGGCTCGCCGCGGCGGCTACTTCCTGACCGGCGACGTGGTCCGACGCGACGAGGACGGTAACTTCTACCATCTCGACCGCACCCCGGACGTGATCACCACCGTCGACGGGCCGGTGTACAGCCTGCCCATCGAGGAAATCGTGCTCACCGTGACCGGTGCGTTGGACACCGCGGTCGTCGCCGTCGGAGACCCCGATCATCCCTCAACGGCGCGCCCGATCGCGGTCGCGTTGTTCAAGGACCACACCCCACCTCCGGCCGAGGAACTGCTGGCACGGTGTAATGCCGCGCTCGAGCGCGCGGGGCTCTGCCCGCTTCGAGCCCTCGTCGTGGCCGCCGACCGAAGCGAGCTGCCGGTCGGCGTGACCGGCAAGGTGCTCAAGCGGGTGCTGCGCGAGCGCCACCACGACCTGCTACATGAGCACAGTGCTGGGCCCGGCGTCGCGCTCACCTCAGGTTGACCCGTGTCACCCGGCCGGAAGGATTCCCGTCATCACCACTGACCCGCGCCTCACCACTGACGAGCGCCTCGCAGCCGGAGGGAACGGCGCCGCCCGGGCGATCGTGGACATCATCACTGGCACCTGGCGGGCGCAGGCCCTGCATGCCGCGGTGGCGTTGGGTATTCCCGACCACATCGCGGCCGGGCACACCGGCACGGCCGAGTTGGCGGTGCAGACCGGAGCCACCGAGGACGGCGTCGAACGGCTGATGAGACTGCTGGTCTCGATGGGGGTGTTCGGCCGCGACCACTGCGGGTACCGGCCGACCGAGGTCAGCGAGCTGTTGCGGGCCGGGGTGCCTGGTTCCCTGCGCGACATGGTCCAGATCTATGGCGAGGAGTTCCACCGGGCGTGGGGCTCGTTCGGGCACGCGATCGTCACCGGACGTTCCGGTTTCGAGGACGCGTTCGGCTGTCGGCTCAGCGAGTACCTGGCCGGCCAGCCGGCAGCGAGCGAGAAGTTCCTGCGCGCGATGAACGCGGGTAGTGCGTTCTTCGCCGAGGTTCCCGCCGTGTTCGACTTCCGCCGGTGTGCCACCGTGGTCGATGTCGCCGGCGGCAGCGGGGCACTGCTGGCCACCGTGCTGCGCGCCAGCCCGGCCACCCACGGCGTGCTGTTCGACCTTCCCCATGCCACACTCATCGCAGGCAAGCACCTCGGCGACGCGTTCCCGGCGGACCGATTCGATGTGCTGACGGGTGACATGTTCGAGGCGGTGCCGCCAGGCGGCGACGCGTATCTGCTCTCCCGTGTCCTGCAGGACTGGGACGACCGCACCTGCATCACGCTGCTGTCCCACTGCCGAGACGCCATGTCCGACTCGGCACGGCTGCTGATCCTCGAACGGGTCATTCCCGACGACGACTCGCTCAGTGCGGCTCGGCAGTTACCTCTGCTGTGGGATCTGCACCTGCTGACCATGACGGGAGGCAGGCAGCGGACCCTCCACGGTTACCGGTCGATACTCGGTAGTGCCGGGTTGCGCCTGGAAACGGTGCACTCCCTGCCGCTGGAGACAAACCTGCTGGTTGCCGCATGCTGAGCAGGCCGGACGAGGACTTCACCGGCGGTGAGAGCGTCTTCGTGCCGTCGGTACCCACCGTATGCTCCAGGAGTTGCGCTGAGCACCACCGATCCGTCCGATCCAACCAGCTGGTACCTGGCTACCAGATCAAGTCCAGCTGAGGGATCTGGTCAGCGGTCTCGATGTCGAGCAGCCTGCGCTTGACCGAGAGGCCGCCCGCGTAGCCGACCAGCGCACCGTCGGACCCGACGACTCGATGGCACGGCACGACGACGAGCACCGGGTTGAGCGCCATCGCCCGGCCCACAGCGCGTGCCGCGGTCCGCGGCAACCCCAACCGCTCAGCGAGCCCCCCATAGGTCACCGTCGAGCCGTAGCGGACTGCACGCACTCCGTCAAGCACGGTCCGGTCGAAGGGCTGCGCGAAACGCAGATCGACCGGCACGGTGAACTCCCGCGAGCAGCCCACGAAGTACTCGTCCAGCTCGCGGCGAGCCAGATCCAGGTGCGGTGAGCCCGACTCCGCCTGCACCGCAGGGTGGCGCCGGGCGATCGAGGCGAGCTCGTCGAACGAGCAGATCGCCAGCCCGGTCGTGGTGGCCGCCAGCGTCACTGTGCCGACTGCCGTGTCGTGTGAGAGCAGCATGTTCTCAGCCCATTCCCGACGTGCCGACGTCTGGCATGCTCATACCTGACATCCGCAGCGTGATGTTGAGCCGGCCCGACGCCAGCCCGATGTCCTGCTCGCAGGAACCCGGATAGATCTTGGGAACCCCGTGATAAGTCAGCCGTGACGGACCACCGAACACGAACAGGTCGCCGGAGGCCAGGGTGAGATCCGTCCACGGTTTGTTGCGGTTCTCGGTGTTGCCGAAGCGGAACAGGCAGCTGTCGCCGAGACTCAGCGACACGACCGGGGCCAAGCTGCGCTCGTCCTTGTCCTGGTGCATGCCCAGCTTTGCCACGTCGTTGTAGAAGTTGACCAGCGCAACGTCCGGTCGGTATCCGTCAGCCGACCCGTAAGCCTCGGTCACAGCCGCAGCGCCCAACTCGGCCAGCCAATCGGGGAAAGGGGTGACCGGGGTGCCGTCGTCGGTGATCCGCGAGTACCGGTACGGCGTCCAGTGCCAGCCGAGACACACCATGCGCACTGACATCACCGCGCCGCTGGGCAGCGTGGTGGCGCGCATCCCGGCCGGCATCCGCGCCCAGTCACGGCACGCGGTAACCAGGTTTCGCTGCTGATCCAGATCGAGCCACCCGGGCACATGCACCGTTGCGGGACGGATCTCGATGCGGGGCCGAGGAATCAGCATGGCGGAGCAGCCGGCTCGGCTGGCGTCGGCCTGGTCACGCCGGCTCCGCGACGGCGGGCCGGCATCGCTTGCACGGGCGATAGCCGGCACTCGCCGCCTGATCGATGGTGCGGAATCCGCGCCGGTGCTCACGGGTGATCCGCCGGGCGTCCGAGCACGTCGGGAAACACACGATGCCGGTGGTTTTGCTGCCGAGGTAGTACACGTTGTCCTTCGCCAGCGCATGCACCTCGTCAAGGTTGACCTTCTCCGCCCGCAACAGCCGCTCCTTCATCTCAGCTCCGAAGAGGTAGTCACCCAGCTCACCAGTCGATGTGGTCACCCGATGGCAGGGGACCAACACCGGAACGGGATTACGCCGCAAGGCGGTGCCGACGGCCCGCACCGCGGACGGACGCCCGATCTCACGGGCCAGCCATCCGTAGGGGCGGGTCTGGCCCACCGGAATCCGGCGGGTCGCTTCCAGCGTGTCGCGCTCCAGTGCAGTGAGCCCACGCAGATCCAACCGCAAGGTCTGGCTCGATCGGCCACGTAAGGTCGGCAAGAGCCCGGCGGGTGGCCGGGTGGCCTTGCGCAACGGTCGTCCGAACCGTTCCCGGTACTCCCGTAAGAACTCAGCGTCGTCACCGTGCACGGACTCGGCAGTACGCACAAAGTTGACGCCGTGGTCGGTGAATGCGACGTACAACTCGCCGGCGGGCCCGGAAACAGTGACCCAGCTGGCGAAGACCATATTCACCACACGGCGTGGCGGATCACTGGACAGTGCGCGCAGAGCGCTGATGAGCGGGTCATTGTTGTCGGCGGTCATCGCAGCCCCCTTTTTCCGACGAGAGCGGGCTCGCTCGACAGCGGGACTGCGCCATAAAGTGTGCGCAGTTTGCTCAGCCCACGCGACACGTGGGACTTGGCCGTGCCCTCCGGGCATCTCAGGACCGCGGCGACCTCGACCATGGGCAACCCGACGACGTGGCGCAGCACCACGGCGACCCGTTGGGCCACCGGCAGCTGCGCAACCAGCCTGCCCAATTCACGTTGGCTCTCAGCGCTCTCGACGGCCTGTTCCACGTCCTGGTCGCTCGCCCGGCTGTCCGGGAGGTCGCCGATGGACACCGAGTCGGGCCTTCTACTCGCGTCTCGCAGCGAGTTACGCCAGGTGTTGAGCGTAATGGTGAGCAGCCAAGATCGTGGACGCAGTGCCAGCACACGGCCACGGTCATAACCGCGCAACGCCCGGTAGGCACGCAGGAAGGTCTCGGCGGTGAGATCTTCTGCTTCGGAAGAGCTTCGGGTCATGCGCAGCGCAACCGAGTACACGACTCGTTCCTCGCTACGAACCAGGTCGGCAAAACCCTCATCAAGGTCGTCGGCCAGGTGGGCAAGCAGCGCCCCGGCATCTCCTGCCGGGGCCGCTGGCCCGCCAACCCGATTGTTCATGATGATTCTTAAAACACCGGACCTCAGAATCGGTTGCAGTTATGTGCCCGGAGCGCCCCAGCCACCGCCACCGGGGGTCTCGATGCGGATCCGGTCACCACGGCGTAGCGGCCAAGTGCCCTTACTTGGTAGCTCCACCTCGGTCCCGTCGACCCGGCGCAGCACATTGCGGCCCACCGCCCCAGAGCCCCCACCGCCGAGACCCCACGGGGGGTGCACGCGACGTTCGGACTGCACAGTCAACGTGCAGTCGGCCAACACCTCAATCTCCCGGATCAGGCCGTCACCGCCGGGATGCTTGCCGGCACCACCCGACGAGGATCGCAGCTCATAGCGCCACACCCGCAGCGGGTAGTCCAGCTCGACGGCCTCGGCGGGGGTGTTGCGGGTGTTGGTCATCCCGGTGTGCACCCCGGACATGCCGGCCCGGTGGGGGGTGGCGCCCTCGCCGCCGCCCAGCGTCTCGTAGTAGCTGAACGGCTGGTCGCCGCCGGCGCCGATGAGCAGGTTGTTCATCGTGCCCTGGCCGGCCGCCGGCACCCGCTCGGGAACCGCCTGGGCGAAGCAGCCGAGCAGGACGTCGACGATCCGCTGGCTGGTCTCGACGTT
Organism: Pseudonocardiaceae bacterium; assembly: GCA_050700055.1. GTDB lineage: Bacteria > Actinomycetota > Actinomycetes > Mycobacteriales > Pseudonocardiaceae. The sequence goes on from JBOHGE010000027.1 coordinate 53,649, forward strand.
GCCGGCGGCCGTCGGCGCGGGGAACCTCGCGTGCACCACGGAGCCTTGCGGCGCACGCACGTGCAGCGACCGGTAGCAGCCGGCGTTGGGCGGCGCGTCGGGGTCGGTGAGCATCCGGAACACGAACATCGCCGAGGACAACGTCACCGCGAACACCGCGTTGCAGTTCACCGGGATCTGCGGGTCGGTGCCGTCGAAGTCGATCGTCACCTCGTCGCCGGCGACGGTCACCGCGGCGCGGATGGTGACTCCGGTCCCGATCTCCAGCAGATCGCAGAAGCGGTAGCAGCCGTCCGGGATCTGCCGCACAGCCGCCCGGACCCGCCGGTCGGAGTAGTCGCAGACGGCCGCCATCGCCTGGGGTAACCGCTGCGGTCCGCTGCGGCCGGCCAGCTCCCGCAACCGCCGGGCGCCGACGTGGTTGGCCGCGAACTGCGCCCGCAGGTCACCCCGGCGCTCACCCGGGGTCCGCGAGTTCGCCGCGATCAGCCGCAGCACATCGTCGCGTTCCCCGCCGGCGTCGGCGATCAGGATGGGCGGGATCCGCAGTCCCTCCATCGCGATATCGGTGGCGCCGGCCGGCATCGACCCCGGTGCTGCCCCACCGACATCGGCGTGATGCGCGCGGTTGGCCACGTAGCCGAGCAGCTGATCACCCTCCGAAGAGCCCACCGCGGCGACGATCGTCAGGTCCGGCAGATGGGTGCCGCCCAGGTAGGGGTCGTTGACGCAGACCTGCTGCCCGGGCTTCAGCGGTCCGTAGGTGTCGAGCACGGCGCGGACGCTGGCCGGCATGGCGCCCAGGTGCACCGGGATGTGCTCGGCTTGGGCGACCAGCTGCCCGTCGGGGTCGAACACCGCGGCCGAGCAGTCGGCGCGCTCCTTGATGTTCGGCGAGTACGCCGCGCGCCGCAACGCCACACCCATCTCCTCGGCGACCCCGGCCAACGCATGCCGGAACACCTCCAGCTCCACCCCGGAAAGCTCAGCCATGTGCACTGAGTACCACGTTCGTTGAGCAGGACCATGCAGGCCAGGCTTGCGCTGATGACCGTGAGTACTCGCTGCAGATGGCGGAGGTCGGCGCCGTTGCGAGTGGCCAGAAAGAATCCGTGGCGCACGGCGGTGGCCGCGATCAGGTGGATCTCGGCCACCGCCCACGGCGCTGTGCCGTCCGCTGCTATCTTGCGCCGGCGCCAGTAGCCGGCAGAACGTCATAAGGAACCGCCCCATGCGCACGAGCTTCACCGTCGAGGACGAAGAAGCCTTCCCCGCCCGCCCTGACGAGGCGCCGATACTCACCGTGGGCCCGGTCACGCTGCCCGAGCCGCAGCAGCGAGCGGAGTCGGCCGCCGCAGCGCTGGGCCGGCTGCACGAGCTCTGGCGGTTCTGCGCCGCGCCGGGGCGCCCGCTGACGCAGAAGGGCAACCTGCGGCTGGCCGACGCCCGGCATCTGGTGGACGCACTCGACACCGCAGACGTGCCCGATGTCGAGGTCGGCGGCTACCGGCGCACCCTGCGCTCCATCGAGGACCTGCCGAACCTGAGCTGGCTGGTGGAACTGGCCATCGCCGCCCGGGTGCTGCGCCGGTACCGGGGCCGCTTGGTGGCGGTGGCGCGGTGGCCCGAGCTGTCCCCGGTGGCGGCGATCGACCGGTTGGTCGACACGGCCGTCGAGAAGGGCCTGTCCGGGGCTCTGTCGCCCTACCTGCTGTGGATGGCCCCCGTGCAGGACCTGGTCGACGAGGGTGTCGGGCGGCTGCTCGCTGAGCTGATCGACTGGCAGGCGGCCGGCAGACCGTTGCCCATCGAGGCGCTCACCGAGTTGATGGTCGAGGGCGTGGTCGAGTCGTTCACCGGCCTGACCGACTTCCACCTCGGCTTCGTGCGCGATTGGGTTCGCACTCACCTAGACCGGTTGGCCGCACTCGGCGTCGTCACAGTGCGCGAGCTGCAGCACGTCCCCACCGAGTGGGGCACCACGGCGGCGCTGGGCGGTATCGCCGAGCTCACCCCGGCCGGCGTGCCCATCGCGGTCCGGCTCGCCGAGGAACTCGGCATCATCGTGCTCCGCCGGCCGGATCCGGCCACCGCAACCGCCCGGGAGGTCGTCGGCCTGATCCAGCGCCTCCGACCCCCGGCGTGGCTCGCCGATACCGCTGCGTGGGTGGCTCACCACGGTGCCGAGGCGGCGGCTCGGGAGATCGTCGGTGTGCTCAACGACGCCACGACGCCGGCACCGGTGGTGCTCGCGGTGCTCACCCAGCTCGACGGGCTGGTCGGCGAGCACGCCATTCCCGCCGTCCAGGCCATGCTCGACGGGCCGCACGACGGCTTCGCGGTCCAGTTGCTGACGGCTGCCGGCGCGTTGGATCCCACCGAGGTGTCCCCCGACCGGTTACTGCGCGCCGGGATCGACCTGCTGGTCGTCACCTACGACGTCGGCGGGCCGGACGACCTGCTCGACGCGCTGGCCGCCGGGGACTGCGGACCGGACGAACAGGCCGCGCTGCTCGAGCACTTCTGGCGGACCGACCATCCCCGGATCGCGGAACTGCTCGACGTCATCGGCGAGCACCACCCCGACAAGCGGGTCACCAAGTCGGCCCGCAAAGCGCTGTTGCGGCACCGCAGCTTCCTCGCCGGCCGGTCTTGACGTCACGTCGTTGCCGGGTTGACAGATAGTACATAAAGGTACTACGTTTGATGGCGTGAGTGAGGTGCCCGTCCGCGAGCTCAACCAGAACACCGCCGGTGTGCTGGCCCGGGTCAAGCGCGGTGAAGAGATCGACATCACCGAGCGAGGCGCGATCATCGCTCGGCTGGTGCCGGCGCAGCGGCACCCACTGGCCGATCTCATTGCGTCCGGCAAGCTTCGCCCACCTACCGTTGTGGGTCCCATGCCGCGTCCTACCGGCCCGATCAGGACCGACCGCGAGGCTGGTGAGCTGCTGCGCGAGCTGCGGGACGAGGAACGCTACTGATGATCTACCTCGACACCGCGGCGCTGGTGAAGCTCATCCGCCGCGAGCCGGAGAGCGACGCCCTGGCTGACTGGCTCGACGCGCGAGCCAACACGACGCCGGTGACCTCAGCGCTGCTCGAGGTCGAGCTACCTCGAGCACTGAGGCGAACCGAACCTGCGCTGGTCACCGCCGCACCGGCACTGCTCGAGCGCATCGCCCGGTATGAGATCGATGAGCTCGTCCGCACGACGGCAGCCGGCTACCCATCCGCTGATCTGCGCTCACTGGACGCCATCCACCTCGCCACCGCGCATGCCGTGTTCGGCGGCCGGCTAACGTCATTCGTCAGCTATGACAAGCGCCTGCTCAGCGTGGCCGAAGCGATCGGACTGCCGGTAGCCAGTCCCGGAGCCGCTACTACGACGTGATCAGGACGCCGGTGTCCGCATCAAACGAGGCGCCCTTGCCGAGTGCCGCTGAAGCACCACATTGCCACCGAACTTTAACCTTGCAAACTTTATGCTGTTGAAGTTTTCCTATGGCCGCCCGGAACTTCGTCGGTCGGCACACCGAGATGGCGCTGCTCGACGCCGAGTCGGAGCTCGTACGGGAGTCCGGCGCCGGCCGGTTGGTGGTCATGCGCGGGCGGCGGCAGGTCGGGAGCTGGTGGAACCGCGCTCACGACACCGAGATCGATCTCGTCGGCGTGCCCGACCCACCCGACCGGATCGCGTTCGTGGGGTCGATCAAGTGGCGCGACCGCGGTGCCTTCGACGACGCCGACGCGCGGGACCTCGCGAGCGCAGCCGCCATGGCGGGGCTCGCCGGCCGACCGTTGCACGTCGGTGTGTCACGCGCCGGGTTCGACACCACCCATCTGGACCTCCAGCTCGGCCCCGACGACCTCGTCACCCGAGGCCGGTAGAGGTCGGCTGGGGCGTACGAACACACAGCGACCTGCTCCACCATGCGGCCCGCGTCCAGCACGACGACAGTCCAAAAGCCATACCTTTTAGCAAGTTACTCATGCGGGACGATGAGATCAGGGGCCGGCTGCGCGCTGAAGTTCCTCCGCGACAACACCGACCTGGGCACCGACACCGTCATCTGCACGGGCTCCTCCTGAAGCGCCGACTCCGCGGTGAAGCACGACCTGCTGGCCGGCCGGGCGGGCACCAGCTCCACCCGGCGTACCCGGCTGCTGCTGCCGATGCGGTTCCGCGACGTGCTCGCCGCGACCGGTCGGGCCGTCCCGACGCCGGGCCCGCTCGCTTCATGGGAGCTACAGGGCGACGCGGCGGGTGCGTGCGAGCTGTTCGCTGACGAGCTGCACCTGGCGATGAACCGCGCCGCCTGCGCCGAGGCACTTGGATACGCCAGCCGGCACGTGTTCGACACGCGCCTGAACCGGCTCACCACCGCCTTCGCCGCCGTGTGGTCCCACCAGGTCGATCTCACCGGCAGGCGGATCGTCGGCTCCCAAACAGTAGTCGAAAGACAAGTGTCAGACTGAGAGACGGTGTGGTGCGACAAGAACCGAGGGCCGACAATGTCGGTCGGCGCGTGGTGAGAGAGGACAGGACTATGGATACTGGCGAGCCGGTGGTCCCCTCCCGGCGGCTCGGCCGGGAGCTGAGACGACTGCGCGACGTCTCGGGTCACACCCAGGTGCAGGTCGCAAAGCACGTCGGCACCGCGTCGACCACGATCAGCAAGATCGAGACCGGTGAGCGCAACGCCCCGATCCCACACCTCAAGCTGATGCTGCAGCTCTACCAGGTGGCTCCCGGGCACGCCAAGGCACTGGTCCGGCTCGCCGAGCAAGCCCGGCAGCCCGGCTGGTGGATGGCGCACCGGGACGACGTCCCGCACTGGTTCATCGAGTACGTCGGCCTGGAGAGCGAGGCCGAGCAGGTCTGGACCTACGAGCAGGGGTACTTCCCGGGCCTACTGCAAACCGAGCGGTACACCGAGGCCGTCACCGTGGCCGCCAACACCGCAGAGACATCCGAGAGCGCGCAGGGAGTCGCGCGGGTACGGGCCACCCGCCAGCTGAGACTGCGTGGCGCAAAACCAGTGGTACTGCGCGCGGTGATCGATGAGGCGGTCCTACACCGTCAGGTCGGCGGACCGGACGTGATGCGCGAGCAGGTGGTGCGGCTACGCCAGGCGATGTCGCAGCCGAACATCACCGTCCAGATCATGCCGTTCTCCTTGGGCGCACATCCGGGCCAGACCGGGCCGTTCACCGTCCTGCGCTACTCCGAGCGGTCGATGAACATGGTCTACGTCGAGGTGCGCGGCGGCTCCGTCTACCTCGACCGGTCGAAGGACATCGACATCCATGAAGTGGTCTTCGAGGAACTCTCCCGCCTCGCACTCAGCGAGGACGACACGGCCTCGCTGCTCAGTGAAATGGAAAGGAAGTACTAACGATGCACGAACACAGATGGCAGCGCAGTAGCTACAGCAGCGACCAGGGCGGCAACTGCCTTGAGCTCTGCGATCTGGGCGACAACGGCCGGGCCGTCCGGGACTCGAAGGACCCCACCGGTCCGGCGCTGAGGCTCAGCGCAGCCCAGTGGGCCGCCTTCACCCGCGGGATCAGCCAAGACGAGATCGGCTGACCACGGCCACCGACCGCCCCCCGCACGGAATTCGGGGATGGTCGGTGGCGTATCCCAGCGGCCCAGCTGGGCGCCCGTGCGACAAGCAGGTGGACGCCTTCAGGTCAGTCATGCCCCGTGATAGAGACGGTCGAGGCCGATGCACACGGCTGCGCCGGTACGTTCGGCGGCATGTAACTCGTCGGTGAAGCCGGCTCCGCTGAAGCAGAGCAGCCGCGCCTGCTCAACACCGTCGCGATCCTGGGCGATGAGCAGCCGACGGATCTGTTGCAGCCGCCCGAGGTGCTCCATACCCCGCAAGGTGTAGCCACACCTACGGTATCTACGCTTACACCTCACAGTGCTACCCGCCACTGATCCACCCCCTCCGCATTCAGCGGGCTGAGCGGCCCTATCCGAGTGCCGATAACCCCGCTCAGCCCGCTGAATGCGGGATGAGCCATTCAACCGGTGGGGATGGCGTTCAGGAGGCGGTTGATGCGCTGGGCTAGCTGCGGGAGCGTCGCTGGGGCCAGGGTGGTCCACTCCGAACGGTCCGACCCGCGTACCGGCTGCAGCGTGTACCCGCCGCGCTCAGTGGCGAGGTAGATCAACGCGGCACCACCCGAGTGCCGCCGGCCATCACCGCCCCGGCGGGCAACGCCGAACCTCCCGCCGCCGGTCTTGGACCCATGCACCATGGCCACGAACGCCTGCGCGTCGGCGGGCCTGACGCCACCGCAAGTCAGCCGGTTGGCCAGCTTCGCCCCGGTCAGCCCGCGCTGCCCGTCCGGCGCCGGTTGGGCCAGCAGCCCCGACGGCACCGACACCGACGACCCCGGGCCGGCCGGGCGATCCGGCAGCTGCCGGGCGACCGCGCTGCACAGCTCGCCGGCTGGGCCGGTGCGTACCACCAGCCGATGCTCGTCGAGCATCGCCAGCACTCCCCACGCACCCCGCGATCCGGCCAGCAACCGCACCTGACCGGCCTGGGTCTGCACCCATCCGGTGATCTCGCTCGCCGGGGTGGCCAGCAGGCGCAGCGGGTCGACCAGCACCGGCGCCAGACCACGGTGATCGGCCAGGTCACGAGCCCGCAAGCCGTCGAGCGTGCGTCCGGTCTGCGCCCGCCGCTGCTGCTCGGTCAGTTCCGGGAGCCCGGGCAGATCCAGGCTCCAGGGCCGGATGCCCAGGTCCAGGGCGTGCCAGGCGGTGCGGTACTCCTCATGGGTCAGCTCAACCGAGATGCCGCGCACATGATCCCCCTCAATAGACCGGATCCTCGCCGATCACCGGCGGCGCGGTGGGCGGCAGGTCACCCACGATCGCGTTGGAGTCGTCGTGGACGAGGTACTTGCTGCGGTGCTCGCGCTCTCGGTCGGAGTCACCGCGCTGGCCGGCGCCCCCGGCCGGCAGCAGCTCCTCGTACCCAGCGCTGCGCCGTGCACCTACTGGGGTCACGCCTTCAGCGCGCGGGTGCGCACTGATGCCGGGCTGGGCGGCACTGACACCGGGCCGCGGTCCGAACCCGGCGGAATTCACCGCACCACCTGCACTGGTTGCACCACGTGCGCCCCCTGCTCCTGCTGAACCGCCTGCACCGCCGATCCCAGGCCCCGCCGCTGTATCAGGCACCGACCTCGACGAGTACCGTCCGGCGGTGCTGTCGCTGAGCCCGAGTCCGGCGCTGACCGGCAGTGATCCGGACGCCACGCTCTGCCCCAGTGTCGGGTTACCGGCCCATCTGCCCGATCCCGGCGTGACACTGTCCGGTGCGGCGGGCCCGCTCTGGGCGAGCTGCGACGCCGTCGCCACCGGCTGGTAAGTGGCCATCGGGTGGGCTGCCGGCTGACTCGTCGCCGACTGGGGTGTCGCCGGCTGGCTGGCTGCCGGCTGGGTCGTCGGCGGATGCTGGCCATTACCGACCGTCGCCGACGTTGCGCCGTCGACCCTGGCGTCGATCAACGCAAGCGCACCGATGCCGGCGTCCAACGCCTGCGGTGCGGTGAAGGCCGGTGCGGGGTCGATGTTGCCATTGGAGCTGGACTGATACACCCGCATCGCCTGACGGGCCTGCTCCGCAGCGTCCTGCCGGCGCTGCAGCGCCCGCTCCTCCTCGGTGACCAATCCCGGAAACCAGTCCATCTGCTGGGAGAGCCACTCGGCGGGATCGTCGAAGAAGCCGGCGGACACCGGTGCCGGCGGTACCGGCGGGACGTTGTGCTTAGCGGTGACCCAGTAGTCGGCCTGGCCCTGCGCCCGCTGCGCTGCGATGGTCGCGATCAGCGCGACGTCATCCATCCATGGCAGCATCGCGCCGGTCGCCGCGGCGGCCTCCTCCGCTGCCGCGCCTGTGCGGGAAGCGAGGACGCCGAGGATCGCGCTCTGCACGTACGACTTGCCGATCACCCCGACGTCGTCGCCCAACCGCTGCCACGCTCGGCTGACCTCCTGCAGCGACCCCGAGCCGGCCCCGCCATTGATGGAGTCGAAGATAACCTGATGATCGGTATCGTCGTAGTTGAAGTCCGTCCCCATTTCGCTGAGCCCCCTCAACTCTTCAGCGGCAGGTTCATCAGCACCGCCGCCGCGACCTGCTTACCCACCACACACGCCTGCTGCGGATCTTTGTTGAACGTATCCGAGTCGTAGCTCACCGAGACACTCTGGCGCTCCGCAGGTTTGACGGCAATATCACAATGCGGAAGGTCCGCTTTGGGTCTCGTGACTATCGCGGGATAGCCGGCGATCTCGGTGAGCTCGAAAAACGGAAGGTCCTGCCGTCTTTCGTAAACGGCCTCCAAGGTCAGGTTGTTAGTGAGCGTGCCGATATAGACCGTTCGAGATATTCGCCCGTCACGGGTGATGCTCGTCCACTTGCAGTCCAAGTTGCCGAGAACACCGTCCTGTTGTTTCGGTGGAAGGTCTAGCCCGAACCCGGCCGCCTGCTGCGAGGTCAGCAACTCGCACGGCTGACGGGCGAGAGCGGCGACATCGCGAGGGTTTCTGACCGGAGGGATCGAGCTGGACTCATCCGTAGGGGTCGCTCGGACGGGCTCCGGTGCAGCGTCAGTGCCGCTGCCACAACCCGCCAACATGATCACCGATCCGACAGCGATCATGCCCGCAGCGAATCTAATCCTCATATCGGTAGTCCGGGGCTGGCCGTCGGGATGTTCAGCTCGTCGACCTGCAGGTAGGTCGTCAGGTCCTCCCGCAACTTGCACGCCAAGTCCTCGAGTTGCTTTGCGCCCGCGAGAAGGGTCACGTACAAGTTGTTGGCACCACTATCCGACGCCCACCGGCCGATCTGGGAGGCCGCGTTGACGCTGACTCCATCGATACCGGGAGGGCGGATGTCCGCTAGGAGTTGCGCCTTCCTCGCCCGGTCCCTGAAGAACTCCGCGGCTTCCTCGAGATCGGCGATGGCCTGGGGGGCGCGCTCGTAGTCGACGGAGAAACTCGCGGCCGTGCCACTGCCGCCCAGCGCCGTGTTCTGCAGCACGTTGCCGGTATCGCGGGCGGCGTCGAGCCACTGGTTCTCGCTACTCATCGGGTTCCCCTCCTGCGGGACAAGGAGTCTGCCACACGGGCTGATCACTACAGTGAGGTAATGGCAGTGCAGATCATCCTGGTGCGGGGCGACATCACCGAGCAGCACGTCGATGCAGTGGTCAACGCCGCCAACGGCTCGCTACTCGGCGGGGGCGGCGTCGACGGCGGGATCCATCATCGCGGCGGGCCGGCGATCCTCGCGCAATGCCGGCAGCTACGGGCCGAGCGCTACCCCGACGGCCTGCCCACCGGCCAGGCGGTCGCCACCACTGCGGGTGATCTGCCGGCTCGCTGGGTGATCCACACCGTCGGGCCGATGCATACCCAGTCCGAGGACCGCTCCGAGCTGCTCGCCTCGTGCTATCGCCAGTCGCTGCGGGTGGCCGACGAGCTCGGCGCGCAGACCGTCGCCTTCCCCGCGGTGTCGGCTGGAAGCTACGGGTGGCCGCTGGCCGACGCCGCCCGCATCGCGCTGACCACCGTCGCCAACACCCCCACCAGCGTGCGCGAGGCCCGGTTCGTGCTGTTCAGCGGACCTGTTCTGGATGCTTTCCGGGCCGTGCAGGGCAGGCCGGAGAGGTAGCGAACCCCGGCGGTCGGGGGAAATCGCCGGGGTTCATGAAGCTAATCGCGGCAGTATCGGGTGGCGTTACAGCGGTCGGGACGTGACTTTCGTGGTGAGTGCTTTCAGTGGCAGGCAGTACCGTCGAGCGGACATATCGTGATCAACATGACATGATCTATTGAGGTGGCCGCTGGGCCACAGCAGCAGGACAGGGAGACCGGCATGAGCCAGCCAGACCTCAAACCACGTAGCCGGGACGTCACCGACGGCCTGGAGCGCGCCGGGGCCCGTGGCATGTTGCGCGCCGTGGGCATGGGCGACGACGACTTCGCCAAGCCGCAGATCGGCGTCGCGTCGTCCTGGAACGAGATCACCCCGTGCAACCTGTCGCTGGACCGGTTGGCCAAGGCCGGCAAGGAGGGCGTGCACGCCGCCGGGGGTTTCCCGATGGAGTTCGGCACGATCTCGGTGTCCGACGGCATCTCCATGGGCCACGTCGGGATGCACTACTCGCTGGTTTCCCGCGAAGTGATCGCCGACTCGGTGGAGACCGTGGTGGAAGCCGAACGCCTCGATGGGACGGTGCTGCTGGCCGGCTGCGACAAGAGCCTGCCCGGGATGCTGATGGCCGCCGCCCGGCTGGATCTGGCGGCGGTGTTCCTCTACGGGGGCACGATCCTGCCCGGCCGGGTGGACGGCCGCGAGGTCACCATCATCGACGCCTTCGAGGCGGTCGGCGCCTGCGTGCGCGGTCTGATCAGCCGGGCCGAAGTCGACGCCATCGAGCGGGCGATCTGCCCTGGTGAGGGCGCCTGCGCGGGGATGTACACGGCCAACACGATGGCGTGTGCGGCCGAGGCGTTGGGCATGTCACTACCCGGCTCGGCCAGCCCACCCGCGGTGGACCGCCGCCGTGACGGGTTCGCCCGGGCCAGCGGATCCGCGGTGGTGAACCTCATTAAACGCGGGATCACCGCGCGGCAGATCCTTACCCGGCCGGCGTTCGAGAACGCGATCGCGGTGGTGATGGCCTTCGGCGGCTCGACCAACGCGGTGCTGCACCTGATGGCTATCGCCCACGAGGCCGGGGTGGCGCTGGAGCTGGACGACTTCAACATCATCGGCGACAAGGTGCCGCACCTGGCCGACGTGAAACCCTTCGGTACGCACGTGATGGCCTCGGTCGATCAGGTCGGCGGCGTGCCGGTGGTGATGAAGGCACTGCTGGACGCGGGGCTGCTGCACGGCGACTGCCTGACCGTCACCGGGCGCACCATCGCCGAGAACCTCGCCGAGCTGGACCCACCCGACCTGGACGGCAAGATCCTGCACAGTCTCGCTGACCCGATCCACCCCACCGGTGGGATCACCATCCTGCGCGGCTCGCTGGCTCCCGACGGCGCAGTGGTCAAGAGCGCCGGCTTCGACTCGACGCGATTCGTCGGGTGTGCTCGTGTCTTTGATGGCGAGCGGGCCGCGATGGACGCCATCGGCGATCTGCAGCCCGGCGACGTGGTGGTGATCCGCTACGAAGGTCCGCAGGGCGGGCCGGGGATGCGCGAGATGCTCGCGGTCACCAGCGCGATCAAGGGTGCCGGGCTGGGTAAGGACGTCCTGCTGCTCACCGACGGGCGCTTCTCCGGGGGCACCACCGGGCTGTGCGTCGGGCACGTGGCGCCCGAGGCGACGCACGGTGGGCCGATTGCGCTGGTCCGCGACGGCGACCCGATCGTGCTCGACATGGACCGCCGCGAGCTGAACCTGCAAGTCGATGCCGACGAGCTGGAGCGCCGCCGCCGGCAGTGGCAGGCCCCGCAACGCCCGCAGCGCGGCGGCGTGCTGGCCAAGTACGCCCGGCTGGTCGGCTCCGCCGCCCAAGGCGCCGTCTGTGGATAACCCGTGAGTGGCGATGCGAGCTATAGCTGACCATCATTTTGTTACCTACCTGTGACCTGTGGGACAAGCGTCGGCTGCATGAACGCGCAGCCCGCAGCCGCGACGACGCTACTCCTGTTTGGCGTTGCTGAGCGCACCGTGATGGGCGTGAGGTACTGGTCCCACACAGCGATGGTCGCGCAGTACCAGCACCTCACAACGACTATCCGTCAGGATGTTGCCCAGCGCATCGGCGGGCTCCTGTGGGAGCCAGCCGAGAATGCCTCGCCGGAACACCGAGGTGACGGTGGCTAGAGCGGCGGACACGACCGCGCCAGCCAGGTAGCCGCACGAATGCCACCAAAATGCAACCGCAAGCACGAAAGCCGGGTAGAAAGCAGTCACATCAACCCGACGTTTATGCTGGTCAGCGGTGGCGGAAGCGGAGGGATTCGAATCCCCGGGTGGTTGCCCACCTCTCGCTTTCAAGGTCCGAGACTCAGCGACCGCTCGAACGGTATGGGCACGTCACTCGCCTGGCATGGTCGCCCGCGGCCGTCACCGATCACGCGCGAACGCCACCACGAATGCAACCGGCGCCGGTCCCTGTAGGAACAGGCGGTCGACGAGCGCCGCACACGAGGCGGAGCCGGTGGCGACCCCGGACTATACACTGCTTGCCCCAGCTGAGCCTTGCTCGCTTGTTGATCCCACAGCGAGCCGCTGGTGTATCAACTCGACAAGCCCGAACGCGTTACTGGTGATCATATCTACCTGCTTGGCGATGCCGCGGGCGGTCGCGGTGTACTGTTTGCGCTCGGTCTTGTCGTCGGTGGTGTGGTATGCGCAGATCGCGCCGATGACCCGGAAGGCATCTAGAACGATATTGAGCGTGGTCGACTGGTCCTCTGCGAACTGCAGGGACGCGGCGGTCTGTTCGGCAGTTTGCACAAGCAGCGCCACGGCTGTGGCGATGAGTTCGTCCTCCTGCCCGGTGAGACAGCGGCTGCGCGCCTCGCTGACGGTGAGCGCGATGATCTGGCGGGTAAGGAAGGGTTCGGTCGCGATGCTGAGGGCGAGGGCGGTCCCCCAGTCCGTTCCAGCCTCATAGACCCGATGGACCAGTCGATGCTGGCCTCGATAGGTGAGCGTGGCCGCGAGCGAGTAGCGGTCGGTGATGCCGTCATAGGGACTCGGGAACGGAGCGGCATCAGACATCGCGCCATCCTGGCCCCACCGGCCAAGAGCGCCACGAAGGCCCCGCTGTTCCTGACCAACCGCGCCTCCCACGGTTTTTCCCGCTCTCCGTCTCACATGATCAGTACTGAGAGCAGGTGGCGTGCCGGCTGGTCTTACAGCTACCCATCGCTACCTGGCGGCTGGGGACACGCTCGGGAGAACAGGGCCGTCCAGGCACCATGGCGAACTCTGACTGGTGTGCGGTGTTTCTTGGCCGCTGACCATGGCGTGGCTCCTCATCCACCCTCGCCGTGCCGCGAATACTCGTACCGTCAGCCAGTTTGATCCGAGTGTTTTCTCGTCTATTCTTGTGAGTTGTGTAGATGATCACAAGGGCACCTCACCGCGATGGGGAACATGGAGGGTTATTCGCAAGATCATCAATACGAAATAGATCAAGATCCGACCAGCGGTGACGGCGACCCGGGTACCGGACGATCATGACCGTGAATAAGCCTCATTGGAGGATCGAAATGGCCAAGCAAACGGACCAGGGCGGGGACGACACGAGTACGGAACAGGAAAATGCGCGCCAGACCCGCCACAATGCGAAGGCAGCTCTCATCAACCAGTGGGGGCAGGCGATCAAGGATGTCACCATTCGACATCTCCGCGGGAATGTTAAGGGCGAAGGCGAAACACAGACGTATCCCACCCTCTCCAACGGCGAGACCGCTAAACCGTTCGAGGTCGTATTCATCACGGGATTTGCCAGCCCGTATGACTACTGGTGGGTTCAGTTCACGACGCCGGATGGCGCCACCTGGTCATGCAAAGACAACTTCTACTGTTCGTACAGCAGTGACGACGAGGGCACCACGGCCGAGTTCACGCTGAACGGCGACAGCAAGAATATGCACGTACACTTCCTGCACTCCAGTGACTGCGACGTCTCGATAAACAAGGGTTGAGATCATCCTCCGGATACTCGATGCCAGAGTCGATCGCATGCCGCGATCAACTGGGCCTCACTCTAACGTCACGTAAGTGGAGTGAGGCCCAGCCGCGGATCACTCGGCCGTCGGAAGTGGTACACGAGATTGAGGACGCGCACATGCCCATCAAGTTCCTCCGCAAATCGACCAACGGTCAGCATCCGGTCGACTTCGACTTCGGGCCGTATGGCAACGTGCAGACGTACGCGGTCGGGATCAGCGGTTTTAACTTCGCGTACCGGCATATTGACGGAGTGCCCGGATTCCTGGTCAGAAACATCGTGATCAATTGCTCCTCCAATTTCGGTAACAACGTGGTCTACACAAGCGTGACGGCCAAGATAGCGGACGCGACCGGTGTCGAGAACGATCCCGACCAGACGTCCGTCGTGCTGTGCTGTGCGGCGGTGGTGGGCGAGCCGACGGACGAGGTGGGCATGGGCAATCCCGCGCACACGGTGCCCGACAGCCAGGAGAGTTCCCTGTTCGATCTGCCCGGCTCATCCTTCTCCGTGGCGACCGGTTTCCTGTCCGGCTTCCGCCTCTCCTATGGCGAGACCCCCTATCGGGTCCACCGGGTCAATGCGACCGCAGGGCTTTCCCCCAAGGGAAACAGGGGAACGATCACCTCCCAGGTGGGCATCGCCGACTCGCACAGCCACAGCTCGACTGCGGCGACGATCGATGGCGGCTACCTCGCCACCACCAGCAGCGAAGGTCACCTCCTGTACCGGACCAAATGCGCGCAGGACAAGGACCGCCCCGACCTGGAGGTCGATTTCGGCACCAACCTTGCCGAGGACACCGTCGGCGTATTCATGACGGACTTCGCGATGGTGTTCGACCAGGACGGCGAGACCAGCGAATTTCTCATCCACCAGATCGGCGCGGGCGTGGACTCATGGTCGTTGGACCACACCGGCCAGAAGGTCGTGCTGAAGCGTCCGGGCATCTGCATGACGGACGACGAATACACCCAACACACCGCGAACCCCAGGGATTCCTGGGTCAACCTGACCGTCCTAGCCTACCACGGTTGAGGCGGACAGAAGACTGGAGCCACGATGGCCTCGACCGCCACCTCCGCGTCACCGTCCCAAGCCGGGCCGGGATCGATCCCCCGGATCCGCACCTTCCAGTTCGACGGTGGCGGCATCGGTGACCTGTCCAACGCCGTCAACCTGTTCCGTGGGGACGTCAACCTCAACCAGACGCTGGTGACGCTGCCAGGCGCCAACCAGGGTGCCGGTCTCGACATCGAACTCGCCATCCAGTACCAGAGCAACGTCACGCGGCAGGCGACCACGTGGAACCGGGACTCCCCCACCGGAGTGGTGGGCCTGGGCTGGAGCCTTCCCCTGACCTACATCGCGGCCCGGAGCGGCGGATCCCCAGTCGCGGCGACGCGCCGCTACGTTCTGTATGACAGCGGCATCCCGAACAGCCTGACCCGCCAACCGGTCGCACCCGTGCTATTCCGGGTTTCCGCCTCGGTGAAGGATTCGCTGCACACCGGTAAACAGGTGCCCGCCGAGGTCCTGACGGCGTTTCACGACCATGGCTTGGTGTTGTCCGCCACGGCGGTCGTCGAGGGCGGCGGCCCGTGGACGCTGCGCGATGATGACCTTCAGCAGCTGTTCGTCCTGGAGGTGAGCGGCGCGGACCTGCTCGTGCGCGACGGCGGCGAGAGTTACCAACTGGACCACTACCGGTTCTGGACGATCACTTACTACCCCCGGTACGAGCGCTGGGTGGTCCGGACCGAGGACGCGATCCGCTGGTCGCTGGGCGGCGTCGGCCCGAGCACCGAGCAGGGATACCGGACGGCGGTCAACAACGGTGTCGGCTGGTCGGTCTGGTGGACCGATGCCACGGGGGTCCCGGCGTGGCACGGCCCCAGCACCGTCACCGACGGACAGGTCCAGGCGGCGTCCGCGTGGTACCTGGTCGGTGTGACCGATCGCTTCGGCAACGCCGTGAGCTACCGGTACAACGGGTGGCAGCGCGGGTCCGACGGCCTGATTCCGGTGGTCGAGCAGCAGGTCGGGACGGGTGGAAAGCCGTTCACCAAGGCCGTCTACCTAACCGGGGTCACCGACATGTTTGGCCGTCGGATCGATCTCGTCTACGGCGACAAAAAATGGAGCGACGGCCACCCCGAGGAAGCCCGGGAATACGCCGACCCGCACCGTGCGAAACCCGGCTCCGAACCCGGTCCCTACCAGGATCCCTACGAGACGCTCTTCCTCGACCGTCTCGTCGTGCGTGATGTTTCCGATGATGACCATACGGCCCTGTTCACGATCACCATGGCCTACGAACTCCGCAATGTCACCGCGAACACGGGCAATCTCCAGGGGGACACCGACAAGCGGTTCCTGACCGGGATCACCCTTCTCGACCAGGACGGGCGCGCCCAGCCGGGGATGCGGTTGGACTACCATCCCGCCAATGGCATCGACGGATCGCCGGGTGCGCTCCGGACGGTCGCTTACCCGTCGGGTGGTGTCGTGACCTACGCCTACAAGCGCCAGGGACTGGTCCGATGCAATCGAAGCGTGGAGGTCAAGCGGCCGCAGCCGGTGGGTTCGCCACGGGTTTACTTCGGTCCCGACTATGCCGTGGTGTGCTATTACGACTCCGGCGGGATGAAACTGACCCTTCAGGTGCGGACGTGGGCGGGATCGTGGTTGTCGTGGCAGCTCTCGGCGGACGATGCCGTCCTGGACACCGACGGCCTCGATCTGAAGAGCCTGGATGTGCTGGCTGATCAGGACTTCTTCGTCGTGCACTTCGCCCGGAGCAATGAACAGGTGTGCTATGTGTTCGATCGGGACAACGCCCGGCCCGGCCAGTGGCGGCCGGCGAGGATCGATGGCCGGATCACCGCCAAGGGCACGCCGTCCATCATCTATCCCACGTCCGGCCGGAAAGTCACGTTCACCGGCGGAGCGACGTTCTTCGTCGTCGCCCAGATGGACGACAAGTTCGGCTCGCGGAACCACGGCTACGATGTCGTCACCTTCCGCTGGACCACGTCATCGTGGAGCCGGGACAAGATCGAAAATACTCGATACGCGTGGATTGCCGCCGGCAAGGAGTACTACGCCGTCCTGGAACTCGTCGACGACAAGTCAGGCTCCCTGGCTATCCACCATCTCGACGGGACCCTCCAATGGAACGCGGCCGAGCCGGCGCCCGTGGACGTGCGGAGCACGGAGGCCGGCAATGTCGCGCTGGTACCCGGCGCGCGCATGGTCGCCATCGGCAACCTCCTGTCGGAGAACCAGCAACAGCACACGTTCACGGTCTCGGCGGCGGCGTGGAACGCTGGGTACGCCCCGACCGTGACCGTCCTCACTCCGGGCGGCATCACGGACGAGTTCGGTATGGACAGCCCGAAAACCTCCTGGGTCCCGATCCTCGTCCAGGACACCATGGTGGCCGTCGGTGGCCACCTCTGGCGCTACAACGGCACAGCCTGGGCAACTCCGCGCACCGATCTTCAGCTGAGGAAACCGCAGAACCGCGAGCAGCGCTTCGCCATCGGCCCGGACTACGCGATTCGGATCGACTGTCCGCCCACCGGGAGCGGCAAGGCCGAGGCCACGGTGTTGGCCTTCGACGCCACGCGGAGGACCGGCTGGACGGACCCCAAGCAGACCAAGCAGGCGCTTCCGTACCACGACCGGCCGGAAAACAACTGGCCGACCGCCGGAGCCGACGACTATGTCGTCATCGGGCCGTTCCTGTATTTCCGGGGCACCTCGTGCGACTGGGTGGACGTGATCGGCCACGACGCGCTCGCCGACCTGTCACAGCTGGTGAAGGACGGGGACAAGCGCTTCAACTCACTCTCACTCGTCGATCAGGCGCCCGAATTCCTCGCCTTCGGGCAGTCCGGCGACGGCGGAAGAATACGGCAGGTCGCGGCGACCGTGTTGGCCGACGGCCGGGTTTACCACAGTGGCGCATTCGCCGACCAGAAGATCGCCGTGCCCGGTTTCGGTGGCGACCTCGCGCAACCGGGCGTGTCGCCCGCCGGTCCCGGTGTCTTCGTGTCGTATCCGCGCGCGGCGAGCGGCTTCAATGCGGCCGACAGTGTGTTCCTCAACCACTGCACCGACCGGTCCGTCACCGAACCGATCACCCACTACGCCGTCAGCAGCGTGACGATGGACAATGGGTTCCGGGAAATCACCACGACGACCTTCGTCCCCGACCCCGAAAAGGCGGCCTGCGATGCCAGCGGCCGGGTGGCGAAGTATTATCAGACGACCACCTATCCCGGCTCCCCGGATCCCGGAAAACCCGTCTATGGCCAGATCGTACACACCTACCTCAACGGGTTGGAGGACCTGACCGGGAACAACTGCTACGACATGCTGGACGGGATGCTCTGGGAGACCAGAACCTACGACAAAGCGGGTACGCTCAAGGAATCCACGACCTCGTTTTACCAGGTATTCCAACAGGCCCGCCTTGATCCCCAATGCCCCGCTTCGGATCCCGTTCCGCTGCGCGGCGGCTGGGTCGCGGTCACAAAACAGGTCGGCTTCCGCGATGGGCTGACCAGCTGCCAGGAAATCGCGTACGCCCCGAAGGGTCAGGATCCGCTGTCCACCCGGCCGTTCACGACCACGACCCACTCGGTCGGCGGGAAGGGCGCGCCGGAAACCTTCGTCCGGCAGGTCATCCTGGGGGCCGAGAAGTATGACGCCCTCGCGGCCATCCACGCCCTGTCCGACATCGCCGTCGAGACGCTGACGTACATCCGCGGCGCCGGGACCGGCATACCGATCGAGGTGACGGCGACCACCTGTACGGGGTGGCCCGCGCGGCTGGCCAAGGACGTCCGGGTACCAGCCGCCGAGGCGACTTTTCACCTGATCGGCTCCCAGAATCCGAAATTCCCGTACGGGACCTACCAGGCCGGGGATCGAGCGCCCGCAGGTTGGCAGCTGACGAGCCGGGTCACCAGGCGAACGCCACGCGGGCAGCAGCGAGAGAGCCGGGACGGCCTAGACGTGCCCAGCGTCACGTTGTACTCGACCGACGGCGAGTTCCCGGTCGCGACGGTCAGCAACGCCGCCGCGGACGGCATGGCCTATCTGGGATTTCAGCCCTATGAGGACGGCACCGGCTGGACGCTCACCGGCGTCAAGTACACCGCCGATGACGCCCGGGTCGGCGTCCGGGCCGCGGTGTTGAACACCGGCGCGTCGGTGCGCGTCACGGTGACGCCACCGGACAGCACCGGTCGGTACCTGGTCGGGTGCTGGTACAAGACACCGACCGATTTCCAGCCGACGCCCGGATCCGGCTGGACGGTGACGGTCGCCCGCGGCGGTGTCGACGAAACCCCGATCTTCGTGGGGTTCCCGAAAACGGCGGGCGTGTGGTCCTACCAGACCATTCCGATCGACCTGACCGGACATGGCAGAGGCGGCGGCACGCTGACGGTCACGCTCGCCACCGCCAACGCATCGACACAGGCAGTGCTGGTGAACCAGTTGGTGGTGATGCCCCTCGTCGCCAGCCTGATCGCCCGCACGTTCGACGGGCGCAGCCAGCTGGTGACCTCGACCACGGACGCCGGCGGACGCACCAGCCGCACCTGCTATGACCGGCTGGGGCAGCCGACGGTCTCGGTCGGCGCGGCCGGGCAGGTCCGCGAGTTGGCCCTGCGCTTTGCTTCCCGCCAGGGTTCGACACAGGACCGGTTCGAGCCCGGCAGCCCGAACGCGGAGTTGACGCTGCACCCCGCCGGCGGCGGGGCTGTCGAGACCTTCCGGGACGACAATGCCTGGCAGAACCGTTGGGACGCAAGCAATCTAACCAAGAACTGGACCGTCCAGGACGGCGCCCTATCCCATACCGGAGCGGCGGCCGACACCCTGACCTGGCGCCCGCCGGCTCCCTCGGTCCCCTACGCCGTGTATTTCGAGGTGCACGGCGCCACGGTTCCGGACGTCGCGCTGGCGATCGGGGACGTGACCATCGAGTACCGGGACGGCCGCTACGCGGCCCGGCAGGGCACCCAGGACTGGACGGCACTCGCCGGCCCGCCGAGCATGGCGCAACACTGGCTCGCGGTCATCGGCGCCGGCGTCGTGGCGTTCTTCGGCGACGGCCAACTCCTGTTCAGCCGCAAGACCAAGCCCGCCGGGACGGGCATCGTGATCACGGCCGGGAGGGCCGCCACCTTCCGCCACCTCACAATCGTCCAGGACGTCCGGGTTGGGATCTGCTACACCGACGCGGCCGGCCGGCAACGCCAGGCCCACCAGCTCCACGGCGACGACAGTATCGTCAACCACATCGTGTTCGACCCGATCGGCCGCCACGTCGCCACCACCCGCAACGCGCCCGGCAGCCTCGGTACCGCCGCCGCCACCCTCCAGTACAGCACCAGTTTCCTGGACGTCGGCGACTTCCTGGCCAACCTGCCCACCACCGGCGAGATGACGGGGGATGTCGCCAATTACTACCGGGGACAGGAAACCCCGCCGACCCGCCGCTCCCATGACGAGGGCTACCCCTACCACGGCAGCCGCTTCGAGGACTCGCCACGCGGTGTCGTCGTGGAAACCGGCCGGCCCGGCAAGCGCTTCGCCATTGACCGGAGAGTGCCCGCCAAGAAGCGGCAAACCCTCCAGTATCACTACGGGGCCACCAAGGACTACGGCCAGGCGACGCTGACCAGCCCCGTCCGGACGGCGTCGATCCAGCTGACCGACCAGCTCGGCCAGCTCGTCGCGGCCCAGTACAACGACTCCTGCGACAAGCTGGTGTCCAGCAGCGCGGCAAACCGCGTCTATGCCTGCCCGTCCCAAGGCCCGACCGCGACGCTGAGCACCGAACTGCCGAACTTCACGACCGATGGCCCGCAGCAGAACAAGGAGGCATACCGGCGCATCTCCACGGCCGACAGCCAGCGGCAGCCGGTCAGCCTCACCGATCCGGACCGCGGGACGACCGAACTCGTCCACGACTACGCTGGCCGGCTCCGCTTCGTCCAGCCGGCCCTCGACCAGGATGAAACCTGGTTCATCTACTACCGGTACGACGCGCTCGGGCGCCTCATCGAACAGGGCACGGTGGGCCAGGCATGGGACCGCGCGGCACTGTCGAAGCAGGCCAACGACCCCGGCTATCCGTCGTCCGGGATGACTGTCGCCATCACCACCGGGTATGACGGCGACGGCTCGGATCCCACGCTGATCGGCAACAAGTCCACGACCGTGACCCACAACCCGGCCCCGCCGGACGACAACGACGCCGGCGCGGTCACGGTGACCGAAGCCTTCCGCTACGACTCGTCGGGCCGCATGATCGGCGTGCGGATGGGGCTGGACGGCGTCGAGCCTGCGGACGGCACGGTCGGGTACCACTACAACGCGCTGGGCGAAGTCATCCAGGTGGACCTGCCGACCGGTGCCCCGATCGCGTCGATCTGTTACGACCACGACGACCAGGGCCGCGTCGTCGGCGTGGGGACCGCGCCAGGCAACGCCGATATCGGCTCCTACCGTTACACCGCCGACGGCGATATCGACACCGAGACTCTCGGCGCGGGTGCCTGGACGCGAGCGATTTCCTATGCGTCCCCGGGATGGCCGCTGTCGATGACGACCTGCTCCCGGGACAACACCAACCAGCTCGGTCTCGCCTATGCCTACGAGGCCGACGGGGCCGTCAGCACGCTGAGCGCCGATTTCGCCTTCCCCGCCGTGCCATCGTGGAATACGCGGACCTTCCGATACGGCTATGACCAGCAGCGCCGGCTGTGCAGCGCCGAAGGACAACCAGGCCTGACCATCGGCCAGTACGACCCCAACGGCAATATCTGGGCCTACGACCAGGACACCGACAAGGTGCGGCTGTCCTGCACCGCAGGCAGCGACCGGCTCGACAAGGTAACCGTCAACGAGAAGGCGTCGGTGATCACCTACAACGCGCGCGGGCAACTGCGGGAGGGCATGGGCCGGCGGTTGACCTATGCCCCCACCACGGCGCTGACCACGTCGATCAGCATGGACACCGCGGCGATTCGCCTGGCTTATGGGGCCACCCAACAACGCGTCCTCAAACAACAGCGGCGTGGCGGCGACAACGTGGTGTATTTCAGCGGCGCCGGCCAGGTCCCCGTCGCGCGCCGGCGGGGCAGTCGCTGGTCGGTACTGATCCAGGGTCCTGCAGGGCTGCTCGCCACCTGTGCCGAACAGGGCAAGTACGTCTATCCGCTCGGTGATCTCACCGGCAGCCCGTGGGCGCTGGTCGACGCCGACTCGGCCCTGGCGTGCAACGCGTACCTGCCGTTCGGGCAGCGGGTGACGAACGACGGCGCGGCGCCCATCGATTTCGCCTACCTGTACCAGGGACAGGAATGGGACGCCGAGATCGGCCTGTACAACTTCCGTACGAGGATGTATGACCCGGTGCTGTCCCGGTTCCTCTCACCCGACCCGGCCAACCAGTTCCCCAGTCCCTACGTTTTCGCCGGCAACAACCCCCTGGTCGTGACCGACCCCACCGGGGAGATCTCACTCTGGGCGCAGATTGGCATCGGGGTCGCCATGGTCGCCATCGCCGGGGCCGGGCTCGCGCTCAGCCTCGCGACCGGCGGCGCCTCCGATGTGGCTGCGGCCGGCATCGACGCGGCGCTGGCCGGCGCTGCGGAGGCCGGTGAGGCGGCCGCCGCAGCCGGGGTCGAGGCGGGCGCCGCGGCGGCGGAGGGCGGCGCGGTGGCGGCCGAGGTCACCGCCGGAGCATCGGCGGCGGGGACCACGGCGGCCTCCGGATGGGGTAGCACCGCGACCGGCATCGGTTACAACGTCGCGAGTTCGACGCTGATCTCCACCGGCATCAGCGGTGTGCAGTACGACATCGAGCATGGCCGGGACTTCACCGCCAAGGGTTTCTTCGAAACCGTCGGCATCGGCGCCGCGAGCGGCGCCGTCAATGGTGTGATCGGCGGCGCCGGTGGCCTCCTCGGCGAGAGCCTGACCGTCGGACTGAACGGCACCAGCGGCACCCTGGCCAGTATCGGCGCCAAGGCGATGGCCGGCGCGGTGGCAAGCGCTGTCCAGGGCGACGTCACCGCGGTTCTGACCAATGTCGCCCAGCACCGGTCCTGGTACCAGGGATTGGCCGCGGCCGCCCTGCAGGGAGCAGTGCAGGGGGCCATCATCGATGCGGGCACGGGCAGCCTGGGCCAGCGCGCCAACATCGCCAACGGCCTCGTGGCCAAGGGAGTGGTGTCCGACCAAACCGTGCAGACCGTCTCCACCGTCGTCGACCGCGTCAAGCAGTCGGCGACCTCGTCCACCGCCTACGCGAGCTACGTGTCGGCGGCGTTCTTCCTCACCGCTGGCTACGTCGTCTGGGGGGTCGCCGAAAGCTGAAGCGCCCGCGCGAGATCCGCCCACAGACCCGCCACGTCCTCCAAGCCGATAGACAGGCGAAGCAGTACGTACACCAATGAGCCGCCGAACACGGCTTCCCAAAAAATTGAGTGTCAGCGGGAACTAGGATGAGGAGTTCTGGCCATGTCGAGCGCTGTTGTCATTTCCGACGTGCACATCGGAAACGGTGCGCGCACTGTCTGGTATCAAAGACATATACAACCCCCGGAGGAACCGTCGTCACCTTCACGGTGGCGTGCCCATACCTATTCTCCCCCAACGAGGTGTCGAGCTCACCACCTGTTGAGTTCACGGCAAAGGTCGGACACGGCGACTGGCAACCGCCGGGGGTTGATGGGCCCTGCGTTTTCCGGACAGCTTTCTTGGTGGTTATTTCAGGCTGCGTATTGCCGGTTCAGGTACTCGTCGCGGACCTCGCGTGGGGTCTTGTAGTCAAGTCCCGAATGGAGACGTTG
>JBOHGE010000028.1:0-75766 GCA_050700055.1 Pseudonocardiaceae bacterium
ACGAGGTCGTCAGCGACCTCGTCGCCACCCATGACCGCGTAGTGGTGACCCGCAATGGTCGTCCGGCCGCGGTGATTCTCTCCCCCGACGACCTGGAGTCGCTCGAGGAGACCCTGGCTGTGCTGGCCGACCAGGACCTGGTCCGCCAGCTGCGCGACAGCCAGGATGATCTCGCTGCCGGTCGGGTGCACGGGATCGAGGAACTAGACGCCGCAATGGCCACTCGCCACCGGTGATCGACGAGCCCTACGAACTCGTCATCACCTCGGCAGCGCTGCGCTGCCCGAGCGCGGCGCCACCTCGCGGCGTGGGTGAGCGGGTCGTCTGGGCGGTCTACGAGTTCGTCCGCGGCCTCCTGTGCCGTGAACCGTTTCGGGTCGGCAAGCCCCTGTCCCCGCCGCTGAAGGGCACACACAGTGCGCGGCGGGGCAGCTTCCGGGTCCTTTACGAGATCAACGAGGAGATCCGGACGGTCACCGTCACCGCTGTGCAACACCGTGCGGCCGTATACCGACCGAGATGACACCGTCCGGGGCGTCGAGTCCCATTGCGGCCAGTAGCGCGGCCGGGCCTTGCGGTCGTGGCGAGCGGATCAGCTTCTGGTAGCCCGGTTCGTACTCGTCGACGGCGCCGAGGGTCTGGGTCGTGAGTTCGGCCCGGATGCCGCGCTCACCGTGACAGAACCGGATGAACGCCCGCAGCAGGTCGGGCGCCTTGGCCAGGTAGCCGACTTCAGCGACGATCTTGCGGGGAATCCAGTCGCTGAGCAGGATCTCCACGGCCGTGGGGCTCCAGCGCAATGGGTCACCCGGTCCATAGCCGGTGCCGAACCACAACAGCGACTCGAGCAGGCTCCGGTGGTCGGCGTCGTCGAACCCTGCCCCGAACGGGGAGGCGAGGAACCGTCGGGCCAGCTCGGCCTGTGCGGTGTCGTCCCACTCGGGTCGCTGGTAGCCGGTTCCTCCCGCGGGGAGCATGGCCGTCAGCCACTCGATGAGCGGTCGGCAAGCCGGCCAGGTGTCGGACTCCATCGGCGGGAAACTGATCGAGCCGATCTTGATCGCCTCGGTGATCCGGGTCCGGGCGTCGGCGGCGTCGAGTTCACGAGCCTCGGTGTCCGGGTCGTCGGTGATGGCGAGCATCTGCCTGACCACCTCGTCGACCGGTCCCGGCAGCACGAATGCGTCTTTGACCAGCGTGCCCATATTGTGGTCGATATAGACCACCGCGGTGATCTCATGGCCACCCGGCAGCCGCGCACCGATCATGATGTTGTCGCCGTCTCGCAGTACGTGCACGGCCTCGAACACCCGATCCGCGGGCACGGTGTCGGTGAGGTCGGCGAGCCGGTGCGGGAGGGCGTCGGCGCGGGACGAGATCTCGTGGCGAATCCTGTGGCGCAGCATGTCGTCGCCGGAGAACGCGGCTATCACGGCCAGCAGCGCCGACGTCTCGAGCAGGTCGACGTCGAGGAAGCTCTGCACGAGCTCGTCGCGCGACGGCAGCTCGGACTCCGGCTCCGGATCGAACGGGCCGCGGCGGCGGGGGTCGAACGCGGCCAGCAACGTGCTGACCAGCCCGAGCAGGGCGAGCGGGTGCTCGTCGGCCAGCGCAGTGGCGACGTTGCGCATCAAGTCGAACTCGTCGCGGCCGGACCGCCGCTGCGGCGGGGTCGGCCTGGCCTGCTTGCGGGTGGCCGGGCGGACGGGCTTCGTGCGGCGCGTGCGTTTGGACACCGCGGCAGGCTAGTCCCCCAGCCAGTCCGCCCGACGTCGACCGCCAGCGCTCCGGCGTCTCTCCTACGCTCAGCAGGAGCAGGTCGGTCTCTGGCGGGCAGCCGCACTCCGTCGTGGACATCTGCAGGTCGGTGGCGTTCACGTAAGACTGTGGGTAGCGCGTGAGACCGGCGTTCAGCCTGACGTGGGTGCTAGCGGGACCGGCCGTGCGCCTACCTCGCCGGACAGGCGCTGCGGGCCTCTACCTGGTGGATCTCACCAGTACCGTGCTGGATCGGGCGATGGCTTACCGCGTACCCCGGCTCGACCCCCTCGATGCCACCATCTGGCCACAGCGGACCCGTTCCGGACCAACGCCGTGGGCGCTGCGCTCCGCCCTGAGGGATGAAATGCGTGTTGCTGCTGGTCGTGATCACCCCTACCTCGCAGCGGCAGCCCTGCATGCGCCGAGTGCGACACCAGAGCTGCCGGAGCGGCTGCGGACAGCTCTCATGTCGCACTCGGCGACACCAGAGCGGGCCAGATCTTGCGCCTGGCACTGGATGTGGTCGATGACCAAGGGCTGCCGGTGCGGTATCACCTGGACGAGCTGGTCTCCCGCCGATTCCTTGACCGAGGAACCCCGATCACCGATCGGGCGTGTGAGGAGCGCCGTGAGAATCTGGCGTGGGATGCCCCGCTGGTCGTGTTGACGGAGGGCTCCAGCGACTCGAAGCTGCTCACGGAGGCAATACGTGTCACCCACCCGCACCTGGTCGGCTTCCTGCGCTTCATGGACTTCGGCGGCAAGGCTGAGGGTGGCGTCGGAAACCTGGCCAAGCTGGTGCGGTCGTTCATAGCGCGAGGGTGTGCCGGATGGGTACAGAATCCTGCACTACCCCGACCTGCCGCTACTGACGAGCTACCCGACGCGCGGTCCGCAGTCCAGCGAGCCCGTACTGATGGATGTCAACGGCATGGCTGGATCGCTGGAGATGTACCTGGGTCGAGAACTGCTCACCCTGGACGGTGCTCTGGTGCCCGTGCAGTGGACGGGCTACGTCGAGGGACAGCGAAGCTACCAGGGCTCAATCGCCAAGCAACAGAAGAGTCGGATCCATGATGCGTTCCGGAAGAAGGCCAAGGTTGCACGGCAGGACCCAGCTGCGCGGGCTAGCCAGGACTGGAGTGGGATTACTGCGATTGTAACGACGATCTTGGGGGCTTTCGAGTGACGGGCACGTGCGTTGTGAAGCTGTGCACGTCGAGCATGGCCATGGCTCCTTCGGACTGGGACATGCTCCAGCAGAGGAACGGCCTCGTCAGGGCTGTCCCCCGGGGCGTCGCACTGCGGCGCCGCCGCATCGGTCTTCTGGAGATCACCGCTCGGTTGCAATGGCTTTTTCGAGGCCGTAGGCGCCGACCTCGGATAGCCTGTCGATGACGTCGAGGCATCGCACGCGCATCGACTTGTCACCCTGTCGGTACAGCCGCAGCACGACTGCGACGATGTTGTTGCTAGTAGCAGCGTGGTGGGTTCGGATATCGCCCAGCTGGTGGCCGGCAATCTCGACGGCCCGCTCGCAGGCCGTTATCGACGCCTCGGGCAGCAGCCGCGTGCTGTCGCCGAGGGCAAGGAACAGCTGGTCGAAATGCGCCTCGTATGCGGCACTCGCCGTAAACGACGCTACGAGCATCTCCGCAGTTGCCACATCGGCATCGTTGAGCGCTCGTACCGCGTAGGCCGCAGCCGTCCGCACGGTCGGGTCCTCGTCGTCGAACAAGCGGATCAACTGCGCAGGCGCGACCGTTGGGTCGGTGGCAAACGCGGCGGCCACGCCCCGCCGGGCGGCCGTGCTCAAGCCGGCCAGGTCCGTGGGCACCGAGTCGCCGAGCGAGTCGTGGATAAACGCGACGGCCCAGATCGATCCGGCACGCTCAGCGACACTGTCGGTCCTATCGAGTGCGCGGCACAGGTGGGGAGCGAACCTCTCCGGGTCCCGGAGCAGGGCAACACGCAGCAGACGGCAAACCGTGACCGAGTCGAACAGGGCTACCGGTGCGTCGCCGAACAGATCGCCCGCGATTCCCAGCGCGACTTCGGGCCGGGAGTTCATCAGCGCCACCACGGCTTCGGCCGCCCACGTCCGCACCGCGAGGATTGGGTCCGTCGCGAGCGCGGTGACGGTGGGTGTCAGGCGTTGGGCGTACTTGGGCTCGGTGAACAGTAGCTGGGCGACCGTTTTAGCCGCAGCGCCCCGGGTGCAGTTCAGCCCAGCGGTGAGCAGGTCACCTCGGTAGTGGAACTGTTCCGAATCGGCCAGCGTACGCGCCCCCTCGTGGTCGGGGTCCTCGTCGGTGGCACACTCCTCGAGCAGGCGTAGCAGCGTGTCGTCCGCGTCGGCGCCAACCGCCTCGATCGCGGCACAGAGCGCCTGGCCCACTTCCTGTCCCGCGACGTCGCGGGCGTGGCGGCAGAGTTCGGCGAGCAGCGGGACGGGGACTGTGCCCGCGACCGCTCCTATCACCTGGCTTAGATGCACTGGGGGCGTATCGGCGTCGAACGTCAGCGCCAGCCGCGTGAAGCGTTCGGGCTCTTCCTTGGCCCGAGAGCCGAGTAGCTCCGCGAGCTGCCTCGCACCACCGACCGGCAGATCACCGGACCACTCGGTCTTGTTGCTGCGGTACTTCTGGATCGCTCGGATCCAGTCCTCGTCGGTAAGGAACTCCGCTGCAATGGTGGGAATCGGTGGCCCCACTTGATGAAACTTCACAGCCTGCGGTGCCATGGGCAGAAAGCCCGCGAATTTCCTCTCCAGCTCGCCGATCCGCAGAACGACCACGGCGCAGCGACGTGCGGCCTCGACCGCCGTCAACAGCTCATACTGGGCGCGACCACGCAGCTGCCGGTTCTCAACGGTGGTCTCCCACACCGGGTAATGGTCAAGGATCCGCCTGGTAAGCGCGTTCAGGTGCTCGTCATCGCAGTTCCGTGTGGCGACCTCGATGAGCTCCCGTGAGGCCCAGCGCCGGCTGTCCGCCCAGCCAAGGTCGAGGTTGTGCTCGTCGGAGAGCAACCAGTCGACGGCCTCGTCACCGGATGCTGCGGCTGCCAGCACACGGCAAGCCAGGAACCGCAGCTCACGCACGTCGCTAACGGCGAGTGGCGATACCAGCGCAAGGGCCTCCTCCGGCCGGTCCTTCGCGAGCAGACGCAGGGCCTCCTCGACGACTGCGAACACCGCGCCGTCGATCCCATGGTGGCCACCGACACACCGCCACCCCCAGCGGGCACTCCGGAGCGCGTCTGGATCTGTCGTGGAAGCAGCGGCGCCCGCGACGCGGACGACGAACGGCAAGACCTCGTTGACGAATGCTGCTGGCGCCGCTGCCGCGACCTTGCTGATCGTCGAGTTCCCTCCGACCGAGTGTGTGCTGAGGTGCCCGGAGGCGAACGGGTCACCGCTACCCTCCGCGCCAGCACGTGCCAGCGAACGACGGAGGTGCGCGCCGATCAACCGCGCGGCGCCTGCCGGGTCCTCGTCGCGGAGGCCGTAGATGATCAACCAGAAGTCGCTGTTGACCGCGATCGGCCCGCAGGCGTCGTCGAGGTCGCCGCGGTCCATCAGCTCCACCGCGAGGTCGACCAGTGCGGGTCCCAGCGACCACTGCACGAGGGCACGCAGGCGAAGCCGCCATTCGTCCGACGTACCGACATGTGGGCGGACGAGCGTGGCCACCCGTTCGCCGCGCTGCCGGGCGGCGATCACGA
Organism: Pseudonocardiaceae bacterium; assembly: GCA_050700055.1. Taxonomy (GTDB): domain Bacteria; phylum Actinomycetota; class Actinomycetes; order Mycobacteriales; family Pseudonocardiaceae. The sequence goes on from JBOHGE010000028.1 coordinate 5,488, forward strand.
GCTGGTGTGCGGCTGCGTCCACCGTCAACGGGTCGGCCAGCAGTGTTTCCCACCGCCCGGCAGTGTCGGCAGCGTCGAACCAGTGCGGTGAGGAAAGCAGTGCGACAACGCGCTGCCCGCGGGCGTTGTCACCGAACGCCAGCGGCTCGATCGCCCGCCAGTCTTCCTCATCGGCGTCGATCTGCCGCAGCACCATGACGACCACGGCCTGCAGGTGGGTCCGGACGGCGTTGCTTGTCAGCAGCCGAACCACGGTGTCGCGGAAGGCGTCGCGGTCGTTGGCGGCGAGGTATTCGAGCACCTGTCGAGCCTGCGCCCGCCGAAACAAGTGCTGGCCCGAGGCGACGAGAAAATCATGCAGGTCTCGCCCCTCGGCGACGAACGTACGTGCGAACAGGAAGTCGAAGTAGGTCTCGTGGAAGAACCCGACGCCGCTGCCATCATTGACGAGTATCCCGTGGGAATGAAGGGCGGCGACACTCATCGACACCGAATCCAGCAGCGCGGCCGGGGCTTGCAGCCTCTCGTGGTCGCTCATGTACCGCACGAGCGTCTGGCTGATCGTGCGCCAGTCGAGCTGGCCGATCCGACGCTCGACGTCGCGGTGCACCTCGGCGGTGAACTGCTCGTAGAGGTCCGACAGTGTGCGGTAAGTAGTGCGCTGGCTGTCGGACGACAGTCGGCTGAAAACCGATAGGTGTAGGGGCACCCGTAGCAACTGCAGGGTGGTTTCGGCGAGTGCCGCGGTGTCGACGCCGGATTTCTCCAGTGCGGCCCGGACGTCGGCGGGCTCTAGGTCCCCGACCGTGAGCGTATCGACGCGCGTCTCGTCGGACAGCAGAGACCGCATCCGCGGGTCGGCCGTCAGGTCGACGGTCCGCACGACGAGCAGCACCTTGAGATTCGGCATCGACGTGGTCTGATCGAGTAGTTCCGCGACCGCGTCGTAGGAATCCGGCATGCGGCCGCTGTAGGTGCTGACCGCGTCGAGCTGGTCGACGAGCAGGACGCCGGGGGAACCGTCGGCGACACCGTCGAGCAACACTGCGGGTGATCCCGGAAGCTCGAATGAGCGTCCCAGCGCTGCAGCGGTTTGCGTCCCCGGATTGGCCGCGTCCATCCGGACAACGCCCGCGAACCAACCCCTCGTTGTGAGGATCTGCAAGGCGTCCGCGGCGATGGTCGACTTCCCCGCCCCAGCTCGGCCGTGAAGCACCACCACCTGCCGGGCATCCGGAGCGGACAGCCGCTCCACCAGTTGAATCACATGCGGCTGCACGACCGCCTCCATGGCAGGGCGCGCCGCGTCGATGCGGCGATGGTGCCGCTCCACGGTTGCCGTGAGGGCGTCCACCGTGGCCGGGTCGCCAGCGAGGAGTCGTCGGGCGAATCCCTTCTTGGACAGGTGCGCCCAAACCATCGGCGCGGTGAGGGTCTGGTGGAGCATGTCGTCCAGCCAGCTGCGGAGTTCGTTTACGACCACTTCCGGGTCGCCCTGCACGAGCCGCTCGTAAGTGAGGTACACGAGGCGGCGGAGGTTCTCTGGCGGGTGGTGCTCGACACGTACACGCTTGAGATATGTCCATGCCATCGTCTTGGTGATGTCCCAGGTCGTGGCGAGCCTTTCGAAGCCCGGCCGCTGGTTCTCGGTGAGAATCTCGCAGTACTCGTCGAAGGTGTCTGTGGCCCGGGCCCGGTCGGAGAGGTTCACAAGGTCCGGCGCCGGCGTGGACAGCACGAGGCGGACGTAGTGTCCGGCCGCGAGGTGGCTGGTTAGCGAGGGCAGAACCCCCTCGCTGGTGAGGCGCCGCAGGGACCAACTTCCCTTAGCGGACGCATCCTTGACCTGCTCACACCACCGCCCGCTACGCTCATCGACCCAGAACTCGACGCCGACGCCCTGGCTCCCGGGCGGCTCGAGCCGCAGGCGTGAGGCGCGCCCGAGGAGGACGTCGGCAAGGCGGTACAGCGTCCACCAGCCCTCGTAGCGGTTGCCGAGCTTGTCGGCCGCACCGCCCGGCAGTGACGACACCCGCTCTCCTTACCGAGTACCACGTGAGTATGCGGTCTCGATACGACAGCGTCACCGCGGGCCATCCCCGTCGTGCCGTGCCGGGCCTGCAGCCGTGCCCTCTCCTCCCCGAATCAGATCCGGTGGCCTGCCGTTGTCTCCCGGAGCACGTCCCGTTTCGCCGCGACTTCAAATGGTGAAGCTGTGCAGGTGGTGGTCCTGCCAGGCCATTGCCAGCCGACAACAGTCGGCTCGGCGGAGTCCCCCGTCAGCGTCACCGCGCCCTAAACAGGCCAGCGTGCACCGGACGTCGGTCGTCGTCCAAGCCGACCCGCGCCGTCGCGGCCAGCAGCGCGTCGGCGTCGCTGACGAACTCCGGGCGCAGGAACAACTCACCCCATCTCGAGGGCAGGAACGCGAGGCCGAGCCACCCCGAACGCCTCCGACAGTGCCAGCCGCAGCTCCGCCGGGCAGTCGAACAGCGCAGCTGCCTTCTTGACCGGCAGTAGGCGACTGCGGACGACCGGTACCAGCCGCGCCGCCTTGATCCACTCTACGATCAGGGTCAGGCATAGCAGCTCCACACTTAATTTGATCTTGAATGCTCAGGTCAACGATGCCCGCGCATCGTCCGCTCCCGTGTCGCGGATCGTCCACAGAGTCATCGCGGATCGTCCGTGTCGCGGGTGTCCTGTGGCAGAATGGCCAGGTGACGTCACTCCCGGTTGTTCCGCGTCATCTGCTCGGCAATGTCACCACGGCGTTGCTCGACACCCGGGTCGTCGGCGTGGTGGGGCCGCGCCAGGCCGGTAAGTCGACGCTGGTGCGGCAGATCGTCGCCGAGCGGCCGGACGCCACCTACGCGTCGCTGGACGACGCCGACGTACGCGCGTTGGCGACGGGCGATCCGCACGGGTTCATCGAGGGTCGACCGGGACTGTTCGTCATCGACGAGATCCAGCGAGCGCCCGACCTGCTGTTGGCGATCAAATCCAGCGTCGATCGCCAACAGCGACCGGGCCGTTTCCTGATCACCGGCTCCTCGCAGCTCAGCGCCAACCGGGCGGTGTCGGAGACGCTCGCCGGGCGGATCGAGCGGCACACCTTGTGGCCATTGAGCCAGGGCGAGATCGAGCACCGGCCGGTGACCTTCCTCAGCCGGCTGCTCGATGCCGACCTGACCACCGACTGGATCAGTGCGCTGGACAAGCGCAGCTACCTGGAACGGGCACTGGCCGGCGGCTATCCCGAAGCGCTGGCCCGCGAGGGACCGCGCCGCCGGGCGTGGTTCAACGCCTATGCCCAGACGGTGATCGAGCGGGAAGCGCCGGGAATCTCCGCGTCGCCGCGGACCGCAGACCTGCCCCGCCTGCTGCGGCTCATCGCCGCTCGGCACGCCGGGATACTCAACGTCAGCGACCTCGCGGCCGACGCCCAGCTGCCGCGGACCAGCGTGCTGCGCTACCTGGACACCCTGGAGGCGCTGTTCCTCATCGTGCGGATCCCCGCCTGGGCCGCCAACCTCAGCCAGCGCGAGATCCGAGCCCCCAAGGTGTACCTGACGGATCCGGGACTGGCCGGCTACCTGCGCCGAGCCGAGGTCGCCACGCTACTGCGACCCGAGGTCGCCCGCGGCGCCGACGGCCCGATCATCGAAGGCTTCGTGCTGACCGAGCTCCTGCGCCAGGCCGGCTCGGCACCGGATCCACCGGAACTCGCCCACTACCGCGACCGGGACACCACAGAGATCGACATCATCGTCGAGGGCCCTGACGGCCGGATCGCGGCCCTCGAGATCAAAGCCGGCCCCGGCGCCGCACCGGCAGCGGTACGCAACCTGGTCTCGCTACGCGACCGGCTCGGCACCCGCTTCGTACTGGGTGTCGTGCTGCACAGCGGACCAGAAAGCGCCCGGCTGGCCGACCGCATCATCAGTCTCCCGATCAGCGCACTGTGGGCCTGACGACGACCGCGTCTGCAGGTGAGCAACGCGATGAGATCCACTGACTGCAGTCACAGCCCGAGGTAGAGGCGGACCGCATCCTCCAGGTGCGCCAGCTCCCCTGCGGCGAGCCTCCCGCGGCGCTGCTGCAGCCGGGTCCGGCTCAGCGTGTGCAGGTCGGTGGCGTTCACGTAAGACTCTGGGTAGCGCGTGAGGCCGGTGTCGGCCTCCAGCCTGACGTGGGTGCTAGAGGGACCGGCCGTGCCGGTGACGATGGCCACGGTGATGGCGGAGAGCCGGGGAATGAGCGGGTTCACCGTGAGCACGACGGCCTGGTGCCGGCCGACAACGGGGAGCCGGGCATCCCACACCTCGCCGCGCAGCGGCTGCAATGCCGCGTCAGACATCGTCGGCGGTCACGCCGGTCGGCGGGGGGGCGACGCCACCGGGGTAGAAGGCCGCCAGCTCAACAGCGGCGCGATGTTCGCGGGCGTGCCGGTGCAGCAGTCGCAGCGCCTCTCGGACGATCTCCGACATGCCATCCAGCCCCAGTGCAGGTCCGTCTTGTTCAAGCAGCTCGCGGGCCAGGTCAGCCGGTACGCGCGCCTGCATGACGACGCTCGGTCCCGGTTCGGATGCGTTCACGCGTATACAATACGTCTACAGCTACGGAGATGCCACCGCGTGGTCACGAGGATCATCTCGACCTCGCACCGAGTGTCGAAAGCCTGGCAGACCTCCTCATCGCCGACCGGGAGAAGGAACGCACTTCGTCACCTACGACCACGAGCTGACCAAAGCGGCGGTAGACCTCGGGTTCCCGGTGGCAGCACCGGCATAGCCGACCTCGACATCACACGGTGTCCGCGCGATGTCGGTGAGGTCGGCCAGTAGCAGGCCGCTGCGCCGGGATCTGGCGACTACCTGTGGTGGCAGGTGCAGGATCGCAGGGTGCTGCGCCGGATCAACGCGCTCATCCAGGACATCGTCGGCAACGGCAACGAGGGGATCGGAAAGCCAGAGGCCCTGCGGCACGCATTTCAGGGCTACAGGTCGCGCCGCATCACCGATGAGCACCGGCTGGTGTACCGGATCGTGGCGGACGAGACCAGGATCGCCGCGTGCCGATACCACTACAGCCGTTGATGGACCCGTTGCGCTGGGGTGGGGTCAAAGGTCGTCACCACAATCACGTCGGGGACGGCGCTGAGGTCGCCATTGATCGAGGCGATCCGCTCGGTGGAGGTGATCGCCAACGTCGTCACCAGGATCGGCGAGAAACTCCCGGAGACGCTTATAGCCCGGCTGCTCACCGCAGTCTTCCGGCGGGCAGAACCCTGCGGAAGTATGTCGTCATGCCTGCCTACAGCTTCATGGAGATCGGCGAGCGTCTGCTGCTGGCCTGCGGGCTGAGTCACCTGCCAGACCTGGCCGCGCTCTTCACTGAGACAGAACTCCGGGATTAAGGCGACCGGTATGGCTACGTCTCGCGGGTGGATCAGCTCCGGGAGCGGCTGCAGTTGCAGGGGTTCTCGGCCCAGCGTGCTCTCGACGAATTGGATGCGGCTGTCCAAATCTGGCATGACCGCTGCCCAAACCCGGAAGCCAATCATATGGGCGAACCCGTACGGGACGACGCAGCCGCGCTGTTGGACGAGCTGAGGACGTTCCTCAATAGCTCGGACGAGTGGGCGATCTACGAGGAACCAGAGGAAGTCTTCTGTCAACTCGACGCACGGACGATCTTGCGTGCTGAAACCGCCCACGGGGCTCATCGACCCAGAACTCGACGCCGACGCCCTGGCCTCCGGGCGGCTCGAGCCGCAGGAGTGAGGCACGTCCGAAGAGGACGTCGGCAAAGCGGTACAACGTCCACCAGCCCTCGTAGCGGTTGCCGAGCTTGTCGGCCGCACCGCCCGGCAGTGACGACACTCCGCACTTCTTCCGCGTATCACGTGAGTATGTGGACTTGATACGACAGCGTCGCCGCGGGCCATCCCGGCGTACCATGCCCCTGCAGCCGTGTTCTCTCCTTCAGATCCGGTGGCCTGCTGTTGTCTCCCGGCGCACGTCCCGTTTCGCCGCGACGCCAAATGGTGAAGCTGTGCAGATGGTGGTCCTGCCAGGCCATTGCCAGCCGACAACAGTCGGCTCGGCGGAGTCCCCCGTCAACGTCACCGCGCTGGCCGGACGCCGGAAGCGCCGGGAATCTCGGCGTCGCCGCGGACCGCGGACCTGCCCCGCGTGGACAGCCGGGTCAAGCGGGTCCACCCGCTTGATGTAACTACTTCAGGTAGGTACATTGGCTGGATGGAGACCATCGGCCTGCGAGAACTCAACCAGAACCCGTCCAGGGCGGTCGCGCGAGTCCGCGCCGGAGTGTCACTCGTCGTCACCGACCGCGGCAGGCCGGTGCTGCGGATGGTCCCGGAAGCCGAGCACCCCGATACCCTCCAGCAGATGATCGCAGCCGGCACGGTCCGGCCCCCCGCCGAGCGTGGTATGCCGGAGCTGATCCCCGACCTCGCCCCCAGTGTCGAGAGCCTGGCAGACCTCCTCATCGCCGACCGGGAGAAGGAACGCAGTCGGTGATCTATTTCGATGCCTGCACCCTGCTGAAGTTCATCAAGCCCGAGCCGGAGACCGAGGCACTCCGGGCTTGGCGCCAAGCCTTCCCGGAGGACACCGAGCTGGTGACGAGCGAACTGGCCCAGCTGGAGATCACCCGCACGCTGCTGCGCGCCGGTACCGATCACCAGCGGGTGCCCTACCTCGCCGGGCAGGCGTTGCGGGGCCTCCACCTGGTCGATCTCACCAGCACTGTCCTGGATCGGGCGATGGCTTACCGCGTGCCCCGGCTCGGTTCCCTCGATGCCATCCATCTGGCCACCGCGGACCCGTTCCGGACCGAGCTGACGGACTTCGTCACCTACGACCACGAGCTGACCAAAGCGGCGGTAGACCTCGGGTTCCCGGTGGCAGCACCGGCATAGCCGATCTCACCGACATCACACGGTGCCCGCGCGATGTGGGTGAGATCGGCCAGTAGCAGGCCGCTGCGCCGGGATCTGGCGACTACCTGTGGTGGCAGGCACAGGATCGCAAGGTGCTGCGCCGGATCAACGCGCTCATCCAGGACATCGTCGGCAACGGCGGTCCGGTTCTCCTACGGCTCCGCCGGTTGAACCGAAGTCTCGGGGTGCGGTGGTCAGACACCGATCACAGTCACGACGCCGGCCAAGCCCTTGAAGTCCTCTGCGTTACGCGTGTACAGCGGAAGGTCCCTGGTCGAGGCGATCGCCGCGATCATCAGATCCATCCGGCGGGGCCCAGGATCACGGCCGGCGGCGATGGCCAGCGCCACCAAGGTCCCGTACCGGGCCGCGGCTTCGCTGTCAAAGGGCAGGGCGTCGAAGTCGGCGACGGCCGCGCCGAGCTTCTCCGTGCGCGCAGCCCGGGTGGCGGCGTCCTTGGCCATGACGACACCCTGGTGCAGCTCGGCGAGGGTCACGGCGGTGATCTCCGGGATTGCCGGTAGGGCCGCCGCCTCGATCACGTCAAGGTCGAGGTAGGCACAGGTGTCGAGCACCCCGCAACGAGGGCGATCAGGCATGTCCTCGCTCCCACGGGTCGTCTTCGCCAACCCGGTCCTGCGTGCCGAAGAACTCCTCGGACTCGGTTCGCATGCGCGCATGGTCTACTCGTGGCAACCTGCTGTGCCGGGCCACCAGTTCTTCGGCGCTCAGGCGCCGCCTGCGGGTAAGCGGACGCAGCTCGGCGACCTCCGTTCCGTTGCGGGTGATGTGGTAAGTCTCCCCCGCCTCGACCGCGTCCATCACGGCCGCGGAGTTGTTGCGGAACTCGCGCTGGGTGATGATCCTCACGTTCCCCATCGTAGCACCGCGGGTCCCGGTGGGCTACCTGAGGTCGGCCAGTAGCAGGCCGCTGCGTGGTTTCGGGGTGAAATAGGTGCTCTTGCGGGGCATCCGGCGGCCTTGCTCGTGCACGGCGAGCACGTCGGCGAACGGCACCGGGGCCAGCTTCAGCACGGCATCGACGCCTGCGCCCGCGGGACGCCCAGCAGGTAGGGCACGTACCTGCGGACCCTCGGGGTCGATGCCCAGCGCGTCGGCGATGAGCAACCGCTCGGCCAGCCCGTGATCGATCCTGGGCACCGGCTCGCCCGGCTCGGGTCCGGGCAGCTCGACGAGCAGGTCGGCGCCGGATGCCCGGACCACGACGGTGCCGGCCACAACGGGCGGGTCCGGGTTCGGAGCGTGCCGCACCGCCAATCCCTTTCGACGCCAGGCGTAAACCAGATCCTCAACGGTCAGGCCCGTGCCGACCAGCGCCCGGTGGATCGCACCGATGCGCAGCGCCGGTCCACCGGTCACCAAGGCGAGCAGGCTGGACTGATCACCAGCCGCCGCGGCGGCCACCCGGTGGTTACCGTCAGCGACTAACAGCGGACTGCGCGCCACCGCGCCCAGCACCGCGTCCTGCCCCGCTCCGGGACCCAGCAACCACAACCGGTGGCTCCGACCGCCAGAATCGGTGGTCGACACCGCCGGTGCACCCAAAGTGTCGATGCTGCGCAGCACCGCCGCGGTCAGCTGGTTTCCGCCGACGACCGGCACCAGCATCGCTGCGCTGGTTGCGCAACCAAGCCCAGTGAGCACCGCGGCGCGTTCGGCCACCACGTCCGGATAGACCTGCTCGCTGTGTCGCACCCAGGAACGCCCGTGCACGTCCACGGCAGCCGAATCGACCAGGCACAACACGCCTACGGCCACCCCGTCCGGACCGTCCACCCGGTAGGGCGCCACCACCCCGTCCACTTGGCGGTACGCGGTGACCCGCAACCGGTCCAGGGCCTGCCGGGCCGCCGGCAGCGCCGCCGCCACCGACAACCCGCCAGCCAACGCCCCGGGTGTGCGATGCGGATGCTGCACAGCCAACAACGTGTCGCCAGCACCGCGGGCCAGCGCCGCCACCACCTCGGTGGCCTCGGCGAACTCGTCGACGTCAGGCCCGGGTACGCCGCCTTCGACCACCCAACCGCGCCTGATCGCCCGCACCCACGGCGTCATCCGACACCGTCTCAGATCCCCACGACGGCGGCGATAGCCAGACCGAGGACGAGCAACGGGCCGGCAACCCGCAGGTGCACGAACGCCAGCGCGGCGAACCACAGCGGCCACACCGGCACCGGGCGCGGCGGCTGGTCGGGTCGGGGCCGGCGGAACCACCGCCACACCGTGCTCAGCCGGTACAGCCCGCCGAGCGCCAGCAACGCCGGCCACGGCAGCGCCCCGACCAGCACACACACCACGACGAGCAGGTAGAAACCAGCCATCAGCGCCAGCGTCACGGCCCGGGCCCGCTGCTCGCCCAGCAGCACCGGCAACGTCCGGATCCCCAACGGCTCGTCGTAGGGGATCTTGTCGGTGTGCTTGCCCATCAGCACCGACGTGCACAGCAGGGCGTACGGCAGCGACGCGAGCAGCACCTGCCAGGTCACCGACCCCACCGCCGCGTAATACGTGCCGCCGACCATCAACGGTCCCCACACCACGAGCACGTCCGGCTCACCCAGGCCGTGCTTCTTCAGCCGCAGCGGCGGTGCGGTGTAGGCCACCGACAGCACGAAACCGGCCAGCGCGAACGCCACCACCGGCCAGCCCCGCACCAGCGCGAGCACCACCAGGATCACCAGGTCCGCGGCGTTGACCACCAGCACCGACACCACCAGCGCCCGGCGGGTGACCAGCCCGGACAGGATGGGGTGTGGGGCGTAGAGCGCCCGCGGGTAGCTCGCGGTGTCCGAACCGGTGCTGGTGTCGTAGAGGTCGTTCATCAGGTTGTTGGCCAGATGCGCCAGCAGGATCCCGATGACGGCCAGAACCAGCCAGCGCCAGTCGACGCCGGGCGCACGGGCCGCGAGCAGCCCGGCCACCAACCCGGCGACCAGCGTCATCGGCAACACGGCGGCCCGGGTGACCACGATCCAGCGGGTCACCGCGTCGATCGGGCCGTCGGGCGGGTTGGTGGTGCGCAGCGCGTAGTACCAGGCGCTCACCCGGGAGCGAACCGTCACGTCCGTCACACCATCGAGCCTGGCACAGCTGCGGCCCGGATTCACCCGAGGCTCAGTAGGCAGGTTGGCTACCAGACGTTATATGAGGTCGTCGAACTCGCCGGCTTTGCAGCCTTTGACCCAGGCGTCCATCTCGGCGCGGGTGAAGAAGACGACATCGGCCTCGGGTTGGTTGCTGTTGCGGACGGCGATCCGGCCGTCGGGCAGCAGAGCGGTCTCGACGCAGGAACCTTCATCGCCGCTGAAGCTGGACTTGCGCCACGCTGCGACCGCCAGCTGCTCGATCATGGCGGCGTCCAGAGGGGCGTTGGTCATGAGAACTCCTCCGCGGCGTTTTCGATCATAATCGAGGACTCGTCGGGCGGCAGCGCAAGCACCTGGAGATGCTCGAACGCCACGGTATGCGTCTCGATCTCATGCGGTTGTTCCAGGTAGAGGCCCCCGCCTCGATGCTCGAGGTAGACCACGCCAGGGTCGGCGGGCCAGGGAAGTCGAGGATCTTGAACGGGCCGGCGGCCATGCCCGGATGGGCGCCGTTGACGTAGGGCACCACCTACACGGTGATCTTGGGGTGGCGGGCCATCGCCGCCAGATGACCCACCCCCCGTACCACCACCCCGTCCGACGACGAGGACTCGTAAATCGAGGCTGCCAGGGAGGCGCGGGCCGACGTGCACGGTAGGAGTGTTGTAGGATTTCGGTATGCCCGAGCCGGTGAAGCGCAAGGTCTCCGTCACGCTCGACGCCGACCTGGTCGACGAGCTGACCGCCCACGGGGGCGGGCTGTCCGGCCGGGTCAATGACGCTGTGCGTCGGGAGCTGGCACGGCTGCGCCGCCACGAAGCACTCGGCGCCTTGCTCGATCGCCTTGCTGCCGAGCGGGGCCCGCTGGACACGGCCGAGGATGAGGCGGAGATGCGCCGCTTCGCTGAGCTGCTCGGCGGGCCGGCCGAAGGCGTTGCCGAGCGGCCGAGCGGTTCGGCGGCCTGATGAGAGTGGTGCTGGACGCCGAGGCCGTCAACGCCGTGCTGGAGCGAACACACCCCGGTGAGCGCACCGTCCGCCGTGCCCTCACGACTGCACACCGGCTGGGCCGCGAGGTGGTCGTTCCCACGGTGGTCCTTGCCGAGCTGTATCGCGGCGTCGGCCGCAGCCAGGGTCTCGACGCCCTGTTGTCCAGGATGGAGCCCGACGGTCTGACCTTGCGGGACACCACTAAGGATCTCGTTCGCCTCGTCGGCGCAGTGCTCGCGGCGGCGGGCGTGGGCTCGGCTTACCTGGCGGACGCCCACGCTGTTGCCGCCGCGGTCGAGCACGGGGGTGCAGTGGTGCTGACCGGGGATCCGGACGATCTCGAGCGCCTCGCCGGCCCCTACCGCACGGTCGTGGTGGAACCACTACCCAAGGGAAAGCGCCGCAGCCGCCGCTGACGCGCCCCTGAACCCACGTCCGTCCTGCGGTCTACTTCAGCTTAACGATCGGCCGGGTCTGGGAACGAGCCATTCGCCACTCCTCCCGATAGCGACACTCGTTTTCATTTAAGGTACGATAGCAGGAGCCGAGCGGGAGGCAATGCCCACACCGACCTCCCGCGACCAGGTCACACCCCAGCCGGTACACCGACCACACCGGAAAGGCCGAGCATGAAACCCGGCATCCACCCCCGTGGTGTTTCAGGACCGCGCGACAGGTGACACCTTCCGCACCCGATCCACCGCGACGTCGACCCGAACGATCGACTGGAGCGACGGGAACACCTATCCGTTGATCACGGTGGACATCAGCGCCTACTCGCACCCGTTCTGGACCGGCAGACAGCGCGTGCTGGACACCGCGGGTCAGGTCGAGAAGTTCCACCGCCGCTACGGAATGTGACCGTGAGTCGCCATTCGGAGCCAACGCCGTGGGCGCTGCGCGCCGCCCCGAGGGATGAAATGCGGTGTGCTGCCGGTCCGTGATCATCCCCACCTCGCAGCGACAGCCCTGCATGCGCCGAGTGCGACACCAGAGCTGTCAGAACGGCTGCGGGCAGCTCTCATGTCGCACTCGGCGACACCAGAGCGGGTCACGGTCACTGTATTTCGGAGCCGAATGGCGGTTCACGTCGCTTACTGATCAAGGTGACCCGCGTCTCGGCGGTCGGCGGCGCAGCCTCACTAGTTCAGCGGCTTCCTAGGGACGGCTCGCTTTCAGAGTTCGAACACTGCGCGCATAGCGTTGCCCACCTGCTCCATCTGCTCGGGCGTGGCGGTGCCGAGTTGCTCGGTGAGTTGCCGCTTCAGAGGCCTATCGGTCTCGAGCGCGAAAGCCCATCCATGATCGCCGAGTGAGACAGCAAGGAGCGAATCGAGGGGATCGTCCACCACGTGCATGGCGAAGCAGTACGGGATGCGTTCGTTGTCGTTGACCGCATCGGCGCTGACGACCAGGCGCTTGGTCGACTGTCCGGGGCGGTTGATCACGGGCTCGAAGCGGTAGATCTCGCCTCGACGCATCAGGCCGTCTCGCCGAGTGCTGCCTCGTTCTCAGCGATGGCGTCCTCGGCGTAGCCGGGGTGCCTGGCGTACCAGTCGGCTGCGGAGCTGACGGCCTCGCGAAGTGCATCACGACGGACGAGGCGCTCCAGGTATCCGCTTGCACCGCCCCTGGTCCGCGCTCCACACTGCCGGACCCGCGCGGCCACGCCGGTATCGAGGCTCACTGTCAGGCGCTCTTTCTGCATACAGGTGAACGTACACGCATGCACTACAGCGTGGGGAGATGAAGCGCCCGCCGCAGCGCCTCACCCTTGAATTCCGCGGGCGCCGGCAACTTCGTGATCTGCGTGGCTGAGATGATCGACGGCTTGCTTCTGGGATGAGACGGTCGGAACATGGACTGGTTGTAGTTGCGGTAGAACAGCGTAACGACCCTGCCCGGGCGCCGAGCCTGGCGTCAGGATCGCTGTGTCTCGTCATTGGCGTCAGCTTGCTCTGCAGGCACGCGCGGGTCGGATAACACTGTGCTGAACGGATCCGACCAGGTGCGCCAGCGCTGCTCGCCGGCCGCCAGCTCAGCATAGGTGACCAGCGCAGCGTCCAGCGTCATGGTGATGACACTCGGGTCCGCGGCGTGGAATATGACGACGATCGCCTGTTCCCGGTCCTAGAACCGGGCGTCCCAGCGCAGCGACGCCGCCAGCGCCCGCTCGACGTCGACGTTCGACCAGTCCGGCAATGGGCCAAGCCACGGGCCGGCCCGGGCGATCCGCAGACCACCACCGGCCGATTCCAGCGCCTTATCCGGTTGGGTCGCCACCCACATCCGTCCCCGAGCCCGGACCACACCGTGCAGCAAGACCTGCAACGCATCGTTGAGCCGCCCGGGATGAAACGGCCGGCGGGCCTGGAAGACCACCGTGCCGACGCCGTGTTCGTCGGCTCGCGGCGCTACCGGCGCCAGCCGGTCCAGCACCGCGTCGGTTCGTCGCGCGGTGCCGACATCCACGGTGGCGCCGGCCACGATGACCGCGTCGGCGAACTCGACCTGCCCGACCGCGAGCTGGGCCACCGTTCGATCGTCCCCCAGCGTGGCAGCAGCCGGCGCTGCGCCAACCGCTGGTTTCCGATGGTATCGGCGAGCCAACGCTGCGCGTCCACCACGGTGAGCACGGCCTGCACCGTCACCACATCGGCCACCCGAGTGCCATCGACGACCATGTGCGCCAGCGCGCAGCACACCGTCTCGGGTTCCATGGTGGGATCGAGATGCAGCACGATCCGATGAATGTCTGCTGCCACGGCCAGACTGCCCAGCAGCTCCTCGCGCAACGCGCACGACACGCAGCCGTGCGCGAGTCGCCGAGCTGTCATGTCGTCGACGGTGCCGCAGCGGATCCGTCGAACCAGCATCCCCCGCGGTAACTCGGCCAGATCGTGGTGGACGACCGCTGTGTGCCCGCCGACCAAAGCGTCGGCAACGTCGTGGACGGCCGCAACGGCCAACCCGGCAACGATGATCACCGGTGTCCGCGCGACATTCACCACTCGTTCCTCCCCTACTGGGCAACTATTACCTTTAGCTTCCGACTGTACCGCACGAGAAAGCGCATGTCGTTACCATCGGGAGATTTCAGCGCTACCCATTCGTATGCGTACACCATCTCGTGATACACGCCACACGATACAACGACCACTCATGCATGAATAACAATTTAATTAATAATCAGGGTCTATGTTGCGGTGCAACTTAAACACGGGGAAATCCGAGTTCTTCGTCCGCAGACCGCACCGCGAGCAGTGACTACCCCCGGAAGAGGCGATCATGAGACTGTTCGTGAGAAATTCATGCGCTTGCTGCTGAACCAACGGGGTTTCACCCCAGCCCGGCCTGTAATGGTCATCTCCGGTACCGGCCACCCGCTGCTGATCGACCGCCAGGCCCGTAATTGCGGTTTGTGTGTCGTCTGCGACATCCAGTGTCGTTTCCGGCACACAAGCCGTGATCACCATCTCTACGCAGCGCCCGCGTCACCTGTGTGTCGTGAACTCGACGCCGGCGACCTCACCAGTGCGGCGAAACGTCGCCGGCGTCGAGTTCACGGCACAGACGGACCGGTCGGTCAGACGGTGAAGCCGAGGGCTCGTAGTTGTTCGCGGCCGTCTTCGGTGATCTTGTCTGGGCCCCACGGCGGTATCCACACCCAGTTGATCCGGACGTCGTGGACCAGTCCCCCGTCGGGGCCACCGGTGAGGGCGGCGCGGGTCTGATCCATGATCACATCGGTCAACGGGCACGCTGCGGAGGTTAGCGTCATGTCCAGGGTGGCGACGTTTCCCTCGTCGACCCGGATGTCGTAGACCAGACCGAGGTCGACCACGTTGATGCCCAGCTCCGGGTCGACCACATCGCGCATGGCCTCCTCCACGTCGTCGACGTCAGCCAGATCACCGGACGAACGGGGTTCCGGGACCTCTGGCATCCCGGCGGCACCCCGCACCACCTCGGCGTCCTCGTTCAGGCTCATCGTGCCTCCGCTCGCTTGGCGCCGTTGCCTTCAGCTGCTGGCCGCACCCGGCCGACGGCGTCCTTGAACGCCATCCAACCCAGTAAGGCGCATTTCACTCGGGCCGGGTAACGGGACACACCGGCGAAGGCGACTCCGTCGGCGAGCACGTCCTCATCGGGCTCCACCTTGCCCCGGCTCTGCACCATCGTCACGAAAGCGTCGAGGGTGACCGCCGACTCCGCCACGGTCCGGCCGACCACCAGATCGGTGAGCACCGAGGTGGCCGCCTGACTGATCGAGCAGCCCATCGCCTCGTAGGACACGTCGACCACCCGGTCACCGTCCAGCGCGACCCGCAGTGTCACCTCGTCCCCACAGGTGGGGTTGATCTGGTAGGACTCGGCGTCGAAGGGCTCGCGGAGACCGCTGCGATGCGGGTGGCGGTAGTGGTCCAGGATGATCTCCTGGTACATCTGCTCCAGTTTCATGCGCCCCCCCCGAAGAATCGGCGCACCTCGTGCACGCCGGCCAGCAACGCCTCGACCTCGGCGGGTGTGTTGTACAGCGCGAAGCTGGCCCGCACCGTGGCCGAGATACCGAAGCGGCGGTGCAGCGGCCAGGCGCAGTGGTGACCCACCCGGACCGCGATCCCCAGGTCGTCGAGGACCTGCCCGGCGTCGTGCGCGTGCACGTCGTCGAGGATGAAGGACACCGCACCGCCCCGGTGCTCGGTGCCGGTGGGACCGATGATCCGCAGGCCGCTGAACTCCGACAGGCCAGCCAGGGCCTGCTCGGTCAGAACCCGCTCGTGCTCGGCGACCCGGTCCATGCCCACCACCGACAGGTAGTCCACCGCCGCACCCAGACCGACCGCTTGGGAGGTCATCGGCACGCCGGCCTCGAAGCGTTGCGGCGGCGGCGCGTAGGTGGAGCCCTCCATCTTCACCAGCTCGATCATCGACCCGCCGGTGAGGAACGGCGGCAGCGCCTCGAGCAGCTCGCGACGGCCGTAAAGTACCCCGACCCCCGACGGTCCCAGCATCTTGTGTCCCGAGAACACCGCGAAGTCGATGTCCAAGGCGGTGAAGTCGATCGGTGCGTGCGGCACCGACTGGCAGGCGTCCAGTAGGGTCAGCGCCCCGACTTCACGAGCCCGGCGGACCAGCTCCGCGACCGGTGGAACGGTGCCCATCACATTGGACTGGTGGGTGAAGGCCAGCACCTTGGTGCGCTCGGACAGTTCCAGCGAGTCCAGATCCAGCCGGCCGTCGTCGGTCACCTGGTACCAGCGCAGCGTGGCGCCGGTACGCCGGCACAGCTCCTGCCAGGGCACCAGGTTGGCGTGGTGTTCCATCTCGGTCACCACGATCTCGTCGCCCGGCGCCAGCGCGAAACGCGGCACTCCGGCGACCGCCGAGTTGCTCAGCGCGTAGGCGACCAGGTTTATCCCCTCGGTGGCGTTCTTGGTGAACACCACCTCCTCGGGGGTGACACCGACGAACGCCGCGATCCGGGCCCGCGCCGACTCGTAGGCGTCGGTGGCCTCCTCGGCGAGCTGGTGGGCACCGCGGTGCACCGCCGCGTTGTGCTGCTCGAGGAAGGCGCGCTCGGCGTCCATGGCCTGCCGGGGCCGTTGCGAGGTGGCCCCGGAGTCCAGGTACACCAGTGGCCGGCCGTCACGCACAGTACGGCACAGGATCGGAAAATCCGCGCGGATCTTCTCCTGCTCGCTGGCAGTCAGTGGCTCACCCACAGTTGGTCACCCCCGGTCACACCCTGACGGTGAAGCGCTCGTATCCGCCGGACTCCAGTTCCTCGGCCAGTTCCGGCCCACCGGACTCCACGATCCGCCCACCCGCGAAGACATGCACGTGGTCGGGCGTGATGTGGCGCAGGATCCGGGTGTAGTGGGTGATCAGCAACACGCCGACGTCCCCGCTGGCCCGGTACCGGTTCACCCCCTCGGACACCACCCGCAGTGCATCCACGTCCAGGCCCGAATCCGTCTCGTCGAGTATCGCGATCTTGGGCTGGAGCAGGGACAGCTGCAGGATCTCGAGCCGCTTCTTCTCCCCGCCGGAGAAGCCCTCGTTCACGTTGCGCTCGGCGAAGGAGGGCTCGATGTCCAGATTGGACATCGCCGCCTTGACCTCCTTGACCCAGGTGCGCAGCTTGGGCGCCTCGCCCCGCATCGCCGTGGCAGCGGTGCGCAGGAAGTTGGTCATCGAGACACCGGGCACCTCGACCGGGTACTGCATGGCCAGGAACAGACCCGCTCGGGCCCGTTCATCGACCGACATCGTCAGCACGTCGACACCGTCGAGCAGTATCTGTCCCGAAGTGACCTGGTATTTGGGGTGCCCGGCGATCGAGTAGGCCAAGGTGGACTTGCCCGACCCGTTGGGGCCCATGATCGCGTGGGTCTCCCCCGCCCGGACGGTCAGCTCGACACCGCCGAGGATCTCCTTGTCGGGGGTCTGCTCGTCGTCGGTGCGGACCGAAACGTGCAGGTCCTTGATCTCCAGAGTGGCCATCGGTGTGTTCTCAGCTCCTGCTAGCGGTTAGTCGGGCTAGATGGATCAACGTAGACGTCGTCGCCGTCGATCGTCACGGCGTAGGTGTCCACCGGTTCGGAGGCCGGTGGCGTGGACGGCTGCCCCGTGCGAAGGTCGAAGCACGAGCCGTGCAACCAGCACTCCAGGCCTTTGCCGGTCACCTCACCCTCGGACAGCGCGATCTCGGCGTGCGAGCAGACGTCGGCCAGCGCGAACACCTGGTCTCCCTGGCGGACCAGTACGACCGGCACGGTGTCAACTTGGAATCCGGCCGGCACGTCGTCCTTGAGGTCGGTCAGGTTGCAGACGCGGATCGCACTCATATCCCCACCGCCTGCAGCTCAGCCTCGATCGCCGCCTCGAGTCGCTCGCGGACCTGCCCGACGGTGATCTTCTGCAGGATCTCGCCGAAGAAGCCCCGGACGACCAGCCGGCGAGCCTGACCGACGGGAATACCCCGGGAGGTCAGGTAGAACAGTTGCTCGTCGTCGAAGCGTCCGGTGGTGCTGGCGTGCCCGGCACCGACGATCTCCCCGGTCTCGATCTCCAGGTTGGGCACCGAGTCGGCCCGCGCGCCGTCGCTGAGCACCAGGTTACGGTTGACCTCGAAGGTCTCGGTGCCCTCGGCGGCGGCCTGGATGAGCACATCCCCGATCCACACGGTGTGCGCATCAGGTTTGTCCGGGCTGCCTTGCAGCGCGCCCTTGTACGCGACGTTGGACCGGCAGTGCGGTACCGCATGGTCAACCAGTAACCGGTGCTCCAGGTGCTGCCCGGCGTCGGCGAAGTACAGGCCCAGCAGCTCGGCGTCACCGCCGGGCTGGGTGAACGTCACCGTCGGGGATTGCCGGACCAGGTCGCCACCCAGGCTGACGGTGATCGCCCGCAGCACCGCGTCCCGACCCAACCGGGCGTGCTGCGCGGCGACGTGCACCGCGTCGTCGGCCCAGTCCTGCACGCTGACCAGAGTCAGCCGGGCACCGTCGGCGAGGATCAGCTCGACATTCTCGGCGTAGGTGCCGCTGCCGCGGTAATCGAGCACCACCACGGCCTCGGCGAACGGCTCGAGGCGCAGCTGCAGGTGCCCGTAGGCGACCTCCGCTGCGCCCGGCCCGGTAACGGTGATCATCACCGGGTCCTCGACCCTGGTCTGCGCAACCACGGTGACGATGATGGCCTGCTCAACGGCGCTCCACGCCTGCGCAGCGACCCGGTCGGACGGGACGCCACCCGCGCCAAGGCGTGGATCGGCCCGATCCACATCCTCGACGGTAACTCCGCCGGCGACCTGCACGATGACCTGGGCAGTACCGGTGGCCACGACACCCTGATGCAACCCGTGTAGCCGCCGCATCGGGGTGAACCGCCACTCCTCCTCACGGCCGGTGGGCACCTCGAAGGCGTCCACGTCGTAGGAGGTGAAACGCTCCCCTCGAGACACCATCGGCACAGCGCTGCCATGCGAGTGCGCGACCAGACCGGGTCCGGCTGATCGATCAGTGGTAGCCGTCATCTCAGCCGACGGCCCCTTCCATCTGCAGCTCGATCAGGCGGTTGAGCTCCAGGGCGTACTCCATGGGCAGCTCGCGGGCGATCGGCTCGATGAATCCGCGCACGATCATGGCCATCGCCGCGTCCTCGCTCAGCCCCCGGCTCATCAGGTAGAAGAGCTGGTCGTCGCTGATCTTGGAGACGGTGGCCTCGTGGCCCATCGACACGTCGTCCTCGCGGATGTCGACGTAGGGGTAGGTGTCCGACCGGCTGATCTGGTCGACCAGCAGGGCGTCGCACTTCACCGTGGACCGGGAGTGGTGGCTGCCCTCGTTGACCTGCACCAACCCGCGGTAAGAGGTGCGACCACCGCCGCGGGCCACCGACTTGGAGACGATCGTGCTCGACGTGTGCGGTGCGGCGTGCACCATCTTCGCGCCGGCGTCCTGGTGCTGGCCCTCGCCGGCACAGGCCACGGAGAGCACCTCGCCCTTGGCGTGCTCGCCGATGAGCCATACCGACGGGTACTTCATGGTGACCTTGGAACCGAGGTTGCCGTCGATCCACTCCATGGTCGCGCCCTCGGCGGCGGTGGCCCGCTTGGTGACCAGGTTGTAGACGTTGTTCGACCAGTTCTGAATCGTGGTGTAACGGCAGCGCCCACCCTTGCGCACGATGATCTCCACCACCGCCGAGTGCAGCGAGTCGGACTTGTAGATCGGCGCCGTGCAACCCTCCACGTAGTGCACGTAGGCACCCTCGTCGACGATGATCAGCGTCCGCTCGAACTGGCCCATGTTCTCGGTATTGATCCGGAAGTAGGCCTGCAAGGGGATGTCGACGCACACACCGGGCGGCACGTAGATGAACGACCCGCCGGACCACACCGCGGTGTTCAACGCGGCGAACTTGTTGTCCCCCGCGGGGATCACACTGGCGAAGTACTGCCGAAAGGTCTCCGGCTGCTCGCGCAGCGCGGTGTCAGTGTCCAGGAAGAGAACGCCCAGTTCCTCCAGATCCTCGCGGATCTTGTGGTAGACGACCTCGGACTCGTACTGCGCGGCGACACCGCCCACCAGTCTGGCCTTCTCCGCTTCGGGGATACCCAGCCGATCGTAGGTGGCCTTGATGTCCTCAGGCAGGTCCTCCCAGGAAGCGGCCTGCTTCTCGGTGGACCGGACGAAATACTTGATGTTGTCGAAGTCGATACCGGACAGGTCGGCACCCCAGCGTGGCATCGGCTTGCGATGGAATAGGCGCAACGCCTTGAGCCGGGTCTCCAGCATCCATTCCGGCTCGTTCTTCTTGGCCGAGATGTCGCGCACCACTGCCTCGGACAGACCGCGTTGAGCGGTGGCACCGGCGACATCAGAGTCGGCCCAGCCATACTCGTAGCGGCCCAGGCTGGCGAGCGTTTCTTCCTGGGTGAGCGGTGTGGCCGGGAAAGCCTGCGCTCGCACATCCTGCTCGGGGGCAGTCGTCATGTTTCAGACGCCTCCATCCGGTTCTGTGGTGGGATCAGCTGTCCAGGCGCCATGCGGCGCTTGGACCTGGGGAACATATGTCGTGCATACCGCGTCGCCGCGGGCAATGGTGGCCAGCCGCTGCACGTGGGTGCCCAGTAGGTCAGCGAAGGCCGCGGTCTCGGCCTCGCATAGTTGCGGGAACTCCGCAGCCACCTGCGAGACCGGGCAATGATGTTGGCATAGTTGTGCTCCAGCACCGAGGTGCTCAGTTGACGCAGCGTAGCCTTCTGTACTCAACGCGATCGCCAACGCCTCCGCCCGCGCAACTGGGTCGGGCGCCGCGGCAACCTCGGCTCGGTGCCGATCAACCAGGTCGGTGACCCGCCGTTCCGCAAACGAGCGAACCGCCTGCTCCCCGTCGCGCTCGGACAGGAAGTGCAGCGCGGCCACCGCCAGATCGTCATAGGTATGACCGAACCGTGACCGCCCGGCCGCGGTGAGCAGAAACAGCTTGGCCGGACGTCCCCGGCCGCGAGGACCGCGGCGCGGCGCCGACCGGTAGCTGGCCTGACCGTCGGCGAGCAGGGCGTCCAGATGGCGACGCACCGCAGCGGGACTCAAGCCGAGTGCATCGGCGACCTGCGCCGCCGTCACCGGCCCATGCTCCAATAACATCCGGGCCACCGACTCGCGGGTACGGCCATCCCCGCTGGTGGGCGCCTGCGCCACCGGCGTCCGGCCCGTCCCGACGTTTTTCACAACGCCCATGTTACTTATATCGGCGGTGGGTGCAAACCTCCAGTGGTTTCTCGTTGCCGGGTGTCTGCGGCCACACCGCTACCCTTCCGGCGTGGTGGCCGAGCGAGTGCGGGGTGTCCAGGCATCCCCACCGGCGCGACCCGCGCTGGTCAGTACCCGATCCCGAGACAACGACCTCGATCCAGTCGAGTCCCGCCGGCTCGATACCGTGCGCCGGTTCGGCACCGTCGGCGCACTGCTCATGGGCATGGGGTCGCTTGGCGCGGGCACGGCTCCGGTGCTGGGCAATCCAGTGGTCGGCCGTCCGGTGCTGGGCCTGTTCAACCGGATGCCCACCGCATCGCTGGCAATCGCCTACGCCGGCATCGCCATGGTGGTGCTGGCCTGGTTGTGGCTGGGTGCCTGGACCGCTCCCGGCCGGGCTCGGCTGATCAGTCGAGCCCAGCTGGACCGCACGATGATGATGTGGGCGGTGCCGCTGCTGGTCGCCCCCCCGATGTTCAGCCGGGACGTCTACAGCTACCTGGCGCAAAGCGCGATGGCCAACCGCGGGCTGGATCCCTATGTGCTCGGACCGGCCGAGGCGCTGGGGGTGGACCATCCGCTGGTCCGGGGGATCCCCACGATCTGGCGCAACACGCCGGCGCCCTATGGCCCGTTGTTCCTCACCCTGGGCCGACCGATCGACTGGATAGCCGGCGACAACGTCGTGCTCGGTGTGTTGTTGCACCGCACCCTGGCGGTGGCCGGTCTGGTGATGATCGTTTGGGCGCTACCGCGTTTGGCCCGCCGGATGGGGGCATCACCGGTGTTCGCGCTGTGGCTTGGCGTAGCCAATCCCTTGGTGCTGTTCCACCTGGTCAGCGGGACGCACAACGAAGCACTGATGATCGGTTTCATGCTGGTGGGGCTGGAGCTGGCGCTGCGCCGGCCTATGGTGGGTCCGCGCCTGCTCGCCGGCACGGTGCTCATCTCGTCCGCGGCGCAGGTGAAGATTCCGGCAGCGCTGGCCCTCGGGTTCGTCGCAGTCTGGCTGGCCCGCCATCGCGGAGGCCGGCTGCGGGATCTGATCTCGGCGGCTGCGCTGGTCGGCGCAGTCGCGGTGGCCACCACCGTGGCGATCGGGCTGGGCACCGGGTTGGGCTTCGGCTGGGCTGGGGCGCTGGGCACGCCTAACGTGGTACGCAGCTGGATGTCGGCAGCAACCGAGCTCGGCCTAGCGGCCGGGTGGATCGGCAGCGGACTGGGGCTGGGCGACCACACCACCTCGGCGCTCATGCTGGCCCGAGCCGTCGGGCTGGCCACCGCCGGAGGGGTTTGCCTGCTGCTGTTGTGGCGTTGCTGGCGGGGACGGATGGAAGTGCTGGCCGGGCTCGGTGTAGGGCTGGGCGCCGTGGTGCTGCTGGGTCCGGTGGTGCATCCGTGGTACCTGCTGTGGACTGTGATCCCACTGGCCGCATCGGCCACTCACCCGGCGTTTCGCGCCACCGCCACCGCCGCCTCGGCGTTGCTCGCGGTCGTGGTAGCACCCACCGGCTCGGACTTCCTGTTCCGCTCCTGGGTCCTTCCCACCGCCCTAGCAGCCGCAGCGATCATCCTCGCAATACCCCTGCTCCTCACCCACAACCACACCCCCCCACTGTCCGCCCTGCGCGCCCGTTAAGCGCCCGTTAAGCGCATTCAGCAGGCTCAGCGGGGCTATCGAGGCGCCATTAGCCCCGCTGAGCCTGCTGAATGCGCTAACGACCTAACGACCTAGGCTCTGTGGGCGTGAGTCTGTCCGCTGCTGTGGAGGTGCGCGGGTTGGTTCGTGCGTTCGGGGGCGTGCGGGCTGTGGATGGGCTTGATCTGCAGGTGCCGCCGGCTACGGTGTTGGCTCTGCTGGGGCCCAACGGTGCCGGCAAGACCACCACGGTTGAGGTGTGTGAGGGGTTCCTGCGCCCGGATGCCGGGGTGGTCCGGGTTTTGGGACTGGACCCGATCGCCGACGGTGCAGCGTTGCGTCCTCGGATCGGGGTGATGCCGCAGGGCGGCGGGGCCTACCCGGGGGTGCGTGCCGGCGAGATGCTCAGCCTGGTCGCGGCCTGCGCGGCCCGACCACTGGACGTCGGATGGCTGCTGGACGTACTCGGTCTCGAGCCCGTCGCCCGGGTGCCCTACAAGCGGCTGTCCGGCGGCCAGCAGCAGCGGCTCGCTCTGGCCTGCGCCCTGATCGGACGACCCGAGGTGATGTTTCTCGACGAGCCCACCGCCGGCATGGATCCACAAGCCCGCCGGCTGGTCTGGGACATCATCGGCAGGTTACGTGCCGACGGTGTCAGCGTGCTGTTCACCACGCATCTGATGGAGGAGGCCGAGGTACTGGCCGACCAAGTGGTGATCATCGATCATGGCCGGGTGATGGCCCAGGGCAGTCCCGACGAGCTGACCACCTCGGGTGCGCAACGGCAACTGCGGTTCGCCGCCAGGACCGGGCTCGACCTGCGGCTGCTGTCCAGCGCACTGCCCGAGGACTGCCGAGCCAGCGAATCGCGCCCCGGCGGGTATCTGGTCGAGGGCGGGATCGATCCGCAGGTGATGGCCACTGTGACAGCCTGGTGCGCCCAGCAGGGGGTGTTCGCCGAGGACCTGCGGGTAACCCGGCGCAGCCTGGAGGACGTCTTCCTCGAGCTCACCGGACGGGAGCTGCGGTCGTGACCCCATTTCCCCCCGGCACCTTCACCCCGGCCCCGGGCCGGGGCCGGCTACCGCAGATGCTGCTCACCCAGGCCCGCACCGAATTCGTCCTCACCCTGCGCAACGCCGAGCAGGTGCTGCTCACCCTGCTCATCCCGCTGGGACTGCTGGTCGGGCTCACCGCGCTGACGGTGCTGCCGGTGCCCAGCCCGCGGGTGGACAACGTCACCCCACGCATCCTGGCACTGGCGGTGATGTCAACGGCCTTCACCGGGCAGGCCATCGCGCTGGGTTTCGACCGCCGATACGGCGTGCTCAAACGGCTGGCCGCCACCGCACTGCCGCGCTGGTCACTGGTCGCCGGCCGGATGCTCGCGGTGCTCGGAGTGGTGGCCGTGCAGCTGGTGATACTCGGGGCGGTGGCCGCCGCGCTGGGCTGGCGCCCGGAGCCGGCGGGCGTCGCGCCCGCGGCGTTGCTGGTGCTCGCCGGCACGGCAGCGTTCGGTGCGCTCGGGGTGCTGCTCGGCGGGACGCTGCGGGCCGAGGTGGTGCTCGCGGTGGCCAACACGGTATGGCTGCTGCTCGTCGTGGCCGGCGGCATCGTGCTGTCGGTGCATGCCTTGCCCGGCCCGCTGCCGGTACTCGCCGCCGCGCTGCCCTCCGGCGCGCTTGCCGAGGGGCTGCACACCGCCTTGGTCCAGGGCGCCACCCCCTGGGGCGCGGTGGTGATCCTGCTGGTCTGGGCCGCGGCAGCCGGTCTGCTGGCCGCCCGCACCTTGCGGCTGTCCTGAGTGATCGGGCTGCCTACGATCAGTGCCGTGGCCGCAACACCTACCCAGAATCGTTGCCTGACCGCGCTGTCCCGGACGACCGCGATCGCTGCGGTGATCACCCAGGGGGGCATCGCGGTGACCGGCTCAGTGGTGCGGGTGACCGGCTCGGGTCTGGGCTGCCCGACCTGGCCGCAGTGCTTTCCGGGCAGCCTGGTGCCGCAACCACACCCAGACGTCGCCGCCCTCAACCAGTGGATCGAGTTCGGTAACCGCCTGCTCACCGGCATGGTCGGCCTCGTCGGGCTGGCCTGTTTGGTGGTCGCGCTGCTGATCCGACCCCGTCGCCGCAGGCTGGTCCTGCTGGCCGCGACGATGCCGTTGGGGGTGGTAGCGCAGGCGGTCCTCGGCGGCATCACGGTCCTGACCGGGTTGGCCTGGTGGACCGTCGCTGCGCATTTCCTGCTGTCGATGGTGCTGGTGTGGCTGGCAGTGTTGCTGGTCACCGGCTTCGCCGAGGGCGACGCCCCACCTCATTGGCACCTACCTGGGCCGCTGCGCGCTTTGCTGGGCACCGCCACCGCAGTGCTGGCAACACTGCTGAGTGCCGGAACGCTGGTGACCGCAGCGGGCCCACATGCCGGTGACACCACGACTCCCAGGTTGGCACTGGGGGTCCCGGCGATGGTGCAGCTGCATGCCGATCTGCTGATCGGTTTCCTCGGGCTGCTCACCGGCCTGGGTTTCGCGCTGCGGGCAGCGGATGTTCCGGTACGGATCTGGCGATGTTACGCAATGCTGATCTGCGTGGTGCTCGCCCAAGGCGCGCTCGGTGGCGTGCAATACCTTACCGGCGTGCCCGAAACGCTGGTCGCCCTGCATGTCCTGGGTGCCGTCGTCGTGGTCGTGGCGATGGCCACCCTCTGGACGAGTTGCCGGACCCGCGGCGACATCGCCTCATCGAGCACCACCGAGGACAGCCGACGACCGCTGGCAGCACGGTTGCGGTAGCCGCGCAGCAGGTCACAATGACGGCGTGGTCTTGCCCCAACACCCGTTTCTGCTGGGGCCCTGTCCTCGAGCGTTCGCGCACCGCGGCTGGCACGTCGACGAATTGGCCGGCATGGAGAACTCGCTGGCTGCGTTTCGCCGCGCAACCGCGGAGGGGTATCGCTACCTGGAAACCGACGCCCGAGTTACTCGCGACGGTGTGGTTGTGATCATGCACGATGCCACGTTGGATCGCACCACCGACGGTTGCGGCGAGGTCGAGCAACTGGACTGGGCGGTGGTACGCACCGCGCGGGTAGCCGGTCGCGAGGCCGTCTGCCGGCTGGCCGATCTGCTCGAGGAGCTCCCGGAGGCGCTGATCAACGTTGACGTCAAAGCCGACGCGGCGGTCACGCCGGTGCTGGAGCTGTTGAACCGCACCGGCCAGTGGCACCGGGTGTGCCTCGCGTCGTTCTCCGAAAGACGGTTGCAGCGGATACGCACGGCGGCCGGACCGTGGCTGCTGACCTCGATGAGTGTCACCTCAGCCATCGCGCTGCGCCTGAGATCGGCCCTGCCAGTGCTGGTCACACCACCGATCCGGGGCGATCTGGCGCAGCTGCCGGTGCGCTTGTGCGGGATCACCGTGGTGGATCGCGCACTCGTGCGCTACGCGCACCGTCATGGTTGGGAAGTACACGCGTGGACGGTGGACCACCCTGTCGAGATGGCAGCTCTGCTCGACCTCGGCGTCGACGGTGTGGTCACCGACCGGCCAGACCTGCTGCGCGAGGTGCTGCGCACCCGGCGGGGCTGGCCTGAAGCCGGGACGCACGACCCGGCACATGACTGAGCCGACGAGTATCCGGTACCTACCACGCCGACCAGGGGAGCAACAGAACTCTCGAACGGGTGACGATATGCGCCTGGTAGTGAGGTAACACGTCCCATTCACGCCGCGATTCACCCTTTGTGGGGGATCGGTGCAGGACATCGCTGATCCTGGCCAGCCCAGGTCCGGGAACGTCACGGCCCCCCACAGCGTTGCACTCGGTGAGCTTGACGCAGGGGATCCCCGCGGTCCCCGCCCTGGAGAAAGGAACCGCCATGGCCGACCGCGTTCTGCGTGGCAGCCGGCTCGGAACTGTGAGTTACGAGACGGACCGGGACCACGATCTCGCTCCTCGCCGGTCGGTACAATACGCCTGCCCCAAGGGCCATAACTTCGACGTGCCGCTGGCCAATGATGCCGAACCACCCATGACGTGGGAATGTCGGTTGCACGGCAACGAGTCCAGGCTGTTCGACGGCATCGAGCTGGAACCGAAAAAGATCAAACCACCGCGCACGCACTGGGACATGCTGCTGGAGCGACGCAGCATCCCCGAGCTCGAAGAGCTGCTCGACGAGCGGCTGACCGAACTGCGCGGACGTCGCTCCCGCTCCGCGTGAGCGCATCCTGACTGAGCCAGCCGGCCGGCATCAAAACCGGCTGGCTCAGTCAGGGGTTTTCCAGCTGCATCGCAGCACCGCGGCTGCGACCAGCCCCAGCCCACCCAACACCACCAGGATCCACTCCGGCACCGAACCCAACCGGGTCGCCAACGTAGTGCCGGAGCGCAGCGGGACCCGTGCCACCAACGCATCCGGGGTGAACAGCTTGGTGCGCTGCTCGACGGTGCCATCCGCGGCGATCACCGCGCTCACCCCGCTGGTCGCCGCCACCAGCACCGTCCGGCCGTGTTCCACCGCGCGTACCCGGGATATCGCCTGCTGCTGGTAGGTCATCTCGGTGAAGCCGAAGGTGGCATTGTTGGTCGGCACAGCCAGCAACTGGGCTCCGGAGCGCACACTCTGCCGCACCAGATCGTCGAAGATCACCTCGGAGCAGGTGGCTATCCCGACCCTGGCCGGCCCAAGATCCACCGCACCGGCGCTGTGGCCCGGCACGAAGTTGCCCGCCCGATCGACGTACGGGCTGAACAGCCGGAAGAAGTCCCGGTAGGGCAGGTACTCACCGAAGGGCTGCAGCCGCCGCTTGTCGTGCCGCTGGCCCGGTCCAGTGCCCGGATTCCACACGACGGCCGTGTTCGTCGCGGCTCCGTCCGCAGTGCGCAGGACCGCTCCGATCAGGATCGGGACGCCGATCGCCCGGGACGCCTGGTTGATCACCGCCCGGGCGTCCGGGTTGCGCAGCGGGTCGATGTCGGAGGAGTTCTCCGGCCAGATCACCAACGCCGGGCGGGGGTACTCGCCGGCCGCAACGTCATCGGCGAGTTGTTCGGTGCGTGCGACGTGATTGTCCAGCACGGCACGGCGCTGGGCGTTGAAGTCCAGGCCGGCGCGGGGCACGTTGCCCTGGATCAGCGCGACCACGACCTCGCCGTCCGGCACTGCCGTCGGTGCCAGCGGGATGACCGCCAGGCTGCCCAGCACCGGTATCGTCGCCAGCAGCGCGGGTGCGGCGAGGGTGGTGCGCCGGTGACCTACCGCGACCCGGCGGATCAGGTCACCGGCGCCGAACCCGGTCAGCACCACGGTCGCGGTGAGCAACGCAGTCCCGCCGATCGCCGCCACCGGGAGAAACACTCCGGCCGGCTGCCCGAAGGCGACCCGCCCCCAGGGAAATCCGTCGAAGGGCGCCCGGGCGATCAGCGCCTCAGCCGCCACCCACACTCCCGTCGCCCATACCGGCGCTGCCGGTAGCCGCGACACCGTGGCGACGCCGGCCCCGGCCAGCGCCAACACCAGTGCCTCGACAGTGGCCAGCGCCAGCCACGGCAGCGAGCCCACGAGTTGGCCGACCCACGACAGCAGCGGCACGAAGAAGCCGAGCCCGAAGACCAGCCCGTAACCGAATCCGGCCTGGACGGTCCGCCCGTGCACCACGGTCCACAGCAACGCCAACGCCGCCGGTGCGAGCCACCACAGCTCCCGCGGCGAGGCAGCGACGTACAGCAGCAGGCCGGCGACGGCGGCGACACCCGCCCGAAGCAGCAACGCACCGGGAACTTCAGACACTGCATCACCGACTCTTCCGAGGAGAACCCGAGGCGATCGAGGAGGCCGTGTGACGACTGTCGCCGAGTTCAACGGAGACAAGCCCTCGGCCACCCAACTGGTGCCACAGCACCGGGTCACCGATCGCACCGCACCGGGGAGGTTCTTGCGAAGCGTATGGCGGATCCATTTCTACTCGGCCATCTTCGCCACCCCGATCCTGATCGTGATGGCCTTGTCCGGCCTCGTCATCATGTACACCGAGCCCATCACGGGTTGGCTCTACTCGGATACCACGAGAGTCGCGGCCCAGGGCCGAGCGCCGTTGAGCCTGCAGGTGCAGCAGGCTGCGGCTGATCAGGTCACACCGGACGGCGCCGTCCTGTTCCGGGTCGCCACTCCCCAGCAGCCCGACCGGGTCAGCGAGTTCTACTACACGGCCGGCTCGACGGCGGTGCCCTACTACGAGCACCTTCCCCAGGACGTGACCTCGGTCTTCGTTGATCCTTACACGGCGCAGGTCACGGCCACCGGGCACCCGGGGGACGGCATTGTGGGGCTGGCCAACCGGATGCACGGCTTCTTGAACAACGATTCGCTCAAGGTCGCGCTCCCGTCCATCCCGCACCTGATAGCGCCGTCGGACAACCCTGACCGCTTGGTCGACGTCCCGGTCGGAGACCTGATCATCGAGATCGCGATGGGCTGGGCGCTGGTCCTGGCGCTCAGTGGGCTCTACCTGTGGTGGCCACGCAGAAGTCAGAAAGGCAAGACGTTACTGATCCCGCGGTTGGGTAAGAAGGGCCGGCTCAAGTGGCGCGACGTGCACGCGACCAGCGGGATCCTCGGCATGACAATGTTGATCGTCTTCATCACGACCGGCATGCCGTGGTCGGAGTACTGGGGCCCAGCGTGGAGCGCGGTCGGCAGCACGGTGACGCCAGGCAGCTCTGTCGACGCACCGTCGACGCTGGCGAAAGCCGGTGACCTCGACCGGTTCGGCCACCAGATCTCCTGGGCCATGCTGGAAGACCGGGTTCCGGCATCGCAACCGCCCGAGCACCTGCACGAGGGCGGCATCCATGGTGGCGGTGCTGGACCCGCCACCACGACAGTCCCCGCCGGCATGGCGGCCCGACTCTCGCTGGGCGACGTCGATCGGGCCGCGAAGCTGGAGGGCCTCAAGCCCGGCTACGCGATCGTGCTGCCGGTCAACACCACCGACGACAAGGGAAAACCGATCTATGGCAGTTACCAGCTGTCCAATGCCTGGCCCGACCGGTTGTCCGCCGAGCAGACCGTGTATCTGGATCAGTTCACCGGCACGAAGCTGGCGCACAGCGATACCTCGTCGTTCGGCGCGATCGGTCAGGCAACCGAGCTCGGAGTCCTGACCCACATGGGTACCCAGTTCGGGGTGGTCGACCGTGTCGTGATGACGGCGGGAGTCCTGTTGCTGCTGGTGAGCATCGGCACGTCGGCGGTGATGTGGTGGCTTCGGCGCCCCGGCGGCGGTACGGGCCTGCCCAAGCGTCCGACGAATCCCAGACTGCCCGCGGTGCTAGGGGTGATCAGCCTGGTGGTCGCGGTGGTCTACCCGCTGTGGGGGGTGTCAGCGCTGGTCGTCGTCGTGCTGGACCGCTTCCTGGTGCGCCGAGTGCGCCGGTTGCGCAGCGTCTTCGGACTGTCACACAAAGTATCCGCATAGCTATCGCCGAACCTGGATGGCGAGTCCCTACCGCCCCGCTACCCACGCCCCGATTATGCTGCGGCCTCCGACGCCAGGAAGGAGCCGCAGATGGCAGAACGGGGCGACCCGTCAGCGCTGCGTTGGCTGATCGGCGTTGAACTGCACAACCACCGCAAGCGCGCCGGCCAGACGCTGGCTGCGGCGGCCAAGGCGCTGGGCTGCTCCCCCGGTCTCGTCGGCCACTTCGAGAAGGGGCTCTACTTCCCGCAACCGGAGCAGATCGCTGGGCTGCTCGCCTTCTACGGAGCCCCGGTGTGGGACGTCGAGCGGCTCTCCTCGCTGGCCGGCCGGGCTGACCAACGGACCTGGCTGGCGCCATGGAACGACGTCATTCCGGACTGGTTGAAGACCTACGTCGGGCTCGAGGGACTCGCCTCCTACGAGGTCGCCTACTCGCCGCTGGTGTTGCATGCGCTGGTACAGACCCAGGCGTACTCGACGGGGGCTACCGCCGGCAGCGCCCGGGTCCGCCCCGACCAGGTGGAGCGGCTGGTCAGCCTCCGGATGGAGCGGCAACGCCGGCTCTTCAGCGACACCAGCCTGTTACGGTTCACCTCGATCATCGAGGAATCGGTGCTGGACCGGCCGATCGGCGGCGCCGCCACCATGCGAGCGCAGCTCGAGCACCTCATCGAGCTGTCGGAGCGGGACAACGTGGAGATCCTGGTACTGCCCACCGCGGTCGGTCATCACGACGGCCTGGAAGGGACCTTCCACGTGCTGCACTTCGAGCAGGCACAGTCCGTTGGATACATAGAGTATTCGGATGGGGCTATTTACGTGCAAGATCAAGATCAAGTTGCGGCGTATACTCGAACGGCGGAGTCTTTAAACTCCGTGGCGTTGTCGCAACGCGAGTCAATCCAGGCGATTGCGACACGGCTCACCAGATCGAGTTAAGCCGGAGGATGAGCATGAGCAACCCAGGGTGGCGCGCCGGATGGCGGACGTCGACCCGCAGCAGCAACGGGGGTAACTGCGTCGAGGTCGACTTCACTACAGCCAGCGTCCAGATCCGCGACAGCAAGAACCGGGGTACCGGGCCGATCATCGGTTTCACCCCCGCCCAGTGGGCGGCGTTTCTGCACGAGTCGGTGGGCGGGCTACCGAGCACCAACGGCGCGGTCGTCGTCACCCACGACAACGGCACCCAGGTCCGGTCCATCGCCAGTGCGGAAACTCTGAACTTCACCCCTGACGAGTGGGCCGCTTTCATAGCCGGCTCTCACGACGGTGAGTTCGACTACCACATCCAGGTAACTGCCCTGGTCGGCTGAGGCGGCGATCCCGCTCAGCGCAGCTCGTGTCCCGGGCGGGGCGTGGGCCGATCGTCGACGACCTCGCCCTCCACGACGGCACCGGGCGTGAAACGCACCGGAGCCTGACCGACCGTGGATCGCAGCATCCGCCGCCGGACGAGTGCGCGGGTCGGCGGCAGGAGCAGTAGCAGACCCAGGATGTCAGAGACGAAGCCGGGCAGCACGATGAACACACCGGCCGCGGCGATCAGCATCCCGTCAATCAGTTCCCGGTGCGGAGGCCGGCGGCTGCTGACCGCCTCCCGGAAGGCGACCAGGGTGCGGATCCCCTCGCGCCGCAGCAGGGCAGCACCCACCAGCGACGCAAGGATCAACAGCCCGATAGTGGCCAGCACCCCGATCAACTTGCCCACCGCAACCAGCACTGCCAACTCGACGATGGCAGCGGTCAGCAGGATCAGCAAGATCGGCATGATGCTGGTGCTCCCTCGGATCGGCTGGCTGGCGGGAAGCGCTCTCGCACTGTCAACGCACGACGCCGCAGCTTCGCTCCCGGTACACAAACCTACCGGTGCAGCCGGACCGGATCGCGACGACCGGCATCCGCTACCGCACCGGCTCCGGCTGCCCGACGAAGACGGTTACGTCGAACCAGCCGGTCGGTAAAATCCAGGTAACCCGTCTGGACGGCGTCACTTGCCCTCTCGTCACCGCGCCCCCTATGGTGACGTGAGCCACACGCACGGCTAACCAGGGCGGGAGGTGTGCGGCGTGTCCGGGCCACCAGCCGGAACCGCCACCGCCGAAGAACTCTTCGAGCGGCGCGTGCCACCCCTTTATCAACTGGCGGATGATGCAGCGGCGATCGCCGTTGCGTGCCACGCCATGGCGGTTCGCTTCCACCTCGGCGGCACTCTGGTGGTCTTCGGCAACGGAGCGGCCAGTACGGACGCCCAGCACGTCGCCGTCGAGTTCGTTCATCCGGTCATCATGGGCAAGCAGGCGCTGCCGGCGATCTCTTTGACCGCTGACGTCGCGACGGTGACCGGTATCGCCGGGTTGGAGGGTTTCGATGAGATCTTCGCCCATCAACTGCGCCACCTGGCGTCGGCGCGGGACATCGCCTTGGGGATCTCTCCCGACGGCAACTGCGGCAACGTGGTGCGCGGCTTGGCCGCCGCCCGGGAGCTGGGCCTGCTCACGATCGCACTCACCGGCGGTGACGGCGGGCAGATCGCGTCGCGCCACGCTGCCGACCACATCGTGGTAGCGCACTCCGACGACCCACGAGTGATCAAGGAAGTGCATGTCACGAGCTACCACGTGTTGTGGGAGCTGGTGCATGTGTTCTTCGAGCATCCGAGCCTGCTGGAGCCGGGGGCGGTGGCATGACCGTTCCGGAATGTCACGGCGAGGTGTGCATCACCTGCTCGGATGAGGCCGTCGCGGTCCGCATCGTTGAGTTGCTCCCCGACGATCTGGCCATGGTGGACACCGGGTCCGGTACCGAGGAAGTAAGTATCGCGTTGGTGTCGGCAGGGGTCGGAGACGAGATCCTGGTCCATGCCAAGGAAGCGATCGCGGTCCTCGGGCAACCGGAAAGAGTCCCCGAATGAAGCCCGGGACCAACGGTCATGGCCACCGCGGACCAGTCAGGTCTGATGACCAATCGCGGGCTGATGCCCAGTCCCGGTCCGGCGATCTCGCGTCGCTGTACCCATTCCTGTACTCGCACCCTGACGACCCCGGCGCGGACCACCCCGAGACTCCGGATCTCGATTCGGTCCTGACCGAGGTACGCCGGTCCACAGTGGATAAGGTGCATCAGATCGTGGCGCTACGGCGCGAGGTCCTCAGCCGCGATAGCCGGCGGCTGGCGGCGTGTGCCTCGGCAATGGCGGCAGCGTTCGCAACCGGCGGGCGGCTGTTCGCTATCGGCAACGGGGGAAGCTGCACAGATGCAGCCGACCTCGCGAGCCTGTTTCTGTACCCGGGTCCGGGACGGCGGGCATTGCCCGCCTTCGCGCTCGCCGGGGACATCGCGGTGCTGACGGCGCTGTCGAACGACGTCTCCTTCGACGTCGTCTTCGCCCGCCAGATCGCAGCATTCGGGCGGCGCGGTGACGTCGTCGTCGGGCTGTCCACATCGGGCAACTCCGCTAATCTCGTACGCGCCTTCGACGAGGCGGGCAGGCGTGGCCTGCTCACCATCGGTTTGGCGGGTTACGACGGCGGGGCGATGGCCGAACTGGGCAGCATCGACCACCTGTTCGTGGTTCCTTCGGACTCCGTGCATCGGGTTCAAGAGGCGCAGACCACGATTTATCACACGCTGTGGGAGCTCACCCTTGACGAGCTGACCAGCCGACAGCGACATCCGGTACAAGAGAGCGACCGGAGGTCGCTCGTGGAGTAGGGGATCATGACCACACCAACTGCACAAGCCACTCCCACCACGCAAGAAGAAGAGGCTCCGATCCACATTCTGTGGATCAACTGCGGTCTCTCCTGTGATGGGGACTCGGTTGCCCTGACTGCAGCAACCCAGCCCAGCATCGAGGAGATCGCATTGGGCGCTCTCCCTGGGCTGCCCAAGATCGCCGTGCACTGGCCACTCATCGACTTCGAGTGTGGCCCGGATCAGGGTGCCGACACCTTCATCGAGTGGTTCCACAAGGCCGATCGCGGCGAGCTGGAACCGTTCGTGCTCGTCCTGGAAGGCTCCATCCCGAACGAGTCGATCAACGGTGACGGCTACTTCACCGGTTTCGGGTACAACCACGACACCATGCAGCCGATCACGATCAACGAGTGGATCGACAAGCTGGCGCCCAAGGCGACGATCATTCTCGCGGTCGGCACCTGCGCCACCTACGGCGGTATCCACGGCATGGCGGGCAACCCGACCGGTGCCATGGGTGTGCCGGACTACCTGGGCTGGGACTGGAAGTCCAAGGCCGGGATCCCCATCGTCTGCGTGCCCGGCTGCCCGGTCCACCCGGACAACCTCTCCGAGACGATCCTGTACCTGCTCTACCAGGCCGCCGGCCTGGCACCGATGATCCCGCTGGACGAGCACCTGCGCCCGCAGTGGCTGTTCGGCAACACCGTGCACGAGGGCTGTGACCGGGCCGGCTACTACGAGCAGGGCGAGTTCGCCAAGACCTACGACTCACCGAAGTGCTTGGTGAAGCTGGGCTGCTGGGGCCCGGTGGTGAAGTGCAACGTGCCCAAGCGGGGCTGGATCAATGGTGTGGGTGGCTGCCCGAACGTGGGTGGTATCTGCATCGGCTGCACCATGCCCGGCTTCCCGGACAAGTTCATGCCGTTCATGGACGCACCGCCGGGCTCGCTGGTGTCGGGGACCGCAAGCATGGCCTACGGTTCGGTCATCCGGTCGCTGCGCAATATCACCCTCAAGAAGGTCGACGCCGAGCCCAAGTGGCGTAAGAAGGGCCGGCAGCTTGAGACCGGCTACAAGCCCTCCTGGTGACCGCTGACCGGCTGGAGAAAGGCATCTAGACAAATGACAACCACTGCACCCAGGCACGGCTCCGCCGGTACCGGCCAACTCACCGAGATGGTGTGGGACCCGGTAACCCGGATCGTCGGCAGCCTAGGTATCTATACGAAGATTGATTTTGCGGCAGGCCGCGTGGCCGAGTGCCACAGCAGTTCGTCGGTCTTCCGCGGGTACTCCATTTTCATGAAGGGCAAGGACCCTCGGGACGCCCACTTCATCACCAGTCGTATCTGCGGGATCTGTGGTGACAACCACGCCACCTGCTCGGTGTACAACCAGAACATGGCCTATGGAGTAGTTCCACCGCACCTCGGTGAATGGGTCATCAACCTGGGCGAAGCGGCCGAGTACATGTTCGACCACAACATCTTCCAGGAGAACCTGGTCGGGGTCGACTATTGCGAGAAGATGGTCGCCGAGACCAACCCCGGTGTCCTCGAGCTGGCGAACCGCACCCCGTGCCCGCAGGCCGAGGCTCACGGTTACCGGTACATCGGTGACATCATGCGGGCGCTCAACCCGCTCTCGGGTGAGTTCTACCGCGAGGCATTGCAGGTCTCCCGCTACACGCGCGAGATGTTCTGCCTCATGGAGGGTCGCCACGTGCACCCCTCCACGCTGTACCCGGGCGGTGTCGGCACCGTCGCCACCCACCAGCTGTTCTTCGACTACTACACCCGCCTCATGCGGTACGTGGAGTTCTGCAAGCGGATCGTGCCGCTACACGACGACCTGTTCAGCTTCTTCTACGACGCCATGCCCGGCTATGAAGAGGTGGGTAGGCGCCGGGTGCTGCTGGGTTGCTGGGGCGCTCTCAACGACCCGGAGCACTGCGACTTCGACTACAAGAACATGACCAACTGGGGACGCAAGATGTTCGTCACCCCCGGTGTGGTCGTGGACGGCAAGCTGGTCACCAACGATCTGGTGAAGATCAACCTCGGGTTGCGGATCCTGCTCGGCTCCTCGTTCTACGAGGACTGGGACAACCAGGAGATCTTCGTTGATCGGGACCCGCTGGGTAACCCGGTCGACCGCAAACACCCGTGGAACCAGCACACCATCCCGCGGCCGGCCAAGCGCGACTTCTCCAGTCACTACAGCTGGACCATGTCGCCACGGTGGTTCGACGGCAAGGACTACCTCGCCCTGGACACCGGCGGCGGGCCGCTGGCCCGGTTGTGGCCGACGGCGCTGTCCGGGCTGGTGGACACCGGCACCGTCAAGGCCACCGGCCACAGCGTGCAGATCAACCTGCCGGCGACGATGACGAAGCCTGCGGTCTCGTTCGAGTGGAAGATCCCGTACGACAAGGCTGGTAAGCCGCTGTCCAACGCGATCGAGCGCAACCGGGCCCGGACCTACTTCCAGGCATACTCCGCGGCTCTTGCCCTGCACTTCGTGGAGAAGGCCCTGGCCGAGGTGCGTGCTGGTCGCACCTCGACCTGGAGCCCGTTCAAGGTGCCGAAGGAAGCGATCAGCTGTGGCTGGACCGAAGCGGTCCGTGGCGTGCTGTCGCACCACATGGTGATCCAGAACGGGAAGATCGCCAATTACCACCCGTACCCGCCCACCCCGTGGAACGGCAGTGTCCGCGATATCTACGGCACTCCGGGCCCCTACGAGGACGCCGTGCAGAACACGCCGATCTTCGAGGAGAACCCACCGGCGAAGTTCAAGGGCATCGACATCATGCGGGCGGTACGCAGCTTCGACCCGTGCCTGCCTTGTGGCGTGCACATGTATCTCGGAGAAGGCAAAGAGTTGCAACGACTGCACACGCCACACTCATTCCCCACAGGCGGTTGAGTCGTGCCCGCTAGTAACACGGTGACCACTAGTAACACAGTGGATATTCAGGCGGTCGGGAAGCAGGTCGAGGCGCTGCTCGCGGAGTTCGCCTCGACCTCCGACCCGGCTACCGCCGCTCGGGCCGAGGAGCTGGTCGGCCTGCTCGTCGAGTTCTACGGTGCGGGCCTGGCCCGCATCGTAGAACTCCTCGACCAGCAGGCCGTCGCTCCGCTGCTGGCCGATGGCTTGGTGACGAGTCTGTTGGTGCTGCACGACCTGCACCCGCAGAGCACGGAGGAACGAGTGCTGGCCGCCCTGGAACGGGTCCGGCCCTACCTCGGCTCGCATGCCGGCGATGTCGAGTACCTGGGGCTGGATCCCGACGGGACGGTGCAGCTGCGGCTGGCGGGCAGCTGCGATGGCTGCCCGTCGTCGGCGATCACCGTGAAGATGGCCATCGAGAAAGGGATCGAGGACGTCGCTCCGGAGGTGACCAGGGTCGTCGTCGAAGGCATGACGCCCGACCCGAGCACGGTTCCGGCGGCGGAGGGGCACACCCTGCTACCGCTGACCCAGGTGAGCAAGCAGCCGGAGCCACCGGCTGCCACCTGGATACAGGTGGACGGGATCCAGGATCTCGGCCAGGGCCGGGTGGCTCCCACGCTGGTCGCCGCGACTGCTGCGGTGGTGTGCAATGTGGGGGGCAGCCTCTACGCCTACGCCGACCGGTGCCCGCTCTGCGGCTCCGGCCTGACCGGCGCGGAGCTGGTGGGGGCCTTGCTGGCCTGCCCCGGCTGCGCGCAGCGTTACGACGTGGTCCGGGCCGGCCGTGGACTCGGCGGGGCCGGCGAGACCGCCAAGGCGCACCTCTACCCGTTCCCGCTGCTCACCGAGAGCGGTGGGGTCCGGATCGCGGTGCCCGCTGAGGCGATGTCATGAAGACAGGGTTACGACGCTTCGTCGGGGGTGTCACCCCCGACGAAGCGTCACCTAAGGTCGAGCAGATCGAGCGGTGCGAGATGTGCGCCGAGCCGATCGCTGAGTGGCACGGGCACGTGGTCGATGTCGAGGGCCGCGGTCTGATGTGCACCTGCCGGCCCTGCGCTCTGTTGTTCACCAAGGAGGGCGCGGGTGGTGGGCGGTTCCGGGCCGTCCCGGAACGCTACCGGTACGCCGCCGACGTGCCGCTCGCCGCGGCAACCTGGGACTCGATCGGGATCCCGGTGGCGATGGCGTTCTTCTTCACCAACAGCACGCTAGGGCAGACCGTCGCCTTCTACCCGAGCCCGGCAGGGGCGACCGAGTCCCTGCTGTCGTTGGAGGCCTGGACCGACCTGCTCGCCGCGACCCCGACACTGACCGACCTGAAACCTGATGTCGAGGCGTTGCTGGTGCACAAGCGCGAAAGCGGGTTCGAGTGCTTCGCGATCCCGATCGACGCTTGCTACCAGTTGGTCGGTCTGGTCAAGATGCACTGGAAGGGTTTCGACGGCGGAGAAGAGGCATGGTCGGCGATTCACGAGTTCTTCGCCGGCCTGCGGGAGCGCAGCGAACCAGTAGCGGTCGACAACGAGGGGGCGTCCGACAATGGCTGAACTCTCGTTCAACTGCCTCGACGTGCAGCCCGAGCGCTATGCCATGGCGCCGACGCTGCGGTTCCGATTGCAGGTCAACGGGGCTGCCGACCAGCGGGTGCGAGCCGTTGCGCTGCGCTGCCAGATCAGGATCGAACCGCAGCGGCGCGGGTACACCGAGCAGGAGGCCGAGCGGTTGCTCGAGTTGTTCGGCGAGCGCGGACGCTG
Organism: Pseudonocardiaceae bacterium; assembly: GCA_050700055.1. GTDB lineage: Bacteria > Actinomycetota > Actinomycetes > Mycobacteriales > Pseudonocardiaceae. The sequence continues at coordinate 44,357 of JBOHGE010000028.1, forward strand.
GGGCGACACGGTCAAGCCGTTCCAGTTCGCCAACACCTCGACGGTGGTCGCCAGCTTCACTGGCAGCATCGAGGTCGACGTGTCGGTGCCGTGCAGCTACGACATGGAGGTCACGGCAGGCCGGTACTTCCATGGCCTGGAGGATGGCGAGATCCCGTTCATCCTGCTGTTCAGCGGAACCGTGTTCGGCGACGGCGAGAAGAGCCTGTGGATCGAGCAGGTGCCCTGGCACGCCGAGTGCCGATTCCGGATGCCGGTAGCGCGCTGGCGCGAGATGATGGACGAGCACTTTCCCGGCAGCGGGTGGCTACGGCTGCGCCGCGAGACGATCGACGCGCTGGCGGAGTTCCGGGCCAACCGCGCGCTGCCCACCTGGGACGACGCCATCATCGCCGTGCTGGACGCGGCCCGCGAACGCAGCGGAACTCGCGAACCCACCGGGGAGGGAGGATCATGACGGCTCAGATGGATACCGCCCAGCAGGTGGCCGACGCCGTCCTCTACGAGGGTTACTTGCTGTACCCGTACCGTGCGTCGGCGCGCAAGAATCAGATCCGCTGGCAGTGGGGGGTACTGGTGCCCCCCACCTATGCGGCTGCCGGGCACGGCGAGCATGCCACCTCGCACACCGAGTGCCTGGTGGACCCCGGCGTCGACCCGGTACTGCATATCCGTCTGCGGTTTCTGCAGGTGCAGCATCGCAGCGGCGGGGAAGGGCCGGTGCCCGAGTTCGACGAGGCGGTGGAACACGAGCTCGACTCGGTGGGACCGGTCTCGGAGTTGCTGGACACCGGACGGGTGGTTCCGGTGGCTGTCCCCGGTGGTACCGAGACCGCTGACGGTCTCACCCGGCAACGCTGGCCGCTCAGCGGCGAGATCCGGTTGTCCGCGCAGCGGCTGGAAGGTCCCTACGGGCTGGTGCAGCTGTCCGTCGACGTCGTCAACACCGCACCGTGGGCGGACCCGGAGGCTGCTCGGCACCTGGCACTGCGGCACTCGCTGATCGCCGCGCACACCGTGCTCGCGGTCACCGACGGGCAGTTCATCTCACTGACCGACCCGCCGGAGTGGGCCAAGCATGCCGCCGCGATCTGTCACAACGAACGGGTCTGGCCGGTGATGATCGGCGACGCGGGGAGCCGCGACGTCATCCTGGCCTCGCCGATCATCCTCTACGACTACCCGACGATCGCGCCGGAGAGCGCCGGCGACCTGTTCGACGGCACCGAGATCGACGAGATCCTCACGCTGCGCACGATGACCCTCACCGATGAGGAGAAGGCCGAGGTGCGGGCCACCGACGAGCGGGCCCGCAAGTTGATGGACCGCGTTGACTCGATGCCCCCGGAGATGCTTGACAAGCTGCACGGCGCGATCCGTTATCTGGGCGAGACACCTGGTACCCAGGCATCGGGCACTCGTAGGGAGCCGGACCCGATCGAGACGATCACCACTCCCGGTACGCCGTGGTGGGATCCCGGTGCGGACGCCTCGGTCAACCCCGAGACTGACAGCGTGCTCATCGCCGGAGTCGAGGTGGCCAAAGGCAGCAAGGTACTGCTCATGCCCGGGTTACGCCGGTCGGATGCTCAAGACATGTTCCTCACCGGGCGTACCGCCACCGTCGCCGCGGTACTACTCGACGTCGACGGCAACACCCACGTCGCGATCACCATCGACGATGACCCGGGCGCCGAGATCTCGGCCTTGCACGGCCGGTTCCGCTACTTCGCCCCCGACGAGCTCAAACCGCTCGAAGCCAACGAAGGGTCACCGTCATGACGACCATGGTGGCCGGCATCGGCAACATCTTTCTCAGCGACGACGCGTTCGGCGTCGAGCTCGCCCGGCGGCTGAGTGCGGAGACCCTCCCCGAGGGGGTGCGGGTCGCCGATTACGGGATTCGCGGGATGCACTTGGCCTACGATCTGCTCGAGATCGCTCCGGACACCACAATCCTGCTCGACGCCGTAGCACGCGGCGGCGAGCCAGGGACGGTTTATGTGCTCGAGATCCGGCCCGGAGATGTGCCGGACATCCAGCCGTCAGCCGTCGACGCGCACGGGATGGCTCCCGACGCGGTACTCGCGTTGCTGGACAACCTCGGCGGCAGCGCAGGACGGACCCTGCTGGTCGGCTGCGAGCCAGCCAACACCGAGGATGGTATCGGGCTGTCCAGCACCGTCGCCGCAGCCGTCGACAAGGCGGTCGGCGTAGTTCTGGATCTGCTCACCGACAAGGAAGGAAGTGAAAAAGATGTTCGGTCTGCTGCGTCGGCTGATCTTCTGGGGGTCAATGATCGGCCTGGCAACGGTGGCGGTACAGGTGTCGAAGGACGTGGCTCGCTATAAGCAGATGAGCGAGATGTGATCACAGGTAGCTGAGCCGGCGTGATCCCAATCCCACCACGGAGGTAATAGCCCATGTGCCTCGGCATCCCGGGCGAAGTGATCGAGATCCTGCCTGATCAACCCGACCTGGCTCAGGTCGCGGTCAGCGGGGTTAAACGCGCGATCAACATCGGCCTGCTGGCTGACGACCCGCCTGTTCCCGGCGACTGGATTCTGATTCATGTCGGTTTCGCGCTGTCCAAGATCGACGAGCAGGAGGCCAAGGCAGCGATGGACTTCCTGGTAGGCATCGGCGAGGCCTATGAGGAAGAGATCGCCGCTCTGCTCGAGTCGCGGATTGACGAAAGGCAGTGAGTGGTATGCGGTTCGTCGATGAATACCGGGATGCCGAGAAGGCCCGGGCACTCGCCGCGAAGATTGCTGCGCTGTGCGAGCCCGGGCGACACTACAAGTTCATGGAGGTCTGCGGCGGGCACACGCACACCATCTACAAGCACGGGCTGGAGGACTACCTCCCGGAGTCGATCAGCCTGGTACACGGGCCGGGGTGCCCGGTGTGCGTGATCCCGATGGGCCGGGTGGATGACGCGATCGCGCTGGCCGAACAGCCGGATGTGATCATGACTTCCTTCGGTGACATGATGCGGGTGCCTGGCGGACGCGGATCGTTCTTCGACTCCTCGGCCGCCGGCACCGACATCCGGATGGTCTACTCGCCGCTGGACGCACTGAAGATCGCCCGGCGGAATCCGGACAAGCACGTGATCTTCATGGCGATCGGGTTCGAGACCACGGCTCCGTCCACCGCGATGACCGTGCTGCGGGCGGCTGCTGAGGGCATCGAGAATTTCTCGATCTTCTGCAACCACGTCACGATCATTCCGGCGATCAAGGCCATTCTCGACTCTCCCGACCTGCGGCTGGACGGATTCATCGGCCCCGGCCACGTCTCGACCGTCATCGGCTGCCGGCCTTACGAGTTCATCGCCTCGGAATACGGCAAGCCGCTGGTCACCGCAGGGTTCGAGCCACTGGACATCCTGCAGTCGGTGTACATGTTGATGCAGCAGCTGGACGCCGGTCGTTGCGAGGTCGAGAACCAGTACTCCCGGGTGGTGCCCTGGGATGGCAACACGGTCGCCCTGCGGGCGGTCGGTGAGGTGATGGAGCTGCGCCCCTTCTTCGAGTGGCGTGGGCTGGGATTCATCTCGCACTCGGCACTACGGGTTCGGGAACGCTATGCCATCTTCGACGCGGAGCGGCATTTCGAGCTGCCCGGGGTCCGGGTGGCCGACCCGAAAGCATGCCAATGCGGTGAGGTGCTCAAGGGCGTGCTCAAGCCCTGGGAGTGCAAGGTGTTCGGCACCGCGTGCACACCGGAGACACCGATCGGTACCTGCATGGTCTCCTCCGAGGGAGCTTGCGCGGCGTATTACAACTTCGGCCGGTTCAGCCGCCAGCGGGTCCAGGAGGCCACTCAGGTGCATCAGATCCAGATGCAAAGGGCGAGCCAAGCATGACCCAGTACCAGGACACCACCCAGCAGCGAGCAGGCTGGGCGGAGGCGGCCGTCGCCGAGCACGACCATGAGCACGCAGCTGACCATGACGCCGGGCATTCCAGCCGGGAGCAGCTGGTGCTGGAGCGCATCGAACGGGCCCGGCGAGCCCGGCCACGGGTGCGCGAGAAACTCATCACCCTTGCGCACGGAGCCGGTGGTAAAGCCAGCCAGTCACTGATCGAAGCGATCTTCCTGGACGCTTTCCGCAATCCCTTGCTGGAGCCGCTCGAAGACGCCGCGACGGTGATCGCTGGACCGGTCCAGCTGGCCTTCACCACGGACTCCTATGTGGTGTCACCGCTGTTCTTCCCCGGCGGTGACATCGGGGACCTCGCGGTCAACGGCACGGTGAACGATCTGGCCGTCTCCGGGGCACGGCCAGCTCATCTCTCCGCGGGTTTCATCTTGGAGGAGGGTTTCCCGGTCGATGACCTGCGACGGATCGTGGCGTCGATGGCTGCGGCCGCCGCGGCGGCCGAGGTCACGATCGTCACCGGCGATACCAAGGTCGTCCAGCGGGGCAAGGGAGACGGGTGCTACATCACCACGGCAGGAATTGGGCTGCGTCCCAACGACCTGACCCTGGGTGTGGCCACCGCCCGCCCCGGTGACGCGGTGATCGTCTCCGGTCCGGTGGGTGACCACGGCATCACCATCATGCTGGCGCGTGGAGAGCTGGATATCGAAGCGGATCTGGTCTCCGATACCGCACCGGTGCACGGCCTGGTACGGGCGCTGCTCGAGGCCGTGGGCCCGGACGTCCGGGCGATGCGGGACGCTACCCGGGGTGGGGTCGCTACCATCCTCAACGAGGTGGCCACCGCTGCGGGCGTGGCCGTGGTGGTCGAGGAGGAGGCCGTCCCGGTGCGCACGGAGGTCCGCGGGGCCTGCGAGCTGCTGGGCATCGACCCGCTCTACGTTGCCTGCGAGGGACGCATTGTGGCGATCGTCGACCCCGGTGCGGCTGATGCCGCAGTTGCCGCGTTACGGGCGCATCCGCTGGGTGCCGGCGCCACCGTGGTCGGCCATGTCGCGGCGGATCCGCCGGGACTGGTGCTACTCAAGACCGGGTTCGGCGGCACCCGGATCATCGACCTACTGGTCGGCGATCCGCTACCGCGGATCTGTTAACCACCGTTCAGGGGAGGTTCGCTGACTAAGAGTGAGCTGGTCACCGAGATTCTGGCTGATTGGCCGGAATCCGGTGACTTGGTCTACATCGAACGCCGGGGCGACAGCTACACGCTGCAACGTATCGGCTCCAGCGGTGCTTTCACGGGACCGGCTCCGGATGCGTCGCTGCCCGATGCCTGGATCTATTACGGAGGCTGGAAGGCACAGCACAAGCAGGACGCGTCGGCTTTCTTCGATGACCTGTTCGCCGAGATGGAAGCGGCGGCCGGGGGTCATGATCGTTGCCGCTGGTCGGTGGATGACCCTTGGCCGCACGCACATTGAGTGACCGATACTCCGGTCACGGCTACTGAGTCGAGGTGCGATGACTTACCGCATCCACGCAGCCGACCGGGCGGCGTTCAAGCGCTGCCGCCGGGAATGGGAGCTGAGTTCGCCCAATCGGCAGAACCTGGAACCTATCCCTCAGCCAGGTCCGATCGACCTGAACAAAGCACTGCGTGATGCGCTTTCGGTGTATTACTTCCCCGGAATGTGGGAGTGGGACCGGGCTATCGTACAGCCCTTGGTGCATCAGGCGTTGGAACGGTCGGTGCGCAGCCAATCCGCGGCCATGCGTGATGAGCTGGAGACACAGGCGGCGCTGACCCGCGGCCATGCGCTGCTCGACGTTTACGCGGCCTGGGCGTCGTCGGTGGACGATTTCACCCCGGTGCGGGTCGAGACCGATTTCGAGGTCAACATTCCCGACCCGGCGACGCCTGGTGTGTACCTGATGACACCGGACGGGGATGAGGTTCGGTACTGCGACCGGGTCGATCTGCTCGTCATCGACTCCGACGACGCCTACTGGGTGGTCCAACACCGGCTGGTCACCGATGGTTGGGCCGATCACGACGCCCTGCAGCTCGATGAGCGAACGATCGCGTGGAGCTGGGCGTGGCCCCTGTTCTACCTCGGTATGCGGATCACCGGCACGATCTACAACGAGATCCGGGCCGACGTCGGCGAGCCGGTGCGAGGTGAGCCGGCCCCGACAACCTCAAGGCCGGTGGTGCAGCGGGTGCGCCACCGGCGGATGTATGCCGGCGGCGGTACCGTCCATGGCGAGCGCCTGCATGCTGAGGGTACCGATGCGTTTCGTCGCACCCGCATCCGGCGCGGTGACGCCGAGCTAGCGGCAGCTGGCGCGGGCTTGGCCACCGAGGTCGGCATCGCCACCAGTGCCGACTTGCAGACGTATCCCAGCCCAGAGCCGAAAACCTGTGCGCGCTGCCGGTATCGTTCCCCGTGCCTGGCGCTGAACCAGGGTGACGACGCCACCGCCGAGTTGTCGGTTTCCTACCGGCAACGCCAGCCGGAGTCCGTGCAGGAAGGCCGCCTCGGCGGGGTGACCTGGTCGATGAACCGCGGTGCGGCCCCGCCCCGGTGGTCACGCCAATCATAACGCCAACCCCACCCGCAGCCAGCACCCACACACCGCTAAGTGGATACTGCAATCTGTCCCCAGATTGCAGTAATCAAGCCGGAATTACTGCAATCTGTTCCCAGATTGCAGGGATGCGGCGGCGACGGCGACTTGGCCGAGGCTGATGCCTGCGTCGTTGGGGGGGACTCGGGAGTGGGTGAGGACTCGGAAGCCGGATTGTTCAAGACCCGCTACAGTGCGTTCCAGCAGCAGCATGTTCTGGAATACTCCGCCGGACAGGGCGGCAACGTCGACTCCGGTGGTCTCCCGCAGTCTCAGGCAGACCCGGACGATCGCGTCGGCAACGCCGTGGTGGAACCGGGTGGCGATCACCTCCCGGGGCACGCCCGCTCGCTGGTCGGCCAGCACAGCGCGCACCAGATCCGCGCCGTGCAGTTGCAGCGCGGGTCCCTCGGTCACCTCGGCCGGATAGCTGCCCTGCTCGGTCAGGTCGGCCTGCTGCTCCAGCTCCACCGCAGCCTGGCCCTCGTAGTTGATCGAGTCACGGATCCCGAGAATCGCCGCGACGGCGTCGAACAGCCGCCCGGCGCTGGACGTCAGCGGGGCGTTCACCTGCCGCTCAACCATGGCCAGCACGACATCCCACTGCTCGGCGTTGCGCGCCACCAGCTCCGGCGGCGCTTCGGAGCCCAGGTAGGCCGCCGCCATCCGCCAGGGTTGGCGGATGGCGGCGGCACCGCCGGGCAGCGGCACCGGGACCAGGTGCGCCAACCGCTGGAACCCGGTCAGATCGGCTAGCAGGAACTCGCCGCCCCACAAGGTGCCGTCGGTGCCGTAGCCCAACCCGTCGAAGGCCACGCCCAGCACCGGGCCGGCATCGCCGTTGTCGGCCAAGCAGGACGCGATGTGCGCGTGGTGATGTTGCACCCCGACGAGTTCCACGTCCGGGAGTTCCAGGGCGTATTTGGTGGACAGGTATTCCGGATGCAGGTCGTGCGCGACCACCTCCGGTGTCACGTCGAACAACCGCCCGAAATGCGCGATGCCCTCGGTGAACGAGCGCAGGGTCTCGTAGTTCTCCAGATCGCCGATGTGGTGGGACACGAACGCGTGCCGCCCGCGGGTCAGGCAGAAGGTGTTCTTGAGCTCGGCGCCACAGCCGAGAATCGGCCGGGGCACCGGCCGTGCCAGGGTCAGCGGCTCCGGTGCGTAGCCGCGGGACCGGCGCACCGGTAGCTCGGCGCCACGGAAGATCCGCACCACCGAGTCGTCGGTGCGCATGTGGATCGCCCGGTCGTGGGTCAAAAAGGCGTCGGCGATCCCGGTCAACCGGTGACCCGCGTCGCCGTCCTGGTACGCGATCGGCTCATCGGAAATGTTGCCGCTGGTCAGCACGATGGGAGCGGCGGTGGCGCGCAGCAGCAGGTGATGCAGCGGGGTGTAGGGCAACATCAGGCCCAGCGACCGGTTGCCGGGCGCGACCGCCGGGGCGACCGGAGCCTGCGGACGGCGGGGCAGCAGTACCACCGGTCGCCGCCGGCCGGCCAGCACCCGCTCCCCTACCGAGTCGATCACGCACAGCTGGTGGGCGGCGTCCAGATCGGCCACCATCACCGCGAACGGCTTGTCCTCGCGGTGCTTACGCGCGCGCAGCGCAGCGGTCGCGTCAGCATCAGCGGCCAGGGTTGCGACATGGTAGCCACCGAGCCCCTTGACCGCCAGCACCGCCCCGCCGGCCAGCACCGCCGCGGCCCGCGCAAGCGGATCGCCGGCCTGCTCAGCACCGTCGGCGCCGAGCAGGCGCAGTCGGGGACCGCAGGCGGGGCAGCACACCGGCTGAGCGTGAAAGCGCCGGTCAGCGGGATCGTGGTACTCGGTGGCGCAGGCGTCGCACATCGCGAACGGCGCCATTGTGGTGAACGGCCGGTCGTAAGGCACGTCACACACGATGGTGAACCGGGGGCCGCAGTTGGTGCAGTTGATGAACGGGTAGGCGAAGCGGCGATCGGTGGGATCGGCCAGCTCCCGCAGGCAGTCGGCGCAGGTGGCGCTGTCCGCCGAGACCAGGGTGTCACGCCGGCCGGCAGCATTGCTGGCCACGATGTGAAAACCCTGCTCCCCCGTCGGCACCAGCGGGCTGGTCCGCACCTGCTCGACCACCGCCAGCGGCGGAGCCTGTGCCGGCAGCACCGTGAGAAACTCGCTGACCGCCTGCTCGGTCCCTTCCACCTCCACGAAGACGCCCGCGGTGTCGTTGCCGACCCAGCCGGACAGGCCCAGACGTCCCGCCAAGCCATGGACGTAAGGCCGGAACCCCACGCCTTGCACGACGCCCTCGACTCGTACCTCAACTCGGATACAGTGCTGCACGCCGACGATTCTCCCGCCCTTGACAAGATCCCAGCATGCCACTGCACTGGGTCATGGCACTGCGCTGGGTCGTGACACAGTACTGGGTGCCGAGCTGAGGAGGGCCTGTGCATGAAATGGCGATCACCCAGAGCGTGGTCCACGCGGTGCACGAGCGGATGGGCGACACGCCGATCCGGCGGATCTGTCTGGAGATCGGCACGCTGTCCGGTGTGGTGGCTGACTCGGTCCAGTTCTGCTTCGAGCTGGTGACCGCGGGGACCACGCTGGAGGGGGCGTCGCTGGAGATAGTTCAACCTTCCGGAAAAGCCCGCTGCCGAGACTGCGGCGTAGAGTTCGCGATGAACGACCTGCTGATGCTCTGCGCATGTGGCAGCGCGAATCGAGAACTTCTCGCAGGCGAGGAACTACGAATCCGGGAAGTCGAGGTGCTGGCCTGATGTGTGCGACCTGTGGTTGCTCTGGGGACACCATTTTGGTGCATGAGCACGACCATGGACACGGGCACGGTCATGGACACGGGCCTGGCGACCATTCTCATGACGGCCATGAACAGCACGAGCCGCCAACCCGCACCGTCACCCTCGAGCAGGCCGTGCTGGCCCGCAATGACGCTCTCGCTGAAGTCAACCGCGAGTGGTTTGCGCAGCACGGCATCCTCGCGGTGAACCTGATGAGCTCTCCCGGTGCGGGTAAGACCACGCTGCTGGAGCGCACAATCCGGGAACTGGGCACCGAACTGCGGATGTCGGTCGTCGAGGGTGACCAGGAGACAGTGCTTGACGCGGACCGGATCCGCGCCACCGGTGCTCCCGCGGTGCAGATCAACACCGGGTCCGGCTGCCACCTCGACGCCCAGATGCTGGCCGGTGGCCTGCGGACGTTGGATCCCCCGGATCGCTCGGTGGTGCTGATCGAGAACGTCGGTAACCTGGTGTGTCCGGCCTTGTTCGATCTCGGGGAGCGAGCACGGGTAGTCATCACCTCGGTGACCGAGGGCGCGGAGAAACCACAGAAGTATCCACAGATGTTCCGTGCCGCGGACGTGGTGCTGCTCAACAAGATCGACCTGCTGCCCTACGTCGATTTCGACGTCGCCGCGTTCTTGGAGGGGGCGCGCCGGGCGAACCCGGGCGTCGAGGTGCTGCAACTGTCGGCGACCACTGGTGACGGTATCGCCGACTGGTACGGCTGGCTGCGCGCGCACCTCACGTAATAGCGGTCCTACTGAGAATTCAGCTCAGTAGGACCGCTTGGGCATGATCACCCAGAGCACCAGGTAGATCACGAACTGTGGGCCGGGCAGCAAGCAGGAGAGCACGAACAGCAACCGAACCAGGTTGGCGTTCCAGCCGAACCGCTGGGCGAGCCCAGCGCACACTCCTGCGATGACCTTGCCTTCCTGGGGCCGGGTCAGTGACGTGCTCATCGAATTCCTCCTCAGTAGCTGCCCTCACTGTGCCCTGCGGGCGTGGGTCAGCGCATCCGGGTGCCCCCGGACCACAACCTCAGGGTCCCCGCACCCTCAACCCGTGCCGGCGGCGCGGCCGGCTGTCAATGCGCCGAGCACGCTGAGACCGGCCAGCACCACCAGCAGCGCGAGAGTCGGCGACCCCAGCAGTGCCAGCAGCGCACCACTGCCGCCGATCGGCACCCAAGTCTTGCAACACCCGCCCGGCCAGCAGCCACAGCATGCCGGATGCCGGATGCGCTGCCTGCGACTCCTAAGCCCGCCCCGAACAGTAGCGGAGCCGCTACCAGGGACCAGCCTGCAACCTCCGCCCACCTAGAGGTCAAGTCCCCCGGTCACGCCGTCAGGCTATGCCAGATATGGCTTGAGCAGGATCCCCAGCTGCAGGGTCAGCATTCGCATCCAGGCCCGGCCCACCTCGGCAGCCGCTGCCGGCTCAGGGATCTTCCCGAAGACATACCCACCGTCATCATCCGGAGCGACGGTGTTCAACGCAGTCATGACTCTCATCTCGACCCATCCCATGAGGGCAATGGTCAGATCGGCCGGAATGACCACGTGGGGATGTGTTCCACCGTTCTTGACATGTGCGTCAGCCACTCTGGACATATAAGAATGGAAATCGCCGTCCATCGGCTTCGTCGTGCTCCGGGCCCACCAGCCCTTGAGGGTCATCTTACGCTGCGTGAGATGCGAGGCATCCTGGAAGTACCCGGCTGACTCCGGGCGGGAGAGCAGATAGTCGTAGGCAAGGATGACCACACCGCCGGCCGCTGGTCCCAGTAGCGGGCCGGTCTTGCGCAGAATCGACGCCTCCTTGGCACCGAATCCGGCGAACTCCGCGTAGGGATGAAACTCCGCGGACTCGTGATGACCAAGAGGACCTTCTGGTTGCGCCAGGTGGGGCTCGAGGATGATCCCTAGCTGTAACATGAACTGATTCATCCAGGCACCGCCGGCCGCCGACACTGTGGAGACGTCGCAGGTCTTGCCCAAAGCCTCAAGGATCTGTCCTTGTATCCAGGCGACCAGAGCCAGGATCAACTGCGGTGGCAGCGGCACCTGTACTCCTGGGAACGTCACTTCCGCCCCGTCGACTCGGCTGGCTTCTCTCAGGAAGCCGGCCAGTTCACCGTCGAACGGTCCGGACATGGTCCTGTCCAGCCACTCTTTTATCAGCAACGGGTTGACCGGCGAGCCCGATACACCCATCAGCGAGGCAGATTCCGGGCGTTCCATAAGGTAGCCGGATATCGCTTCCGCGATGCTGTCGGTGAACGAGGAAATAGCCTTACCGGTCTCTTGTACGGCCACCGCCTCGTACGCTCGGAACCCAGCGAACTCGGCGAGTGGAGCGAATTCCGGCGTCACTAAAAGATCGCACTCGATCTCCCGTACGTCTGCGGTCTTGTTAATCATCGTCATGACTGATCCCGTCTCTACGTTCTCCGCGGCTGTCGCGGACTGTATGATGTCGGGCGACCGAAGCTCGGCCACACAGTTCTCGCCAGTGAGAGTCGGTGTCTCGTCAGTGAGTCGGCGCTTCCTGGGTACTTGCGCGCCACGGCAACCCCCTGATCACCTTCTCCAGGGTAGGGGTAAATGCCGTTACGCCGCAGCTGACTTCATGTGACCAATCGCGAAGGAGTGTTAATTCCCCGTTGCGGGCTTGTGAAACATGTGACATTCACGTTGAATTGTGGCGACCACCACAGTTCGGCGCCATAGCGTCACGCCGGTAATTCCGCAAGTTCCCGCGGGCGGTGGTTGAGCCGGTCGGCACCGTTGTCGGTGACCACCACGATGTCCTCGATGCGAGCCCCCCAGCGGCCCGGGAGGTAGATACCCGGCTCGACGCTGAACGCCATTCCCGATTCGAGCACCAAGTCGTTGCCGGCTACGATGTAGGGCTCCTCGTGCACCTCCAGGCCGATGCCGTGCCCGGTCCGATGGATGAACCGCTCGCCGAGCCCGGCGTTGATGATCGGGACCCGGGCCGCAGCGTCCACCTGGTGCGCCGTCATCCCCGGGGCGACCGCCACCACTGCAGCATCTTGTGCAGCCTGCAGCACCGCATAGCACTCGGCGACGTCGGCGTCAGCCGGCTCACCCAGGCTGTAGGTGCGGGTGCAGTCGGAAAAATAGCCGTCCGGCGTCGGGCCGCCGATGTCGACCACCACCACATCCCCGGGCTGCACCACCCGGTCGGACACGTCGTGGTGCGGGCTTGCGCCATGCGGACCGGAGCCGATGATGACGAACGCTGCCGCGGTGTGTCCCTCCGCGACGATCGCAGCGGCCACATCGGCACCGACCTGCGCCTCGGTGCGCCCAACCCGCAACCACTCCCCCATCCGGGCGTGCACCCGGTCGATGGCCTGGCCGGCCGCAGCTAGCGCGGTGATCTCGGCGGCATCCTTGCGCATCCGCAGCTGCCGTAACACCGTCGACGCCAACTCCTGCTCGCAGTCCGGCAACGCAGCCCGTAGCCGCAACACGTGTGCCGCAGGCATCGAGTCCCCCACCGCGGCGCGCGCCGGTGGCTGGCCGGGGCGTCGCAACAGGTCGGCTACCAGGGCGTAGGGGTCCGCACCGTCAGACCACTCGGCGATCTCCAGGCCGAGCCGCAGCGCCGGGGTACCGTCCAGACCGGGCCGTTCCAGCGCCGGGACCACCAGCGCCGGGTCACCATCGGCGGGTAGCACCAGGCAGGTCAGCCGTTCATGGGTCTGGCCGGTTACGCCGAGCAGGTAACGCAGATCAGGACTGGGGGTGACCAGCAGCGCATCCACGCCGGCTGCCCGGGTGGCCTGCCGCGCCCGGGTCAGCCGGGAGGTGACGGTGTCTAGTAGGTCGGGCACGCTCGACAGCTTAGGCCCCGGAGGCTGGCAGGCTCTGCGTCCATGGACGCACCTCTGCTGCTGCTCGACGCCGCGAGCCTGTACTTCCGGGCCTACTACGGCGTGCCGGAGTCGATCACCGCCCCGGACGGCACCCCGGTGAACGCGGTGCGCGGCTTCACCGACATGGTCACCCGGCTGATCGAGCTGCGTCGCCCGTCGCGGCTGGTCGCCTGCCTGGACCTGGACTGGCGGCCGGCCTTCCGGGTCGCCGCGATCCCCTCCTACAAGGCACACCGGGTGGCCCCGGAGACCAGCGACATCGAACAGGTGCCGGACACCCTGAGCCCGCAGGTTCCGTTGATCCTCGAGCTGCTGGCCGCCGCCGGCTTGGCCACTGCGGGCGCCGACGGCTATGAGGCCGATGATGTGATCGGTGCGCTGGCCGCGGCCGAGCGCCGCGATCCGGTGGAGGTGGTCAGCGGTGACCGGGATCTGTTCCAGGTGGTGCGCACCGAGCCGACGCCGGTGCGGGTGATCTACGTCGGGCGGGGCTTGGCCAAAGCCGAGGTGATCGGCCCCGCCGAGCTCGCGAGCCGCTACGGGCTTCCCGAAACAGGTGCCGGTCCGGCCTACGCGGACCTGGCCGCGCTGCGCGGTGACCCGTCCGACGGGCTGCCCGGGGTGGCGGGAGTCGGGGAGAAGACCGCGGCCACCCTGATCAGTCGATTCGGCTCGGTGGAGGGCGTGGTCGCGGCGCTCGACGACCCGCAGTCGGCAATCGCTGCGGGGCTGCGGGCCAAGTTGCGCGCCGCCCGGGGTTACCTGGAGCTGGCCCCCACCGTGGTGCGGGTGGCTACCGATGCGCCGGTACGTCAGGACCGCGACGACACGCTGCTCTCGGCACCGGCCGACCCCGCCGCGCTCACCGCACTGCAACGGAAGTGGGGCCTGGGCACCTCGGTGGACCGCCTCGTCGCGGCACTGCACACTCAGGGCTGACGCGCTCGTCGAGCAGCACGACCCAGCTCCGGACGCCTGAACTCCCGGCGCACAACCCGTTCAGCGGGCTGAGCGGGGCTATCGCAGTGCCGATAACCCCGCTCAGCCCGCTGAATGCCTTGGCTACGCCGTCGTTGCTGGCGAGGGCGGCGGATCTGTTGGGGGGGTGGTGTCGCCGCCGCCGGTGCTGCCATCGGTATTGCCGCCACCGGTGCTGCCGCCGGTATCACCGCCACCGGTGCTGCCGCCGGTGCTGCCATCGGTATTGCCGCCGCCGGTGCTGCTGCCACCGGTATCACCGCCACCGGTGCTGCCATCGGTATCACCGCCACCGGTGCTGCCGCCGGTGCTGCCATCGGTATTGCCGCCACCGGTGCTGCCACCGGTATCACCGCCACCGGGGTTACCGTCCGTGGTGTCATCGCCATTCGGCGTAGGCGGGTTCGATGGGGGTGGCGGGACCGGGTTGGTGACCTGCCCCCTTTGCGTGTCCGGGCTGACGGCTGCGGACCGACCAGCAGTGGAGGTCGCCGTTTTCGGCTTGGCGCTGGTGGTCTGGGCGACCTTGGTCGCTTTCTTTGCGCTGTCCGCAACGTGGGGAGCGGTCGCGTTGGGCGTCTCAGCGGGGGCGCCGGAGTCACCGATCGCGACCGCAGGCGGAGTGACACCGGCCGGCGCGGCGTCGCTCGGACCGCCGCCGGGGACGGAGCGGAGGCTGTCCTCTGACACCGCGACGGCCAGTGCGATCAGGAGTGCACAAGATAGGACCCCGGCTCCGACGACGTTGCGCAGGCGCCTGGTCATGATTCCTCGTCGCAGTGCCGGGTCATCCTCGGTGGACTCCTGATCCCCGAGGTGCGCCCGGGGGGTGGGGACCATCGGCGGCCGATCCGGCGCCTGGCCCAGCCGGTGCAGGGGCTCGGAGTCCGGATTGGCAGCTGGTGTCGCAACGGCTCCGGTAGCGCCAACCGGTTGGGGCTGCGGAGCCAACGACAGAGCGGCCCCGAGCGCGATCGTGGTCTTGGGGTCGGCGTCCACCACAACCGAGCAGCTCAGCGCAGCCGACACCAGCTGGGTCACCAGCGGTATCCGGGAGGACCCACCGACCAGCAGCACCGCGCCGAGATCCGCACTGCTCAGGTCCGCCGAGCGGAGAGCGCGGGACAGTGCGTCGACGGTGTCCTCCAGGGCCGGACGGATCATCTCCTCGAACTCGCTGCGGACCAGGCGGACCTGGGCACTGACCCCCGGCAGCAGCACGGGGATGGACACCTCCGTGTCCGCGGACAGCACCTCCTTGGCCTCGGTGCACTCGCGGCGTAGCCGGGCCAGCCCGCTGAGCACGCTGGGATCCTCAATATCGAGCGCGTCCCACGGTGTCGAGTCCGGCTGTGCCGGGTCCGAGTGGGCAGCGAGCCTGGCCTGCACATGATCGAAAACGACCTCATCGAAGTCCGCGCCGCCGAGATGCTCGAGACCGCTGGCCGGACCCAGCAGAGTGAAGGAACTCGCACCGGTCTTGCGAACCACAGCCGCATCGAAGGTGCCGCCCCCCAGGTCGTACACCGCGATCGTGGTATCCGCCTCGACCCGCTCCTGTGCGGCGTAGCTGACCGCCGCCGCCTCGGGCTCGGCGATGAAGGTCAGATTGGCCAGACCGACCGCACCCAGTGCCCGAGACAGCAGGTCCTTCTTGTGTGGACCCCACCCGGCTGGGTGGGTGATCGCGATGCGATCCGGGGGGCCGCCTTCACGTTCGGTGACCCGATCGACGACCCAGCGGACCATCATCGCCGACAGGTCGGGTGCGGCGTAGGGTCGCCCGCCCACGAACAGCGGTGTGTCATCACCGATCCGGCGCTTGAACTCCCGGACCACGCGGTCCGGATCGGTCAACGTACGCCGCTCGGCGCCCTCACCGACGACCACGGAACCGTCGGCGCCCAGGAAGAGCACCGACGGCACGGACGGCATCCGGCTACCGAGCGCCACCGCTTCAGTCTTGTTCTGCTCATCCCACCGGCAGACGGCTGCCGCGGTGAAGCTCGTCCCCACATCGACGCCCAGCGCGTACCTCACCAGACCACGCCCCTCCAGCTACAGCTAAGGTCCCCCACCGAATGGTGGTGCTGTGGCTGCTTCATCGCTGCGCAGGCACCGGCTGTTAACCGATCACGACCAAGAGGTCCCCTAGTGCAACCATCACGCTCAGTGACGGACAGCGCACCGTAACGCGACGAGATCCGATACCGATGACGCCTTAGTAGGACGTGCACGTGCAGTCTCTTCGAGAGGCCAGAATGGATCGTCCACACCCCAGGGTCGGCGACAAGGCGCCGCCAGATCTGACGATCCCCGGCACACCGTCGTCAGCAGCCTGGATCTTTCGCCAGATCGCCGCCGCTGCTTCGGCTCCGCTCACCGCGGCGATAGTCGGCCCGGGAGGTACCGGGAAGTCGGCACTGCTCGACGCGCTGGCGCGCGAGTACGGCAAGGCCGGTGTCACGGTAGTGCGGGGCAGCAGCGCTGCCGGCCTGCAGCTCGATGCACTCGACCCGGACCGACCCGTGCTGGTGGATGAGGCGCACCGGTTGGACCAGGCGGTACTCGAAGGGCTGTGCACGCTCGCTGGGACAGCGACCGCCCGGCTGATCGTGGCCAACCGGCCGTGGCCCCGATCACGAGAGCTCTCGGCGCTCGGTGCGAGCCTGGCTCGCCGCCGGTCACCCGTGGTGCTGGGACATCTAGCTCGCTCGGCCGTCGGGTCCCGGATCGCGACGCAGATCGGATGCGCTCCTCCTGACGCACTGGTCGACCTGGTATTCGAGCAGACCGGCGGGCTGTGTTCGCTCATCGACCTCGTCACCCAGGCACTCCGCGATACCGGCAGGTTCGATCCCCGGCGCCCGGAACAGTTCCGGCGCCCCGATCGGGTCAACGTCTCGGCGGGTCTGGCCGAACGGCTCCGCTACCAGCTGGAGGCACTCGATCCTGAGATCTACCGGCTGCTGCAGGCGATGGCCGTCGGCGCGGCGGTGGACGCCGAGGTACTGGTCCCGCTGCTCGACGTCGATCCGACCACCTTGACCGACACGGTGGAAGCGGCGCTGGCCACCGGGCTGATCACCAACGCAGGCGAGATGATTCCCTTCATCCGCAATATCGTGCTGCGGTTGATGCCGATGATGCGCAGCCGGGAGATGCAGCGCCGGTTGGCCACCATCCAGCTGGACCGGGGTGGATCGGTGCTCGCTGCCGGGCGCCAGCTCATGGCTGCCGGCGCGAGCGGCAGCCGGGTGGCCGCCATCCTGGAGCGGGCCGGCGACGAGGCACTCCGGCAGTCCCCCGCACTAGCCGCTGAACTCTACACGGCAACGATCAACGCTGGTGCCTCGTCGACGGCGCTGGCGGCTCGCCATGCCCAGGCGGTCGCGCTGGCCGGCGATCTCGATCAGGCGCTCAGACTGGCCGATCAGGTCGTGTCGGACCCGTCCGCTCCAGACCGGCAACGGGGGGTCTCGGTGGTCGCCGCAGTCCTCGCCCATCGTGGACTACCGGCGCACAGCGCAGAATTATATACCAGTCTACCGGCAGGTGGTGCGGCACTTGCGGTGCCCGCGCTGATCGCAACCGGAGCGCTGGCCCAGGCCCGCGCGGTGCTCGACGCCGCAGCGGCCGGCAGCGGCCGGGGCAGCACACTGATGGCCGGCGCGGAGATCCTGATGGCGCGCGGCATGCTCGCCACTGTCACCGAGACCCCCATCACGGCCCAGAACCCCACCACAGCCCAGAACCCCACCACAGCCCAGAACCCCACCACAGCCCAGAACCCCACCACAGCCCAGAACCCCACCACAGCACTGTCGCACCTGGCGAGGGCCACGGTGCTGCTGGAGCCGGCGGGTGCGACCCTGCTGCTGCCCGACACACCGGCCGCGCTGACCGCTGTGGTCGCGCTGCAGTGCGGTGAGCTGGCGGTGGCGGACTCCGCATTGCGGCGCGCCGTCGCCGCCAAGCTCGGCGGCCGTCCAGCCCATCTCCGGCACCTGCTGCTGCACGGCTGGATGGCGATGGTGCACGGCAAGCTGGACATCGCGCACCGCACCCTGGACCGGGTGACTCGCCAGGGCAACCCGCTGGAGCCACGCGACGAACTGGTCGCCGCTGCCCTGGCCGTGGGCCTGGCTCGCCGGGACGGTGACACGGCCGCGCTCGGTTCGGCGTGGCGGCGGGCTCGCGGTGCCCTCGTGCGGTATCCAATCGATCTCTACGCGCTGCAACCGCTGGGCGAGCTGGCCGTCGCCGCAGCCCAGTGCAGCGAGCGGGAGTCCATCCTGCCGCACCTCAAAGAGGCCGACAGCCTGCTCGACAAACTGGGTCACCCGGCGCTGTGGGCGGTGCCGCTGCACTGGTACGAGCTGCACGCCACCCTCATCGCCCGAGATCTTTCGCCAACTCAGCAGCTGGCGGCAGCACAGCAGCACGCGGCCAGACTGACCGATGCCGCATCGAGCGGTCCCTACGCCGCGGCGCTGGCGGCGGCGGCACGCAGCTGGCTGCAGGTGCTGGCGGGTGAGATCGACCCGGATGCGGTCCAGGATGCGGCCCGACGACTGCACCGCGTCGGGCTGGCCTGGGACGCTGCGCACCTCGCCGGGCAGGCCGCGACGCGAACCACCGATCGCCGAGCCATGGCAACCTTGCTCACCTGCGCGCGCGCCCTGCACGGCAGCCCGCCCAGTAGTCTGAACAGCTCAGGCGAGGAGCTGGACGCCACACCGGCCCAGCCGGCTGTGACCACTGGCGGCGGGCCGGTGGCGGCTCAATCGATCCTCAGCGAGCGGGAACTCGAGGTGGGCCGGCTCATCATCGCCGGCCTGACCCACAAGCAGATCGGTGAGCGGTTGTTCATCTCCGCCAAGACCGTCGAGCATCACATGGCCCGGATCCGTCAACGGCTCGGCGTCGCCAGCCGCAAAGAACTGTTCGACCAGCTGCGAGAGCTTGTGAGTGCGTAACAGTGTTATAGCACTCAATGCCACTCACGAGTCGCTGGTGAGCCGGGCCACCATGCCTTCGCAGCTGCGTACCACCACCCGGCAGGCGTCAGCGGTCGCCCGGCCGGACAGCGGGTTCTCCGCCCGCCGGTGCCAGCGGACGAGCGTCTCCAGCGCAACCTGCCGCAACTCGTCGGGCCCGGAACCGGCCGGCTGCCCCAGCCGCACCTCCGGGGCACCGCCGGAGCCACCGAGCAGCCGTTGCGCTTCTTCCAGCTCCGCCTTCGGCAGGGTGATCGCACCTGCCCGCAGCGCCGACAGCAGCCGCAGCTCGGCGAACTCGTGCGCCCCGGCGAGGATGCGTTCGACGTCTCCGAGCAACGGCTCGACACCTGCGTGCGGCTGACCATGTAGCACGCTGTCCAGCGCCACCAGGGCTGACCGAGCCTTGAGCAGGTCACGACGCTCGGTGAACTGCGTGCTCAGCACCGCGCGCAGCTCGTCCAGGCCACTGCGGCGGACCAGTTCCTCGGCGAGTGCTCCCGGAGTGCCGGCCGTGCCCTGCCGGATGAGCGTCACCGACAGCCGCAGTCCGAACAGGCCGAAGCGGTCCAGCAGCCTGTTCCTGGTCTCCGAGTCGGCCCGCAGGAAGCGGTCGGCGGACAGCAACGCGGCGTCCACCTCGTCCCGCGGTGCCCGAGACAGCGCGGCCAGCGCGTCGAACTCGGCCTGCCGCAGCGTCCGACCGGTCTGCGCCAGCAGCCCCGCGACCGGCACGACGCCCTGGCACAGCCCGCGCAGCGTGGGGTCCTTACGGTAACGCTGCGCGATGGTCTTCGCGGAGAACATCGCGTCAACCCGGCCGCCGCCGATCTCGTCGGCCCGCGAGAGCACCGCGATGGTGTTCACCGACGTCGCCCGGCCCATCCCCTGGTCCCAGAAGGACTCCAGGAATGCGGCGTCGGTGGCGTGCAGGTGGCGCATCAGGTAGATCACCGCATCGGCCTCGGCGGGCGCGTCGTCCTCCGGGGTGAGGAAGGTGAGAGTGCGTTGCGCGGTCTCGGTGGACATCGACGCGATACCCGGAGTGTCGATCAAGGTGGCGGTGCGCAGGCTCTGCGAGGGCCAGTGCACCACCAGGCGGTCCAGCGTCTCGGCGGGGGTGCCCTGCAGATCGATGGTGAGTGCGCCGTCCTGCCGGTTCACCGGTAGCGGGCTGGGCAGGCCCTGCTTGGGATGCATCACGACCTTGGGGCTGGGCCCGTCGCAGTACCAGGTGACGACCCGGGTGCACTCCCCGGCATCGGTCGGTGCGATCTGCTCCCCGACCAGTGCGTTGAGCAGTGTCGACTTGCCCGCCTTGACCTTGCCCGCGATCGCGACGCGCAACGGCTCATCGAGCCGATCCAACTGCTGGCGCAGCCATTGCGCGGTCTGCGGTTGGTCGCGGTAGACCTCTACCGCCCGACGGAGCACCCCGCGGACCGTCACGGACAGGCTGCGTTGCCCCCCCATGCGCAGCAGGTCACTCATCGAGTCTGCGTCGGATTCTGCTGCGTCGGATTCTTTTGGGGCAGCAACGTGCGGACCCGCTGCTGCAGGGACTCCAGCCGCTCCAGCTGGGACTTGATCTCGGTCAGCCGGCGTTCCCGATCTCCCTTGGACGTCTTGACCGACCCCTCGGCGGCCCGCAACGAGTCGGTCAGCGAACGGTTGGTCTCCTCGGCTTGGGTGGTGAAGTGATCCCGCAGGTCGCGCTGTACCCGCCGAAG
Organism: Pseudonocardiaceae bacterium; assembly: GCA_050700055.1. Taxonomy (GTDB): domain Bacteria; phylum Actinomycetota; class Actinomycetes; order Mycobacteriales; family Pseudonocardiaceae. Next base: position 65,284 of record JBOHGE010000028.1, read on the forward strand.
CATGTCCCGGGTCTCCTTGCTCGCCTGAAAGATCACGTCGTCGACGTACCGGCGCACCGATGTCTTCGCATCATTCTGCCGCCGGCTGACGATCCGGCGGCGCTCATCGGTGATGGTCTTGCCACCCAGCAGCAGACCGGCACCGATCGACAACGGCGCGATGACCGACGCCAGCCCGACGGCACTTCCCAGCACCACGACCATCGCGATACCAATGTAACCGCCCCGCAGCCCAGCGAACGCCTTGCGCCCGATGCCGAACGACTCGCCCTCCCGCAGCTGCATGGCGCGCACCTCACCCAGCGCATCAGCGACCTCGGTACGCAGCTTGGGCAGCAACCGGTCCTCCTCCTCGGAAAAGTGGTCGGCGACCTGGGTGGCCAGCCAGCGCGCCCGCTGGGTCGCCCACACCAGGTTCGCCGATGCCGCCGAGGACACCTCCTGCTGGACCCAGGTCGCGAGCTGATCCCAGGTCTTCTTCGGGTCGCCGCTGCGGTCCACCTCCTCCTCAGCCAACCGGACGATCTCGCGCATCCGGTCCCGCAGATCGAAGTCGATGTCGGCGTTGAGGTCGGTGACGCCGTCGCTGAGGGTGTGCTGCCAGCGCGCGGATCGTTCCTTCAGCGCCACGGCGCGCTGCTGGGCCTCGGTCAGCTGCCTGATCACTGCCTGGGCGGCTTCGGGGTCGAGCTGGGCGGCCTGCTCGGCGCGCAGCCCGCCGGCCAGCTGATCGGTGACCACCAGCACATCGTGCACCGTCGACCGGCGCGCCAGCAGGTCCGCCTGGCCTACGACGCACTCCCGCAGGTAGCTGATCAGCGCCGGGAATCCGGACTCGGCGTCGAGGTCAGCGTCCTTCCGGTTGATCGAATGCACCCGCAAGGTGGAGGAGACCGACATCAGCGGTGCATCGATGCCCACCGCAGCCAGGTGGGTTCGGTTGAGGTCGGCGATTCGCCGCCACTGCGGATACAGGTCGATCTTGGTGAGCACGCACGCCACGTTGGGGCACACCTTGCCGGCTTGGCGCAGGAACTCCAGCTCGGGCGCGGTGTACTCCTGCGAGGCGTCCGACACCAGCAAGACGGCGTCGGCCGAGGGGAGCATGGCCATCGTCGCGGCGCCGTGCACGGAGTTCAGCCCGCCGACCCCGGGGGTGTCCACCAACTCGAGACCACCGGTGAGAACGCGACGGGGCAGACCCACCTCGGCGTAGCTCCACCCCTCCCGATTACCGGGATTGCCGCTTTCCGAGACATGCTCCGCGAGCTTGCCGATGGGTACCTCGGTGCGCTCGGTCCGCCGCACGCTCACGTCATCACCCTCGGGGTCGAGGAGGCGGACCAGCACCGCTGTCGCCGCGTCGGCGTAGCGGACCACGGTGGGCACCGAGGTGGCCATGTCGTCGTGCACCGGGCACACCGGTGCCCGAACCAACCCGTTCACCAGCAAGCTCTTGCCCTGCTTGAACTCCCCGACCACGAGCACCCGGACCTGCTCGTCGAGCAGCCGGGCCCGGGCCTGGTGCAGCCGGGCTTCGAGGTCCGAGCGGTCGTAGCGGGCGATCGTCGCGAGCGCCAGATCCACGGCCTTGACCGGCGCCGGTAGCGTCACTGCTCCTCCTCGTCATCAGCTGCGGGTAGCCGCAACCCAGTACCGCCACCCGGCGGATCGGGAGAGTGGCGGGACTGGGCGCGGCGGATCTCATCGGGGAGGGTAGCCCGTGCGGGTATCGCCCGGGTGCGCCCCGAGCCGGCTCACGCGGCGGAATCCTCGACCAGCTCGGCGTCGACCACATCGTCGTCGGAGTTGAAGGAGTCCTCGACCTCGACCGCGGTGGTGTCATCATCAGAGGCGTCGACGGTGGTCGCACTGTTGTCGGTGTTGAACGAGTCGTCGACGACGGTGTCATCGTCGGAATTGAGCGAATCCTCGATGTCCTCGCCTGCCACAGTACTGCCGTCGATGGTGCCGCCTTTGTTGTCGATGCCGTCATTGTCCTGATTGAACGAGTCCTCGATCACGTTGACGTCGTTGTCCTGGTTGAACGAGTCCTCGATGGTGACATCGCCATCGGCGTGGATGTCCGTGGTGTCCCGGTCGTCGACGTTGACTATCGTGTCCCGGTCGTCGACGTAGTTGAAGTTGTACTCGTCGGAGTCGTCCACCACGACGTTGTTGACCTCGTAGTGCTGCGTGATGTGCTTGATCTCGTGGACCGGGTCGTCGTGGTGCTGGGGCGGCGGCGAGTGATGCCCACCATCCCTGACGTGCACGGCCTCGTGGTCGGCCAGGATCGGCTGCACATCCCGCACGTCCTGACCGCACAGGTCGTCCAGGCCATGCCGGGCCAACGTGGCCTGGGGATCCGCCATGAACTCGGCCTGGGCCGCCTCATCACGCAACAGGTTCAGGAGAAACTCGATAAGCGAGGAAACAGACAGCATGTCATTCACCTCCATTCCTTCTTCATGTCGGACACATCTTGATATCCGGGCCCGCAGCCCCGGGAGGAGGACGACGTGCCCGGCCTGATCGACACTGCCGGACGAGCTCGCTCATCCGTTGTGGTCTCAGGGGAGGTCGATTGAGTTCAGGATGTCGAGGTCCAGGAAGTCGTTGTCGGAGTTGAACGAGTCCTCGATCTCCGTGATAGTGACGTCGTCGTCGGAGTTATCGAAGTTGACCACGCTGTTGTCCTCGTTGAACGACTCGTTGATGAAGGTGTCGTCATCGGAGTTGAGCGAGTTGTTGATGTCGCGGCCGGCGACCACGCTGTTGGAGATCGTGCCACCGCTGTTGTCGATGCCGTCGTCGTCGGAATTGAACGAGTCCTCGATCACGGTCACATCATCGTCGGAGTTGAACGAGTCCGTGATGGCGGTGTCGTTGTCGTTGAAGGAGTCCTCGAAGTCATAGTCCTGGACCAAGACGTTGTCCTGATCAGCTGACACGTCACCACCACTGCCGCCGGCGCCACCGTTGGCTGCGGCGCTGCCACCGTTGGCACTGCCACCGTTACCCCCGGCGCCCAGGCCCACGCCATCCCCGCCGTCGCCACCTTCGACGTCGCTGAGCAGGTTCAGGTTGAGCAGGCCGGTCTGGCTGGCGTCGCCGCCGTTGCCGCCGACGCCGACACCGGTACCGGCACCGCCGCTGGCGTTGCCACCGTTGCCACCCAGGGCGATGCCGCCGTTGCCACCGTCGCCGCCCGAGGTGTCAGCGTCGATGTCCTGGAAGGGCACGAAGTTCGTGGTGTTGTTGAAGTCCGGCATGTTATCTCTCCTTGATCGTGATTGGGCTTTGCGTCCGGTGCTGCTCACCGGGCGTGTTGTCCGGCTGATGACAAAGTTAGAGCCGCCACGGTCGTCCGCCATCGGGGCTGCGGCCGGGTTGTCCGCAGCGGGGATACCGGGGCTGGTGGGGGCACCGAAGGGTCGATTAGGGGATTGCCCCCGCCCGTGGGCCCGCGCGCCATCACGGTAGGTTGCTGCTCGATGCAGCTAGACCATGGCGAACAGCGCCCGTCGGAACCGCCGGCCCGGCCGAGCCTCACCACTCGAGCGTTGCCCTCGGAGGTCGGCGCGCACCCCCGGCCGCGCGCAGTCGACGTCTCCTACTGGTTGTGGCTCGCCGCGTGCCTGGTTGGTGTGATCACTGCGGCCGTCACCCTGCCGTACTTCGGTCAGTTCCAGGACGCGGTGTTGTCGATCGTCGAGCAGCGGTTTCCCGGCGAGACACCGGCGACCCGCGAGAACACGGCCGTTGCCACCGTGGCGACGTTGATCGGGGCCGGCGTTGCGCTCATCCTCGCCCAGATGGCCTTGGCGATGGCGATGCACTCCGGCCGTGGCTGGGCCCGCTTCGCACTCGTTCTGCCCGCTGCGCTGAGTACGCTCTACAGCGCCGCCGTCTTCGTCAACGCGCCGACGATGACCCGGGCCGGGCTGCTGGCCACCATCGTGCTGATGATCGTCGCGACGGTGCCGATGTTCCTGCCGGGCTCCCGAGCCTGGTTCGCCCAGCAACGCATGGCCCGATCAGGCGGTTACGGCTACCGCGAGTGAGCGGCCTGCCGTCAGGCGCCGAAGGAGCGCTCCACGACGGCTCGGGCCCGGCGGGTGGTGCGGCGGTAGTCGTCGACGACCTTGCCGGGGTCGGCTCCGGAGGAGCGGCCCAGCGCTCGGGCCACCGCCAGCAGCTCACGCCCGGAACTGGGTAGCTGGTCGCTCTGCTTGCCCCGCACCAGGGTGAGCGCGTTACGGGTGCGCGTGGCGAGCTGCCACGCCTGCAGTAGCGCGTCCGCATCGGCGGTCGTGAGCAGACCCGCATCGGCGGCGGCGCGCAGTGCCACACTGGTCGACTGGGTGCGCAGCGCCACCACCTCATGGGCGTGCTGCAACTGCAGCAGCTGGATGGTCCACTCCACGTCGGCCAACCCGCCGCGACCGAGCTTGGTGTGGAGGGTCGGGTCGGCGCCGCGGGGCAGCCGTTCGGAATCGACCCTGGCCTTCATCCGACGGATCTCGGTGGCCTGCCGCGCGGTCAGCCCGCCCGCGGGGTAACGCAGCGGGTCGATCTCCGCGACGAACCGTTTCCCCAGGTCCGCATCGCCGGCCACCGGGGTGGCCCGCAGCAGCGCCTGTGCCTCCCAGGTCTGTGCCCACTGTGCGTAGTAGGACCGGTAGGAGGTCAGGGTGCGCACCAGCGGGCCCGAGCGCCCCTCTGGACGCAGCCCGGCGTCGACCACCAGGGCTGGGTCCTGGCTGGGCGTGCCGAGCAGCTTGCGCACCGACTCGGCGACCGAGGAAGCGAAACGCACCGCATCGGTCTCGTTGCCGCCCTGCGCCGGCAGCGGCTCGCAGACGAACAGCACGTCGGCGTCGGAGCTGTAGCCCAGCTCCGCACCACCGAGCCGGCCCATCCCGATCACCGCGATCCGGGCCGGCTGCTCCTGCCTGCGCTCGATCTCGGCGCGCAGCGCGACATCCAGCGCCGCAGCCAACACCGCGGTCCAGATCGAGGACAGTGCTGCGCACACCGCGTCGACGTGCAGCAGCCCGAGCAGATCGGCGCAGGCGATGCGGAGCAGCTCGTGGCGGCGCAGCGCCCGAGCGGCCGCCACCGCGGCACCGGGGTCACGGTGGCGGCATGCGGTGGAACGCAGCGACATCGCCACCTCTGCCGGGTCGCGGCCGGCCAGCTCCACCGGATCAGCCAGCAGCTGCAACGTCTCCGGCGCGTGCACCAGCATGTCCGCCACCAGTCGCGAGGTGCCGAGCAGGGTCATCAGCCGCTGCGCTACGGCACCCTCGTCGCGCAGCAACCGCAGATACCACGGGGTGTCGTCGAGCGCCTCGGACACCCGGCGGTAGGCAGCCAGCCCACCGTCCGGGTCCGGGGTGTCGGCGAGGAACTCCAGCAGCACCGGCAGCAGCGCGGACTGGATCGCCGCGCGCCGGGACACCCCGCCGGTGAGCGCCCGCAGGTGCCCTAGTGCTCCCTGCGGTGAGGCGTAACCCAATGCGGCCAGCCGTGCCTTCGCCGAGGACTCCGACAGCCGGTAGACCTCGGTAGGCACTTTGGCCACGGCCTCCAGCAGTGGCCGGTAGAACAGCTTCTGATGCAGCCGGCGGGCCCGATGTGCCTGACGGGTGTGCTCGGCCCGCAACACTCCCAGAGCGTCGTGTCGCCCGTCGGGTCGCATTCCCGCGGCGCGGGCCAGCCAGCGCCACGCCGCGGTGTCGCCGTCGGCTGGCAGCAGGTGCGTGCGGCGCAGCTTCTGCAGCTGTAACCGGTGCTCGAGCAGGCGCAGGAATCGGTAGGAGGCCGCCAGGTTCGCGGCGTCGTCGCGGCCGACATACCCTCCCGCGCCCAGCGCCGCCAATGCCTGCATCGTCGACGCCACCCGCAGCGACTCGTCGGCACGCCCGTGCACCAACTGCAGCAGTTGCACCGCGAACTCCACATCCCGCAGGCCGCCGTGACCCAGCTTGAGCTCCCGATCCGCCAGGGTTGCGGGGACATGCGCGGCAACCCGGCGGCGCATCGCCTGCACCTCGGGCACGAAGTTCTCCCGGTCTGCGGCAGCCCAGACCAACGGCGCGACGGCCGCCACGTAGCGGTCACCGAGCTCGGTGTCACCGGCTACCGCTCGGGCCTTGAGCAGCGCTTGGAACTCCCAGGTCTTGGCCCACCGCCGGTAGTAGGACAGGTGACCTTCCAGGGTCCGTACCAGAGCGCCGGCCTTGCCCTCCGGGCGCAGTGCCGCGTCCACCTCGAAACACCTCGACGCCAACCGCATCGTGGCGAACGCCAGCTTGGTGGCCGCACCCAGATCGTCCTCGGTATCCGCCACGAAGATCACATCGACGTCGGATACGTAGTTGAGCTCGGCACCACCGCACTTGCCCATTCCGATCACAGCGAGCCGGGGTGGCGGCCGGTCCGGTCCCGTGACCTCGGTCATCGCGACGGCCAACGCAGCGCGTAGCACGCCGGCGGCGAGCTCGGCGAGCGCCGCACCGACCTGCTCGAATGCCACCACCGGCAAGTCGGGCTCCACCACGGGAGCCAGGTCCGCAGCGGCCAGCTCGGCAACCAGATCCCGGTAGGTGGCACACAACGCCCGCTGGGCGTTGACACCGGTCAGCGACGCGCGAGTCACCCCCGCGGTGGCAGCTGAAGTGCGCACGCCGACCGCGGCGAGCAGCTGCTCGACCGCCCGGCCCGCCCAGCCCGGCGAGACCGCGTCCGAGGCGGCCAGCCGGTGCCAACGTGCCGGTTTGGCGACCAGATGGTCCCCGAGCGCGGTCGAGGATCCGAGCACGGCCAGCAGCCGTGCGCGCACCCCGGCGTCTCGGCACAGCGCAGCGTCCAGCTCGGCCCATCCGTCGCCGATCGCATTGGCCAGCCGCAGCAGGGTACGCAGTGCCAGGTCCGGGTCAGGGGCGCGGGACAGGGCCAGCAGCGCGTCCTCGGCGTCGTCCCGGGGCTGCCCGGCACGCCACCAGCCCAGCGTGGTCAGGGTGCCCGCGGCACCGCGGTCGGTGAAACCCAGCCGCGCCAGGGCCAGTGCGCTGCGCCTGCCGTCAGCTGCCATCAGACGTCGACGCTAGTAGCCCAGCAGCGGCAGAACCGGGCGGTCTCCCGACCCGGTCAGCTGGCCGGCAGCCAGCGCCACGAACCGGACCGCCAGGGGTGCCCAGACCTCCGCCATGTCGGCGTGCACCTGCTCCAGGTGGTCGTGATCGAGTTGCCAGGGTGGCACCGCGGCGGCCCCCACCACGTCCCGGCGGACCCAGGACAGCACCGTGGTGGGCGAGGTCTCGATGTGAAACTGCAGGCCATAACCGGCAGCGCCGACCCGGAATGCCTGGTTGGGGTGCCGTGGGGAGGAGGCGAGCAGGGTCGCTCCGGGCGGCAGCCGGTGGATCTCGTCGTGGTGGAACTGGATGACGTCAGGAGTCAGCGGCAGCGGTGCGAACAGCGGGTCGTGCCCGGCCGCGTCGCGCTTGGCGACGAGCGCAGTGCCGGCCTCGGGGCCCTCGGCAGCTTGCCGGACTATGCCGCCGGTGGCCACCGCCAGCAACTGGGCACCGAGGCAGACCCCGAGGACGGGCAGCCGGCGGGCCACCGCGTCGGCGAGCAGCCACCGCAGCGGGGCCAGCCACGGGTGGTCGGCATCGTCGTGCGCCCCCATCGCACCACCCATACAGACCACCCCGTCGACGCCGACCAGGCTGTCCGGGACCCCGTCGGTCGCCGGACGGCACAGCACGAGCTCTGCCCCAGCGCCGGCCAGCCACTCCCCCAGCCGCTCCGGCGGATCGCCGTCAGAAGGCTGGACCACCAGCAGCCGAGCACCCACCCCACGAGCCTAACCGCTCTGCCCTCACCGCCAGGTCGGTGAACAACACCACCTGCGCGGCACCGGCCTGCTGAGCCCAGCCGGCGGCAGCTGCGGTCACCGCGCTGCCGTACCCGCGCCCGCGATGCTGCGGCAGCGTGTACACCGGTGCGATCCGCGACATTTCAGCCACCGGGGCGCTCACCGACGTCCAAGCCGGGGTGTCGTTGTCGTGAAGGTTGCTGTCACCAGCCGCAAACGAGCACGTTACCGCTGGTAGAGAGTTTCTGTCCGGTCGAGGGGATCAGGGATTTGGTGGGCGTGGTTTTATCCGAGGAAGGGTGGCCGGCCCGGGTCGTCGATGACCTCCAGCAGCGGTGCGACGTTCGTCGCGGTGGGCACGCCGTGGGTCAGGTGCCAGCGGCTGTTGCTGTCGGTCCAGTACAGCCGCCATCCGTGGGTGCTGTGGCGCAGTTGCGCGACGGGCCGTGAGGTCCACTCCGGACCGTGATCCGGGTCCCAGGGTGCCCGGCGTTCCATGATGGTCACGGTGCGGCCGTGGGTCTGGTGTTCCAGGCGGACCTGATGCCGGGCGTGAGCGGGGATTCGTTGCCGGCACCAGCGCTCGACGCGGGCGAGGTCGGTGTCCGGGAGATCCGCGGCCATGGCGAGCAGGTTATCTCGCCGGCCACGCCCCCGCGGAACCCGCGAGATCGCCCGGGGCGTGGCCGGGTCACCGGTCGCCGGCTCGCGGCATGAAGCTCCGTTTACGTGGTGGGCGTCGGCAATCTTTGGGTTCTTCCGCTGGTGGGCGTGTCCGGTGGAGGTTCGTCCGCGTGCTGAGAGATGGAAGTGCCACCTCTGGTCGAACTCAGCACTTTCCTAAGAACTCCTCTCGATGCCTCACACAGAGTGCTTCCCCCAGCGAAGGAGAGCCCCTGATGAGACGTCGACTTGACGATGACGAGCTGATCGAACACTGGACCCTGGTCGGGCAGGAACTCGATCAGGTGGCGGAAAAACGGGGGCCGACGCGGTTGACCTTCGCGCTGTTGCCGAGGTTTCATACTCTGCACGGCCGGTTCCCGCGCCCCTTCGAACACCGCCGCATCCCCGCTCTCGTTGAGATCACTTCAGCGGCGAGAATTACGGCCGCCTATCTAAAAAGCAACCGTTAATTGAAACCTGTCCATCGTCAGGACATTCCAGTAAGATGATATATTTGATAATATCCGCCAGCTGTCCATTGCATCGTTAGATTTGCCTTTCCGTTCTCGAGCTGCCGGCTTCGAGGATTGCCACCATTCCATTCCGTTGTGACGAAAAGGTATTCGCCACGAGTTGTAAAATCAATACGTCCCCGAGTTTCCAGATTTCCACTGGCGGTATCGTCCAGGTCGTGCAGATAAAATTCAATTTCCCTTTGCGCGAAAGAATTATTCATATCAAGGGTGGTGTTTAATCCTGGCGTTGCACGGCCAGTGTGATTAGCAATTGCAATCGCTTCGCATGTATTTCTATCGAATAGCCTCCCATTTGGGGTGTGATGGAGTCGAAAGTCTCTTATCATTGAGTCTCCACGATTTTGGGGAGTGTAGCTTTGCGCCGCGCCACGATTGCACTGCACGGAAAGATCTGAAATCATCCTGACGACGGCCGCGTTTCCCGCGGATCGCTGCAGTTTGACCAGAGAATCTACGTTGAGACGCCTGCCCGGTGCCGGGAGCGAGAAACGCTCTTCAAGTGGAGGACGTTCTATGCTTTCCAATTCCGACCTGCCGGTCACGTCCGTACGACGGTCCAGTCGGCGCATAATTGCCTCCAATTTTAATTTAGACCTTGCGAGATCGACTCGGAAATCCTCAACTTGCAGAATAGCACTTGGTGTCAAGTAATGGGAGAGCGAGGGCAAACCGTAGGAGCTACGGTGCGGCCACCAGTTGACCATCTAGTGCCCCTAGCGTAACGCCACGACCATCAATCAGCTGAACAGCTACCTTGGGGTGTCCAGCGCATTCGTTGTTTTTTGACCATGTGCTTACTGATCACCTGGTTCACCGTGGACTCGACGTTAACGACATCCCGAGACCACTCGATCCTACACCCTGCCCACCGCCGAAGACCGCGAAGCGCCGTCAACAGCATCCCCAGCGACCGCTGACCAGGCCATCTAAAGATCTACGGCGGGTTTCCGCGCATCCCGCTCATACCCGAACTCGATCACATGGCACCAGGTCGTAGGAACCTTCACGGCACCCCAGTACGGACTGGTGCGGATGTGGTGGATATCCGCCCAGGTCATTAACGCGTGGCCCGCTCGGTGTAAGCACACGCCGCCACCAGTTTGGCCGACTTTATCGGTACTCCCGCGTGTCAGCGGAGTGCGCCGGTGGGGATAGGTTGCGGGGTCCAGCCGTGGATGCTGAACGGAACATCGCCGCGGTAGGCGGCGATGCCGGCAGCCGGATAGTCGATCAGTTCTTCCGGGAGTGCGTCAAGGGGAAACTAGGTGACGGCGGAACACTTGGCCGGTTCGCGGTTGGTCGGTTCGCCCACCCACCGTCGGGTCTCAAAGAAAACTCCGAGGCGGGGCTCGGGGCCGGAGCCGTTGACGTGCAGGGTGTTTACATGCCG
>JBOHGE010000029.1:0-72361 GCA_050700055.1 Pseudonocardiaceae bacterium
CTCATCGCCTATTACCACATCGTTCGAGATCGGGTTGCTTACCATGATCTCGGGCCGGATTGGAACGACCGGAGGCGCTCAACTGATCAGCAAACCCGCCGGCTCGTGCGTCAACTCGAAAAACTAGGAATGAACGTCACCCTCACCCCGGCCACCTAACCACACCAAGACAACCTCACAATCAAAAACAACCGAGGCTTCGCCTCGGGGCACTGCCGTGCCCGCGTGTGGTCCGGTGATTCACACCTCAGCCGCAGCCTTCTTCGCGAGGGACGTCACAGATGAGTGCGGAGGTCGTTGCCCGTCGCGCGAGCGTTGACGTGATGTGGCCGCCGAGCTCAGCCTGTCTCGCTGGTCACCTCATCATCGAACCGGACCGATCGCGGCGAACGCATGACTACAGTGCATTCCCCGGTAGCGAAGCCAGCGCTCGCCACACCGGATCCCTGAATTCTGCGCCACGTGACGAGGCGCGCCCGGCGCAGAGATTCGCAGGCTATGCGCTGCATGCGGAGCAGTTATCGGGCGTCAGATCGAGTCGTCGAACTCGCCGGCTTTGCAGCGTGTGTCCAGGCAGCTCAGTGTGCGTGAAGCACAGGGTCGCCGCCTCGGGGTGCTTGCTGTCGCGCAGGGCGATGGTGCCGTCTGCCAGCGGGGCGACCTCGACACAGTTGCCGCCGCCGACACCGCCGTCGCCGGAGAAGCTGCTCTTGCGCCAGCCGGCCCGGACGACGAGGTCCTCGTGGATCATCCGGTGCCCTCCTTGTCGTAGGTCACGCGTAACCCTTCGCGACTTCCTCGATCATGTCCACCGAGTCGGCCGGGGACAGCGCTCGCTCGGTGAGGATGCCCCACTTGATGGGTACACATCCGCACCAGCTCTCGATCTTCGATGTAGACGGACGGACCGCCGACTTCGGCGTAGCCGAAGTCCGGGATGGGCTCGGGCAGCGACAGCACAGAGAACGGACCGTCCATCGCCGGACTGGCGCCGGCCGACTTGGGCAGCGCCTGGAGCGTGATGTGATCCCGAGCCGCCTCGTCGATGAACCGGCGAAGCTGGTTGTGCATGATCAAGCCCACGCCGACCGGGCGCTGCGGGATCGCCTCGTCGATGATCACGTGGTACTCCAGCGGCGGCACCCTGGTCAGTACCTGTTGCCGGGCCATCCGGGCCAGCACCCGGCGTTCCACCACGTCGGCGGCCAGGCCCGGGCTCGCGCCGTTGATCAGTGCCCGGGCGAAGTCGGCGACTTGCAGCAGGCCGGGCACGACCATCGTCTCGAACTGCCGCAACGCCACCAGCGCGGCTTCGACACTGAGGAAGTCAGGGAAGTCCGCGGGAAGATCCTTGCGGATGACCCGCCAGTAGCCGCGCTCGTGCACGGTCGCGGCGAGGTCGAGCAGCCAGGCGCGCAGACTCGCGTCGGTGACGTGGTAGAGATCGAGAAGCTGCTCGACCTCACGCACCTTCACGCCCTGCGCGCGGGTCTCGATCCGGCCCAGCTTCGAACGTGACCACGCCCCCGGTCCGGTGCACAACCGTTCGACGGCCTGCTCGATCGTCAGCCCGGTGCGCTCCCGAAGCTGGCGCAGCGTCTCGGTGAGCTGCCACCGCCGCACCGTCGCGTTGCCCACGTCACTGCTGTCCTGGCTCACTGCCACTCCTCCGACCACACCGAGGTCATCGGCGTGGATGGCGGGTTGACGATGCGGCTGCAAGAGCCAGACCAGGCGCTGGCTCACTTCGCGTGGGACAGTGCCGTCACACCCCGGCTGGTGTGGGTGACGTGAGCGCCGGCGACACGCTCCCCTACCCGAAGCCGGCCAGCTTGTAGAGCACCAGCGAACCCGCGACCGCAACGTTGAGCGAGGCCCCGGTCCCCACCATCGGGATCTCGACGGCCCCGTCGAGCAGGTCCAGCGCCTCGGGCGGGATGCCATCGCGTTCGTGCCCGAGCACGGCAACCGTGCGTCCCGATGCCATCGGGAGCTGAGCCAGCCAGACCGCCTCATCGGCGAGCTCGACTCCCAGGATCCGGCTGCCGCGGGCACGTTCGACGCGCAGCCAGTCCAACGGGTCCCGCACCCGGTGCACGCACGTCGGTCGACGCATGAACAGGCAGATCTCCGTACGCAGTATGGTATTGTGGGTTCCGTACGAAGTACGGAGTTCTAGGGTGTTGCCCCCCACCGAGAAGGAGCAGACGTGCAGGACTTTCCGACCGGCAATGACTTTGTCCCGTCGGACGAGGACCGGGCAAGCATTGCAGCGTGGTTCGAGCAGTACGACGCACTCGCGGCGAAGCAGGACTTCGAGGCGATGGCGGACATGGCGATGTTCCCACTCAACGAGGTCACCGACGACGGGGCCGGCAACGGTCAGGCGGAACAGTGCAGCCGGGAGCAGTACCTCGTCCAGATGGCGGAGGTGATGGGCGGGTCGGGTGACGACGTGACGATGGAGTCGACCAGGACTCCGCACTTCATCTCCGACGCACTGGTCTTCGTGATCACCGAGGGCAGCGTGACATACGGAGGGCAGACCCAACCGATGTGCTACGGCGACTTGTTGGTGAAAAAGGACGGGCAGTGGTTGTTCCAGACCATGGTCCAGAGCGGTTGGGGCGACACCAGCGCGGGCTAGGTGCGCGGTTCACGTTCCCCTACGTCACCACCGAGTCCGTGTTGCCGGTCCGCGACGACGTCCTGGCGATCGTCAACGACAACAACTTCGGTTCCGTCGGCGGGCGCAACCCCACTCTGCCCGACTACACCGATTTCATCGAGGTCCGGGTCCCCGGCCTGGACGCCCCGCCGCGCCGTCACTGACTGCCCTGGCCATCAGCGGCGGCACGCAATGGTCCCGCCAGCCAACGATCTACCTCTCGCTGATCTCTCAAACGGATAATCAACAGATCCGGACGTTGCCTGGCGATCGTCCACACCCGCTGCACACCTATTCCATGGGTGCGCCACGCCCAACGGATGACATGCTCCGGATCCGTGAAGATCGTGCAGAGCGGAGGCTCGACGTTGCCGTTCCACAGCACCTCCCGGCGCAGCCAACGCCGCAGAGTCCGTCGAATGACCCGCCGCATCACCGTCATGCGCGGCAGGTCGAGCCAGATCATCGTGTCTGCACGCTCAGCAAGCAGGGGACGGACAAGGCGATACTGCCACTCAGTCACCCATGCCGGCTCGGCGCTGAAGCGATCGACGTCTTTCGTGAACGCCTCCCGCGGCGTCCAGCTGGGACCGTGGAACAGCGCGTCGATCTCGGTGTGCGGCGACCGAAGTACTCCGGCGACGCGATGGGCCAGGGTCGTCTTGCCCGCCCCGGACGTACCGGCTACGAGTACTCGCCGAGGGACATGGGGCAGTGGGTCATCAGCAGCAAGCCACACCATTGGCGCAAGGTATCTCGATACCGTCGAGTTGACGTGATTGGCTTTCGAGTGAGCAATCAGCGCCCGGTGACGACGCCACAGGCGACCCGCGCACCCGAGTCGCCCGTCGCCAGGGTGGCGGCATCCGGGCCTCCGGGGGCGTACCGGGTGGGGATGTTGGCGTAGTTGTCGGGGGCGGCGTGGATGATGATCGCGGCCCCGTTGGCGTCCAGCACGTCGGCGAGCGTCACGCGGTCGGTGGTGAACGACGCCTGAGCGGTGCCGTCAGCACCGACCAAGAGGACGGGCATGTCGCCGGCGGCCCATCCTTCGTTACGAAAAAACCCACCAGAATACGCAAACGATTCAGGCGGTGGCATTGTGTGACTACCGGGCTACCAGGTGCCCGATCGCGCCTGGCGCAGCGCAGGTCAGCCGAAGCGGCCGGAGACGTAGTCCTCGGTGGACTGCTGCGCCGGGTTGGAGAAGATCGTGTTGGTAGCATCCATCTCGACCAGCTTGCCGGGTTGGCCGGTGCCCTCGATGTTGAAGAACCCGGTGACGTCACTGACCCGGGCCGCCTGCTGCATGTTGTGTGTGACGATGACGATCGTGTAGTCCCGCTTCAGATCGTTGATCAGATCTTCGATCGCCAGGGTCGAGATCGGATCCAGCGCCGAGCACGGCTCGTCCATCAGCAGCACCTCGGGCTTGATGGCGATGGCGCGAGCGATGCACAGCCGCTGCTGCTGCCCACCGGACAGGCCGGACCCGGGCTTGTCCAGCCGGTCCTTGACCTCCTGCCAGAGGTTGGACCCGCGCAGCGACTTCTCCACCACCTCGTCCAGCTTCGGTTTCTTCATCCGCTTGTTGTTCAGCCGCATCCCGGCCACGACGTTCTCATAAATGGACATGGTCGGAAACGGGTTCGGCCGCTGGAAAACCATCCCGATCTGGCGGCGCACGTCGACCGGATCGACACCCGGTCCGTAGAGATTCTGGCCGTCCATATCGACGGTTCCCTCGACCCGCGCACCCGGAATGACCTCGTGCATGCGGTTCAGTGAGCGCAGAAAAGTCGACTTCCCGCAGCCCGACGGCCCGATCAGGGCGGTGACGGTCTGCGGCTTGATGGTCATAGTGACGTCCTGCACGGCCAGGAAGTCCCGGTAATAGATGTCGAGATTCGACACGTCGATGCCCTTGGCCACAGCAGGTCCTAACCGGTCTTCGGAGCGAACAGGCGGGAGATGAGACGAGCAACGAGGTTCAGCGCCATCACGATCACAATCAGGACCAGGGCCGCCGCCCAGGCCCGATCGGTGAACGCGTCCCGCGGGATTCCGGGTGTGGCGTAGGAGTAGTAGGAGAACACCGGTAGCGTCGCCATCCGGCCCTCGAACGGGTTGAGGTTGACCGCGGTCGTGATGCCTACCGTGATCAATAGTGGTGCGGTCTCACCGATCACCCGGGCGACGGCCAGCGTGACTCCGGTGCCGATGCCGGCGATCGTGGTCGGCAGCACGACCTTGACGATGGTCCGCCATTGGGGCACGCCCAAGGCATAGGATGCCTCGCGCAGGTCGTTCGGCACGATCTTGAGCATTTCCTCGGTGGCGCGGACCACTACCGGGATCATCAGCACGGTCAGCGCCACCGCCCCCGCGATGCCCAGCCGGACGCCGGGACCGAAGAACAGCACGAACAGCGAGTAGGCGAACAAGCCGGCCACGATGGACGGGATACCGGTCATCACGTCGACGAAGAACGTGATCGCGCGAGCCAACCTTCCGGTGCCGTATTCCACCAGATAAATGGCGGCGAGCAGACCGACCGGGATGGACATGACCGCCGCCAACCCGGTGATGATCAGAGTTCCGACGATGGCGTGGTACGCGCCGCCGCCCACGCCGACGACCCCGGACATCGAATTGGTGAAGAAGACGCTGTCGAAGCGGGTCAGCCCCATGACCAGCACGGTCACGACCACCGACACCAGCGGCGCGAGCGCGAGCAGGAACGCCCCGGATACCACGATGGTGACCAGCCGGTCGGTGGCTTTACGCGGACCCTCGACCGTGCGCGACCACAGATACATGACGGCACCGAAGACCCCCGCCGTCAGCAGCACGAACAGCACGACGGTGAAGCCGATCAGGACGAGCAGCCCACCCACGGCGGCGGCCACGGCGATCAGCGCGCCCGCCGTCGCGCCCCGAGGTAGCGAACCGCGGACGATCGGCATGGCCGCCAACGAGGTGTCGATGTCGCGCTCCGGGTCGCGCGCTGGGGTGGAGACGGGCATCAGTTCGCTCCCGAGAACTCGCGGCGCCGGTTGATGATCGCTCGGGCGAGCATGTTCACGGCCAGCGTCACGGCGAACAGGACAAGTCCGGAGGCGACCAGAGCGTTGACATCGAGACCGGTGGACTCCGGGAAGTCCAGGGCGATGTTCGCCGCGATCGTCGACGGGTTCCCGTCACTGATCAGATTGAGGGTGACGCCACCCGAGACCGACAGCACGATCGCCACCGCCATCGTCTCACCCAGCGCCCGGCCCAGCCCGAGCATGGCCCCGCTGATGATGCCGGACCGGCCGAAGGGCAGCACCGCCATCCGGATCATCTCCCAGCGGGTCGCGCCCAGCGCCAGCGACGCCTCCTCGTGCAACCTGGGAGTTTGCAGGAAGACCTCCCGGCTGACCGCGGTGATGATCGGCAGGATCATCACCGCCAACACCAGCGCGGCGACCAGCATGGTGCGACCGATGTTCGACGCCGGCCCGGCGAAGAACGGGATGAATCCCAGATTGTCCGCCAGCCAGCGGGTGGAGGGCACGGTGGCCGGGGCGAGCACTGTGGCGCCCCAGAGCCCGAAGATGATGCTCGGCACCGCGGCGAGCAGGTCGACCAGCAAGCCCAGACTCTGGGCCAGCCGCCACGGGGCGTAGTGGGTGATGAACAGGGCGATGCAGACCGCCAGCGGGGTGGCCACCAGCAGCGCGATCACGGCCGCGAGCAACGTGCCGAAGATCAGCGGCCCGATGTAGGAGACCAGTCCCGCGCCGCCGGGAATGTCCGCAGCGGGAGCGATGATCGCCGGCCACGCCTCGGACAGCAGAAAGGCGGCCACCCCGGCGAGCACGATGAGGATCGCGATCCCAGCCCCGGTCGCGGCGCCGGCGAAGATCCGATCCCCGGGCCGGCGGACCACTTGGTGGGCCGGGGTGTTGGGAACGATAGTGCTGGTGCTCACGGTGTCGCGGGCTCCTGACTGGTCACGTCGGTCTCAGCTGCCCGCGGTCCCGATGGCGTCGATCGCCGGCCGCAGTCTCGCGCGCAGCGCATCCGAGATCGGCGCGGATCCGGCGTTCTGCGCGGCGGCCTGCTGGCCTTCCTTGCTGGCGATGTAGGTGAAGAATGCTTTCACGAGCTTGCCGTCGGCGGCGTTGGCGTAGGTGCCGCAGGCCAGGCTGTAGGACACCAGCACGATCGGGTAGGCGCCCGACTGCGTGGTGTCGCGGGCCAGGTTATAGGCGAAGCTGTGCTCGCCGCGCCCGTCCACCCTGGTCGACGCCTCCAGCACAGCCGCGGCGGCTGCGGCGGTGGGCTGCACGAAGACCGAGCCGACTCCCACGCTGACGGTCTTCACAGTGCCCACCTGGCTGGCGTCGGCGTAGCCGATGGTGCCATTGCCGGCCCCCACCGCGCCGACCACACCGGAGGTGCCCTGCGCAGCGGCCCCACCGGGCACCGGCCAGTCACCGCTCACCTTGTAGCTCCACACCGTCGGGGCGACCACCTTGAGGTATTCAGCGAAGTTCTCGGTGGTGCCGGACTTGTCCGACCGGTTCACCGGAGTGATCCGCAGGTCGGGCAGCGTGACCCCGGGGTTGTCCGCAGCGATGGCCCGGTCATTCCAATTAGTGATCTTCTGGGCGAAGATGCCGGCAATCGTCGCCGGACGCAGCTTCAACTGGTTGACACCGTCGAGCTTGTAGCCGATCGCGATCGGCGAGACATAAAGCGGAACCTCGATGACGTCGCCACCGCAGCGCTGCTGGGCCTTCGCTAGCTCATCGGCCTTGAGGTAGGCATCGGTGCCCCCGAACACGGTGCCCCCGGCGATGAACTGCTCACGGCCACCCCCAGACCCGACCGGATCGTACGTCACGGTCACGTTGGGAGTGACTCCGTTGAAGCCCGCGATCCAAGCCTGCATCGCCGCGCCTTGCGAGCTGGCGCCCGCACCCGCGATCGTGCCCGACAGGTCACTACCGGGGGAGCGCGACGATTCGTTCGCCGCGCCACAAGCTGATACCACAAGCGCACTGGTCGCCATGAGGGCGAGAAGCGCACCGGGACGCTGAAGTCTCACGCAGATCCTCCGCTGAGTTCGGTGCAGGCCCGCGGTCTGGCCAGAGGGCCGCCGCTCGCTGCGACGGTAGGTAACCTTCGTGGACAGCTTCCCCCCACCGGGTAAACGAAAGGTGAACTCATCGGTGGTATTTGCGGCTCATGAGAATCCGGGCACGGTCCCATGTCTCGCCGGCACCGTCCCGCGATTTACACCACTTGAGTGAACACTGAAGCACATTAAGTAATAAACTGGTCGCTTATCGATTTCTCCATCGAGGGGAGCGCTCAGGATCCCGCCGTCCGAATGACGGCTGAGGCGACCACGTCGGCAAGGCTTCCATCCCGCCGGTGGACGTCGCGCTGCAGGGTTGCACCGTTGCCTCGTTCACACACCGCTTCCAGGAGAAGTTGCACAATGTCGTAGTCGCCGAAGTCCTCCAAAGCCGGTCTGAGGTGGCCCAACAGCCCCCGAACCACATCTTTTCCCGGCGCCGGACATCCTGCCGGATTGATCAGGCTGCCATCGAGACCGGACCGGCCAGCCCGCCACGCCGCGAGGCGAAGCAACTCAACCCGAGACGGAGCCAGCGGCTGGCCAGCTCCCCACTCCCGGGCGGCGGTCTCCACCAACGCTCTGGTCAGACCGGCAAGGAGAACTGCGTCGTCGACGTGCTGGCAGACATCGGCCACGCGTACCTCGAGGGTCGGGTGGCGATGGGACAGCCGGGCATCAAAGTAAATCATTCCAGCATCGAGGATCGCACCCGATTTAACCATTTCCTGGACCGTGGTGCGATAGGCGGCGGCGGAGCCGAACAGCTCCGTTGGTCCAGCAGAGGGCCACCGGTTCCACACCTGCGACCGGAAGCTGACATAGCCGGTGTCCGCGCCTTGCCAAAACGGCGAGTTACCACTGAGCGCCAGCAGCGTCGGCAACCACCCTCGGATGCGATCCAACACCGCTACGCCCTCTTCGTCAGAGTCGATCTCCACATGAATGTGACACCCGCAGGTGAGTTGTTGCTCCACCGTCGCACCGAACATGTCCATGATGTCGCGGTATCGCGAGCTGAGTGTGATGTCGGGAGCCACCGGCAACGGCGAGGTCCCCAGAGCTGCCACCTGAGCACCGCTGGCCTGGGCCGCTTGAGCAGCGATCCGTCGCCACCGCCGCAACTCCGACCTCACCTCATCCAACGATGTGCACGGCGTGGTGTTCGTCTCGATCTGCTGACGGGTAAGCTCTGCTGCCAGCCCGTGAGCTGCGCCATCGTGCAGGACCGCGCCGGCGAGGGCGAGCGCATGACCCCCATTCGGGTCAACCAGCAGTAGCTCTTCTTCCACACCGACGCTACGAAGCCTCATATCAATCCCACCACGGGAAAAGTCACGTCACGCCGCAGCTTACTTTATTCCACAGGACCGAAAACGATGTCTCGCACGTTTTTGGCTCCGGTGGTCGCCTTGCCCTCAGCTGCCAGTTTAGACCTCCAAGCCGCCCGGAGATCATTGCTCACCGCGGCCGACTGGGATAGCGGCGAGTCCGGATCCAGCCCCTGAAAACCGCAGTTCACCTCCACGTTCATGCAATGCTGATCAGTACACTCCCTGATATCCGTTGCCGTGTGCTCTGCTTCGCTCCACCGAGTCCAGCCGCCGAAGCCGCCGCGCATTGCGAGCGTTCCTTCATCCGGCGCACCACCCCTGGGCTTCGGTGCTTCCGATGTTTTCGCGGGCTCTTGGCTCATAGCGAGCAGTCTATCTGCTCGGCCACGGGTCCGCAGCGCGTAAACGCTCATGATCGACTGACGGGGGCCAGGTTTCTCGATGGCCTGACCTGACCGAGATCTGCCCTGATCCGGGTAGCCGGCCCAGCGATCGGGAGTAAAGTCACTCCATGGTGGAACTGTTGCGGACCGACCGGCTGCTGGTACGGGACTGGTCGGTGGGCGATGCCGAGGCAGCGCTGAAGATCTATGGCCACGACGATGTCAGCCGGTGGCTCTATGAGCTGGAACGCATTCCCGATGCCGCCACGATGCGCAGGGTCTTGCAGGGCTGGACCGCCGAGCAGGGCGACATGACGCCCGGGACCGGACGGTGGGCTCTGGTCGCGCACGAGGGAGGTGCGCTCGTCGGCGGCATCACCCTGCTGCCGATGCCGGTACCCGAGGCGGACGTCGAGATCGCCTACCAGCTCGCACCGGACTACTGGGGCCGGGGATACCTCACCGAGGTCGCCCGGGCGCTGGCCCGCTGGGCCTTCCGGCATTCGCTGGTCGAGCTGTTCGCCCTGGTCGCCCCGGACAACACCCGGGCGGCGGCCACCGCGCGGCGGATCGGGATGGAATGGGTGGGCGAGACCGGCAAGTATCACCGCCGGCAGCTGCAGGTGTTCCGGCTGCGACCCGACGACCTCGTCCGCAGCGGCGACCTACCGCAACCGGCGAGTCAGAAGTAGACCCGGATGACCCAGTCCGCCACGCAACCCGGCTTCGGCTCGCCCTCGATCTGCAGTGTGGCCCGCAGCACGAGCTGCAGACCACCGCTGGCCTCAGTGGCCTCGGCGAGCACGACCTCGGCCCGCACCGAGGAACCGACCGGCACGGGCGCCGGGAAGCGCACCTTGTTCAGCCCGTAGTTGATGACCATTGTGGCGTCCTCGACCCGGTAGGTCTGGTCGATCAGATGCGGCAACAGCGAAAGGCTGAGAAAGCCGTGCGCGATGGTGGTACCGAACGGGCCAGCTGCGGCGCGTTGCGGATCGACATGGATCCACTGGTGGTCTTCGGTGATGTCAGCGAAGGCATTGACGCGCTGCTGGTCGATGGTTGTCCACTCACTCACCCCCAATTGCGCACCAGCCGCAGTCCGTAACTCGCCGGCCCCGGTGAACACCTTCATCGCCGATCACCCCTTTTGTCGTCGGTCCCGTGCCCGGCCAGCTCGACCCGAGATACCGGTCTCAGCCGGCCACTGGGCCCGCTCTGATCAATGACGACCGCGGCGTTGCGATCCGAGAACACCAGGGTGGCCACCGCGTTACCGAAGAGGGGACCACTGAGCAGCCGCCAGGATAATGTCGGCTCAGGCACCCCGTACCGGCGCACCATGCGGCGAACCAGCGCAGCCAGCGGGCCGAACCAGGCGGCTCGCATCAGTACTGCGAAATGCCACGGGACGTGGTGATGCACCGGCGAGCACACCAGCTGGTAGACGCGTGAGCCGGTCACGTCGGCGCGGGCCACGTAACTGTGATGCACATCACCGGACAGCACACTGATCGTGGCAGGCGCATACGGATCGGCCGCGACCCGCCGCAGCAACGCACCGAGCCGGTCGAAGGAATCCCGAAACGCCGCCCAGTGCTCGAGGTCGACGGCTTGGCGGAGGCGTTCAGCCAAGGCGCTGCCCCGGGCACAGAACGCCTCGTTGGCCGACTGCACGTCGTGGATCGCCGGCGCCAGCAGCCAGGGCAGTGAGCTGCCGATCAGCACATGCCCGGCATCGTGGGCGTCCTGGCTGACGGCACTGTCCACCCAGGAGAACTCCGCGTCGTCAAGCATCGTGCGCCGGCCTTCCGTCAGGATGCGCCCGCACCGGGTGTCCAGCACCACCAGCCGCACCCCGTCGATGTCCCAGCGAAAGCTCCACCGGATCGCCGAGGGATCGGCGTCGGCGGCGTCGGCCATCTTCTGCAACACCGGCCACGCGTCGGTGCCGGCGCCCTGGACAGCGCACCAGGTCGGGTCGCACTGGCGCTGCTTCGGGGGCAGGTTGCCGATGTGTTGGTAGACCCAGTACGAGGCGAGCGCCCCCCGGATGCGCTCGGGCCACCACGGGTAGGCGGTCACCCGGTCACGCCACGCTGATGAGGTGTTCCAATCGTCCCGCACGTCGTGGTCATCGAAGATCATCGCGGTGGGCACCGTGGACATCAGCCACCGGATCCCGACATCGGACCAGCTGTCCCGGTACAGCCGGGCGTACTCGACGAAGTTTGTGACCTCGTACTTCGGGGGGACGGTGGTGTCCCGGCGAGAGTCCAGCCAGCGCCGGGTCTGCGGGGTCGGGTCGTCGGCATAGACCTGGTCGCCCAGCAGCAGTAGCGCGTCGGGCCAGTCCTCGGGTGCCATGGTGACCATCCGGTCGGCCTGGGCGTCCAGCGCGTCGACGCCCTCGGCGGCTGCCGTGACCGGATCCTCGGGCTTGGCGCGGCGGCACGATCCGAAGACCACCCGTACCGGACCACTGCCACCCCGGGTGCGGATCCGGCTGTCCGGCCACGGCCAGCGCGGTCGGGGCCAGACGAGCTCCCCGTTGAGGTGCACCTGGTACGTCGCGGCCGAGCCCGGTGCCAACCCGCTGATCTCCACCAGCGCGTAGTGATGACCGCACACGGTGAACGTCGAGGCCCGGCAGCCCAGCACCATCACCTCGGCCGGACGGTCGGTTTGCACCCACACCGCCGCGGTCGTCGCACCCACATGGCGCAACACCGGACCGAGCAGCAACCGGGCGGACGGGTTGGTCACCAGTCCTGCCTACCGCAGCCGGCGCGGTTGCGCGAGAATGGGTGCAATGGTGACGAATCCTCCCTTGACGGGGGCGAGGATGGGCACCCCTGCCGGTCGGTGGGTGCTGCTGGCGACCATCGCCGGATCGGGCATGGCAATGCTCGATGCAACAGTGGTGAACATTGCCCTGCCCTCGATCGGTCGCGACCTCGGGGCCGGTTTCGGGACACTGCAATGGATCATCAATGCCTACACCCTCACCCTGGCCGCGCTGATCCTGCTGGCCGGGGCGCTCGGGGACCACTTCGGCCGGCGCCGGGTGTTCGTGATCGGGGTGGTCTGGTTCGCCGTCGCGTCGCTGCTGTGCGGGCTGGCCCCCACCGCGGAGGTCCTGGTGGTCGCCCGCGCCCTGCAAGGCATCGGCGGGGCCCTGCTCATCCCAGGCAGCCTGGCGATCATCTCCTCGGCGTTCGCGGCCACCGACCGGGCCAGGGCCGTGGGCGCCTGGTCCGGGCTGGGCGGGGTAGCCGCCGCCATCGGGCCGTTCGCCGGCGGTTGGTTGGTGGCGCTGGACTGGCGGGCGGTGTTCCTGGTGAACCTGCCGGTGGCGGTACTCATCGTGGTGGTCACGCTGCGGCACGTGCCGGAGAGCTTGGACACCGGCAGTCCACCCGGCCTGGACGTGGCCGGTGCGGCGCTGACCGCCGCCGGGCTGGCCGGGGTGACCTATGCGCTGACCAGCCTCAATGGGGGTCTCGGTGGGCTCGCCGCCGGGGCGGCAGGGCTGGCGGCGCTGGTGGCGTTCGTGCTCGTCGAGCGCCGCTCACCGCACCCCCTGGTGCCGCTGGGACTGTTCATCGACCGCAGCTTCAGCGTGGCCAACGCGGTCACGTTCCTGGTTTACGCCGGGCTCGGGGTGTTCTTCTTCCTCTTGCTGCTGCAGCTGCAGATCGTCGCCGGGTTCACCCCCTTGGCCGCGGGCACCGCACTGCTACCGGTCACCGTGCTGATGTTGCTGCTGTCCTCCCGGGCCGGCGCGCTCGCCGAGCGGATCGGCCCCCGGCTGCCCATGACCGCCGGCCCCCTGCTGGCCGCCACCGGTTTCCTGCTGACCTTGCGGATCGGGCGCGGGGCGTCCTACCTGGCAGACGTCCTGCCGGCGGTGACGGTGCTGGGGCTGGGGCTGTCGCTCACCGTGGCCCCGCTCACCGCCACCGTGCTGGGCTCCGCAGCAGCGCGCTACGCCGGGACGGCGTCGGGCGTGAACAACGCCATCGCCCGGTCCGGGAACCTGCTGGCCGTCGCGGTCATCCCGGTCGCGGCCGGTCTGGGCGGCGCCGGCTACGCCGATCCACTATCCTTCGACCCGGGCTTTCGCACCGCGATGCTGATCAGTGCCGCCCTGCTCGCCGTGGGGGCGCTGCTGACGTTGACGCTGCTGCGCGAGCCACACCGCTGGTCCGTTACCGGGCTGGCTCCGCAGCCGGCTGAGCGGATCGCCCTGCAACGGTGCACCCATTGCGGCGTGACCGGCCCCCAACTACACCCTCACCCGGGTCGTGAGTGGCATTGAGTGCTGTAACACTGTTTCGCACTCACGAGTCGCGGCGACGGTCGCGTGCGATGATCACCACCATCATCAAGGTGATCACCAGCATGGGCACGAGGAACGGCACTGCGGCGATGACCGAGTGGTGCGCCGACACGGTGCTCACACCAGCTGCCCCACCGTGCTGGTGTGCACCGGAGTGGGCGTGGCCCGGGATGCCCGAGACACCCCCCAGCCCAGCCCCAGCACCAGGATCAGCGCGCATACCAGCACGACTGCCGACGCAGTGCCCCACAACGAGTCGGGCACCCCTTCCTTGAGCTCCCGCTGCATGATCTGCTTCTCATCGACCGCATCCCGGGTGACCCTGCCGAGCGCGGGTATCTCCGGCTCGCCCAGCACCTCGTCCGCGGGCAGGTAGATCGGCACGGCCGCGAGAGCGCGACCATCATGCAACCGCACGAGTGCCTTCCAGTCACCCGACAACGGCATCGGCTTGGCGGTCCGGTAACTGCCGTCCCCGACCGCCACCAGCCGGTCGACGTACAGCCCGCCGCCCTGCCAGGAGGTGATCGTCAGCCAGGACGGCTGATCGGCAAGCGGTGCGATCCGGACGACGGCCTGTGCGGTGCGCGCCGGGCCCGGGCCGGCGACGTCGGTGAGGGTGACCTCCGCGCGCACACCGTCCGGAACGATGCTCGTCAGCCCGTTGGCGACGGCAACCATCAGCGTGGCGACGACGCCGAGGAACAGCGGCCGGGCGACGGCGGGCCGGGGCAGCGTGCCCTGCAGGCCCAGCGCCAGCAACGCCCCGGCGACCCCGCCGGCGATCCCACCGGTCACCGCCATCACGGTGCCCTCGACGAGAATGTCGGGGGTCCACGGCAGCCGGTAGGCCAGCTGCGTCCAGGCATACTCGGCAGCGAAGCCCCCGGTCCCGATGAGCAGGCCGCTGAGGGCACCGAACAGCAACGCTCGGCGGGCCGGCAGCAGCGTGCGGCGGGCCAGCAACGCCGCAAGCTCCACGCACAGCGCCTCTGCCAGGTACATCGGGACAGTGGGGAACGGCTCCTGGAGGAACGGCCCGACGATCAGCGCGACCCCGCCGCGCACGAAGACGTAGAAGCCGACGGCGAACAGCGCGCCGCCCCGACCCATCCACAACCGCGCGGCGACCAGGGCACATGCGGCGGCCATCGCGATGAGCAACGGCTGGTGCACCATGCGGTACTGCGGTACCCCGAAGTCCCACTCGGCCTGGAACACCGACAGCCCGGCGAGCAGCCCTCCCATGATCATACCGCGACGGACGAACAGACCCAGCGGCGTGACGTCTGCGTAGCCGTGCGCCAACCGACCTTCCCACTCCAGCACTGCCAAGCCGATCAAGGACAGCCCGCCGCCACCGATCATCATCAGGTGGGTGGGGCCCCACAGGGTCACGTCCTGACCGAACAGCCGGTGCCAGACATCATCGAACGGGAAGCCCAACAGCCCGAAGATCCCCGCGCCGGTCAGCAGCACCCCACCGACCGGCGCGTACCAGTCGCGGGTGATCCGTACCGCAACCGGGCCCGGGCGCTGTTCCACCGGTAGCACCATGGCCAGCACACCGGAGGCGAAGACGCCGAACAACCCGAACATGATGAAGTAGTGCGCGGGGTTGGCCAGCGGGCCGGTGTCCCGGCCGTCGGCGATGTGCAACGAGATGTCCCAGTACATCCCGAGCAGGGCGGTGATCAGCGAGAACAGTGCGAGTGTCGAGGGTAGCTCGACCCAGCCGGGCTGCCCCGCACTGAACGGCCAGCGCTCGGTCTCAGTGGCCAGCCGCCGCAGGATCGGGATCCGGCCGGTGCGGTGACCCCAGCCGAGCAGCAGCAGACCCGCGGTGAGCACGGCCGCCGCCGAGCTGGCGATGATGATCTGGCCCAGCGCGGCGCCGCCGGCGGGCCGCACCTCCTGGGCCGCTGCCAGCCCGGCGGTGACCAGCCACTGGATCGATGTCATGGTGCTATGGAACACCATCTGATGCTACGTTGTCACGTATTCATGTGACATTGAACGCCGTCACTTATTCGCGGTCGCTCCGCTCGGCTCGCTCGGCCAGCCGCTCGCACTCCTCCTGGACGAATGCCTCGATCGCCTCGGGCATGGTGGAGCGCAAAGCCGCCAGCAGCGCCTGCGCGGCGACCGGCTGCAACGCCTCGACCACCCCGTGGACCTCGGACAGCTCGTCTTGCGGCATCCCACGGGCCAGGTAGTCCCGCCACACGGTGTCCCGGAACAGACCGACGAACAGCTCGGAGATCACCCGAGCCTGCTTCAGCAGCTCAGGCCGCAGCGCCATCACCGCATCGACCTGCATGCCCAGCCGCACCGCCTGAGCCCCAGCCCGCAACAGCGCCGGGTTGGCGATCCGCACCCGGTCGGGACCCAGCAATTCCAGTGTCCCCTCGGCATGCAGCCGGTCCAGCGTCGCGGGCTGCGGCTCGACTCCCAGCCATTCGGCGAGCTCGGCGTAGGACATCTCCAGCGGGTCCTCGGGCTGCCAGGGCGCGAGGATGCCCCGGTAGAAGGCGAGCGCCTGCTCAGCGGATCCGGCCGGGGTCTGCCGCACCACCGCCTCGATCGCGGCCAGCGAGAAACCCTGCTGCTGCAGCCCCGATATGAGCTGAAGCCGAGCCACGTGCTCGGTGCCGTAGTAGGCGGTCCGGCCGCGCAGCTGCGGCGGCGGCAGCAACCCACGGCTGGCATGCGAGCGGACATTACGTACCGTCATCCCGGCACGCGCCGCAAGCTGATCGACGGTCAGGCCGATATCGGGAGCAACCACCCCGCCAACATTACCGCTTCACATGTCCCACCAAACCCCGTAAAGATCACTCCCACCCGCGCCGGCGTGTCGCTGCCGTCGCGAACTCGACGCCAGCGACGTTTTCTGGGGCCTCAGGATGTCGCTGATGTCGAGTTCACGGCGTACAGCGTGGTCAGCGGATCACGGTGATGGCTTGTACTGGGCACGACCGGGCACCCTCCTCGGCCTGGGTCTCCAGATCGGGTGCGATCTCGGGGTTGCGGATCAGGCAGTACCCGCCGTCGTCGAGGTCATAGACCTCCGGCGCGACCGCGTTGCACTGACCGTGGCCTTCGCAGATGTTCGGATCCACCTCGACGCGCATGGCGTCCTCCTCGGCTTGGGTCGGCGTGGTGGGAGCTTCGGCCATTTTGGTCTCCTCAGCCCCGCTGCCCAGCTCTGGGGGGAGGACTGGCTCGGTGATGGGGTGACTACCCTATGAAAAGGTTAAGTCCACGTGCGAAGTCCGGTAGAACAGTGCTTTGAGGCGTGACGGTGTTCGGGTCGGGTCGTTAAGTGCTACAGGTTCGTCCCCGGGGTGCTCGGGGGGCGGCGAGGAGGTGGGCAGGTGGATCGTCGGCTGCGGCGCGCGGTACTGGAGAAGTTGGCGGCGGTCGAGGAGGTGGCCATCCGGGCGGGTGCGGCGCTGTCGGGACCGGTGGCGCGCAAACACATCCAGACCATCACCGACGGGTGGCGGGAGCTTCTCATCCAACATCAGCCGGATCCCACGGGTCGCTGTCCAGTGTGCTCAGGTTGGCTACGTCGACGTCGCTGGCCCTGCGAGGTATGGAACACCGCACACTGGCACCTCGTCGGTGGCGGCGCGGAGCCGCTGGAGCGGGCCGCCCGCAAATCCCATCCGTTCCGTCGACCGCGCCAGGTTCTGGTGGTGCCCCGCCAGCTCGGTGCCCTCAGCGCCGACAAGAACAACGTAGAGAACCTGTCCCCACGCCGGATGATTGATGCCGCACCGGCGCATCAGACCGACGTCACCGAGCCCGCAGCCGCCGTGTCTCGTCTTCGCCGAGAAGGGCATCCGCCAGCTTGATCTTCGCTGTCCCGGCATCGGGCTTGTCGCGCCTAACTGTCGGTGCCACCGCATAACCTGGCCGTTGTGCTCGAACAGAACCTACTGAGCCGACGCGGCTGGATCCGTCGTCTCGCGGCGGCGTGCTGGTGTCACCCGTACCTGAGCATGGCCGCTCTGCTCGCTGCCGGAGCCGGGGTGGGCATGGAGGCCGCCATCCCGCTGCTCACCCGGCTCGCGGTGGACGATGCGGTGGCGGGCACCACGCAACGGCTGGGCTGGCTGGTCTCCACCCTGGCCGGGGTGGCACTGCTGCGATTCGGGGCCGCCTTCGTGCGCCGTTACCTCGGCGGGTGGCTGTCGCTGGACGTGCAGCACGACCTGCGCCGGGCCGTGTTCCGCGCGGTACAGAAACTCGACGGCGCCAAGCAGGACGGCCTGCGTACCGGGCAGGTCGTGTCCCGGGCGATCTCCGATCTGCAGCTGGTGCAGGGCATGCTGTCGATGGTGCCGCTGGTGGCGGGAATGCTGGTGCTCTTCGCCGTCGCATTGGCCGCGATGCTTTGGCTGTCTCCATTACTCACGATGATCGCGCTGGTGGTGGTGCCGGCTTCGGGACTGCTCACCGCTCGGACCCGGCGCACGTTGTTCCCGGCGACCTGGTCGGCCCAGCAGCGCGCCGCTGAGATCGCCGAGCATGTCGAGCAGGCCGTCACCGGGGTGCGAGTGGTGAAGGGCTTCGGCCAGGAGACCCAGGCCGTGTCGCAGCTCGAGGAGCGGGCCCGGCAGCTGTTCGCCGAACGGATCCGCTCGGCACGCCTGGCTGCCACATTCGCCCCCACCCTGACCGCATTACCCGCGCTGGGCCAGGTCGCGGTGTTCGGCCTGGGTGGCGTGCTCGCCCTGAACGGGACGATCAGCCTGGGAACCTTCGTGGCGTTCGCAGCATACCTGGCGATGCTCGTCAGCCCGGCCCGGATGATCGCAAGCCTGGTGGTCAGCGCGCAGCTGGCCCGGGCGAGCGTGGAGCGGGTCCACGAACTGATCGACTCCCAGCCCGAGGTGCGCGACACAACCGATGCGATCGATGTCCCGGACGGGCCGCTGGCGATCCAGCTGGACGGCGTGCGTTTCGGCTACACCCGCAGCGAGCCGGTGCTCGACGGGATGTCGCTGGTCGTCGAGCCGGGCGAGACACTGGCCTTGGTGGGCACCCCTGGCTCGGGCAAGTCCACGGTCGCGCTGCTGCTGCCCCGCTTCTATGACGCGCAGCAGGGCGCGATCCGGATCGGCCCGCCGGGCGGCACCATCGATGTGCGACAGCTGCGGTTGGCGTCGCTACGCCGGGCCGTGGGGATGGTATTCGAGGAAGCCTTCCTGTTCTCCGACACGATCCGGGCCAATATCGCCTACGGACGCCCGGACGCCACCGACGAGCAGGTGCACCGAGCGGCCCGAGCCGCTGCGGCACACGACTTCATCTCCGCATTGCCACAGTGCTACGAAACCCGCGTCGGCGAGCGTGGACTGACCTTGTCCGGCGGGCAGCGCCAACGGATCGCGCTGGCCAGGGCGCTGCTGTCCGACCCGCGGATACTGGTGCTCGACGACGCGACCTCCGCGGTCGACCCGGCCACCGAGGCGGCCATCCACACCACGCTACGCACGGTGACCGCGCAACGCACCACCTTGCTCATCGCACACCGCCGCTCCTCGCTGGCGCTAGCCGACCGGATCGTGGTGCTCGACGGAGGTCGAGTGGTCGACATCGGCACCCAGACGGAGCTGACCGCTCGATGTGCGCTGTTCCGCGCGCTGCTCGCCGGACCCGGCGAGGTGATCGACAACGTGACAGCCGCCCCATCAATGCGGCTGTCATCCGGATCGGACGGGATCACCGCGCAACTGTGGCCCCCCGAAGCACCGGTCGACTCAGACGACGGTCCGCGCATCACCCGAGCACCAGCGGGCAACGACTTGCGGGGCGGGATGAGCAGCATGGTGGGCAACGTCGGGCCGACCCCGGAACTGCTCGCAGCGGTGGCCGCGTTGCCCCCGGCAACCGCCCAGGTCCACCTCGCAGGCACGGATCCGGCAGCACCTGACCCGAGCTTGCGGCTCGGCCGGTTACTGCGACCGGTGCGGGCATTGCTGTCCGGCACAGCCGTCCTGATCGGGCTCGACGCGCTGACGACCGTGGCGTTTCCGGCGCTGGGCGGGCTGGCCGTGGACGCCATCACCCGCCACGCGCCGGACCTGCTGGTCACCGCGGTCCTCGCTGGGCTCGGCGTGATCGTCGCCGGCTGGCTGGTGCTGGCCGCCCAGACGGTGATCGCCGCACGGGCCGGTGAGACGCTGCTGTACCTGCTACGGGTACGCAGCTTCGCGCACCTGCAGCGGCTCGGGCTGGACTATTACGAGCGCGAGATGGCCGGTCGGATCATGACCCGGATGACCACCGACGTGGACGCGCTGTCCACCTTCCTGCAGACCGGGCTGGCCACGGCGCTGATCAGCGTGCTCACCGTGGTCGGGGTGGCCATCGCGCTGCTGCTCACCGACGCCGGCCTCGCCGGGGTGGCGATGCTCAGCCTGCCCGTGCTGATCGTGGCGACCGTAGTGTTCCGCCGACGATCGTCGGCAGCCTACGCACAGGCCCGGAAGCAGATCAGTGAGGTCAACGCCGACCTGCAGGAAAACGTCTCCGGCATCCGGGTGGCGCAGGCGTTCACCCGGGAACGGCGCTCGGCTCGGGATTTCGCTGCTCGCAGCGATGCCTACCGGCGCACCCGGCTGCGCGCTCAGCGTTACATCGCCACCTACTTCCCGTTCGTCGCGATGCTCTCCGATCTGGCGCATGCCGCGGTGCTGGGTGTGGCGGCCTCTCGGGTCGCAGCGGGTACCGTCACCCCTGGTGTGCTCGCCGCATTCCTGCTCTACCTGGGGTTGTTCTTCGCGCCGGTACAGCAACTGTCCCAGGTCTTCGACAACTACCAGCAGGCCGCGGTCGGGTTGCGGCGCATCCGGGAGCTGCTGCACACGCCGACCTCGGTGCCACCCCCGGGTGCCGACGCTGTGCCAGCGCCTGCCCGGTTGCACGGCGAGGTGGAGCTGCGCGACGTCACCTTCAGCTATCCCGGCGCGGCGCGACCCGCGCTGGACGGGGTGTCACTGCGGATCGCGCCGGGTGAGACCGTCGCGCTGGTCGGCGCCACCGGGGCGGGCAAGTCCACCCTGATCAAGCTGCTGGCCCGGTTCTACGACCCGGTCGGCGGGACGGTGCTGGTCGATGGGGTGGACCTGCGGCGGTACGATCCGGTGGCGTTTCACCACCGGGTGGGCGTGGTGCCGCAGGAGGCGCACCTGTTCCGTGGCGACGTTGCCAGCAACATCGGCTTCGGTGCGCCGAGCGCAAGCCCCGCCGAGGTGGAAGCCGCGGCGCGACGGGTCGGCGCACTGGCGGCCGTCGCGGCGCTACCACACGGGTTCCGCCAGCCGGTCGGTGAGCGGGGGCAGGGCTTGTCGGCTGGGCAGCGGCAGCTGATCGCGCTGGCCCGCGCCGAGCTGGTCGAGCCCGACCTGCTGCTGCTCGACGAGGCCACCGCCGCGCTGGATCCGGCCACCGAATCGGTGGTGCTGGCCGCTGCGGACCGGCTCACCGCGCACCGCACTACCGTCGTCATCGCACATCGGCTGGCTACCGCGGCCAAAGCAGACCGGATCATCGTGCTCGACCACGGGCAGATCGTGGAGCAAGGCCGCCATCCCGAGCTGCTCGCGGCGGGTGGACACTACGCCCGGCTCTGGACCGCGGGCTCCCCCGACGGCACCCTCGCCGCATAGTCGGTAGCTCTTCAAGAGCCGCCAACCCCCGTTCGTAAGGTCACCAACCGACGCCAACCTGGTGAGCCCAGGCCGGAGGATGATCGCCGCCCCACCGTGGCTCAACCAGCGCGATACCGCGGGGGGTGCCGTTCACCGACTCGTCGTGGGTCGCTGGAGGTCACTTGCCCGTGGCGGGGCTAGCCTAGAAGCAACACCAGCAACGCTGGGCAGACCCGTACAGAACAGAACGGAGAGAGGCGAGTTCCCGCAGTGTCCCGCAGCAGCTCCACGCCCGACGACCACTCGACACAGTTCGGCCCCAACGAGTGGCTCGTCGAGGAGATGTACGAACAGTTCCTGACAGACCCCTCGACTGTGGATCCCGCCTGGCACGACTTTTTCGCCGACTACCGGGCCACGCCATCAGGCGGCAACGGTGTGGCGCCAGTCATCCGCCAACCCACGCAGCCGCCGCCCCCACAGCAGCCGCTCGCACAACAACCGCACCAGCAACAACCGCCCCGGCAACGGACGCTTCCGCGGCATGCCCGGGCCGACAGCGTCACCGCGAAGCCCCGGACGGATTCGCGAGACGAGCTGGAACCGGACACCGCCACCCCGCTGCGCGGCGCGGCGGCCCGCGTGGTGGCGAACATGGAGACCTCGCTGGCCCTGCCCACGGCGACCAGCGTGCGCGCCGTACCAGCGAAGCTGCTCGCGGACAACCGCATCGTGATCAATAATCACCTCCGGCGAACCCGCGGCGGCAAGATCAGCTTCACCCATCTGATCGGGTACGCAGTGGTGCGCGCGCTGGCCGGCTTCCCGCAGATGAACCATCACTACACCACCGACGACCAGGGTAAACCCGCCGTCGTGGCACCCGAGCACGTCAACCTGGGTCTGGCGATCGACCTCCACAGCACTAAGAGTCGCAACCTTGTCGTCGCCTCGATCAAGGGCTGCGAGGTGATGACCTTCGCCCAGTTCTGGCAGGCCTATGAGGACGTCATCCGCAAGGCCCGGGAGAACAAGCTCAGCGCCGAGGACCTCGCCGACACCACGATCTCGCTGACCAACCCGGGCACCATCGGTACCAACCATTCGGTGCCCCGGCTGATGTCCGGGCAAGGCACGATCATCGGCGTTGGCGCGATGGAGTACCCGGCGGCCTTTCAGGGCGCCAGCGAGCAGGCACTCGCCGACATGGCCATAAGCAAGATCATCACACTGACCTCCACCTACGACCACCGCATCATCCAAGGTGCAGAGTCCGGTGAGTTCCTGCGCCGGATGCACGGCCTGCTGCTCGGCGAGGACGCCTTCTACGACGACATCTTCACCGCGCTGCGGGTGCCCTACGAGCCGGTGCGCTGGGTCCAGGACATCCCCGCGGGTGAGGTCGACAAGACCGCCCGGGTACTCGAGCTCATTGACGCCTTCCGCACCCGCGGTCATCTGATGGCCGATACCGACCCGCTGAACTACCGGCAACGCAAGCACCCCGACCTCGACGTGCTCAGCCACGGTCTCACTCTGTGGGACCTGGACCGGACCTTCGCCGTCGGCGGGTTCGCCGGGCGGTCACGCATGAAGCTGCGCGACGTCCTGGGCGTGCTGCGCAACTCCTACTGCCGCAACGTCGGTGTGGAGTACATGCACATTCTGGTGCCGGACGAGCGGCAGTGGTTGCAGGAGCGCGTGGAACGGGTGCACGATCAACCCACCCGCGCCGAGCAGAAGTACATCTTGACCAAGCTCAACGCCGCGGAGTCCTTCGAGACCTTCCTGCAGACCAAGTACGTGGGCCAGAAGCGGTTCTCGTTGGAAGGCGCCGAGACCGTCATTCCGCTGCTGGACGCGGTGCTGGACAAGGCCGCCGAGCACGGGCTGGATGAAGTGGTGCTCGGCATGCCTCACCGCGGCCGGCTCAACGTGCTGGCCAACGTCGTCGGCAAGCCGTACTCGCAGATCTTCCGCGAGTTCGAGGGCAACCTCGACCCCGGCCAGGCGCACGGTTCCGGCGACGTCAAATACCACCTGGGCGCCGAGGGCAAGTACTGCCGGATGTTCGGTGAGGGTGAGACCACGGTGACCCTGACCTCCAACCCCTCCCACCTGGAGGCCGTTGATCCGGTACTTGAGGGCATCGTGCGGGCTAAACAGGACATGCTGAACAAGGGCCAAGAGGGCTTCACCGTGCTGCCGGTGGCTCTGCACGGCGACGCCGCTTTCGCCGGGCAGGGCGTGGTGGCCGAGACCCTCAACCTGTCGCTGCTGCGCGGGTACCGCACCGGCGGCACCGTGCACGTGATCGTGAACAACCAGGTCGGATTCACCACCGCGCCGCAGTACGCGCGGTCCAGCGAATACTCCACCGATGTCGCGAAAATGATCGGCGCCCCGGTGTTCCACGTCAACGGTGACGACCCGGAGTCGTGTGTCTGGGTGGCCCGACTGGCGATGGACTACCGGCAGGAGTTCCGCAAGGACGTCGTGATCGACATGGTCTGCTACCGCCGCCGCGGTCACAATGAGGGTGATGACCCGTCGATGACGCAGCCGAAGATGTACGACGTCATCGACACCAAGCGGTCGGTCCGCAAGAGCTACACCGAGGCACTCATCGGCCGTGGGGACATCTCCGTGGAGGAAGCCGAGGCGGTGCTCAAGGACTACGCACATCAGCTCGAGCACGTGTTCAACGAGGTGCGGGAGCTGGAGAGGTGTGTCGCGGCACCGAGTGCATCGGTGGAGATCGAGCAGATCGTGCCTACCGGGCTGTCCACCGGAGTGGACCGCAGCGTCATCGAGCGGATCGCCGACGCGCACGTCAACCTGCCCGAGGGTTTCACGCCACATCCGAGAGTCAAACCGGTGCTGGAGAAACGGGCCAGGATGGCCCGCGAGGGCGGCATCGACTGGGCCTTCGCCGAGCTGCTGGCGTTCGGCTCGGTGTGCCTGGACGGCCGGAAGGTGCGGCTGTCCGGCCAGGACAGCCGGCGCGGGACCTTCGTGCAGCGGCACTCGGTACTGATCGACCGCAAGACCGGGGCCGAGTACACGCCGCTGATGAACCTCGCCGCGGGGCAGGCAAAGTTCATGGCCTACGACTCCGCGCTGTCGGAGTTCGCGGCACTGGGCTTCGAGTACGGCTACTCGGTGGCCAATCCGGACGCTTTGGTGCTCTGGGAAGCCCAGTTCGGTGACTTCATCAACGGCGCGCAGCCGGTGATCGACGAGTTCGTCTCCTCCGGTGAGGCCAAGTGGGGCCAGCGTTCCGACGTCGTGCTGCTGCTCCCCCATGGCCACGAGGGGCAGGGACCCGACCACACGTCCGGTCGCATCGAGCGGTTCCTGCAGCTGTGCGCGGAGGGCTCGATGACCGTGGCACAGCCCTCCACTCCGGCGAACTACTTCCACCTGCTGCGCCGGCACGCCTTGGACGGGGTACACCGGCCGCTGGTGGTGTTCACCCCGAAGTCGATGCTGCGGCTCAAGGCGGCGGTGAGCCCGGTGGAGGACTTCACCTCAGGTCGCTTCGCCTCGGTGCTCGACGACCCGACGGTCACCGATCCGTCGGCGGTGCGGCGGGTGCTGCTGTGCAGCGGCAAGATCAGCTACGAGCTGAATGCCGCACGCCAGCAGCGCGGCCTTGCGCACACTGCGATCGTGCGCATCGAGCAGCTCTACCCGGTTCCCCAGCGCCGGCTGGCCGCGGCCCTGGACCGTTACCCGAAAGCCACCGACATCCGCTGGGTACAGGAGGAACCCGCCAACCAGGGCGCTTGGCCGTACTACGGGCTGAGCCTGCCCGACCTGATGCCCGAGCGGCTGGCCAACCTGCGGCGGGTCTCGCGGCGGGCCATGGCGGCCCCTTCGGCGGGTTCGGCCAAGGTGCACGAGGTCGAGCAACGGGAGCTGATCACGGCAGCCCTCGAGCCCTGATCGAGCCCGGCGTGTCGGGCGCTGATGCCCGGTGTCCCGGCACTGGATGCGCGTACTCTACGGCCCCCGGCTCGGGCGCAGGCCCCTCGGAGGAACAGGAGTCGAGGTGTATTTCACCGACCGCGGCATCGAGGAACTCGAGGACCGGCGCGCCGATGAACAGCTCAGCGTCGAGTGGCTGACCGCGCGGATGCGCGCCTTCGTCGACGAGCATCCGGAGTTCGAGGACGCGGTGGAACGCTTCGCCACGTTCCTGGCCCGCGACGACGCCGACGAGCCGGACAATCTCGAAGCCGGCGTATGAAGCCCGCCCGGACCCGGGTAATCAACACTCACCACGCATAGGCCTCCGGAGCGGGCTTGGCGCCGTTGGGCGTCGGCGCGGGGAACAGCTCATCAAGCCTGGTCAGCACCGCCGCGTCCAGCTTGATCGTGATGGCCCGCAGCGAGCCGTCCAGCTGCTCGACAGTGCGCGGGCCGACGATCGGCGCGGTGATCCCGGGCTGGTGCAGTAACCAGGCCAGGCCGACGTCGGCGGGGTCATCACCGAGATCAGCACACAGCTTCTCGTACGCCTCGAGGCACTCCCGGTTGGCTTCCAGTAGCTCGGCCGAGCGCCCCGAGGTGCTTCGTGAGCCGCCCCCCTGCCGTTGCTTGCGTAGCGCGCCGCTGAGCAGACCCCCCTGCAATGGTGACCAGGGGATCAGCCCCATTCCGTACTCCCGCGCGGCAGGCAGCACCTCCAGCTCGACCCAGCGGGTGAGCAGGTTGTAGATCGACTGCTCGCTGACCAGCCCGGTGACCCGCTGGCGGCGGGCCGTCTCCTGCGCGGCCGCCAAGTGCCAGCCGGCGAAGTTCGACGAACCGACGTAGATGATTTTTCCCTGCTGCCGGAGCACCGACATGGCCTCCCAGATCTCCTCCCACGGGGTGGCCCGGTCCACGTGGTGCATCTGGTAAAGGTCGATGTGGTCGGTCTGCAGCCGGCGCAGCGAACCGTCGCAGGCGCGCCGGATGTTCAGCGCGGACAGCCCCGTCTCGTTGGGCCAGTCCCCCATCGAGCCGTAGAGCTTGGTCGCCAGCACGGTGCGCTCGCGACGCCCTCCGCCGGACGCGAACCACCGCCCGATGATCTGCTCGGTGATTCCCTCCCCTTTGCGCCAGCCGTAGACGTTCGCCGTGTCGAAAAAGTTGATGCCCTGCTCGTGGGCCCGATCCATGATCGTGTAGCTGTCGGCCTCGGAGGTCTCCGGGCCGAAGTTCATCGTCCCCAGGCACAGTCGAGACACCGACAGGCCGCTACGACCCAGCTGCGTGTAGTCCATGCCCACCAGTGTGCTCGTGAGTGGCATTGAGTGCTATAACACTGTTACGCACTCACGAGGTCGAAGGCCAAGTCGGCGGGGACAGCTCGTTCTTGGACGATCCGGCGGTTGAGCTCGGTGAGCTTCTCGGTGGTCAGCACGGCGGAGACCGTGTTGAGCGCGTCGATACCCGCCTGGCTCAGCACCCCGGCGCGCACCAGCGGCAGGATGCGCTGCGCCGGGTACATGTTCTGCGGGTCCGCTAGCGCAACCCACCGGTTGGCGGCGATGTCGGGCGATGTGGTGAACAGGTTCACGATCTGCGCCTGCCCGCTGCGCAATGCCTGCAACGTCACCGGACCGGCGGCGTCGGTGCTGCGGATCTGACGAAAGGTGCACCCGTAGACCTGGGCGATCCGGTCCTTCCAGCGGCCGGGCCACTCACCGGCGGCACCCAGGGTGAGCTGACCGCAGTGCGGCCCGAGCGCCGCCATGCTGGTGAGCCCCAGGTCCTGCGCGGTCTGCTGGGTGACGACCAGGACGTCGGAGTCCTCCGCTGCGGACTGCTCGAGCACGTGCAGGCCGCGCGGTAAGGACCGCTGCACCGCGGCGTAGACGTCGTCTGCCGCAGTCGCGGTCGCCTGCGGGTCGAGGGATTGCAGCAGGTTGCCGGAGTACTCGGGCAGCACGGTGATCGATCCGTCCGCCACCGCGAGGTTGGTGATCTCGCGCGGGCCCAGCCGGGGGCGGGTCTGCACCTCGATCCCCGCCTTGCGCAGCGCCGCAGCGTAGATCTCCATGAGCAGCTCGCTCTCCACGAAGTCGGCCGAGCCGACCACCACAGTGCCATCCCCGGCGAGCGGGTCACCGGTCCCGCAGGCCGGCACCACCGCCACCAGGACAGCCATGATCAGCGCTGCGATGCGGGTCATCGATCCTCATCCTCCGATCCGAGACACCATCGAACCGGCTAACCGCACTCCAGTGGGCACGCTCAGCCGTATCAGCCCGGCGACCAGCAGGTCCAGCGCCACCGCCACAACGGCGGTGAGCAGCGCCCCAGCAGCCATCTGCGGGTAATCGCCGGACCGCAACCCGTCCAGCAACAACCGGCCCAGGCCACCCAGCCCCAGGTAGGCCGCCACCGTGGTGGTCGCCACCACCTGCAGCACCGCGCTGCGCACCCCACCGAGCAGCAAGGGAAGGGCACCCGGCAGCTCAACCTGGAACAAAAGCTGGGCCGACGTCATGCCCATTCCCCGCGCGGCATCGACAACCCCGGCCTCGACGCTCTGCACGCCGGCATAGGCCCCGGCCAGCATCGGGGGCACGGCCAGCACCACCAGCGCGATCACCGTGGCGAGGCCCTGGGCGCGAAGCAGCAGGAACAGCAGGGTCAGCAGACCCAAGGTGGGCAGCGCCCGGATCGCGTTGGCCAGCCCCACCAGCGCCACCGCGCCCCGGCCGGTGTGCCCCACCACCAGTCCCAACGGCACCGCCATCGTCGACGCGATGCCCACGGTGCTGACGGTGTAGAACAGGTGCTCGGCGATCCGGGCCGGCACCCCAGCGGGGCCTCGCCAGTGCGCCGCATCGGCGAGCCAGGCCAGCACCTGCAAGAAGATCATGTTCTCAGCCAGGGAGTGGCCACCCGGCGCAGCCCGACCAGGAGCAGGTCCATCACCAGCGCCAACCCGACGGTCAGCCCGATACCGATCACGATCGGCGCCGGGTACTGGGTCTGGAAGCCCTCGGTGAACAGCTGACCCAGCCCGCCGATCCCGATCAACGCCCCGACGCTGACCAGGCTGATGTTGCTGACCGACGCCACCCGCACGCCGGCGGCCAGCACCGGGACGGCCATCGGCAACTCGATGGCGACGAAACGTCGGGCCGGCTGGTAGCCCATCGCGGTGGCTGCGGCCACCACCTGGGCGGGCACCGCGTCCAGCGCGTCGGCCACCGGCCGCACCAGCAGCGCAGCGGTATACAGCGCCAGTGCTACCACCACATTCGTGCCGTCCAGGATCCGGGTGCCCAGGATGCCGGGCATGATCGCGAACAGGGCCAGCGACGGCACCGTGTACAGCACGCCGGCCGTGCCGAGCACCGCAGGTCGCAGCCAGCGCACGCGCTGCGCCGCCCAGCCCAGCGGCACCGCCATCATCAGCCCGATCAGCAACGGCCCGATCGCCAGGACGACGTGCTCGCCGAACAGCTCAACCACCTTCGCCCGGTTACTCGGGCTGCTCAGGTAGTGACCGATCTCAGTGATCATCGGCACCCCGCTGCCGGCGCCACACCGCGAGTACCTCCTCGGCCCGCACCCCACCCACCGCGACACCGTCGCCGTCGACCACCACGCCCAGTCCCGACGGCGACGACAGCGCCGCGTCCAGCGCGGTTCGCATCGGACCACCCAGCCGATGCGGTGACCCACCGGCGCGCACCACGCCGTCTGGAGCCAGCCAGCCGCGCGGTCGACCGTCGGTATCCACGACCAGCCGCCATCCCGACCCGGCCCCGCCCGAACCGGCTGGCACCGTGTCCAGCTCGTGCACCGCAAGGCCGTCGGAGGAGGTGAACGACAGCACCCGGTAGCCGCGGTCCCGCCCGACGAATCCGGCGACGAAGTCGTCCGCGGGCTCGGCGAGCAACCGCTGCGGCGCATCGATCTGGGCCAGTACCCCGCCGGGCCGCAGCACCGCGACGGTGTCGCCGAGCCTGATCGCCTCGTCGATGTCGTGCGTGACGAACAGGATTGTCTTGCCCAGCTCACCTTGCAGCCGCAACAGCTCGTCCTGCAGGCCCTCCCGGACCACCGGGTCGACCGCGGAGAACGGCTCATCCATCAGCAGCACCGGCGGGTCGGCGGCGAGCGCACGAGCGACTCCCACCCGCTGTTGCTGGCCGCCGGACAGCTGCGCGGGATAGCGCCGGCCCAGCTCGACAGGCAAGCCGACGAGCTCGAGCAGCTCGGCGGCCCGAACCCGGGCGGCTCGCCGGGTCACCCCGGTGAGCAGCGGCACCGTGGCGATGTTGGCCAGCACGGTGCGGTGCGGGAACAAGCCGGCCTGTTGGATGACATAGCCGATGCCCCGGCGCAGCTGCGCCGGCGGGCGGGAGCAGATGTCCCGCCCGCCGATCAGCAGCGTGCCCGAGGTGGGCTGCACCATCCGGTTGACCATCCGCAGGGACGTGGTCTTACCGCACCCCGACGGCCCTACCAGCACGGTGATCCGACCCTCAGCGGCATGCAGGTCCAGCGCGGTGACCGCCACGGTGCCGTCGGCAAACCGCTTGGTGACACCGCGGAACTCGATCACCCTCGAACGGTAACCGATTTGCTGGGCCGTCCCAGGATTTATTGGGCTGCCGCAGAACGCGCGACGCTCAGCCGCCCGCACCGGAGCAACGCGCGCAAGTCGGGTCCACTGATCGCGCGGGAGAACAACCAGCCCTGGTAGGCGTCCACCCCGAGTCCCTGCAGGACCTGGAACTGGGTCGTGGTCTCCACACCCTCGGCCACGCAGGTACGACCCATGGCGCGAGCCATGTCGACCACCGCGCGGACCACCGCGAAGTCCGACACGTCGACACCGACCCCGGCCACGAACCGCCGGTCCAGCTTGACGATTTGGGTGGGCAGATCCCTGAGCCTGGCCAACGACGAGTAACCGGTCCCGAAATCGTCCACCGCGAAGCGTGCCCCGCGCGCGACCAGCTCATCCATCGCCCGCCGGGTCGCGCTGGGCAGGCCCACCAGGGCGGTCTCCACCAGCTCCAGCACCAAGCGGTGCCAGGGCAACCCACTGTCGGCTACCGCGGTCGCCACGGTGTCGACGAAATCGGGGTCGCCGAGGATCTGCGCGGAGAGGTTGACCGCGATGGCGATCCCGCGACGGTCCCGGGTCACCCAGTTGCGCGCCTCACGCAACGCGGTGCGCAGCACCCAGCGATCCAGCTCTCGCATCATGTCACCCTGCTCGGCCACCGGGAGGAACACGTCCGGGCCGAGCATCCCGCGCTCCGGGTGCGGCCAGCGGATCAGCGCCTCCGCGGAGAGGATCACCCCGTCGGGGTCGACCACCGGCTGGTAGTGCAGCTGCAGCTGGTCACCCGCCAGCGCCTCGCGAAGCTCGCATTCCAGCTCCACCTGCCGATCGGCCGACGCCATCAGCGCCGCGCTGGCCATCGTGAACTGGCCGGTGCTGCCCTGCTTGGCCTCGAACATGGCTGCGTCGGCGAAGCGCAGCAGATCCTCCGCGCTTGTGGTGGCGTCGTCGGCAACCGCGACGCCGATCACTGCCGACACCCGGATCAGCTGGCCACGCAGCGGGATCGTGGTGCGCAGCAACGCCGACACCATGGCGACGAGGGAGCTGACCCCACCCTGGGCGGCGACGTCGGAACAGATCACCACGAAGACATCGCCGGACAGCCGGCCACCGGTGCAGCCCGGCGGCAACCCGTCGTGCAGCCGCCGCGCCAGTGCCACCAGCAGCTCATCACCCGCGTCATGGCCCAACGCGTCGTTGACCCGCTTGAAATTATCGATATCACAGAACAGCACGGCCAGGTCACTGCCGGACGCGAGCAGCCCGGTCAGGGTGTCCTTGATCGACGCCCGGTTGGGTAGGTCGGTGAGCTCGTCGTGGGCCGTGCGGTATCGCAGCGCCTCGGCCACCCGGCGCCGCTCCGTGACATCGGTGAAGACCACCAGCATGAAATGCTGCCCGTCATCCTGCACCGACGCCGACACGTGCAGCTCGCAGTACACCGGCGCACCGTCGGCTCGCAGTAACATCCGCTGCGGGACGGTGTAGCTCGCACTGCCTGCCGGCGGGTGGGTGCGCATGCTACGCAGCCGCTCGGCCCGCTCGTCGGGGTGGGTGAGGGCGGCCGAGCTCATCCCCCGCAGGGTCTCCAGGTCGTAACCCAGCAGCGTGCACAACGCTTCGTTGGCGTCGACCAGCCGATCGGTGTCATCGAAGATCCCGATACCCACCGGGGCGATCGCCACCAGATCAGCGAAGCGCTGGCTGGAGCGCATTATCCGGACCTCGGCGGCGCGCTGCTCGGTGACGTCTTGGGCGGTGCCGACCACCCGGAGGCTGCCACTCGGATCGGTGCCGGCCGCGCCATGGCACCGGAAGGTGCGTACCGTCCCGTCCGGGCGCAGCACCCGATGCTCGAACTCCACCGGCGCATGGTCGACGACGAGCCGGCGCCACAGCTCGTCCACCCATTCCCGGTCATCGGGATGCACCAGCGACAGGTACGACTGGTAACCGGCCTGACCGGGCGCCGAGACAGCCCCGCAGAGCTCTTGCATCATGGCTGACCACACCAGCCGATCGCGGCCCGGCTCCCACTCCCAGGTGCCGATCCGGGCCACCCGCTGCGCATCGGCCAGCTGGCGCTGCTCCGCGCACAACTCACGCTCCAACGCTCGCGCCTCGGTGATGTCCTGCACCGTGCCGGTCAGGCGCAGGATCTTCCCGCTGTCCGACCGCTGCGCCCGCAGCCGGCACACGTAACAGGT
Source organism: Pseudonocardiaceae bacterium (assembly GCA_050700055.1). Classification (GTDB taxonomy): domain Bacteria; phylum Actinomycetota; class Actinomycetes; order Mycobacteriales; family Pseudonocardiaceae. The sequence continues at coordinate 32,320 of JBOHGE010000029.1, forward strand.
GTCGCCGTATTCCGGCAACCCGCGGAACTCCACCTCCAACGTGCCCGCACCGGAGTCGGAGACCATCTCCTGCACCCGCTGTAACAAGCTGGGCAGATCCTCGGGATGGACATGGCGCAGCGGGTCGGCCGGGTCGATGTGGCGCCCGGCGAACAGCTCGGCGAGCGCGGAGCTGTAGCTGAGCCGGTTGGTCAGCCATTCCCAGGTGAAGCTACCGATCCGGGCGATCCGCTGCACCTCGAGCAGCCGCGCGCGCTCCTCGGCGAGCTCGTTGTGCACCTGGGGCGTGCCGAGGACCTCGTAATGCCCGCGCGACCACCGGGTCACGCCGGTCACCGGGTCGGCCTGCCAGGGCCTGAGACCAGCCACCGGGTCGACCTCGGCGATCCTGCGCTCGGTGCCCGGCGGCAGGCTGGTCGAGCGCAGGTCGGAGACATCGATCAGGAACACCACGAGCAGGTTCGTACCCGGCACGATCCAGCGGGTGACCCGCACCGGCACCCGGTGTGCGTCCGGCCCGATCAACTCGGCGTCCGTGCCGGAGCCCGTGAGCAGGCAGTGCAGCGCAAGCCCGGTCAGCGAGTCCGGAAACCAGCGTCCGGCCAGCCGGGCCGCCGCGAGGTTCGCCTGGACAACGATGTCACCGTCGCAGACCAGCGCGGGTGACTCCGGCAGCGGGATCGTCCGGCCCGCCCGGACGGCCGCCAGGGGCCAACCGGGTGCAACCCGACCCCCTTGCCCGAGATCAGGCAATAAGGGCACAAAAGCGGCTCGCTCAGCCCGTTCGGCCACCGGCACCACCCTTCCGCCGCGTCCACTTGGGACCCCCACTCACCCGCATGACGGTCACGGGCGGCGAGGGCCACCGGCCCCGGACAACGGCGTGTCACAACCCTGTCGTGTGCACAACGCGTGAACTGGCGGTTGGTTATGCCGAACTGGCAACCGCGTGTCACTTTTTTCGTACCGGCCGCCCCGGAAGTCGATCACAGGATCACCAGATCAGGTACCTGGTCACTACGCGGCGCCGCAGCCACCACCCCGGTTAGGGTGGCCGTCATGCAGTTCCGTGAGCTGGCGGTGCCGGGCGTGGTCGAGTTCACCCCGACGGTCTTTCCGGACGACCGGGGCCGGTTCGTGGCACCGTTTCAGGAATCCGTCTTCGTCGACGCGACCGGGCACCGGCTGCACGTGGCACAGGCCAACCACAGTGTCTCCCGGCGCGGCGTGATCCGGGGGGTGCACTTCTCCGACGTGCCGCCTGGTCAGGCCAAGTACGTGTACTGCTGCCGGGGCGCACTGCTCGACGTCGCGGTCGACGTGCGGGTGGGCTCGCCCACCTTCGGTCGCTGGGCAGCGGTGCAGCTGGACACCGAGACCTACCGGGCGGTGTACCTCCCGGAAGGGGTCGGGCACGCGTTCATCGCGCTGGCCGATGACACCGTGATGACCTACCTGTGCTCGACCGGCTACCACCCCGCAGCCGAGCGCACCGTGCACCCTCTGGATCCCGCACTGGGTCTGCCCTGGCCCGCCGAGCTGGCCGGGCAGCTGTCCGCCAAGGACCGCGCAGCCCCCACCCTCGCCGAGGCCGCCGAAGCCGGCATCCTCCCCATTTGGCACACCACCACCCCCTGATCCCTGCGCATTCAGCGGGCTCAGCGGGGTAATTCGAGCACGTTTAACCCCGCTGAGCCCGCTGAATGCGCAGGGGGCCGGGGTGTAGGCGGGCGATGACGACCGCTACCGGGGTGGCGGGGCCCAGCTGGCGGGAGTCGGTGGAGGCGTCGGGGTTGTCACCCAGCACCCACCAGCCGGCGCCGTGCCGGCCCACCAGCCGTTTGACCGACAGCTGGCCGGGGCGCTGGGTCCACCGGACCAGCACCACCGCCCCGGGCCGCGGTCGAGCCCACAAGCTGATCAGCACGATGTCGCCGCCGGACAGGGTCGGAGACATCGAGGGGCCACGCACCACCACCCGCCGCCACGGCCACCAGCCCAAGCCGGATGCCACTGATGATCACCGTCCCGCTGCCGGTCGGGCCGCACGGTAGTAGGGTCACGGAAAGTCGGAGCATCACATCTCAGGGAGGCACGATGCGACTGTTGTCGCGGATTCTGCACCGTCCCCGCCTGGAGGTCACCGCGCACTGCGACCTCCCGTGCGGCGTCTACGACCCGGCGCAGGCCCGGATCGAAGCCGAGTCGGTCAAGGCGATCCAAGAGAAGTACCAGTCCAACGAGGACCCCGAGTTCCGTTCCCGCGCGATCGAGATCAAGGATCAGCGCAGCGACCTGGTCAAGCACCACCTCTGGGTGCTGTGGACCGACTACTTCAAGCCCCCGCACTTCGAGAGGTACCCGCAGCTGCACGAGCTGTTCAACAAGGCGACCAAGGCCGCGGGGGCGGGCGGCACCAAAGGCTCGACCGACCCCCAGACCGGCCAAGAGCTGCTGGACCAGATCGCGGAGATCGACAAGATCTTCTGGGAGACCAAGCAGGGCTGAGGCCCGACACGACGGGCTCGGCGCTGACCAACGGACAGATCTGTCGTTGGTCAGCGCCGAGCCCGTCCACCGGTATAGCTGGTACGGGTATCGACAGCGCGGCCCGCAGGGCGCACGATCGACTACATCATGGATGCAGTCGAGCACTTCATCACGTTGCTGGCCGGACGGGGGCCCGGTCCAGAACTCGACGTGGGCGCGCTCGCGATCGCCGCCGGCGCGGACCCGGTACTCGACACCGGCCAGACGCTACGTGAGCTGGACCGGCTGGCGCAGGGGGTCGACTCGCTCGAGTCGCTGATCCATCGGCTGTTCGTTGAAGAGCGTTTCGCCGGCAACACCGAAAGCTACTACGACCCCCGTAACTCCCTGCTGAACCAGGTGGTCGACCGCCGGCGCGGCATCCCCATCACGCTGTCAGTGGTGTGCCTCGAGGTCGGCCGCCGGGCCGGGCTCGCCCTGGAAGGTGTCAGCATGCCTGGCCACTTCCTGGTCCGACCGATGGCCACCAACCACTATCTCGACGCGTTCAACGGCGGTGAGCTGCTCGACCTCGCCGGGTGCGAAGCCCTGTTCCGCGCCTCGACCCGGACCGGCCCGAACGCCCGCTTCGGCAACCACCTGCTCACCACCGCCCCCAGGAGAGCGATCTTCGCCCGGATCCTGGAGAACCTGCGGGTGGTCTACCGGGGCCTCGGGCAGCTCGCGGACCTCGAATGGGTGCTGCGGATGCGTCTGGCGCTGCCCGGGGTAGGCGTCCAAGAGATCATCGAGCTGGGCCAGGCGATCGGCCGGCAGGGCCGTTTCCTCGACGGCGCCGCATTCCTGGAATCGCAGGTCCCCCGGTGGCAGCAGCACGCGGAGCTGCTCGACCAGGCCGCCCGCAGCCTGCGAGCAAACCTCAACTGACCCAGCGCAGCACCGGCGGGCAGAACAGCAGCACCAGGACAGCCACGCAGAACACCGCGGCCGGCACCCCGTAGCCGGGCTGCGCCGACGGACCTGCGGCGTACCAGCAGACACCGAGCAGCAGCAACTGGGCGACGACGGCCGGGGTACGAGCGCCGTGGCGGCCCCGCACCAGACTGACGCCGATGGCGAGCAGGATGACACCGAAGCCGGCCAGCCACACCGCAGTGGCCACGATCGGCACCGGACCGGTGCGCCCGCGCGCCGCCGCGACAGCCAAGCCCACCGCGATCGCGACACCGGCCAAGCCCTGCAGCCCGACGAGCAGGCCGGCGGCCTGCACCGGGCGAGGAATCACGGGCTCGGTGGTCATCACAACAGGTTATCCACTGCCGCCTTACCACGCCGGAGCCTCCCACCGCAGGGTGACACACCCGGGTCCGCGAGAACTGGGGCGAAACGTTTTGCCAGGCGGCATCGTTAGGGTCGGTAGGACTGGCTGTCGGGAGGCCAGCGGCCTGCTGGTCGGTGCGTCTCCCGGTCGGGGCACCGCGATGAACCAGTTGCGGCGTTCGAGCGAACTGAGTGGTTGGGTGAGGCGGCGGTAGCGCGCCTCAGCAAGCGACTGTGACGCGCAGCCGTCCCGAGGTAAGGGCTTCAGAATCGGTTTTACGTGCGGTGAGCAGTTCGACCGGTAGGTATCCGCTGGGTGAATTAACGCACCGCGTCCGTAGGTACCACTTGACATCCCGGGCGATCGTGAAATCATTCACAAGCTAAATGACAGACGACGACGGCGCTGGGACAACAGATCACCAGCGCGATCGACGAGGAGCAAGAATCATGGACTGGCGCCATCACGCGGCCTGCCGAGACGAGGACCCGGAGCTGTTCTTCCCAGTGGGAACCAGCGGTCCCGCTCTACTACAGATCGCCGAGGCGAAAACCGTCTGCCGACGCTGTCCGGTTAATGTCGAGTGCCTGAACTGGGCCCTCGCCTCCGGGCAGGACGCCGGCGTATGGGGCGGCATGAGCGAGGACGAGCGACGCGCCCTGAAGCGGCGTAACGCGCGTACCGGGGCCCGTACCGGCGCCTGATCCGCGAGACAAGCACAACATGACCATGGCCCGGCACCATTGAGTGCCGGGCCATGGTCATATTTGTCAACGGTGCGCGGTCAATGGCAACCGCAGCACCGCCGCAGTGCCGTGGGGGCTTCTCCGTTGCAGATCCAGGGATCCACGTAGCTCGGAACCGACCAGGGTACGCACGATCTGCAGCCCCAGCCGCTCGGCTCGGTCCAACGAGAACTCCGGTGGTAGCCCGCGGCCGTTGTCGGAGACGACCACCTTGAGCGAGCCAGCTGACCGCTCAGCGCAAAGAACCACCTCCCCGTCGCATCCCGGCTCGAAGGCATGTTCCAGTGCGTTCTGCACCAGTTCCGTGAGCACCATGACCAATGGGGTGGCGAACTCAGTCGCCAGCACCCCGAATGCGCCCACTCGCCGGACGACGACCCGGCTCGCCTCCCCGGACACCTCCGTGATCATCGGGAGCACCTTGTCCACCACGTCATCAATGTCGACCTGCTCATCCAGCGAGATCGACAACGTTTCGTGCACCATTGCAATGGATGCCACCCGGCGCACCGACTCCTGCAGCGCTTGCCGAGCCTCGGCGTTGGCCGTGCGGCGCGACTGCAGCCGCAGTAACGCCGCCACTGTCTGCAGGTTGTTCTTCACCCGATGGTGTATCTCCCGGATAGTGGCATCCTTGGACAGCAGCGCACGATCTCGGCTACGCAGGTCGGTCACATCACGGATCAAGACCAACGCCCCCGCCGGTTCACCTCGCGGGCGCAGCGGCAGTGCGCGGAACAGCATCGTGGCACCATGGGCGTCGGCTTCGATCCGAGTGCTCGAACTGCCGTCCACCGCGGCCCGGATCCGCGCGGCGACCTCGGCGGCGTCGAACGAGTCGGAGATCAGCCGGCGAGTCAAGGCGGCAAGCTGCTCACCGCGCAGGTCCGTGCCATGCCCCATGCGGTGATAGGCCGACAGCGCATTGGGGCTGGCATAGATCACGATCCCGGACGAGCTGAGCCGAAGCAGGCCGTCACCCGCCCGGGGGGATTGGCTGTCCGGTGCGGTGCAGGTGTCCGGGAAGGTGCCGTCGGCCAGCATCTGGCACAGATCCGCGGCCACTCCCAGATACGCGATCTCCAACGGGCTGGGCACCCGGGGCATCGCCAGGTTCGCCTCCCGCCCGATGACGGCGATCTGGCGCTGCACCAGCCGCACCGGCATTGCCTCCCGGCGCACTGGAACGCTGCGCAACCAGCGTGGCTGCTCGTCACGCAGGATGTCGCCGTCCGCCAGTGCTTGGCCCAGCAGCGGGTACTCAGTGCCCAGCACGCGGGTACCGACCACGTCCTCGGGATAGGCGGTGGGGCCGGTGGTGGGTCGGACGTGGGCCACGCAGAGAAACCCGGCCGCCGGATCAGCGAGATCCAACGGAACCCACAGCAGCAGATCAGCGAAAGACAGATCAGCGAGCAACTGCCACTCGGCGACGATTCGCTGCAGGTGGACGACAGCCATGCCAGGCAGATGGGTGTGCTGGGCCAGCAACTCGCTCAGCGTCGACATGGCGACTCACCCACCTCTGGCGTCACTCGACGACGGCGATCAGGTCGCCCTGCTGCACGACATCACCCTCCGACACCGCCAGTTTCGCAACGGTTCCGTCGACCTCGGACAGGACCGGGATCTCCATTTTCATCGACTCGAGAATCACCAGCATGTCACCGTCGGACACCGGGTCACCCTCGGCGACCACGATCTTCCACACGCTGGCCGCCATCTCGGCCCGGATCTCCTCAGTCATCAATCGCCCTCCTTGTGGCCTCGGCACCCGCCATCCAACCACGGTCGACACCACCGACATGGCGCACCGTGACACACTTGCCGAGGATCGCCACCAACCGCACAGGAAGGACCGCCGTGTCCAAACGAGGCCGCAAGAAGCGTGATCGGAAGAACAACGCCGCCAACCACGGCAAGCGACCGAACAGCTGAGGGTGAGGTCGCGGGCCCGTCAACGCGCTTGGCGGGCCCCGGACGGCATGGTGACCTCAGCGTTCGGGCGATAACCGAGCGTGGCCCTCGACGCTGGTCACCACCTCCACGACAACACCGGCGTCGCTGCGCTCGACGGTCACCTCGGCGCCGAGGACGGCTTGGCGCATCATGATGTCCCGGATCGACTGACGCAGCCGTTGCTTGAGCGCGTCGGGTGCGTGGTCGCCGCCACACTTGCGAGCCAGCAACGTCTTGAGATGCTCATCGAGGCCGAACTCAGCCAGGCACGGGCCGCACTCGTCCAGATGGCGCTGCAACAGCCGCCGCCGCTCACGATCACACTCATTGTCCAGAAACAACCACAGCTCGGCGAGTACCTCGCTGCAATCGGTCTCGTGCGGGTCGCCGCAACTCATGACGCGACCTCCGCATCGCGCAGGAAACCCCGCTCCCGGGCCACTCCGGTGAGCATGTCGCGCAGCTGCTTGCGCCCCCGGTGCAACCGGGACATCACGGTCCCGATCGGAGTGCCCATGATCTCGGCGATCTCCTTGTAGGCGAAGCCCTCCACGTCGGCCAGGTAGACGGCCATCCGGAAGTCCTCGGCCAGCCGGCTCAGCGCTTCCTTGACATCGGAGTCCGGCAACCGGTCCATGGCCTCCATCTCCGCGGACCGCAGACCTGACGAGGTGTGCTGCTCAGCCTGCGCCAGCTGCCAGTCGGTGATCTCCTCGGTGGGTTGGGCAGGTGGCTGGCGCTGCCGCTTGCGGTACCCGTTGATGTAGGTGTTGGTCAGGATGCGGTAGAGCCACGCCCGCAGGTTGGTGCCGGCCCGGAAGGACTTGAAGGCGGAATACGCCTTGAGATAGGTCTCCTGCACGAGATCCTCGGCGTCGGCCGGGTTGCGGGTCATCCGCAGCGCCGCCGCGTAGAGCTGGTCCAGCAACGGCATGGCGTCGCGCTCGAAGCGGGCGGTGCGCTGCTGCGGCGTCTCCTCGACGCTCTGTCCCTGGACCCCTTGCTGTCCCTGGACCCCTTGCTGTCCCTGGACCCCTTGCTGTCCCTGGACCCCTTGCTCCTGGACGGCGGGTTCGGCACTGTCGGCCACGCTCACTCCGACCACCCCCATGCCCAGGTGTGCATTGGTGGTCGAGGGTACGCGCCGGCCGGACATCCGTCCCGGCGAAGTAAGCCGGCTCTGCCGCACTACCCGGTGACGGGGTGGTTGAACTGTAGGCACCACGGCCCGAGCAACGCTGCGGCCACCACCCGCATTCCGCCGCATGATCACGGTTTGGGTGCCGAAAGCGACACATGATGTCGCTTTCGGCACCCAAACCGTGATCAACGTCGTCACCTCACGACAGGCGCGGCAGCCACTGCGCGACCGCACGTCCCACCGCGCCGGCGTCGGCCTTGAGTGAATGGTCACCGGGCAGCAGCACGACTTCCCGGCCGGCGGCCGAAGCCGGGCGGCCGAACGGATCCCGCTCGCCCTGCACCACCAGCACCGGCACGCCCACGGCGGCCAGCTCCGCCATCCGGCTGCGGTCCGGCCGTCCCGGCGGGTGCACCGGGAAGGCCAGGCACAACACCGCTACCGCAGCGCCCACCGCCGCGGTCCGGCAGGCCACCCGGGCGCCTGAGGACCGGCCCCCGAACATCAGTGGGAGACCCGGGAAGACCTCGCCGGCCAGATAGCCGGCGACGGCCAGCCACGCCTCGTCGAGCTGCCGGGCCGGCGCCGGGGCGCGCCGGCCGGCGACCCGGTACGGCTGGGTGATCAGCGCCACATGCACCCCGTTGGCGACCGCCGACTCGGCGGCGGCCAGCAAGTCGGGTGCGCTGGTGGAGCCGCCGGCGCCGTGCCCGAGTAACAGCGCGGCAGTGCCGTGCGGGCACTGGTCTGGCTGGGACCACCGCAGTTCGACGTGGGCGCGACCGTGCGGTGTCACCACGGTCAGCGCGGTCACCGGAGCTGATCCAAGTCCAGCAGCGGGGACTGCTCCGGCTCGATCCGCTCGACCAGCTCAGGGCCGCCGTGGCGGACGTTGTTCACCGCCGTGGACACCGGCCGCAACTCCAGCGCGGCCACCAGCTCCGCGGATGCAGGCGCGAGCAGCCCGCTGGGATCGGCACAGTCCGGATCCAGCCAGGCTGCCCACGCCGGGGCGGGCAGGATGAGCGGCATCCGGTCGTGGACCTCGGCCAGCGGGCCGACCGCGTCGGTGGTGACCACCGTGCAGGTCACCAGCGGGGGTGCGGCGGCGGCCCGCCAGACGGCCCACAACCCGGCCAGGGCCAGCCCGGAGCCGTCCGCCGGGGTGATGAAGAACGGCTGCTTGCGGCTGCCCAGCCCGGCCTGCCACTCATACCAGCCGTCGACCGGCAGCAGGCAGCGCCGCCGGGCCAGCGCATCCCGGAACGCGGGCTTGGTGGCGACGCTCTCGGCCCGCGCATTGATCATCCGGGAGCCGGCGGTCGGATCCTTGGCCCAGTGCGGCACCAACCCCCAGCGCATCACCCGGATGCTGCGCACCGGGCCGGAGCCTGCATCGTCATCGGGCGGATGCCGGGTCACCACCGAGAACACCGGTTTGGTCGGCGCGACGTTGTAGTCCGCTACCGGCGCCGCGCCGCCGGTAGCGTCGAGCGCGTCGAAGTCGACGGCCAGCGTCGCGGGATTCCTGGTCGAGGCGTACCTACCGCACATAGCCGCCATCGTGGCATGCCGGGTGCGCGATGATGGCACCATGACGGCCTACACCGGGGTGCCTGCGATGACTGGATCACTGCCCTGGGCCGCGCCCTGGGCGCCCGGACCGGTGCGGGCCACCGTGACCGTGCCGGGATCGAAGTCGATCACCAACCGAGCGCTGCTGCTGACCGCGCTGGCCGGCACCGGCGGCACCGTCCGGGGTGCGCTGCGCAGCCGGGACACCGATCTCATGATCGGTGCACTGCGCGCCCTGGGGGTTGCGGTGACCAGCCGCGGCGACGGGCTGGAGGTGGCCGCGCACAGCGGTGTGCACGGATCCGCCACGGTGGACTGCGGGCTGGCCGGCACCGTGATGCGCTTCGTGCCCCCGCTGGCCGCGCTGGCCGACGGACCGGTGCGCTTCGACGGCGACGAGCAGGCCCGGCAACGACCGATGCGCACGATGCTCGGCGCGCTGCGGGCACTGGGTTGCCGTGTCGACGGCGACGCACTGCCGTTCGTGTTGCACGGCACCGGCCGGCTGCCCGGTGGCGAGGTGCGGATCGACGCCTCGGCCTCGTCGCAGTTCGTCTCCGGGTTGCTGCTGTCCGCCGCCGGGTACGACGCCGGTGTCACGGTCCGGCACGACGGCCAGCCGGTGCCGTCCCTGCCGCATATCGAGATGACCGTGCAGATGCTGACCAACCGCGGTGTGCAGGTGGACACCGATGGCGCGTCGTGGTGGCGGGTAGCCCCGGGCCTGGTCACCGGGGGTGACTGTGCCGTCGAGCCGGATCTGTCCAACGCGACGGTGTTCCTGGCGGCCGCCGCGGTCACCGGCGGGGAGGTCACCGTGCCGGGCTGGCCACAGCGCACCACCCAGGCCGGTGACGCGATCCGTCCACTGCTGGCCCGGATGGGTGCCCGGGTGGTCCTCGACGAGCGCGGGCTCACCGTCACCGGGCCCGAACGGCTCGACGGCGTGGACGCCGACCTGCACGACGTCGGGGAGCTCACCCCGACGGTGGCCGCGCTGGCCGCGCTGGCCGCCGGGCCGTCCCGGCTACGCGGGATCGCCCACCTGCGCGGCCACGAGACCGACCGGCTGGCCGCGCTGGCCACCGAGATCGGGGCACTGGGCGGCGACGTCCGCGAGACCGCCGACGGTCTGCAGATCCGCCCCCGGTTACTGCGCGCCGATCCCGGCCGGCCCTGGGCCGTCTACGCCGATCACCGGATGGCTACCGCGGGCGCGATCCTGGGCCTGGTGGTGCCGGGGATCACGGTCGATGACATCACCGCGACGAGCAAGACCCTGCCGGAGTTCGGCGCGAGCTGGTCGGCGATGCTGGCCGGTGGTGCCGGCTGAGCCGGCCCGGGAGCGGCCCCCGCGGTGGCCACAACCTCGATGAGTCCGACGTCCGGGTCCGGCCGGGGCGGCGTGGCTCCCGCCCGCGCACCAAGCGCCGCCCCGAGCACACCGACGCGACACCCGCGATGGTGGTGGCGGTGGACCGCGGCCGGTGGACCTGCGCACCCGACAGCGACCCCACGCTGCGGGTGACCGCGATGCGGGCCCGCGAGCTCGGCCGCACCCCGGTGGCGGTGGGTGACCGGGTCGGACTGGTCGGCGAGGTCAGCGGCGCACCGGACGGGCTGGCCCGGATCGTCCGGGTCGAGCAGCGGTCCAGCGTGCTGCGCCGCACCGCCGACGACACCGACCCCTACGAGCGGATCGTGGTGGCCAACGCCGAGCAGCTGCTGATCGTGGCCTCGCTGGCCGATCCGCCGCCGCGCACCGGGCTGATCGACCGGTGCCTGGTCGCCGGCTACGCCGGCGGCCTGGCACCGGTGCTGTGCCTGACCAAGCGAGACCTGGCGACACCGGACGCGGTACTGGAGCGCTACGCCGCGCTGGACCTGCCGGTGCTGGTCACCGCCCCGGAGACCGGAGTGGAGGCCGTGGCAGCGCAGCTGGCCGGTCGGGTCTCGGTGCTGGTCGGGCATTCCGGGGTGGGCAAGTCGACACTGGTGAACCGGCTGGTGCCGGACGCGTTGCGGGCCACCGGGGCGGTCAGCGGGGTGGGCAAGGGCCGGCACACCTCCAGCTCCGCGGTGGCGATGCCGCTGCCCGGTGGCGGGTGGGTGGTGGACACCCCGGGCATCCGCTCCTTCGGGCTGGCCCACGTCACACCCGACGACGTGGTCCGCGCCTTCGGTGACCTAGCCGAGGCGATCGTGGACTGCCCCCGGGGCTGCACCCACCTCGGCCCGCCCGCCGACCCGGAATGCGCGCTGGACGACCTGACCGGCGCCGCCCACCACCGGGCGATGTCGGTGCGCCTGCTGCTCGCTGCGCTCGCCGGCTCGTGAGTGGCAAACCGTGATCGAGCGCGGAGGATGGCGGCGCCACTCAGTCGGAGGCGATCTCTGGCGGGTAGTAACTGGTGGTGAGCTGAACCGCCCGTCCGTCGGGTCCGACGGCGCGGCAGCGGGTGAACACCTGTTGTCCCGATTCCACCTCGAGGAGGGCCGCCACCTCGGGGGGCAGGCTGTCCAGCCGCGGGTGGGGATACCGACGGGTGGCCAGTGGCCGGCGGGTCGGGCGAGGACGTAGCCGAGATCATTGCGACGCACCTGGTGGCCGAGGTCGATCGGCACCGCTGTGCCTGTCGGGGGTAGAACATAGGTTCCGCTGCGGGGGCGCACTCGGACCCTGCCACGCAGAACCACCCGCGGCCACGGCGCATGCGCAGCCCGATCGTGGACCAGCACGCGACGTGGGTTGCGGTCAACCCAATCCAGTGCTGCCCCAAGGCGTGCTCGTACTGCTTCCTCAATGAACGGGGTCAGACCGCTGTGCGGCCCGAGCAGTTGACTGGTCCCGCTGAGACGGTCGACCTGCTGACTGCCTCGCCGTATTACGCGCCGGATCGTCCGGTCGCGTTGTACATGTGGACCGATGTGATGGCGGTGCCCAGCTCCCGCGGTCACCTCGCTGAACTGCCGGCCTTGCTGGCAGACCGGCAGACCCCGAACCCGGTGGTCCTGATCACCAAGTGTCTGATCCCGGATGATGCGCTCGACACGGTGGCCGCGGCGGGGGCGCTGACTCAACCGGCAGCCAGCCGGCGATCTAAGGGGCCGAGATCCGACCATCCCGCCCAGGGAACCCCCGGGGAACAAGCGGTGGCGAGACGGCCGGGATCTGAAATGGCTCACTGCGCGGGTCGCTGGGGTTGGGCTCGATCCGCCGGGGTCTGGCGGTCAAGCGGTTGGCTGCACTGCGATGGTGAAGATCCCCGCAGCTCGCAGCGCGGCGATGCGGTTGCGGAGCTGGTCGTCGCTCATGCGCTTGGCTGCGGCGGCCTCGGCGGTTTCGGTCGCGGCTCCGTACTGCCACCAGGCTTTGCCGGTGGCGCGGTCGGTGACCACGAACCGCTCTTTGACCGCCGGGCCGCGCACGATGAGTGTGACCGCCTCGCCGTGCGCCGTCACCGAGTGGATCATGCTGTGGTGCAGCGTGTAGGTGTCGCCGGGCTCCTCGATGCGCACCAGGCGCGGGGTCAGCGCGGCAACGTCCACCTCGTTGGTGAAGTCGTGGTCGGTGCCGTAGAGGACGTGGGTGTATGAGCCGGTCAGGATGCGGCTGGTGTAGGTCCAGCGGTGGTTGTGCGGCCGGTCGAAGTAGTCGGCGGAGAAGACGTGCAGCCTGATCCGCCAGCCGTCCGGGTCGTCGTGCAGCACGAGCTTGTCGAGGATGTCGTAGTGCTCGCACAGGCCGGCCAAGTGCGCATCGTCGATGACGGCGGCGGTCAGCTCACCGAGCAGTGGCCGGTCGGTGGCGAGCTGGTCGAGGACTTCGGTGCAGGCGGTGGTGACGGCGGTCAGGTCGGTCCAGTCGAGGCCCGTGAGCGGTGCGAGCAGGGTGGGTGGGGCGATGGTGGTCACGGCAGGGGTCTCCTTGATCTGTTCGGCGTCGCTGGGCGTCATGGCGAGGACCAGCCGTCCTCGCTGTAGACCTCGCCGGAAGCGATGCGGCGTAACGCTTCGGCGACGTAGGCCACGATGGTGGCGGCCGGGTCGGTGGGGTCGGTGGGGTCGGTGGGGTCGGTGAACGACCATCCCGTGCACTTGTCCGGCTCCCTGTTGACCACCTCGCCTGACCAGTCGCGCGCCTCGAAGAACAGCGCGACGCGGCCGGAGTCGGTGTGGTGGTGCATCAGGTGCACCAGCCGCAGGTGGTCGGTCTTGACCAGCACGCCGATCTCCTCCTCGGCCTCGCGTGCCACCCCGGTGGTGGCGGACTCGCCGTCTTCGAGGTGCCCGGAGGGCAGGCCGAGCTGCCCGTCGGCCCAGCCGGTGTTCTGGCGCCGGCCCAGCAGCACCTGGCCGTGCTCGTCGCGCAGGATCAGATGCAGGTCGATGCATGCGGTGTAGCGGGCCATCACAGCTCCTCGTTGATTCGTGTCTGGTGGGCGTTCGCCCCGGCTGGTGACATTCTCGGCAGCCGATCCTGGTCGGTTAGTTCGGCAGGCCGGTGGGCACATCGGCTTTCCACAGGCGACAGACCGGCACGATGTCCGGATCGGCTGCGCACGACGCCTGCCCCATGACCAACTCCTCGGCCGGGCAGCCGCCCATGCACGATCTAGCGACCTTGCAGTCGCCGCAGCTCGCCTCGCTCAGCACGCGGGTGAACAGGTCGAACTCGTTGGCTTCCTTGTTGAGGATCACCTGACCGTCGACCATGTTCGCGAAATGCAGGTCGGTGTCGAACAGGAACGAGCACACGTACGCCCGCCCGTCCGGGAAGATCGAGATCCGGTCCAGGGTGCGGCCGATGCAGCCCCGGTACCCGTCGGCGGCATACCCCGCCATCCGCTCGCGGCGGGCGTAGGTCGGCTGATACCAGATCCGCGTCTGGTGGACCGGCCCGACTTGTTCGAGGTGTTCGTAGAAGTCGATCCACTCGCCCGGTGGGATGCCCCACTCGGCCGCGCCGTGCCCGGAGCCGATGACGGAGAACACGTGGAACTTCACCAGGGACACACCGAGTTCGTCGGCGATATCGAGCACGTTCACCCCCGTGAAGTGGAGGTACACCATGCCCACTGCCACACCGCGACCGGTCGGTGACCGGTGGGGCGATGTCGAGGGCAGCCACATCTCCCTGTTCTGCCACGTGCGAGCAGGTCACCGACAGCGCGCTGCGGGGGCTGCTGCCCTCGCAGCTGCACCAGCAAGGCCAGGTCGTCGGGCGGGCTCTCGAATCGCTCTACGTGGTGCTGGTGCGTTACCGCCCGGGTGTGGTCGGAGAAACCGCGCGCATCGTGCACGTGGTGCCACTACCACCGGGAGCACAGATGGCGGTCGCAGCCGCGGTGGCATAACGAGTTCAGGGCGCGGCGCCGGCCGGGGTGGTGGTCTCGGTGAGGGTGACGTGCTGACCTTCAGGGGTGATCGTGATCCGCCACCGCCCAGGGCCGGGACGCCCAGCATCGCACCACCAATGATAGGCGGTCTCGATTTCGTCCCAGAGGTTACGGGGTCCGGACTGGTGCACTGGGTAGGTAGTGGTATCGGGCTGGTAATGCAGATTGGCCCAGGAATCGGTGCTGGGGTCGACGAACCACAGCGTGCCGGTCAGTTCAGCAGTGGGGTCGGGAACGGTGATAACCGAACAGCCGGGGACTTTCATGCCGATGGCCAGCGAGGCGTCGTAGTCACCGGCCACGCCGTAGGGTGCGACGCTGGTGTGGCTGGCACGAGCAGTGGTCTCGTCGCATTCCTCGTCATCGACGCTGGCGTAGATGCGCTGATCACGGAGGAACATGAACGCGACGTTGCCCACGAGGCGGCCCTCGGCGGTGCCGTCAGCGCTGACGGTGAACGAGGCTAGCGCCCCGTTGTGATAGGGCGTTCCCCACGGTGTCAGGATTCTCCCGCCGGGGCGAGTCTGCGCTACCCATGGGTAGGGGACCTGTTGCACGGCGGCTGTCGACATGACCCGGTCATACGGTGCGTGTGGGGGGTAGCCCTGTGTCCCGTCTGCGGTGATCACGGTGATCGGGTAGCCGGTGGTGGTGAGAACACGGCGGGCGTGTTCAGCGAGATCGGGGTCGATCTCAACGCTGGTCACGTTCTGGGGGCTGAGGCGGTGGGCGAGCAGGGCGGCGTTGTAGCCGGTCGCGGTGCCGATCTCCAAGATCCGCATGCCTGGTACGGCGTCCAGGGCGTTGAGCATGCGGGCGACCACGTTGGGTTGGCTGGCTGAGCTGGTGATGTAGCGCCCGCGTTGCCCGGGTCCGGCCGGGTGCCCGTCATCGACCTGGGTAATCACCGCGGCGGGGGCGTAGGCGCGTTGCATCCACTCCTGCGAATCGTCGCAGCGGTGCAGGGGCACCAGTTCAGCGCCGTCGATGCGCCAGATCGTCTCGGGAATAAAACGGTGGCGTGGTACTGCCAGGAACGCATCGGACCATGCCTCCGCCAGTTCACCACTGCTCGCCAATTGGTCCAGCAGCCGCTGAGTCAGGATCTCCGTGTCGGTCATTTCTTGTCGTCGTCCCGCTTATCGGTATCGTCTTGCTTACCGGGACTGTGTCTGCCGCCGTCGCCATCCTTCTTGACCCAGTCTCCCTTGGGTAATGGCTTGTCCGGGGGTACCTGCCCGTCCTGGTCCTTCTCCCGATCGTGCTTTCCCATGGAAATTTGCTCCTTCTCGTGTTGCGGCCCACCCAACGGACAGGAATGTGACGAGGTGCGCAGGGACAGCAGTTCCCTTCAGACCGTGTCTGGGTCATTCGGTGGTGGGGGTTTGGGGGTAGCTCAGTTAACACTGTTTCATACTCACGAGAACACCTCGCACGGGCCGGGCGCGCCGGTGCGGGCGGCCTCGGTGGCGGCCAGCCGGCGCAGCTGCGGCTCGACGTGCTGCGCGCCGCCGAACTGGAAGCCGAGCTGGGTGGCGTAGCAGCGGGCGGCGGCGATCTTGGTCGGGAGCTGCGTGGCGATGTGGACGGCCTGCTCACGGCCGACCGGAACACCCACCCAGGGGGCGGCATCGGGGCGGCGGAGCACGTAGGGGGTGTCGCGCCACCACAGCACCCGCGAGGTCAAACCAGCGACGGCGTCGACGACCACTCGGTGGTCGACGTGGTCGCCGATGGCCTGCGGGGCGAGCACGACGTTGGCACCGGCCAGCTGTGGCGCCAGCGCGGCCCGAAGATGCTCGGCGATCCGGTCGTCGTCGTGCACACCGGCGAACAGGTCGCGCGCGCTGGTGTACCCGCGGTGCGGGGCCTCGGGCAGCGGCAGGTGCACCGGCTCGGCACCGAGCACCCGGCACGCGGCGGTGTCCTCGGCACGGCGAAGTGCCAGGTAGTCGACGTCCGGGCCGAGACCCTTGTCCAGTTGAGTGGACAGTGCGAACGGCGACGGATCAGCGACACTCGCGGTGAAGCAGGTCACCACTTGGACCCGCCACCCCGCGGCCACCAGACCGGCGATCGTCCCGCCCGCCGAGAACACCGCGTCGTCCAGGTGTGGGCTGACCGCGACGGCATGTCTCACAGCAGGTGCCCTCACAGCAGGTGTGGGGCCGCGCGGAAGCGGCACGACGGGTCGACGGGTGGGTCGAAGATCGCGGGGACCTTCGGCGGGTCGGCCAGCAGCGTGTGGTAGATCGCGGTGATCCGGCCCGCGACGACGGGCCACGACCAGCGGGAGTGCACGTCGCGGTGGGCGCGCTCGGCGACCCGGCGACGCAGCACGTCGTCGGTGAGCAGCCGGCGGATCCCGGCCGCCAGCGCGGGCGGGTCGCCGGGTGCGACGAGCACGCCGTTGACATCGGGACGGATGCAGTCGCGCACGCCGACCACGTCGGTGGACACCACGGGCAGCCCGCTGGCCATCGCCTCCAGGATGGTGTTGGAGAACCCCTCGGCGTAGGTCGGGCTGACGAAGATCTCGCCCCGCCGGTACACCTCGGGGGCGAGCTCGTAGGGCACCGCTCCCAGCACGTCGACGTTCTGGTCGAGGCCCAGCGCGCCGACCCGCTCGCGCACCCGAGCGGTGTCCGGCCCGATCCCGGAGATCAGCAGCCGTACCCGGGTACCCGCCGCCAGCAGCAGCCGCACCGCCTCCAGCAGGTCGAGCACCCCCTTGCGGACGTCGACGCGACCGTGGTAGAGCAACACGGCCGGATCGGACAGCCGGGCGAGTCCTGCTGTGGGCGTGAACCGGGTGACGTCGGTCGCGCCCGGCACGAGGGTGAACCGCGCCGGATCGACGTCGTGGCGCTGCGCCACCTCCGCGGCGAACGACGGTGAGCCGATCAGCAGCGCCGGGGTGTGCGCGAACACCGCACGCATCAGGATGCGGTGGGTGTCGCAGCAGGTGCCGACCCAGTGCCCGTCCCCGCCCTGCACCGAGACCACCGCGGGCAGACCGGCCTGCGCCGCCGCGCGCAGCACAGCGAGCCCAGTGGGGTAGGCGTACTGGGCGTGCAGCACGTCGAAGGGCTCGACGCTGTGCAGCTCGAGCACGGTGGCGGTGATGACGTCGGCGTCGGCTTCGAAGTCGGCGGGCCGGCCGGTGCTGACGGCCTGCTCGCCGTGCGCCTCCAGCGCGACGGCGCGAACCCCGTCGGGCACCCGGTCGGGTGGCGGCGGCCCGCCACCGTAGACCGCGCGGCCCGCGGAGTCCCCGCGGTACTGGGAGATGAGCGTGACGTCGTGGCCGGTGCGCACGAGGTGACGCAGCAGGTTCTCCGCGTAGGCGCTCATGCCGGAGATCGCCGGCCAGTAGCGGCGGGACACGAAGCAGATCCTCATGACGCCACCCGGCCGGTGCGATCGGCCTGCCGCAGAGTGCTGAGGGTGGCGGGAACGAGCAGGTCTGCGCGGTGGGAGTCGCGGGACAGCTCCACGCTCACCAACTTCGCGTACCCCACCTCGCGCAGCGCGTCGAGCACCGCGGGCAGATCCATGTCACCCTCGCCGAAGGCGCGGTGCTCGTGGCGGCCACGGGGCATGTCCTCCACCGCGCACGCACCCAGCTGCGGTGCGAACTCCCGCACGGCATCAGCAGGCTCCCAGCGCCCGGTGACGATGCAGTGCCCGGTGTCCAACGCCAAGGTGAGCCCGGCGACGGCGTCGGCGAGGTCACGCCAGCCGTCGCAGTCCTCGACGAGCATCCCGGGCTCGGGCTCCAACGCGCAGGTGACACCGCGGGCCGTCGCGTACTCCAGCACGCCGGTGACGCCGTCGACGAGCCAGCGCCGGCAGTCGGCGCGGGCCAGTCCCGGCGCCGGCACACCCGACCAGAACGACACCGCCTCGCTGCCGAGATCGGCGGCGACGTCGATGCAGGTGCGCAGGAACGCCACCCGCCGGGCACGGCCGCCAGGATCGGCGGTGACCAGGGTCGGCTGATGTTTGTGCCGGGGATCGAGCAGGAACCGGGCGCCGGTCTCGACGACGCTGGCCAGCCCGAGCCGGCCCAACCGCCGGGCCAGCGTCGCGGTGCGGCCGGCGAGGTCGGGGGCGAACGGGTCGTGGTGATGAACGTCGAGGGTCAGCGCGACGCCGTCGTAACCGCAGTCGGCGAGCAGGGCCAGCGCGTCGTCGAGCCGGTGGCTGGTCAGCCCGTTGGTGTTGTAGGCGAAGCGCAGGCTCATGTCCGGCTCCGGGGCACCGCGTGGCGGGTCGGCTCCCGGTAGAGCGGGTAGAGCGGGCCGACGGTGCGCGCCACACCGTCGAGGTCCAGCCAGGCCGGGCCGCCCAGCTGCTCGGTGCCGGCTTCGGTGAGCACCACCGCCGCGGTTCCCGGCCGGGGCGGCGCGCCGAGCCCGACCAGGTCACTGCCGCGCTCCAGCAGCTTCGTCACGCCCCGGTGGGCGATCCGGCCGTAGGACATCGTCTCGACCTCCAGGCCGGGGACGATGACCTTCGCGGCGACCACCCCGTCGCCGGGGGCCAGGACCACGAGCACGTCGAACTCGCTCAACCGGGCGAGCAGCTCGGCGAGCAGGGCGGGCGGGTCGTCCAGCGAACCGGGTGCGACGGTGGGCAGCGTGGAGAACGGCGTCGTCGACCGTCGCGACAGCACCGTCGGTTGCAGCATCGCCAGCAGCTGCCCGGCGGTGCACCGCGACCAGCTCCGCATCGTCTCCAGCGCCCGCGGCTCCTGCGCAGCAACCGGGTGGCACAGCTCGCGCCGCCAGTACGCGTCGGGGGCCAGTGGGCGCACCCGCTCCAGCGGGGCGTGCATGAAGATCTTGCGCGACCGCGACGAGGCGTACTCCAGCAGCGCCTTGCGCAGTGCTACCTCGCGGTCGGGATGCACGGCCTCCCCGCAGGCGGTGACGGCCAGTGGCTCGACCCCGCTGCCGGTGTCGGTATCCCAGCCCACGACGTGCACGTCGGCCATCCCGAACTGGGTGGACGCGAGCTTGGGCAGCACCTCGATCCCGGCGGCCCGCATCCGGTCGAGGGTTGCCAGCGTCACGGGATCGCGCACGGCGTCCAGCGAGAGCACCGCACCGCGGTCCATCGCCCGAAATTCGGTGCCGTTGCCGTCGCGCTGCAGCAGCTCCAGCAGGCCGTGCGCCACCGCGCGCTCGGGTGTGTCACCGGCGCCCGCGCCGTTGGTGATCGCCGTGATGAGCCGCTCGGCCGGATCCTGCCAGGGCAGCTCGTCGGCCGAGGACACGCAGAACTCCGCCGGCAGCCACACGGTCTCCCCGGTGCGCCAACGCACCGCGGGCAGCCAGTCCCGGGGCTGCTCATCGTGCACCACAGTGCCGGCCGGCAGCACGAGCGCACGCGGGTCGACCACGGCATCCGGTCCCACCGTGCGGCGCAGCTGCGGGTAGGTCGCCCGGCGCGGCGTGCGGGTGCCGTGCCGGTTGAGCAGCAGTTCTTCGAGCAGCTCGCCGTACGCGCCGGTGCGGGCCTGCTCGACGGTGTCGCCGTAACCGATCCCGAAGTAGCGCGGACCGTCTCCGGTCCAATCCGCGGCCACCACCGGGACGCCGACCCGGTCGGCGGCGGAGATGTCGAAATCGCCCGACTCACCCGGCGCCAGCGCCGCGTGAAACCGGTCGGCGACCGTGGCGCCGCTCGTCATGTCAGCTCCGACAGCGGGATCGGGCCGGCGATCGGCTGCCCGGCGAGCTGGCGCTCGAACAACGCCAGCACCTGCTTGGTCGATACCGGCGCGGCGTACTCGAACGGTGTGGCGACCGCGTCGAAGTCCAACCGTGCCACCAGGTCATGGGCTTGGCGCAGCTCGGCGTGGGACAGCGGGATCTGCGCGTGATACGCCTTGTGGCAGGACAACCCGACGGGCTCGGTGCCCTCGAGGTCGACCTTGATGAGGTCGCCGGCGAACAGGATTCCCCGGCGCTGGTCGTGCAGCACGGCGTGCCCGGGGAAGTGCCCCCCGCTGCGGTACATCACCAGACCGGGCGCGAGCACGTGGCGGTCATCCACCGGCCAGGTGACGCGAAACGCCTTGGTCCACGGCAGATCCTCGACGCAGATCGCGAGCACCGGCGGCGCCAGCTCGTCCTGCAGCTGCCACAGCGCGCCGTAGCCGTGCACATGGCTGGCCGCCAGCGCCACCAGCCCGCCGCGCTCGCGCAGGTGCGCCAAGGCGGCCGCCGGGTAGTAGCCGGCGCCCTCCCAGCCGACCAGCCCGGCATCGCTTTCCAGCACCCAGCCGGTGGTACCCAACCCGAGCTGCGGTTCACACCGGTAACCCGTGACACCCGGGGCGACCTGGGTCCAGCGCGCTTGGCGCCCGGCCGCGACCTCGGCGGCGGTGACGAATTCCCAACCGTCGGCGGGCAGCGCGTTGCGCACGTCGGTGCACACCGGGCAAGACGGCGGCGCGGCGAACCAGCGCTGCCAGTGCCCGCAGTTCAGACAGGCGTACAGACCCAACGGCATGATCAGCTCCGTTCCAGTGCGGTGTGCAGGAGTCGGTGCAGGCGCAGGTCGCGGCGCAACGGCCATGGCCAGCTCGCGGTGCCGGCCACCGCGGCGCTGAAAGCGCCGAGCTGAGCGGTGAACGGGCTGGTGAGAGTGTCGAACGGGATCGCCGTGGCGGCTGCCGTCGCGGCGTCGATCCGGGTCAGCGTGCCGCCCGCGGTCTGGCCCATCGTGTTCACCGCGACGAGCTGCGCGCGGGTGCCGACCACCTCCAGGCGGCGCCGGGGCAACGGGTCGGCGGTGTTGAAGGAGACGTGCGCGCTGAGCAGCACACCACCAGCCGTGCGGCCGACGAGCACCGCGCCGTCGTCGACGGGATAGTCGTGCACGCGGGTGTGCGTGAGCACGGTCAGCGTGGTGAGGTCGTCGCCGAGCAGCGCACCGACGAGGTCGATCCCGTGCGGCGCGAGGTCGACCAGCGCACCGCCGCCGGCCCGGACCGGATCGATCCGCCAGTTGTCGTGTGGGTCGGCGTCCGGGCTCCAGTCATGCGGCAGCCAGCAGCCGTAGACGATCCGCACCGCCGTCACCGTGCCCAGCTCCCCAGCGGCGACCAGCTCGGCGATCCGCCGGTGCGCGGGGTGGAAACGCTGATCGAACGCTGCCCCGGCGAGCACACCGGTGCGCTCGCAGGCCTCGACCAGTGCGGTGGCCCCGCCGACGTCCGGGGCCAGCGGCTTCTCGCAGAGCACCGGCAGGCCGCGGCCGGCGATCGCAGCGACGGCGGCGGGATGGACGTGGGTGGGGGTGGCGACATAGACCGCGTGCAGGCCGGGCCGGGCGAGCAGCGCGTCGAGGTCCCCGCCGGCGGTCGCACCGGTCCGGGCCGCCAACCGGGTGGCGGCTGCCGGGTCACGGTCGCAGGCCCCGATCAGCCGGGCGCCGGGGGTCGCCAGCAGGCCGGGCAGGACGTAGTCGCGGGCCACCCAGCCGCAGCCGACGATCCCCCAGCCGACCGGCTCACCCGGCACCGGCCCGGGTGCCGTGGCCCGGGCGGTGTCGGTACACCCCGGCGAGGTCACCGGCCCGCCGCGGCCAGCACCGCGTGCTGGTAGTCGGTGACCGGTCCGGCGTGCACGAGCTCCAGGTCGACCAGCGCCTGTTCGGCGGTGAACCCCGCGGCGCGGGCGTGGTGGCGTACCTGCAGCACCCGGTCGAGCACGTCGGCGGCGTGAAACGCCCGCCCGACCGCAGTGCCGGCGTCGGCCCGCAGCTCGAGCAGGGCGCGCACGCGGGCCGCGAGTGCGGCCGGCAGGGTCGCCAGCTCCCGCTCGGTGAGGCGGTGCTGTACGGCGTCGAGGTGCTCGCCGAGCAGGATGTCCCCGGCGAACCCGGCGTCGGGCAGGGTCGCGTTGGGCAGGTGGTGGGCCAGCCCGAGCAGCCACACCTCGCCGGGGTCAGCGGCGAAGTCGTCGGCCAGCAGCGAGCCGTAGACGGCCACAGCCCAGCAGTGCTCGGCGTGGTTCTCCGGTGGCTCGACGATCAACCGTGGCTTGCCGGGAGCGGTCGCGCCCGCTCGCGGCTGGCGGCACAACGCTCCGACGAACGGCGGGAGCCTTCCGGCGTCGGGGGACTGGTCACCCAGGTCGCCGGGCTGATCGCACGGGTCGCCGGGCTGGTCGCCCTGGTCGCCGGGCTGGTCGCCCTGGGAGCGCTCGGTGGCGCCGGCCACCAGGTCGGGCAGCGCGGCGTGCGCCCGAGCGACCGCCGCCGGGTGCAGCCCGCCGGCCACCTCGTGCACCGCGCGGCTGAGCACCTGGATGGTCTCATCCGGGGGGAGACCGGCAGCCAGCAGCACCGCAGCGTCCACCCCCGCCAGGCGGGCACCGGCCAGCGCAGCGGCACACTCCGCCCCGGCGACCCGGCCCGGATCGGCCCCGGCCACCAGCGCCGCCCATGCGCGGATGAACGAGCGCTGGGCCACCGAGCCGGCCGCATGCGCCACTCGCACCCGCTTGAGGTCACCGACCTCGCGGAACATCCCCGAGACCGCGGCGAGCCGAGCGGCGGGCAGCGCGGTCATCCGGGGCCGTCCAGCCAGTCGAGCAGGACTCGTTCCTGGACGTGCAAGGCGTGCTCGGGCACCCGCCCGTCGCGGGTGATTGGCGCTTTGAAGAAGTAGCCGAGCTGCTCCTGGGCGCCGCCCTCGCCGCGCCGGCGCGCTTCGGCAAGCAGCCGCACCAGCTCCAGCACGAGCGGAGCGGCAAGAATCGAGTCCCGGCACAGGAAGTCGACCTTGATCTGCATCCGCTGGCCGAGGAACCCGATCAGGTCGATGTTGTCCCAGGCCTCCTTGGCGTCGCCGCGCGGCCGGTAGTAGTCGATCCGCACGATGTGGTCTTCCACGTCGTAACCGAGGATCGAGTCGAGCACCGAGCCTTTAGTGTCGAGCTTGCTGGCCAGCGATGACGGATCGTCGAGGATCTGGCCGTCGCGGTTGCCGAGGATGTTCGTCGAGTACCAGCCGTCAACCACCAAGGCCCGCGAGCGAAACGCCGGCGCGAGCACGGTCTTGATCAGTGTCTGCCCGGTCTTGCCGTCCTTGCCCGCGACCGGCACGCGCTGCCGTTCGGCCAGCGCGAGCAATGCGGGGACGTCGGCACCGAGGCTGGGGGTGAAGTTGACGTAAGGGCAGCCCTCGATGATGGCGGCGTAGGCGTAGACCATGCCCGGGGTGATCACCGGATCGCCGGTGTCCAGGCCCCGCTCGAACGAGTCGGGGTCGGCCAGGACCGCCGAGGCGCGATCCGGCCACGCCTCGGTCGACGCCAGGTTGACCACCACGACGATGTCGAGCCGGTGCGCCTCGCGGAACCGCCGCAGGTCGGACCGGACGTGCGCGACCCGCTCGCGCAGCGACCCGACGGCGACCACATTCGCTCCGGCGGCGTTGCGGCAGTACGCCGGGTCGGCCACCGCCGGCCACGGCTCGATCTGCTGCAAGGGGATCGCGACTGCCTCGATCTGCGGCGGCTCCAGGACGCGGTGCACGTGCGCAGCCTTGGCGAGGTCGTCGGCGTTGAGGTCCCAACCGCCGAAGACGAGCGAGTCGTAAGCCACCAAGTCATCGCGGTGGGCGAATGGCAGGCCGGCGGTGCCGGACATGCCCAGTTTGAGGTGCTCGACGCCGGCCACCGCCGTGGTTGCGACGGCACCCCCGAGACCGATCACCGCGGCCCCCACCCGGATGGCGGTCACCCGGTCACCCGGTGCGCCCACTCGTCGAGAGCTCGCCCAGACCCGGACCACCGGCCCTTTCCCGGCGGGATAGTCATCTCGCTCATGACCCTGCTCCTAACCGTCGTCCTCAACCGGTGCGCGCCGGATGCCGCGGCACCGCGCGCTCGGTGACCAGTGCCGCTCCAAGGATGCAGCACTACCGGCTTCTCCGCTAGTTGAAACGGATAGTTAACATCCCGCTTCCCTGCCTCCTCGCCGAAACCAGCACGCTGGAGCCAGGGAGAAACTCGACAACTAGCACCAAGATCACTGACGTCGCACACCGAGTCGTAAGATTGAAACGGTTGAGTTGTGATCATCGGGGCTGGGACGGGAGTGGTGGTGCAGGGTGAACACCGGGCGACATGGGTTAGCGATAATCAACCTGTGACCGCTGATGGAGCCACGGACCTCGGGCCTGATGCACCCACCTACCCAGCCGGCTGGGTAGCCCGCCGGCTGGGTATCGCCCCGGCCACTTTGCGCATCTGGCAATACCGGTACGGGGTAGGACCCACGACCAGAACGGCAGGCGGCCACAGCCGCTACAGCCCCACGGATGTGACTCGCCTGAAACGGATACGGCAGTTGGTGCTGGCCGGAGTACCGGTGGCACAAGCGGCGCGGATGTCAGCGGATCCGCAGTCTGAGCCGCCGCTCACCGCACCTGACGTCACGGAGCCGACCCACCGGCGCGGCGGGGGCCGGGTGCTCGCCGTGGACCACGGCACACCGGAACTCCGGCGCCTGGCAGGCGCAGCCATGGCTCTGGACGAAGACACCATTACTGCCATCCTGGCCGACGCACTACGCCGCCACGGCGTCATCCCGGCGTGGGACGAGCTCGTCGTCCCCATCCTGCGCAGCTTGGGTGATCGTTACGCTCGGACTGCGGATTGTCTCGACGTCGAGCATTTGTTCACCGAACGTGTCCGCCTGGCGCTGTCAGCAATGACCGCCGCTCGCCGTCCCGGGAGCCCGGCCGCTCCGGTGCTGCTCGGCTGCCCCGACGACGAACAGCACGTCCTGCCGCTGCATGCGCTGGCCGCGGCGCTCGCCGAGTGGGGGCAACCGAGCCGCGTCCTCGGTGCGTCGGTTCCCATGCCCGCCCTGACCTCGGCGATCCGCCGGATCAAGCCGTCCGCGGTGTTCATCTGGGCCCACACCGAGGCGACCGCGCACCATGCAGATCTCACGGCCATTCCCCGCCAGCGCCCGCCGGCCCGCATTGTGGCCGGCGGGCCCGGTTGGCGCGATCTCGAGCTACCGGCAACCGTGACCCGGGCCACCACCCTCACCGAGGCGGTGCACGCCATGCGTTCGGGGTCGTGAGTGCGTAACAGTGTTACGCACTCACGACCCCGAACGCTAACGCATGTGGGGGTAGGTGTGATCGATCGGTGGGTCGAAGGTCTCCTTGATCGTCCGCGGGCTGGTCCAGCGCAGCAGGTTGATCAGTGAGCCGGCCTTGTCGTTGGTGCCCGAGGCCCGGGACCCACCGAAGGGCTGGCGGCCCACCACCGCCCCGGTGGGCTTGTCATTGACGTAGAAGTTGCCCGCCGCGAAACGCAGCGAACGATGGGCCTGCTGTATCGCCGCCCGGTCGGTGGCGAACACCGCGCCGGTCAGGGCGTACGGGCTGGTGGCATCGATCACGTCGAGGATGGCGGCGTAGTCGGCGTCGGGATAGACGTGCACCGCGAGGATCGGGCCGAAGTACTCCGTCGTGAACACCTCGTGCTTGGGGTCGTCGCCGACGAGCACCGTGGGTTGCACGAACCATCCTTGGGAGTCGTCGCAGCCGCCACCGGCGAGAACCTCGATCGACGGGTCGGTGGCGGCCCGGGCCAGCAGGTCACGGTGCTTGGCGAAGGCCCGGGCGTCGATCACCGCGCCGCCGAAGCTGGACAGGTCGGTGACGTCGCCATAGCTGACCTGTCGCGTGGTGTCGGCCAGCTGCTCGGCCAGCCCGCCATCCCACAGCGACCGGGCGATGTACGCCCGGGAGACCGCCGAGCACTTCTGGCCCTGGTACTCGAACGCCCCGCGCACCAGCGCCGTCGTCACCGCCGCCGGCTCCGCCGACGGGTGTGCCACCACGAAGTCCTTGCCTCCGGTCTCCCCCACGATGCGCGGGTAGCCACGGTAGCCGTCCAGGTGATCGGCAATGGTGCGCCAGAGCTTCTTGAAGGTCGTGGTGGAGCCGGTGAAGTGCAGCCCGGCGAGGTCGGGGTCGGCCAGGGCGACCGCGCTGACCGGGGTTCCGTGCCCGGTGACCAGGTTGATCACCCCGGGGGGCAGCCCGGCGGCTTCCAGCAGCCGCATCGTGTAGTGCGCGGCGAGCTGCTGGGTCAACGTGGGCTTCCACACCACCGTGTTGCCCATCAGCGCGGGCGCGGTGGGCAGGTTCCCGGCGATCGCGGTGAAGTTGAACGGGGTGATCGCCACGACGAAACCTTCCAGCGGGCGGTAGTCCATCCGGTTCCACTCACCGGGTGCCGATCTCGGCTGCTCGGCCAGGATCCGGCGGGCGAAGTGCACGTTGAAACGCCAGAAGTCGATCAGCTCGCAAGCCGCGTCGAGCTCGGCCTGCTGCACCGACTTCGACTGGCCGAGCATGGTGGCGGCATTGAGCGTGTCCCGCCACGGACCGGCCGCGAGGTCCGCGGCGCGCAGCAGGATCGCGGCGCGCTCATCGAAGGGCAGCTCACGCCAGCCCGGCGCGGCCCGCGTCGCGGCGCGCACGGCGGCAGCCACGTCAGCGGTGGTGGCCTGCGCGCTGTGCCCCAGCACGTGCGCGTGCCGGTGCGGGGCGACCACGTCGAGGGATTCCCCACCGGCCATCCGCTGGACCCCGTCGATGGTCATGGTCAGCTCAGCTCGCTGCCCAGCCAGCTCGGCGAGCCTGCGGGCCAGCAACTCACGTTCCGGCGTGCCGGGCGCGTAGCCACGGACCGGCTCGTTGCGCGGAGCCGGCGTGGACGTGATCGCGTCCATAGGTACGCAAGCGTACCCGTGAGTGGCGATGCGAGTTCCGACTCGCATCGCCACTCACGCGGCCTACAACAATTCGAGCAGGAAAGGGATCTCCTGGGTGGCGTACCAGGCCATCTCGTGGTCCTCCGCTTCGCCGAGGGTGAACTCGGCGTCCGGGTCACCGAGATCGGCGGCGTCGACCACCGCCGCCGCGCCGCGCACCGCGTCCTCCGCCGCAGCCACGTCGACGTGCACCGCGGCGACCGCCGAGCTCGGCACCGGCCCGGCAACCGTGACCGCGGCGTCGTCCAGATCAGGACGCAACCGCACCCCCTCGACATCAGCGGCCACCACGACGCGGCGCGGCAGGACCCCCGAGTCGCCGTCCAGCTCGGCGGCCAGCAGCCGCAGCGACGCCCGGGCCGCCTCGTTCATCGCCGCATACTCCAGCTCTTCGCTGTCCCCGGCGGCATAGGACTCCCGCAGCATCGGGGTGAGCGCGAAGGCGGTGCCGGAGACGGGCATCAGCTCATCGGAGTCGACCAATGCCCGCAGCATCGTGAGGGTGGCGGGAATGTAGACCCTCATCCGGCGACAACCACCCGATCGCAGGCCGGCGGCAGCACTGCGAACCTCAGCACTGGTAACCGTCCGGCCATGCGGTGCATCCTGGCACGCCGGACGGCGCCATCCGCACCTGCCATCCTGTGTTGCGTGCCCCAGCTCAACGATCAGGCTCCGGACCGGCAGTCCACCAGCCCGCGGGACGTCTTCATCACCATCTACGGCCGCAAACCGGTGCTGGAGGCACTGATCGACCCGGCCCTGACCATCGACAAGGTGATCATCGCCGAGCAGGCCCATGGCGACACGCTGCGGGAGATCCTCGACGCCGCAGCCGGCCGGCGGGTACCGGTGCAGCGGGCGTCCGCGCACCGGGTGAAGGTGCTGGCCGGCAACGGCCGCCACGACCAGGGCGTGCTGGCCGATGTGGTGGCCCCCCGGATGCGCCCGCTGGACGGCGCGCTGCCCGCGCTGGGCAGCCCGACCGCGGTGCTCGTGCTCGACGCGATCACCAATCCGGCCAACGTGGGCATGATCCTGCGTACCGCGACCGCAGCGGGCCTCGGCGGCGTGGTGCTACCCCGCCGCGGGGTGCCCGCGATCGATCCACTGGTGATCAAAGCATCGGCTGGGGTGGCCTTTCATGCCCCGGTCCTGCGGACGGCCACCGCGCAGCAGGGCTGCGCCGCATTGCGAGCTGCCGGGTTCGCGGTGCTCGGGCTGTCCGGCTCGGCGCCGGGTGCCACGTCGCTGTTCCGCGATCCGCCGCCGCCCCGGGTGGCCTACGTGCTGGGCAATGAGACCTCGGGAGTCTCCCCGGCCGTCGCGGCGCACCTCACCGGCTGGGTCGGCATCCCGATGGCCGGGGGTGTCGAGTCGCTCAACGTCGCCAGCGCGGCCGCGGTGGTGTGCTTCGAGTGGGCGCGCCGGCGCACCACCTGGTAGCGGGTTGTCCACAGGGCTTACCCACTATTTGTCCACAGGGCTTACCCAATATCTCGAAAACCAGGACAACGACGTGGCGGATCTCGCATACTCCTGAGCACTGGATCGTTGCCCCTCCTCCGATCCGGTGACCCACGGTCGCAGCGCCACCGCTGTGCACCGCTGCCACGGCGACTTCGGCCCCGCCGTCGATCGGCCGCGCACCGGCGCGGTCTGTACCGAGGAGGGTTCGTTGACCACCAGCATCGCTGAGCCACGCCCGCAGCTGCCGGTGCTGCGCCGGTTGGTGGACCTGCTGCCACCCCCAGCCACGTCCCAGGCGGTGGCCACGACCCAGCCGGCGACCGTCACCGTACCCGCAGCGGATCCCGAGGCGACCGCCCTGGCTGAGCGGGTGCTGCGGGCCGCAGTGGAGATCGTCGCCGGTCGGCGGCCGGCGCGACAGCTGTCCCCGGTTCTGGGTCCTGATCAGCTGGCCTACCTCGCCAGGCTGAAGGCATCGGCCAGCCACCTACAGCCGCGGGTCTGCAAGGTGTTCGCCCAGCAGCAGGGTGCCGGGGTGCTGGAGGCGGTTGCCCTGGTGGCGCTGAACACCGGCGTCCGCGCCCTGGCCGCCCGCTTCGAGGTGCACACCGACGGCCGGTGGCGCTGCACAGCGCTGCAGCTACGACTCACCGCCGGAGACATGACCGTCCACCGGCACGCCCGCCGATCACCACCGGCACGACCCGCGGGTGGCTAAGCCCCGTGAACTCGACGCCAGCGACGTCTAACTCGCTGCAAACGTCGCTGGCGTCGAGTTCACGGCACACGCCATCACTGCGCCACTCAGCGATGGCGTGTGTCGCGCAGCCGGTCGGCGATGACCCTCCAGTGCCCGCGCTGCTGCACAAATGGCGGCACTTCGCCTACGCCGAGCTGAAGAACCCCGGCGCCTACCCCCGGATACTGACCACCGGCGAGGCACCGGCGGGCAGAATCCCGGGTGCGGAGATCGGGCACTGCTCCACCATCGACTGAGCCGTTGGGTGTACCACCTCGTCATCTACCCCGAGGCCCGCCGAACAGATTGCGGCGCTGCCCGACAAGACGCTCGATGGCTACGCCGAGATGCTGGAACTTGTGCCGTGGAGCGGCGGGCCACAGTACAAGGGCGACCCGGCTGCGGCCGTGCGACGGTGGATATGAGGTCATCGCAGGTTCGGCACCCACCCATTGAGATAGATCCGACCAAAACTCCTGATCCAGACCAAAATGCCCATCCAGGGCATCACCCACAGTTACAACACGGATCGCCACACCACACCCCAGGCACGCGGTCAGCCTAACCCGGCCAGCCTGGCCTCGCCCCACCCACCCACCTCGGCGATCCGAGGCGCAGCCTCATTAGGCATGCTTACGACCGATATCATCACATGCCTTGAGACTTACCCACCTATGGGCCAGCCGATCATGAGGAGTTACCGTGCCTGCATCCTGTCCCGAAGTCGTGGCCGAACGCGTTGTGGTTCCGGCCGGGATGACGTGTGGCGAAGCCGTCGCGGCCACCAAGCTACCCACGACCGGACCCAATGCGATCGTGGTCGTTCGCTTGCCTGATCAAACCCTTAAAGATCTTGACTGGGTCTCCGACACGGAAGTTGAGGTTGAACCGGTCGCGATGGGCAACCCGGACGGCCTGAACGTGTTGCGCCACTCCGCTGCACACGTGCTTGCCCAGGCTGTTCAGGATCTCTACCCTGAGGCGAAGCTCGGCATCGGCCCACCTATCGAGGACGGATTCTACTACGACTTCGACGTCCCCAAACCTTTTCAGTCCGACGATCTGGAACGCATCGAGATGCGCATGCGAGAGATCATCAAGGCGGGGCAGAGATTTCAGCGGAGAGTTTTCCCCTCCTTGAATGCCGCGAGGATCGAGCTAGCGGATGAGCCGTACAAGCTGGAACTCATCGACATCAAGGGTGAAATTAACACAGACGAGATTATGGAGGTCGGCACCGGGGACCTGACCATCTATGACAACATCGATCCGCGCACCGGAGAGACTCGTTGGTCGGACCTGTGCCGCGGTCCACATCTGCCGTCCACGAAACTGATCGGCGCGTTCACGCTCATGCGCAACGCGGCCGCGTACTGGCGAGGCGACGAGAAGAACCATCAACTACAGCGGATCTACGGCACCGCATGGCCAACCCGCGACCAGATGAAAGACCACCTGTGCCGGCTTGAGGAAGCCGCCAAACGCGACCACCGCAGGATCGGCGAAGACCTAGACCTGTTCACCTTCAGCAACGAAATCGGCCGTGGCCTGCCGTTGTGGATGCCCAACGGCACGATCATACGAGACGAGTTGGAGGGATGGGCGCGCGAGACCGAACGCCAGCTAGGGTATCAGCGGGTCGTCACACCGCATATCACTAAAGACTCCCTGTACTACCGGTCCGGACATCTGCCGTACTACCGAGAAGACCTGTATTCGCCCATCGATATTGAAGGAGAGCAGTACTACCTCAGGCCGATGAACTGCCCACACCACCATATGATCTACCGGGCACGGCTTCGCAGTTACCGGGAGCTACCATTCAAGATCGCCGAATATGGTGCGGTTTACCGATTCGAACGCAGCGGCCAGTTGCATGGGATCATGCGGACCCGCGGGTTCACGCAGAATGACGCCCACATCTACTGCACACTGGACCAGGCCAAGGACCAGTTCCTTGAAGTCATGCACATGCACGACTACTACTACCGCGCACTGGGGATCACGGACTTCCACATGGTTCTTGCGTTGCGAGACCCAGCTAACACCGACAAATACCACGATGACGGGGAGATGTGGAGTAACGCCGAACGCATCACCCGAGAGGCGATGGAAGAATCCAACATCCCCTACGTTGAGGAGCTGGGCGGCGCAGCACACTACGGCCCGAAAGTCGACTTCATCATCCGTGCCGTCACCGGCAAGGAGTTCTCCGCCTCAACGAACCAGGTGGATCTGTACACGCCGCAACGGTTCGAGCTCACCTACCACGACTCGGATGGAGCCGAGAAACCTGTTGCGGTGATTCACCGAGCCCCGCTCGGCTCTCACGAACGGTTCGTCGGTTTCTTGACCGAGCACTTCGCGGGCGCGTTCCCCGTGTGGCTCGCCCCGGAACAGGTGCGGATCATCCCAATCATGCCCGACTTGACGGACTACGCCAACAAGGTACGTGACATCTTGTTCGATGCCAATTTTCGCGTTGACGTCGATGCCAGTGGCGGCCGGTTACCAGCTAAAGTTCGCGCCGCCGTGACCCGCAAGATCCCCCTGATTCTCGTCGTGGGTCGCCGCGAGGCCGAGCAGCAAACAGTGTCCGTGCGGTACCGATCCGGCGAGGAGAAGTCGATGTCGGTGGATGCCTTCGTAGAGCACGCCGCCGAACTAGTGCGCAGTAGGAGCCTGGAGGGTGCCGGGCATTTGCGACGTGCGAACGATACCAACTCCGAAAACTGAGATGCCGGGCAACAAAACAACGAAATGGGGCGTCGCCGAAAGATACTGGCTCTCCAGCGACCGTCATCATCGTAACTATTCAGCAGAGTTGGGCTGGTGGCGGTAGTTAGACCCGTATGAGCCCGGCGATCTGGGCATGCGCAACCTGGGTGTGGTCACCCCTAACCCAGTGAGATACCAACATCCAAGCATCGAGTGCATCAGCAGCGACAACGCTGCCGACCAGCAGGTAGTGCGCACACAGCAGTTCCGCGGCCCGACAGCCCGAGCCAGCACCCCAGAAGCCCGCACTCGACCCGAGCGCAGACCGGCGCCGGTGCGGTAGCGGTGCCTAGCCACGCAGCCCGAGCAGGATTGAGACACCACCCGGTACTCGGTTACCCGTGGTCGGGGCAGCGGGGACACCTCCACCACCTGTCGTGGGCGCCACTCCCCCTATCGGCGCCCACGACAGAACCGCCCCGCAGGCACCGAAGCAACCCGACTCGCAGGTGATGACCGCGACGAACCCCCAACCGGCTTGCGATAGCGAATAAGGCGACGGTGGCCAACTCGACGTTAGCCGTAGGGTCCCTTCTTGTGTTTTCCGAGTAGGCGCAAGAGGCGATCCGACGCACCGTCAAGCACACACGAGGGCATTCGATAGTTCAGAAAAGGAAAGAATCGCTGACTGATAAAACGGCGCCCGTATGTGCTTGTGAGCAGATAACGGGTACGCTCAGACTGATTCTGTGCACCCCGGTGCCAGGTTTGACTGTTGACGAGGTACACGTCCCCGGCGTGCACGAAAAATGATGTCGGAACCACACCCGAGGGAAGAGTTGACTTGTATTCGGGCACTCGTCCCGTCAGGTGACTTCTGGCTACAACTTGCGTCGGGCCGAATTTCTCGGCTTCCACGTCAGTAAGAGCCACCATGACGTTCAAGCTGTAGCAAGGCAGAAAACCCGCTTCCTCCGGGATCACGGGAAGATGGGCCAAAAATGGGAAGAAGAGTTCGTCGTCGATGTGCCAGTTGACTATCCCTTTTCCTCTCGGAGTCCGGAGGGCGTTCTGCGCGACGACATGACAGTCAGTGCCAAGAATCTGTTCCACGAGACCGATGACGGGTTCCATGGTGAGAAGATTCCGAAATTCCTGATGATACTCGAACACGCGCATGAGGCTCACATCGCCACGCATAAAGTCTCGATCCGTATTATCATAGGTTTTCAGGTCCCGATATCGTCGCTCGATCAACTCTCGGAGGTACTGCGCCCGATCCGTTGGTACAATGGACCGCAGGATGACGAATCCCTGCTGATGAAACTCGCGGACAGTTGACCCGGCGAGGATTCCTGCGCCACGCGACGTTCCGGTAATTTCACTCGCCTCTTTCCGTACAAGCCAACCCGCACATCTGGTGCATGCACCGTCAGCGGTATTCCTCCTCTGGTACTTCGGGTGGCATGTGCTCGACACCGATCCAGATGCGCGTACTGAAGTACTCGTATTCATCCGTATTGAGTATAAACGAGTGCCACACCATGTCTACCGGACCGGATGGTGCGTTGCGCTCACCAGGGAAGAGCATAGACAGCGCAACGTATCGCCGGAACTCCTCGATCAGCGGAATCGCGTGTTTCTCGAAAAAATAATCGCGAAACTCGACGGCTTTGTCATCTGAGGCGCCCTCGAAATCACCCTCCGACGGGTTGAATACCAGCCATTGCTTCACGATTTCCGTCGTCCAATAACGGCAACGTTTGTCCCATTGGCCGAACCACAGAAGCAATGGCAGCACCTGCTCATTGTCGAAGAGTCGCCCATCTCGGAGAAGTCGACGGGGACTCAAACCGAGCAATAGGAACCCCAAGTCGTACCGCTCCAGGAGGGTAAGTCTTTCCCGAAGGTCTTCGCCCATTTCTGGTTTGACGGCGAGGCATCTTTCCAGGATTGAACCCGGCTCGGCCGCCAGTATCAACATTTCCACCCTATGACCCCTTTTGGCAATCCGGCGATAAGGAGCTTCGCACACAGCCCTTACGGGTACAAAATAAATCGACTAAGTCGCGGTTAGCTTTTCGTAACCGCGGGTGCCACACTGAAACATTTCGAGCACGTCTGCTCACCGGCTGGCCAGTGCTGCTCATTGCGCGAACCGAAGATCGCCTCTAGACGAGCCTTCGTGTCGTGGTAGATCGGTGCGTAGCCGTCCGCTGTGATTTCATTAGAAGGAAGATGCTTGCGCATGTCGGTCCTTTCCTGTTTAGCTGGCTCATGCGAGTAGCCGGTATATCACGCCACGCAAGCCTGTGTTGAGAAGTGCAAGTTGCGCCGCGTCTCGGTAATGCGCAGCCGGAGCCCGCGCGAAGTTCTTGGCCATCCATGTATCCTCCCGGCCGCCGGTTGCTATCTCAGCGTGTCCCCTTGGCGGCACACAGTCAAGGGATGGGGTCCATCATCCGGTTGAAGTGGGTTGATCCGCCCACCCTGGACCAAAACGTTTGTGACGTCGGTGACCAGAGACCCTGTCCCAATGTCGCTAAGTTAGGTGTCCTCGGCTGGCAGAGCTGGGCGAACACAGCAGGACCCGCTGGGTCAGGATGCCGAAGCGCAGCACCCAGCGTCGCACCATCCCGGTCTTCGATGTAGAGCGTCCCAGCCGGGTACTCGGTGTGCCCGATGTCCGGGATCGGGGCAGGCAGCGTGAGCAGAGTGAACGGTCCTTCCAATCCGGGGCTGCCACCTACATCGTGAGGCAGTACCCGGAGGTCAGCGACGTTTGCCCGAACGGAGATGTCGCTGACGCCAAGTTCACGGCGGTGACGTCCGGGGGGTGCGGGAAGGGCGGCGCCGTCCGGGGAGGCGGCTCGCCGTTGAGCCAGCAGCAGCTCGTCTGATCTGCCCCTCTCCGCGGCTTCCGGTGACCAGCACGAGGCCGACAACACGACCTGGCAGGCGCTGAGCCGGATCGTCAGCCAGGCGCCCGGTTTTGTCGGGCACCAGCGCTATCGTGTCGGCATGGCCTCTCCCGCCGCCGCGCTCCCACCGGACCACGAGTCGATTCCGCCGCCGGACCCGCAGGCTATCCGCAGGTGTCTGACGCCGGATGTCGCCGCTGCATTCGACGCCGAGTGGGAAATCGTGCTGGATGAGGCGAAGCAGACCAAAGACCTCGCCCCCGTACATGAGCTGCTGCACAAGTGGCGGCACTTCTCCTACGCCGAGTTGAAGAGCCCCGGCACCTACTCCCGAATGCTGGCCGCCGCTGAGCGCACGCTGGTCACCGGCGAGACGCCGCAGGGCAGCATCTCGGGTGCGGAGATCAAGGCCGTGATCCGTCGGCGGCTGAGCCGGTAGGTGTACCGCCTCATCATCTACCCCGAGGCCCAGGAACAGATCGCAGCGCTGCCCGACGACTACGCCGAAGTGCTGGGCGTGCTGGAACTCTTGTGGCCGTGGAGCGGCGAGCCACAGCATGGCGAGCCACAGCATAAGGACAACCCGACCGCAGCCGTACGACGGTGGATATTCGGCCCCGACGGGGCGGGCCAAACCGTCTACCTGATCTTGAAGGACCAGCGCGAGGTCCACGTGCTCCTCGTGCCGTGGCTTGGCTGACCGGGCGGCAGTACGGGCCGGATCATGGCTTCGACGATGACGAGCCCGCGAACATCATGGTCCGCCATGCTCACCTCGACGCGATCTCGCGACCGTGTTCGCAACAGATCCACCTGCCTCGCGGTGGCACCGCGTCAGTTCTTTGGGGAATCGATCCACTCTGGGATCAGGAGAGCAGCGGCCGATGCAATGCTCGCAGGACTGATCCGCACCGTCCAACGGCGCAGACTAGGAATCGAGCTGTCGTAGCGCCGGTGAGCAGCTCACGCACATTCACGTCGGCCGTGCCGAGGTTGATGGGGCGGTGGCCGCACCATCGGTCCGAAGTGTTCCGAAGTGTGGTGTCTGACGGGCGCACGGTCGCGAATCGTGCGGGTGGTTGCGTTACCCGAGCGGTTAAGCCAGGTCGTCGAATTCACCTGACTTGACGCCCTTGAGCCAGGCGTCCATCTCGGGGCGGGTGAAGAGCACGGTACCGGCGTCGGGGTGGTTGCTGTTGCGGACGGCGATCTGGCCGTCCGGCAGCGCAGCCACCTCCACACAGCCGCCTCCGTTGCTGGTACCGGTGCCACCGCAGAAGCTGCTCATACGCCACTGGGCCTGGGCCAGGGACTCTGACCTGGTCATCCGCTGACCTCCTTCGGGTCACTCGTAGCTGTGCATCGACTCGGCGATCAGCTCGGCGGACTCCTGACAGGACAGCGCCCGCTGAGTCAGGATGCCGAAGCGCAACACCCAGTGTCGCACCTGGTCCCGGTTTTCGATGTAGAGAGTCCCCGCTGGGCCCTCGGTGAACCCGATGTCCGGGATCGGGGCGGGCAGGGTGAGTAGAGTGAATGGTCCCTCCAATCCGGGGCTGCCACCCACGTCACGGGGCAACACCTGGACGGTGATGTTCGGCTGCTCAGTGGCCGCCAGCAGCTTGCGCATCTGGTCATGCATCACGATCCGGTCACCGATCAGTCGTTGCAGGATGGTCTCGTCCAGGATGAAGTGCAGCTGCGGTGGATCGTCCTTGGCCGAAATCCGCTAACGGGCGATTTAGATCTCCTCAACCGCCAGCACCGTGCAAGTAAGCCCTGAGAAAGCGAGGAAACCGGCGGGAGTCGCGCCGAAGCTGGACCGAGATCCACTTCGCGAAGACATGCTCCGGGCTCCCCGCATCGTTCGAACAGAAGGTGCATCGAGCCACGGCGTCTACGACTCCTACTGACCGAATGCACGGGGGACTACCCGCCGAACTACGTGACTGGACGACCCACCGTCCAACAACCCACCATCTCGCCATCCTTACCGAGGACGCGACTATTACCGACGAGTTGCTCGGACTCGCAACCAGCATCAGAAAACAGCGCCCAGCAGCCGCAAGACCACCTCTAGCACTATCGGCTTCGTGGATCTTCCTCGATCTCGGCGGGGCCTTCGGTAGTAGATCGGCGAGACACAGTTTAGGCGAGATCGTCGAACTCGCCGGACTTGACGCCCTTGAGCCAGGCGTCCATCTCGGGGCGGGTGAACAGCACGGTACCGGCGTCGGGGTGGTTGCTGTTGCGGACGGCAATCCGGCCGTCCGGCAGCACTGCGACCTCGACACAACTACCGCCGTTGCTGGTACCACTGTCGGTGAAGCTGCTCGTGCGCCACTGGAGCTGGGCCAGGGGCTCCAACCTGGTCATCCGCTGACCTCCTCTGGATCACTCGTAGCTGTGCATCGCCTCGGCGATCAGCTGCGCGGACTCCTGACGGGGCAGGGCTCGCTGGGTCAAGATGCCGAAGCGCAAAGTCCAGTATCGCACCCGATCCCGGTCTTCGATGTAGAGAGTCCCCGCCGGGCCCTCGGTGTACCCGATGTCCGGAATCGGGGCGGGCAGCGTGAGCAGAGTGAACGGCCCCTCCAATCCAGGGCTGCCACCCACGTCACGGGACAGTACCTGGACGGTGATGTTCGGCTTCTCGGTAGCTTGCAGCAGTTTGCGCATCTGGTCATGCATCACGATCCGGTCGCCGATCAGCCGTTGCAGGATCGTCTCGTCCAGGATGAAATGCAGCCGCGGTGGCGGATCTTTGGCGAGGATCTGCTGTCGGGCCACCCGTAACGCGACCCGGCGCTCCAGCTCAGCCGGACCCAGCACGCCCGGATCGATCGACATGTTGAGTGCCCGAGCGTAATCGGTGGTCTGCAACAGGCCGTGCACGAGCTGGCTCTGGAAGTCCCGCAGCCCGATCAACCCGCTCTCCAAACCCAGCAACGACCGCCAGTTCTCCGGAAGCTCACTACCGAAGCTGAGCCACCAACCCCGCTCGCGAGGCGGCGCGGCGAGCCCCACCAGCACGTCGCGGGTGTCGGTGTCGGTGACGCCGTAGGCGTCGAGGAGCTGCTCGACCTCGCGGGGCTTGACGTGGTGCTCGCGGTTCTCCACCCGCGACAGCTTCGATCTCGACCACTTCCCCTCCCCCGCGCCCAGCCGGTCGATCGCCTGTTCCTGGGTGAGCCCGGCCTGCTCGCGTTGCGCTTTCAGAGCAGCGGCGAGCTGCCAGCGACGCACGACGGACCCGCTGGCGTCCAGGCCCTCCGTCATGACCGACCTCCTGGGATCTCAGGACTGTTGGGCAGGCCAGATTAGCCCACTCGGGGGAATGGTGGACAGTCCGCTTGCATAGATGGACTGTCCACTCCACGCTACAGACAGTCCAGAAAGGCGACTCAGGAGGTCACCATGCTAGAGCAGCCGGATTGCACGTCCACGGAGATCGACCCACGCGTCGCGCTGTGCGACCAGGCCGAGTTCGCCCAAGAGCTGGCCGAGCTGGTAGCCGATGAGGCACCCCGGTTGTTCGCCGTCGTGCAGGAGTACGGCGAGCGGGCGGACGGGTGGATCGCGGCCTGGGGCATGGCATTCGAGGACCACGCCGAGGTCGTCGGGCTGGATCGGCCGATCAACTTGCACCTGAGCGCACCGGAAAACGCGTGTCGGGTGTTCAGCCGCCGCCCGCACATCACCGCCCACGTGGTGTGGGTCAACCCGGAAGCGGCCACCCGGCCGGAAACCGAGGACCCGGCCCAGCTGGACGCCATGCGGTGAACGAAGATCTCGAGCGGGCACGGCATACTCGCCGTCGTCCTCACTCGGCAGGACGACGAGCAGCGGATCCGGCGCTACGCCGAGACGATCGCGCGGGAGGTGACTCGATGGGACAGCGCCTGATCAACGCCCTCGCCCACGTCACGCCCGTAGTCATCGACTTCGAGTACACCACCCCGACCGGTGCTCCGTTCGAACCCATTGAGGTCGCTGTCCAAACCCTGCGCGTCCACGAGGGGCGACTGGAGTGCGCTACTCGGTGGGAAGCGCTGATGCGCCCACCGGCGCACGCCGAGCTGACCCGGTTCGACATCGGCCAGGTCGGCATCACTCCAGAGATGTTGGCCGGGCGGCCCTACGCCGGTGAGGTCTTGGCCGAGCTGGACCGCCGCTTCACCGCCGGGCCGTACGTGCTCATCGCCCACCACGCCCCAGCTGA
The DNA here is from genome assembly GCA_050700055.1 of Pseudonocardiaceae bacterium. Classification (GTDB taxonomy): domain Bacteria; phylum Actinomycetota; class Actinomycetes; order Mycobacteriales; family Pseudonocardiaceae. The sequence goes on from JBOHGE010000029.1 coordinate 71,843, forward strand.
AGCCGGGCTGATCTACGCCTACCGCCGGCACTGTCCCCATCTCGCCCGCATCGACTTGATCGACACCGTACGGTTGGCCCGAAACCTCTACCCCGAGCTGCCCCGGCACGGTCTGGACGGCATGCTGCGGCACCTGCGCATCCCCGCACCGGCCAACCGACACCGGGCGATGGCCGACGTCGAAGTCACCGTCGAGCTGTTCATCCGCATGGTCACCGATGCCGACTGGGTCGATCTCCGCCAGCTCCGAGCACTGGCCGGCTACCCCGCGCGAGCCGCTCAACCCGAACAGACCACCCTGTTCAGCTGATGTACACACCGCACTTCCCGTCGGCCGCCCTGACCCGAGGTGACCCATGCCTTCCGTCGACCCCACCAGCCGTGGCCGCCCACCGCCGCGCGCCGCGAAGTGCCCCTGGTCGTAGAGGAGTTCTCCCAAACGGTGCGACGACAACGATGATGACCTCGGCCGACGACCTCGTATGGTGATCACTGTTTGGGTGCCGAAAACGACAAATT